>CACWFV010000012.1 GCA_902760315.1 uncultured Bacteroidales bacterium | reverse complement strand
AAGGAGCACAATATAAAGTGGTATTAAGCGATGACAGTAGATGAGTATTTGGAAAAGCCGTATTGGGTGATTGACATTCTACCCAAGCAGGTGCCAGCCGACAGCAAAGGACAGTATTTCAAGATTGAGGAATACTATTTGGATCATCCTCAGATTGACGCTATCTACAGGAAGTTCACCAACGTCCTACTGAAGCTGAACTGTTACGAGGAGATAGATGTCAGCCAGGATGGTGAGAAATGGATGACGAATCCTGCCCCAAAGGACATCGAGGCAATGCTTTTGAAGTGTCTATCAGACGAGAGTATGCTCTCTGTCTATCTGAAATCATCGGATGCATTGATTACCATTAGCGGCGATGACACCTATATGACCGTATATAACCCATCAGCGGAAACTGTAGAACTATTGGCATCTTTGACTAACTCTGAGGGATTATTCATTTGGAAACCATAAAAATAGAAAATGCAAATGAAAAAGGTATTATTCACTTTCGCTGCCATGATTGTTTTAGCAGCATGTGGAAACAAACAAGCAGCTGCTCCCGCTGATAGTGGCGAAGCAAGTAATGAAGTGGCCTTTGAGGTGGCCAAGAACTACTTCTTCAAAAATGACCAGGAGATTCAACAGGACTACGGTTGGCCCGCAAAGGAATTTTAAAAATAAAACGATTATGATACTCTCAACAACCCCACAAATTGAAGGTCACACTATCCGCGAATATAAGGGTATTGTGACAGGTGAAACCATTATCGGTGCTAACATGTTTAAGGATCTGTTTGCCGGCATCCGCGACATTGTAGGCGGTCGTGCTGGCGCTTATGAGAAAGTGCTTGCCGAAGCCAAGGACACCTCCATTCAGGAGATGATGCAGCGTGCTCAGGCTATGGGAGCTAACGCCATCGTAGGTATCGACATCGACTATGAAACCGTCGGTGCTAACGGCTCGATGCTCATGGTAGCAACAAGTGGAACAGCAGTAGTTATCTGAAAAATGAAAAAGTTTGTATTCTCTATCACGCTGCTTTTTGCGGCAGTCTTTGCTGTGGCTCAGCCCGTAGCAAGAGTTACAGACCTCTCTATGAAGTCTCAGTATTTCAACCACGAACGCCAGGTACTCATCTATACCCCTGAGGGCTACGATGAATATGACGCCACAGATTTTGACGTCATGTATGTGTTCGACTCGCAAGAACGTTCTAAGTTCGATTTCGTGCATTGTGCATTAGATTTAGCTTGCCCCACAAGTCAGGACGATAGTAAACGCTTTATCATCGTTGGCATCTGCTCAACCAACCTACCTGACATCGATTACTATCGTAATACTGATTATCTGCCTATGCCCATCCATGAGAGTACGAAAGGCAAAGGACTCTTTAAATATGAACAAGGCTATGGTCGTTCGGGAGATCTAAAGAAGTTCCTGAAGAACGAACTGATGCCATATATTGACAAGAACCATCGCACATCTGGCCGTACCATCGGTATCGGACACTCGCTGAGTGCGTCATTCGTGCTCGACTGTATGGTTACCGACGATTTGTTTGATGATTACATCGCCATGTCTCCCAACTGTTATTTCGATGAGTTCAGGGTGGCCAGCGGCATCGAACAATATCCCTTCAAGAGCCTCACGAAGCCCCGTTTCATCTATACTTCTATGGCTAACGAGATTGGTAGTAAGCGTTCTGATTGGGGCGAAGACTGGACACAAGGATGGCAGCGCGTCAGCACTTTCCTCAGCAACAGGTCTAATTTCGCCAATGGTACAATCGCTTCAGTACAAACTTTTCCTGATTACGATCACAATCCCAGCTTTGTTCCGAGTCTTACCGAGGCATTAAGGGAATATCTTCAGTTCTCCACGTCGTTGCTTCAGCAGTACACGAGTCAGGAAACATATCCCATTCACTTTGAACTGAAAGGTAAGGATTTGAAGGGTGATGTATATATCACAGGCAATCAGGAGGCTCTGGCCAACTGGAATCCGAAGGGAGTAAAGATGAAGCAGCAGAGTGACGGCACTTACGTGATCGACCTTCAGCTCCACCTGCCTGCCTATTTCAAGTTTACTCAAGGTGACTGGGATCATCAGCTGTATATGGAGAATGCCATGCCGGGCAACCTCGTTATCTACAAGCCCCAGCCAGCCACACGTATATATTATCCATATGAAGATTAGTATATAGGTGAAAACTTATATAACAGTCAAATCCCCGACCTGCACAATTTGCAAGCCGGGGATTCTTGTATATATATGGAATGGCAATTATGCCATGAAGTGCCTGATGTGACAGAATCAATGTTTAACTGAGTATAATAAATTGTCAGCATAGTTTAAGCGAGTTTAAATTCCGTGCCAGATTGACTTTCGCGATTGTCATTTTGGCACAGATTCGTTCTGTAGGCATGTACTTTGCACTATCCTTAGTGAAAGCCGAAGCAAACAAGCGGAGGCAATGTTCCCAACGATGTTTGATGATTTCTTTAACACTGATTTCATGCCTCGTGCCAACAGTACAGCACCCGCAGTCAATGTCAAGGAGAGTGAGAAGGCCTATACGATGGAGCTTGCAGCCCCAGGCATCAAGAAGGAATATTGCCGCGTAGGCATCAATGACGACGGCAACCTCACCATCGCCATCGAAAACAAACAGGAACACAAGCATGAGGATAGTCACCGTCACTACTTGCGTCGTGAGTTCAGTTACTCGAACTATGAGCAGAACTACGTGTTGCCTGACGATGTAGTTCGTGACAAGATTTCTGCCAAGGTAGAGGACGGCATCCTGACCATCACGATGCCGAAGACCGAGCCAAAGGAGAAGGTCACCAAGGCCATCGAGGTCTCATAACGGACATTGATTAACCGCATAAATAAAGGGAGCAGCATCCAATCGGGTGTTGCTCCTTTTGTCTTTGACATAAATCTCTTGGTTTTAGTGATAAAATATCAATCATTACCTTGCAAAATTAACGAAAAAAATCGATTTTACGAATGCTATAGAGACTCACTTTTTTGATTTTTTAAGATGCAAGAAGCCCTCTATTTAAACTATTTTTGCTAATTTTGCAGTCGATTTTCAGAACATGCAAATCAACGACTCTATAGCTAGGTAGAGCTTAAACCTCCACGAACATTTATGGGAAAGAAACGTGTATTTAAGAAGGTGACGGCTACCTGGTCTATCTGCTTTTCTTTTAAACAAATACTTGAATATGGATGAACATAGAGGATTATCGTGACTTTTGCCTGTCATTAGGCGCAGACATAGAAGAAAAACTGCCGTTTCAGAAATTCAAGAGCGGAGAGGGCGTGTTGGTGTTCTATGTGTCAGGCCACATGTTTTCATTCTTCGACTGTAACGATTTCTCGGTCGTCTCGCTCAAATGCCAGCCTGAGCGTATCGAGGACTTGAAGGCACAGCATGAGTGTATCGGCAATCCGTACAACGAATCGCCCAAGCACTGGATAGGCATCAATCCTGCTACAGCTCCCGATGAACTGCTGAAGGAACTAACCCGAAACTCCTACGAGATAGTCAAGGCGAAGTACAGAAAAGCCAGGATACGTCAAGGGATAGAACAATGACAAAGGAACGAATAGCTTTTGTAGATTACATCCGCGTAGTTGCCTGCCTGCTGGTAATGGTGGTACACGCCAGTGAGCAGTTCTATATTCGGCAACTGACCACGGATGAGCTGTATGAATTGCTGAGAGTGCGTAGTGAGGTGTTCGTGGTGGAACAGAACTGCGTCTATCAGGATTTGGACGGCGATGACCAGAAGGCTATCCATCTGTGGCTGATGCTGGGTGATAAGATTGTGGCTTTGGCCCGTGTATGTCCGGCAGGGACTCACTACATTACAAATGGTAGGAAACGAATAGTAAAATAAAAATGGCAATGAAACAGAAACTTTTCCTTATGTTGTTCGCTCTTATGCTATCTGTTACGACAGTGGCACAAGTTAAAGCGACGCCTGTAAAAAATGAGACCATGATAGTTAGATTAGCTGAAATCGAGGTATATCCTGAGCATCTGCAGGAATACCTGAAGTTTGCCAACGAAGTGGACCGGCAGAGCGTGGAGCTTGAACCTGGAGTCGTCTGCCTCTTTCCGATGCAGAGCGCCGAGGACTCCACACAGATTCGCATTCTCGAAATCTATGCCTCTGAAGAAGCCTATCAGAGCCACATCAAGACGGAGCATTTCCTGAAGTACAAGCTGGGCACGATGCACATGGTAAAGAGTCTGAAACTGCCCACCATGCAGCCGCTCGACCCGGAGACGATGAAACTGATATTCAACAAACAAAGATAACGTATGTTATTTAAAAGTTGATGTTATCGTGCCTTACTTTGGCTGCAGGCTCAGACGGTATTCACTTGGTGACAGACCGAGGTGCTTGGTGCAGTAACGGCTGAAATATGAAAGTGTGGTGAACTTCATCCGTTCAGCTATCTGAGTGAGTGACAGACGCTCGTCATTCAGGTACCCTTTCAGTATGGGTATGGTGTAGCGGTCGATGTAGAATGTTACGTTATGGCCCGTTAAGCGCTTGATGGTAGCTGAGAGATATTTCGGCGATACGTTCAGCCGCTTGGCATAGTAGCTCACGTTACGCTCTGTACGGCTGATACCCGTAGAGAGTATTGCTATGAGTTGCTTCACGATGTAGGCCGTTCGGTCAGTATGCGACTCGGTGGCATCGCGCTGGGAATGGGCCTCGAAGATGTCGTACATCATCGTCAGACAGAGACTGCCCATCAGTTCACGGTAGAACAGTAGCTGACGGTCGGCCATTCGTTCACGTAGACGATGAAAGTCATCCTGCAGATGAAGGACCTGTTTGTCTGACAGATGGATGACGGGGTCTTGGTTCAGCGAGATGCTACCCCCAATGCTGTAGTTGTTAGATGGTAGCAGGCTCTGCAAAAACTTATAGTCGGCAGCAAACCACTCCACCTGCAAGTCGGCATGTGCCGCCAGGTTGCTGACACGATTGGGCATCGGTATGACCACCAGGTCGTTTTTGACGATGTGATAGCAGCGCTCGTTAAACACGAAACTGCCCTCTCCAGCCAGGCAGAGCAGGTGCATGCAGTTGTGCCCTAACTCGTGCGCATTCATCCCATAGAAGTTTGTTGAATACTGAAAATCTACCTTCATAGTTGCAAAATTACACATAATTTTATAGTAAAAAGAATGATTTATGCAAAAAGTGAAAAAAGTAATGCAATTTGTGTAACTGAAGTATCAGAAGAGCATTGTAACTTTGCATCAGATTTTTTAGGTAAATGAAAAGAGTACTTTAAAACTGAATACAACTATGTTAGGGAACTTTTCTTATTACAATCCCACCAAACTGTATTTTGGTGATGAGGCTTTGAACTTCCTTAAGGACGAACTGAAGGGCTATGGCTCAGTGGTGATGCTGAACTACGGCAGCGGCAGTGTAAAACGCAACGGTATCTACGATCAGGTAGTGGCAGTCCTCAAAGAGGCTGGTAAGACTATTGTCGAGAATTCTGGCGTGATGACTAATCCAACATTGGAGAAGCTGCACGAGGGTGTAAAGATAGCCCGTGAAAACGAGGTGGACCTGATTCTTGCACTTGGAGGCGGCAGTGTGTGTGACTATTCGAAGGCTGTAGCAGCATCGGTTTATTATGATGGAGACTATTGGGATAAGTTCTGGCTGAAACAGGAGAACCCCGCTGCGGACCAGCGACTGCTGCCAGTTGGTTGCATTCTGACGATGGCTGGTACTGGTTCCGAAATGAACGCCGGTACTGTGATTACAGACGCCGAGCATACTTTTAAGGTAGGCCACGTGTTCGACAGTCGTCTGATGCCAAAGTTCTCCATTCTCAACCCCAAGTTCACAATGACTGTACCAGAGAATCAAATGAAGGCTGGTATCTATGATATTATGAACCACATCATGGAACAGTACTTCTCGGACTTCGACGATAACACCAGCGACTACATTGCTGAGGGGCTGATGCGCTCCGTTATCCACAGTAGCCGCATCGCCGTGAAGAATCCGCAGGACTACGAGGCACGCTCGAACATCATGTGGACTGCTACCTGGGCACTGAACACACTCATCGGTCTGGGCAAGAAGCAGGACTGGATGGTACACATGATTGGCCACAGCGTTGGAGCCTGGACGCACGCCCCTCACGGCTATGCGCTGGCCTCCGTTTCAATGGCCTACTACCGCCGCGCCATGCAGTACGGCGTGTCGAAGTTTGTGCGCTTTGCCAAAAATGTGTGGAATATTCAGGGCGACGGACTAACCGACGAGCAGATGGCCGAGGCGGGCCTACAGGCCCTGAAGACCTGGATGCAGGAAATTGGCCTTCCTCTGACTATCAGTGAACTGGGTGCTACCTCCGAAATGATTCCCGGCATTACCGAGACCACCGTTGTCTATCCCGCCGGTTATCTGAATTTGACGAAGGAGAATGTGACAGATATTCTGAAAGAGAGTCTGTAATATGAACCGAATCATCTTTTTATTTGCAGTATTATTGATAATGACAATGGTAGATGCACAGACGCTGACTGAACGACAGAAAGGATTAGCAGGTTGTGCCTGCTTGATGGCACAGGGCGACATGGAACGTTTGGAGCCTGCTGTACGTATGGCTCTTGACAAGGGCGTAACCATCAACGAATTGAAGGAGGCTTTCGCGCAACTCTATGCATACACAGGATTCCCACGTTCGCTGAATGCATTGGGTGTGCTGAACACGGTATTGGAGAACAAGCAGGCCCACTGGCAGGAAGGAAAACCCTGGAAGCGTCCTGCAGAATGGGACGATGCTAAGAAGGCATACGAACTGGGCGTTAAAAACCAGACACAACTCTCAGGAAGCCCTTTCAACTATACTTTCTGTCCACAGGACGATTACTATCTGAAGTCGCATCTCTTCGGCGACATCTTCGCTGGCGACCAACTTTCTGCTGCCGACCGTGAAATAGTTACTGTAGCAGCCCTGAGTGGTCTCGAAGGAGTTGCTCCACAGTTGGCTGCCCACAAGCAAGGTGCCGTGAATATGGGCAACTCTAAGCAGCTGGTGGATGAACTCTGTGCTTGGCTCTGCAGCGAAGGCTACACCCTGAGTACCAAGTGGCCTAAAGGCGAACGTAATCCTTACGGAAAGTATTTTATTGGCCAAAGCTATCTGGCCGACGTTGGCGGTGGTGTGATGAATGTCACCTTTGAGCCTCGTTGTCGCAACAACTGGCATATTCACCACAAGCAAGTGCAGGTGTTGATATGTGTTGCAGGTCGTGGCTGGTATCAGGAATGGGGTAAAGCTCCCGTTGAGATGACTCCTGGCACAGTTATCGCCATCCCTGCCGAGGTGAAACATTGGCATGGAGCACAGAAAGACTCGTGGTTTCAGCACCTGACTTATCATAAGGATGTCCAGGAGGGAGCCACGAACGAGTGGTGCGAGCCTGTTGATGATGCTACCTATAATGCATTATAACCCTAATAGTTGGTTAGGCAATATTGTTGTCTGTCATGTCTGATGATTTGTGTTAATTTCAAGGAAAAACTACAAACAAAAGTTAAAACAGAAATAAGACTATTGTGTGGTGTTTATTTCTCTCACTTATTTTGTACCTTTGCAATTCGAAACGAATAACACATATATAATAATGTATAGGACAAAAACTTGTGGTGAGCTGCGACTCACCGATGCCGGACAGCAAGTAACACTGGCCGGTTGGGTTCAGAAAACCCGCAAGATGGGTGGCATGACATTTGTCGACCTGCGTGACCGCTATGGCATTACGCAGCTGGTGTTTGATGAGTCAAAAGATGCAGCCCTGTGTGAACAGGCCAACAAACTGGGACGTGAATGGTGTGTGCAGGTGACTGGTACTGTCAGTGAGCGACAGGCTAAGAATCCGAAAATGGAAACGGGTGACATCGAAATCCTGGCTCAGCAGTTGAACGTACTAAGTGAGAGCCAGACACCACCGTTCACCATTGAGGACAATACTGATGGTGGTGATGACATACGCATGAAGTATCGCTACTTGGATCTGCGTCGTTCGTGTGTGCGTAAAAATCTGGAGCTGCGCCACCGGATGACCATCTTGATACGCAACTTCTTGGACAATCTGAACTTCATTGAGGTGGAAACCCCCATACTGATTGGTTCTACTCCTGAGGGAGCACGGGATTTCGTCGTGCCTTCACGCATGAATCCCGGTCAGTTCTATGCACTGCCCCAGTCACCGCAGACGCTGAAGCAGTTGCTGATGGTGAGTGGCTTTGACCGTTACTTCCAGATAGCCAAATGTTTCCGTGATGAGGACTTGCGTGCTGACCGTCAGCCGGAGTTTACACAGATAGACTGTGAGATGTCGTTTGCCGACCAAGAGGACGTACTGAACATCTTCGAGGAGTTGGCTCGCCATTTGTTTAAGGAAGTACGTGGCGTTGAGCTTCCGCCGTTGGAGCGTATGACTTGGCATGAAGCCATGCGTCGTTTTGGTAGCGACAAACCAGACTTGCGTTTCGGTATGGAGTTTGTAGAACTGATGGACGTACTGAAGGGCACCGGTTCATTCCCTGTATTCAATGAGGCAGAGTACATCGGAGGTATAGTAGTTCCCGGCTGTGCAGACTACACCCGCAAACAGTTGGATCAGTTGACCGACTTTGTCAAACGTCCGCAGGTGGGTGCCAAAGGTTTGGTATATGTGAAGTATAACAGCGATGGTACAGTTAAGTCCAGCGTTGACAAGTTCTATGAGCCTCAGATATGGCAGCAACTAAAAGAGAAGACCGGAGCCAAGGATGGCGACCTGGTACTGATACTTTCTGGCGATAAGGCCAATAAGACGCGCACCCAACTTTGCACCTTGCGTCTGGAAATGGGCGACCGCTTGGGACTGAGAGATAAGAATGTATTCAAGTGTCTGTGGATTGTTGACTTCCCACTGTTTGAGTGGAGCGATGAGGAACAACGCCTGATGGCTACGCACCATCCGTTCACCCTCCCCAATCCAGACGATATTCCCCTGTTGGATACAGCACCGGAGAAAGTGCGTGCTGTCGCTTACGATTTCGTGTGCAACGGCATTGAGGTCGGTGGCGGTTCGCTGCGTATTCACGACGGCAAGTTGCAGGAGAAGATGTTCCAGATACTTGGCTTCACCCCCGAGCGCGCTATGGCTCAGTTTGGCTTCTTGATTAATGCTTTCAAGTATGGAGCACCCCCTCATGCAGGCTTGGCTTTTGGCTTGGATCGTTTCGTGAGCATCATGGCCGGACTGGACTCTATACGCGACTGTATAGCTTTCCCGAAGAACAACAGCGGACGCGATGTCATGTTGGACGCACCAGGCGAATTGGACCCCAAACAGTTGGAAGAACTACAACTCTCACTTGACCTACGTCAAGAATTGAGCGAATAATTCTTAAAAATAAGTATTGTTCAGACACTTAAACAGAAAAAGTTGTTAATTTTGCATCGCAAAGATAGGAAAACTATTAAAGCGTATAAAAATTATTTTAAACAACTATGGCAGAAAAGAAAACTACAAAGAAGGCTGCTGCTCCCAAAGCTGAGGAGCCCAAGAAGGCAACCGTAAAGAAGGCTGCTGCTCCTAAGAAGGCAGCTGTTGCTGTAAATGCTGAGAATGCCGGCTTCAAGGCTGGTGACGTCTATCAGGCACTCGCTGCTGCTGGAAAGGCTCTGACCGTTAAGGAAATCGCTAAGGCTGCTAAGATCAGCGAAGAGGAAACACTGCTGGGTCTGGGCTGGCTCTTTAAGGAGGGCAAGTTGGTGGCTGCTGACGATGCTATTACACTCGCTTAATCTACTCATTAAGAATTATAAGAAAGGGCTGGAAGCTGGAGTACAAAGGCTTTCCAGCCCTTTTTATCGGTGATAACAAATGACTTACGACCAACAGATATTGAAAATACTTACAGAGGCCGGCGAACGGGGTATCAGCGTGCAGAACATCAGTAGGCACGTTTATAACCTGAACTGTACCTTCTTCCATCAACCTGATTTTGAGGAAGTGCGCGGCTATGTACAGAATTATCTGCTGAGGAATTCAAAGTCTCGACAGTCGCTCATAGAGAGTACCGGACAGCGTGGTTGTTATCGTCTGAATACTGCGGGCTCAAACGATGCCCAGCAGATGATGTTGCAGTTCCGTGAGGCTACTCAGTTTGAGAAAGAGTCTGGGGAGGAAGTGGAACAGCATTATGATCAGTCACTGGACCTGTTTGAGGGAATGTTATAACCCATAGCGGACTTATAGCATGGAGTGATATGCTATAGGATAGAGTGATATAGCTGGTTCAGTCGCTCAGCTGTATTTCGCCAAGAGAACAATTGTGCACGCTCCAGTCCGATTTTCCTTTGTTTCTCATAGAATAGCCGGTCTTGTTCCAAGTGGAGCATTGCCTGTGCTATAGCGTCGCTACTCTCCGGGTTGACGAGAATAGCGTCAGAACCAGCAATCTCAGGCATTGATGATGTATTGCTGGTGACGACGGGCGTACCACAGGCCATAGCCTCTAACAGAGGTATGCCGAAACTCTCGCGCAGCGAGGTGTAGAGGAAGGCGAAGGCCTCATTGTAGACCTTAGGTAACTGGCTGTTGGGAATGTAGCCGGGCATGTCGAGCATGGGCAGAATGTTCTCGATGTGGTTGCGGCTGACGATATCGTTGAGGTAGTTGCGATCCAGGTCGGCCATCAACAGTCGACGCTTGGTTTGCGACTGCTCTAAATACTTAGAGTAGGCTACCAGTGTGCGCTCTGTGTTCTTCTTGGGATCCGTGTTGCCGAGGAAGAAGAAGTATGATGGCTGCCGTTTGTCGTCTGCCGTCTGTGGGCGAAACCATTCGTTGTAGCCATTATATATCATGGCCATGCGTTCTTCGTCAATGTCTAATTTACTGATGATATTCTGTTTCTCAAAGTTAGAAACGGTAATGATGCGTCGGCATTTGGGCAGTATGCGTGGCACTACCAGCCGACGATAGAGCCACCCCATGTTCTGGTAAATTGACTTGTTCTTTAACCTAAAGGTCGACGTGTGACCCGCAATGCCCTTGTCGCGAGGCTCCAGAAAAATGATGTCGTGAAGTGTAAGTACCAAGGGCACGTCACACCAGATGGGTGCCGTATTGCTTGTGCAGTGCAGTAGCTGTACACCATATTTCTTGGCGGCCCGCGGTAGTGCCAACTGTTCCCAAAGCGGATAGGAGGGGCAGTGCAGTTCTATGACGTGCACGTTGTCAGAGTTTTCCACACAACGGTCTTCACCGGGTTTGACGAAGACGTAGTATTCGTCGCCCGTCTGCATTTGTTGTAACTGCAGAATCTCCTGCAGTACGACATAGTCCATGCCGTGCTTGTTCTTGCGAAATATGCGCTGAGCCTCGATACCTATTTTCATGTTTCTTTTGTGGTGTTTGGTGTTTTTGTATTTCGGTATTCCGGTATTTCGGTATTTCGGTATTTCGGTATTCCATTATACCGAAGTCTCGTTATTCTTGATTTCCCTGATAACCCTTGCCGGCACTCCGCCCACTACGGTTTGGCTTGGTACATCTTTTGTAACGACGGCACCTGCCGCTATGACAGCATGGCTGCCGATGGTAACGCCGGGCAGTATGACGGCATTGGCACCAATCCATACGTCGTCGCCAATGACGACGGGCCGGGTGGCGATGCCCTGCTGGTCGATGCGCTGTTCAGGATCCTGAAAGTTATGGTTCAGCGCCGTCACCGTGATGCCCTGTGCCAGGTTGACGTGGTGACCTATGCAGACGGGACCAATGATGGTGCAGTGGATGCCGATGCGCGTATGGTCGCCAATGGTGACATCGCCCACGGCATTGTTGATACAGCAGAACGACTCAATGACGCTGCGCCTGCCCAGCCAGAAGCGGCGGTAGGGTGGCGTGTCCATGCGTACGCTGTGGTATATCTTCGAGCGGCTGCCGCGATGCTGGTAGAGTGGGGCCAGCAGCCGGACGTACCAGCGAGGACGGGCGTCGCGCTGGTTCATGATGAGGTAGTCAAGCCATCGTTTCAGCTGTGGCGAGTGGCGCAGCCTGGTGCGTAGTTGTTCTCTGTCTTTCATGCGTTGATGATTTCGTGCCATTGATGGCTGATGGTTTCCATATTAAAGCGGCGAGCTATCTCGATGGCCTGCTGTGATGCCATGTGCCAGTCCAGCTGGGTGGCAGCGTGCATCTGGCGCGCCATGCCGTTGACGTCGCCATTGATGAAGTAGAGACCAAAGTCGCCCATGATCTCCTTGCTTGTGGGAAGGTCTGACGATACCACGGGCAGTCCGTGGGCCATGGCCTCCACCAGCACCAGTCCGAAGCCCTCCCAGCGTGACGAGAGCACGTAAACCTGAGCTTCGTGGTAGTAGTGCTGGACGTGGCTGGTGAAAGGGTGTATATGTATGCGATTCTCCAGGTGGTACTCCTTGATGAGCTGGCGGTAGAGCGGTTCCTCCACACCCTCGCCCACAATGTCGAGCGTCCACTCCTCATTGTGCTGTGCAAAGATGCGGAAAGCCTCTATCAGCAGGTCGAAACCCTTGTGCAGCCGGGAGAAACGGCCTACGGCCAGAAACTTTTTCGACGTACCTTCGGACGGGGCGTCGGGCACCAGTGTCAGCGGATTATAGATGATGCGGGTGGGGAAGTGGTATTTCCGGGCGTCGTCGTGGCAGAGCACTACCGTAGCGTCGAGCTTAGCCAACTGGAACTCGTAGTGCCTGCAGAGTTCAGGCCCAATGTAGAGTGACCCCTTGCCGAAAAGTGCCTCGTAAGAGTTGTGAATCCACCCCAACAGCCGTACCCCCGGCAGGTGCTGCCGACAGGTGGCCAGCCGCACGGCCAAAGGCGCATGCACGCCGATGACGACATCGTAGCTTCCCCTTTGCAGTTCGCGCCACAGAGCCTTGCGTTTTTCACTGGGCAGCGAACTGTGGGCGTAGAGGTCTGACGTCAGCCGTGTCTGGGGCAGATGTCTTCTGTAGAGCCAGCTGTAGGCCTTGCAGAAGTAGTACTTCCAGCGGCGCACCTCTGGAAACGCAAAGTAGCGGTAGTGGATGGGTGCTTCGCTGAGACCATAGAACGTGGTGTCCTCCTGTTCCGGGCGGTCAGTGGTGACAATGGTCACGTCGTACTGCTTTGCCAATTCCTTAGCAATCACCGCCGTCACTCGCTGTACGCCGCCATACGAGAAGATGGAGTCGGTCAGGAAGCAGATTCTTTTCATTTCTGCCTACAAAAATACGGCTATTTTTTCATTATTCCAAATATTTTACTTACTTTTGCAGAAAAATATGCCGTATGCTAAAGATTCTGTTCCTGGTATATCATGGCTTTTCTGCTCATAGTGGTATCTCCAAGAAGATACACTATCAGGTGAAGGGACTCCGAGAGGGCGGTCACGACGTCAGGCTCTGTTACTACGACTTCTCGCCTGAAGGTCATCGTTGTCGCTATATTGACGGCCGTGTGCTGCAGGATTTCGGCAGCGGCTGGCTGGCCGGTCTGCGTCAGCGCTTCAGCTATGACGCTGTCTACGACTACTGCCGTCGGGAAGGCATAGAACTGGTCTATGCCCGCTGTTTCCAGAATGCTAATCCGTGGCTCACCCGTTTCTTCCGGCGGTTGCGTGAGGCTGGCATACATGCCGTGACCGAGATTCCCACCTATCCCTATGATGACGAGTTTCGCAATTTCGAGTGGAAGCAACGCTTGGGACTGAAGGTAGACCAGTTCTTCCGTCGTTCACTCTATCAGCAGATGGACGCTGTGGTGACTTTCAGCGACGCCGAGGAGATATTCGGTCAGAAGACCATCCGCATCAGTAATGGTGTAGACTTTGACAGCATTCCGCTGCATCAGTTCTCACCCCACACCTCTTCTGACCTCCATCTTATCGGAGTGGCCGAGGTGCATGCGTGGCACGGCTTTGACCGCGTGATGAAAGGGCTGGGACAATACTATGAACGAAACGGCCAGTGCAAGGTGTACTTCCACGTCGTGGGTGGTGTGCATCCCAATACCATGACCCATGTCTTTCGTCCCATCATTGAGCACTACCACCTGCAGGACCGCGTCATCTTCCATGGCACCCTCTTTGACGCTGAGCTCGACGCAGTCTTCAACCAGTGCCAGTTTGCCATTGGCTCCCTGGGCCGGCATCGTAGCGGCATCACTGTCATCAAAACCCTGAAGAATCGGGAGTATGCCACCCGTGGCATACCTTTTATATATAGCGAACAAGACGCAGACTTCGACAGCCAGCCCTATGTGCTGAAAGCCCCTGCCGACGAGTCGCCGATAGACATTCAGCAAATCATCGACTTTGTGCAGCGTTTCACCATGCCTCCGGAGGAGATTCGTAAGAGTGTGGAGCATCTGGCATGGACGATTCAGATGCAGCAAGTAATAGACCAAGTAGCATGGAAACAGTAGACCAGAACATCAGACAGACTCAGCTGAAGTGCATCGAGATACTGGACCTCATCGATGACATCTGTCGCCGTGAGCACATCCGCTACTCCCTATGCGGCGGAAGTGTCATTGGTGCTCACCTGTATAAAGGTTGTCTGCCATGGGATGACGACATCGACGTGATGATGGTACGTCCGGATTATGAACGCTTTCAGCAGGTTGCTCCCGCATTGCTGCCCGAAGGCTTTCACTTGGAGAGTTACCAGCAGGGTGATGACTTCCGCAATCCTTTCAGCAAAGTGGTCAACGACAATACCACTTATGTTCAGAAGAATGGAGAGGTATATGGCATCTTTGTCGACATTACTGTCTACGACCGGGTTCCGCTTAATGCCCTACGTTGGATAGATGTCTTCCTGTATAAGCGTATGCTGATGGTGATGCGTGGCGTGTTGCCAGGCCGCAGTCTTAAGAACCGAATCCGTACGTGGCTGTTAGGAAATGTTCTTTCCAATCGTCGCCATTACTTGATGTGGTATCAGCGCGTGGTAGAACGCTTGGGACGCACCAAACACTATGGCTACTCTGAACTATTCGGTGCATGGGCTAACACCTTTGTCTATAGACCCTCAGTATTTGAAAACTATTCAACGATAGCGTTTGAGGGCAAACAGTACATGATTGTCCGCGACTATCTGGAGTACTTAGAGACTCGCTACCAGCGCACTGATTTCCATGAGCCTGCAGAAAAACAAGTTCCTCCTCATCATGTCTTCGTCGATTTCAACATGCCTTACCGCCAATATCTGGCTCAGCGCCGTTGAAGATAAGACTCATATTCAATTGGCGGTAGAAGTTTTATTGTATGCTCTTGTAAGCATCAATGAGTCTGTCAACACATGTTGAGACGTTGTATTTCTCTTTGATAGTTTCTCTTAGGTGCGGTTGGGAGGTATTATCATTTAGCGCACGCATCACACCCTGACCGATGGCATCAACGTCATAGGGATTGACCAGTTGGGCTGTTCCCTCCTCGTAATACTCTTTCGGACCGCCTAGTTTCGTGATGACAATATTGCATCCGTGAATGGCAGCTTCTAAAGCCACAAGTCCTACACCTTCGTTGAGGCTGGGAAGGGCAAATACTTTGGCTTTGTTGTAGAGGGATGTTAGTTCTTCGTCGCTGACAAATCCTAAGATTTCGATGTTATCAGCATTACCAATCAACTGGCGCAAATGAGCTTCAGACTCCGCATTCCCCTTATTGCCTACCAACTTTAGTGGAAATCCATATTTCTTTGCAGCCGCTATAAGTCGGGGCACGTTCTTGCGGGCTTGTGTCATGGTACCGGCAAACAGGCAGAAAGGCTCTTTGGCAATCATTGGATCGTAGTGGTCTTCACGATAGGATAGGGGAATAATGTTTACCTTCTCCGCTGGTATGTTGTAACCTCGCCGTAGATAGTTGGCTTCATATTCTGTACGAGCCAGAAACAGCTTGACCTCGTTTTTGTATTGGCGCAGTGCATAGTTCTGCGAAAATAGTCTGAGCTGTTTACATCCGAAATGAGTTGCCAGGTGGTATTTCCACATCGGGGTATTAGTATCTATGATAGGTGAAAACACAAAGTTCGGGTTGATGCCGCTTCCCCAGTGTATCATGTCGTAGTTCCACAGACCAAAGCCGAATACATGAATAATGTCGTACAGACTCCAGTTGTAGTGTCCCCAAGGGGTGATACGATCAACCTGATGCCCTTTGCGCTCAAGTTCTTTAGCCCAAATCTCGGCTTGCATCTTACTGCCGTCACCTGCTCCCATGTAACAGGCACCTGGATACATGATATATGCTATTTTCATCGTTGATACTATTTCATTTTGCAAATATACAAATTTAATTTGGGAAAATATATTTTCTATGGATTTTTTTCGTATCTTTGCAAATAGAATGGAAGAGATAATGTGAATGCAGTGTTATGGCATACGAAGTAACGATAGGAATACCCGTCTATAATGTAGAAAAGTACATTCGTTTGACGATGGACTCTGCTTTGGCGCAGACTTTTGACAGCATTGAGTTTCTGGTGCTTGACGACTGTGGCACAGATAGTTCTATTGATATCGTTCGTGAATATCAGCAGACGCATGCTCGTGGTAAGGATATCCGTATTGTACGTCAACCTCAAAATGGTGGAATTGGACGTGCTCGAAATAGAATTGTTGAGGAAGCCCAAGGCCGTTATTTGTATTTCCTCGATGCTGATGATTTGATGATTTCGACTACGATTTCTCTCATGATGTCTGCTGTTTTGAAATATAATGCCGAGATAGTTATGGCATCATACCAACAGGTAGAATTATATAATGATAAACCCCAAAATAAATTGTTTCATTTTTCCCACTTGTTTTTTTCAAAGCCTGATGAACTGGCAACATATGCTTTTAGTCATTACGGAGCGTTGCAGGCCAATATATGGAATGTACTATTGGATTTGAATATAGTCCGAAAGTACCATTTGCAGTTTGTTAATACAAACTTTTGGGAGGACATGGTATTTAAATATGATTTAGTTACATATGTAACTCGTGCTGTACTTCTGCCAGATGTGACATATTCATATATGTGTCGAGAAAATACACTGTCTAATTTTCAGAAGAGGGATACAATTGGTAAGGATGAGATTCTGCGGAATGTGGAGACTATGAATACGCTAAAATATCGTTATGAAAGGTTGTTAGGGAGACCGTATTTCTCAAAATGGCTCAATTTCATTTTGGATACTGATTACTACATTATTAGTGAGGTACTTAAGAAACGTGATAAGATTTATCCATGGATTAGTGATTTAGAACTGCGTAGCTTTTTGCATTCCCCTTTATCAATTTTCCAAACTTTGCGTTATGGAAATTATCGCAGTTATCTTTATAAGTTGTTAAGTATATTGCCGGAGGGAATAACGGTAAGAATAATAAAAAACTTTGTTGGTAGAAAACTTAAGTATAACAGTGTGATATGATAAAAATAGTTTATTTTTATGAAAGTTTTATCCATAGAGGGGGAACAGAACGCATCCTTATAGAAAAGATGAACTGGCTCTCCGATTATGGTTTTGAAGTCATCGCACTGACTAGCGAGCAAGGAAGTCATTCATTTTCTTTTGATTTATCTGCTAACGTGAAACACATTGATTTGAACGTACGTTTCTTTACTCTCTACCAATACTCTGTTTTCTTTCGCTTCTTTAAAATGTGGAGGATGAAGCGCTTGTTACAAAGGAAGTTCAACGATTTTATTGAAGAACACTCTCCTGACATTGTTATCTGCACGACCTATATCGCTACCTACCTGTCGGTGATGGTTGATTGCCCGCTATCGTTTAAGAAAGTTGCAGAGTCTCATATTGATAAACGTTTCCTTATTAATAATGATTATTTAAACAGGAAGAGTTTGTTGCATTTGTGGAAATCTAAATGGGAGTTGAAAATGACAGAAAAACTCGTTAGGCATTTCGACCTCCTTGTTACGTTAAACCCAACTGACGCTAATGATTGGGCGCCTTTTGTCAAGACTAAAATTATTACTAATACAGTTCACCAAAATGATACAGGCAAGATATCAAACGGAAGCAGTAAGCATGCTATATTTGTAGGACGCTATACAGAACAGAAAGGGCTTGACGATTTACTTGCAATTTGGGGACTGGTACATAAATTTCACTCCGACTGGCATTTAGATTTGTATGGTGATGGGGAGAAGCGTGGTGAACTATTTGTTCAAGCAGAACGAATGCATGCAAATATACATATACACATGTCCACTGCTAATATTTTTGAGAAATACGTGGATAGTTCTATCTTCCTGATCGCCTCTCACTACGAACCTTTTGGGCTCGTTCTTCCCGAAGCGATGTCATGTGGTCTGCCTGTTGTGGCTTTCGAAGCGGATGGCCCCTGTAAAATAATTACTGATGGTGTTGATGGCTTCCTAATTGAAAATAGAAATATTAAGAAGTTTGCTGATTGTGTCTGTCAACTGATTGAGAATAAGTCGTTGCGCTTGAAGATGGGACAGGCTGGTATCTTGTCTGCACAGCAATATTCTAGAAATCAAATTATGCCCCAATGGAAAGAATTGTTTGAATCTTTAGTGAATTTGTAAATATGAAGATAGTGTTTGTATTAAGATCCGTAGTTCTTATGGGAGGAATAGAGCGGGTTGTCACTGATAAAGCAAATTGGTTAGCTGATAGAGGGCATGATGTCACGTTGTTAACCTATGAACAGGGAGATCATCCATTCTCTTTCCAACTCTCTCCTAATGTCTGCTATATTGATTTGAATTGCCGCTATTTTACAGTTTATAAATATAATTTCCTTTTACGGCCTTTTGTTAAATATAGAATGAAGCGAACATTTAGAAAAAGGCTTCATTCTCTAGTAGAAAGATCACATCCAGATGTCATGGCATTACCTCACAATCTGAACGAGTTTCAGAATGAAATAACTTCGATGCTGCCTTTTGTCCCAATTGTATATGAAGCACATAGTACCTCTGTGGAGTTATTAAAAGCTAATGTTGTTAGTAGATGGCTGAAATACTATCGCATTATGAAGGTATTGAAAAAAGTGAATATGGTAATTACGCTAACCCATGGTGATGCATTGTTTTGGAGAAAGCACTTCAATAATGTTAAGACTATACCGAATCCAGTATCAATGCCGGTTGACGATTTGGTTGATAGTAAAAAGGAAGCGGGAAGAATTCTTTATGTTGGGAGATTAAACTCAGTTAAAAGAGTAGATAGGTTGATACAAGCATTTGCAATGATTGCTGACAAGTATCCAGATTGGCATATTGATATTTACGGTGAGGGTGAAGAAAAGGCTTACATTGAAAAGTTGATTCAAAATTGTCATCTAGCTAAGAGGGTAAAACTATTTGCCCCAAGTAGTCATATTTATGATGAATACAGAAATAGTCAATTTCTTGTTCTGTCTTCTGATAGTGAAAGCTTTTCGCTGGTAATTGTTGAAGCAATGGCATGTGGTTTACCAGTCGTTTCTACAGATTGTCCATTTGGGCCTCGTGATATTATTGAAGATGGTAAGACTGGCCTTTTGTCGCGTTTAGATTCAGAAGATTTGGCTGCAAAGATGGAATGGATGATTAACCATGCGGAGCAACGGAACGAGATGGGACAAAGAGCCCGTGAGACAGTAAAACGTTATCAAGCAGAAACCGTCATGACGGAATGGGAACAGGCTTATTTGTCTGTTCTTCAGTGACGATGCAATTCTTTCCAATGACATCTTTATCTTTTTGATATCTTATTTTTTATATACTATTTGCGCATATTGATAGTATATATTTATGAAAAGGTGTGGCATCTTTTTAACCATAAATGTGATGAGTTTTTGTTGGATGCTATGGGTGAAATTTAAATCAGGAGCCTGAAAGTTGATGTAATTCATCAACACATATCGATCATTCTTTCCTTTAATGCTATGTAATATATCATATAACATGGTTCGGAATGATATATAGACATTATCTTCTAACTTATACACTAAGTTTGAAGAAAGCCCTTCAATTTGTCTTAACTTCCACGTTATGGCAATAGCTGTAATAAAATGTTTTGAATTATCGATTTTGTAGGCGTTGGTTGATGACCCAGGCCATTTTCTGTAAATATTTAAACGTATATTTGAACAAATGCAATTGTTTGCTTTGAGGTAGCATTCATGTGTAAATGGTATGTCTTGATATCGTATGCCTGGGTAGAATGTCAAATCTTTTGTTACGAGGAATTCTCTTTTGTAAAGAGTCCTCCAAACGTAACAATGATAAGGATTTAATACATCTAAATATAACTGTTCGCCTACAATCTTTTTAAATTGTAGTTCTGGCTGTTGGAAATCTTCTTTGTAGAAATTATCTATTTCTTCGTCAGTCATAGATAAAAAGTCAGCCACAACCATGTCAACTTTTGTCTCTAATGCTTTCTCAAGCAAGGGCATTAAACTATTTTCTATGAGCAAATCGTCAGAGTCTGGCATAAGGATATATTCTCCTTTCGCTGCAGCAATACCGTTATTGCGGGCTACTGACAAACTGAGATTCTCTTGATTAATGACCGTGATATTTGTATGTGCAGCTATGATGTCTTCAATGACTTCCATGCTACGGTCCTTCGTTCCGTCATTGACGATGATGACCTCAAATCGGTCTTCGTCAAGTCCTTGCTTGAAAATACTTTCTATGCAAGAACGAACGTATTTCTCCACGTTGTATACGGGAACGATGATGCTTAAGTCCATTAGTTATGTTTTTTTGATTGCAAAAATACATAAAAAAGTTGAAAAAACAATTTTTTTTTCATATATTTGCACAAAAATACAGAAATATGTCAAATTGGTATGATAAATATATGACTATCTACGGGAAACCGTTTAGTGAGGTTCCTGAGGAGATAGTAGAAAGTACACGTGAGCGGTTGGCTCGTCTGCAGAGTCCCGAGCCGTTGGCCTCTATTGTTGTCATTGGATATAATGAAGAGAAACATTTGCAGGCTTGCCTGTGGGCTATCAGCGAGATTCGGTGCAAGTATCCTGTTGAGATTATTGGTGTTGACAACGACTCCAAGGACCGTACGGCTGAGATATATAAGAAGTCGGGCATACCATATTATACTGAGTATCAGCATTCCTGTGGCTATGCCCGTCGTTGCGGGTTGCAACATGCTAAGGGGCGTTTCTATTTTGATGTGGATAGTGATACGCTTTATCCGCCTCAATATTACGAGATTATGCTTGATCATCTCTTGAAACCAGGTGTTAGTTGCGCGTCTGCGACGTGGAGCTACTTCCCTGACGAGAACCATTCCAAGCTAGGTCTCCGTCTGTTTGAGATGGCGCGCGACCTGTTCCTCTGGGTGCAACACTTTAAAAGGCCGGAACTTTCGGTGCGAGGATTGGTGTTTGCCTACAATGCCGACTACGGCCGTCAGGAGCCTTATCGCGTTGACATTATCCGCGGCGAAGACGGTTCCATGGCGCTCAATCTGAAGAAGTATGGCCGTATTGTCTTTGTGCGCGACAAGCGTTGCCGCGCCATTACCGGCTATGGCACCATTGGCCAACAATCTATGTGGCAGAGTTTTTGCGACCACGTGCGCATTCAGCTAAAGGGCATCAGCCGCATCTTCCACTCCACCGACCACTACGACGATGCCGAAGACAATCTGGTGAAGAACAAATAGCCTCCCCCTATATCCTGATGAGCGCCGATCCGCTCTTGCCCAACTGCACTACGTAGATGCCTTTGCTCAGTGTGGGCAAGGGCAGTGTGACGACAGATTGGCCGGCCGCCAACTGAGTCTGGTAGACGCGCTGGCCGCCCGTGGTGTAGATGGCTATGGCTGTCGGACCCGCAGGCTGCTGGCTGAAACAGATGTGCAGCAGTCCGTCTTGTGCCCACAGTGTGGCGTCGTGCGGCTCGTGCAGGCTAATCTCTTTGATGCCGTTGGCTCCCAGCACGTCCAGCAGTCCCAGGTAGGCGTCAATGTCGCCATAGCCGTACTTGTTGTTCGGATAGCTCAGCTCCTCCTCCGGATGTCGGCAGGTTCGCCGCAGTGTGCCCATGATGTCGTCAGGGGTCAGCGTGGGGTTAGCCTGCAGCCATAGCGCTATGATGCCGGCTACCACGGGCGTCGACATCGACGTGCCTGAGTCGGCGTGCCACGGATAGCTACGGCCGTCCACATCAGAGTAGGCCACGTCCCAGGCAGTGTTGTCGGGGTGCTCCTCCAGGTAGTAGCTGCTGTAGGCTGAGATGACGTTGCGCCCTGGAGCTGTCACGTCAGGCTTGGTGCGCCCGTCCAGCGTCGGACCCACTGACGAGAAGGGAGCCCAGCAGCCTTGCTGTTCGTTGCTGTAAACCGTTTTCACCCATTCCTCCTTGACGTTTCTGAACTGGGGGCGATAGCTGGTGGAACCCACACAGATTGCAGCCGTCAGACAGCCTGGACTCAGGATGTTGTGGCTGGTCTGGGCGTCGTTCCACCGCGGGTCAATGTCAAGATTGGCCAGTGCGTTTGTCGACGAACCCATCAGGGCTGCCTGCTGCTCCTGACCGCTGATGGTGATGGCCAGTGGTGGCCACTTGTTCAGCTCCACGTTGCTGTGCATCTGCACCATCCAGACGGTGCTCTGCCGGTCGAAGGCCGAGGGGTAGTTGTTGATGACGACGGCCAGCGTGTCGTCGTCTACGAACAGCGTGTCCATGAGCATGGTCGCCCAGCGCTCGTCGTCAGCGGCTATGTGCAGCCGGTGGGTGGGCGTGTTGCTGTCCTTGTAGGCATAGAGCGAGAGCGCTACGGGTTTGTCGCTCTTGATGCGGTATAGCGGATGTTTGCCGTCGGTCTGCAGGAAAGCACCGGCCTGCTCCTTGCCCGCAGGTTTCTCCATGTAGGTCAGCCGGCGGCTCTCGTTGCCCGCTGAGGCCACGAAGATGCGTCCCGGTCCGGTGAGCCGTTCCAGGAAGTCGCTGTACAGCAGGTCGTCGTCGTCCATATAGGGTGTATAGCCCTCGCTGAACGATACCACGCAGGGCTTGCCCTGTTGCTCGGCGTAGTCGAAGCAGTATTTGAAGGCCAGTGCGTCCGTGGCTGAAGTGTAGAGGTAGAGGTCTTGCGAGTCAATGTAGGCCGTGTCCTCGGTCACGGCGTTGGCCACCAGACAGAGTTCGCTCTCGTAGGCCACCCCCCGGTAGGGCGAGTCGTAGCCGGAGCCAGCCGCAATGCCTGCTGTGTGGGTGCCGTGCCCTTCGTCCTTGCCGTCGGTGGCACACCCTTGAGCCAGTATGTCGGCAGGCGTCACGTAGTCGCAACCCACGGGCAAGCGCCCTATAGTCGTTTGGTCGCCCTTGGCCAGTTGGTCCCAGAAGGCCTTGATGCGGTACTCCGTGCGCTGGCTGTTGTTATAGAAGGTGGGGTGGGTCAGGTCGAAGCCAACGTCAACTACACCCACGACGACGCCCCGCCCGGTAAAGGCGCTGTGCTGTCGGGTTGGCTGATAGACGGGCCGGATGTTACTTACCTCAGGCACCGTGTCCAGTGTCACGCTGGCCCGGCGGTTGGCCTCTATACGCTCAACGGCGGGTTGTGCGGCCAGTCTGCCCACTTGCGACAGGGGGATGGTGACGATGCTTATGTCGCCCAGTTGCGCATAGAGCGTGGCGCCATAGGCTTGCAGCGAGTCTTGGGTCAGCGTCTTGCTGGTGCGCACGAAGACGGTGGTCAGCCGTTTGTCTTCCCCCTCTGCCGCTGCACGTCGGTAGCTTAGCTGCTGTTGCTGAACAGCCTGCCCTAACCATGGCGACAGTTTGCTGTTACCCTGTCCATGAGTGTCGACAGTCATGGCTATGGCCAGCAGTGTGAGTAGCAGTAGTCTCTTCATGCTTCCTCGTCAGTGGGTTTCCAGTAGTCCTCGGTGCTCTTGCCGTTGGCAAAGTGGAAGAAGTCGGTGACCGTCGAGAAGCTGTCGTCCGTAAACACCTGGTCCTTGTGCTCAATGAAGCACAATGGCACCTCGCCGATGAACGATGCCCACCGCGAGTAGGTGCTCCACGGTCCCAGTATGCGGTCGCACATGGAGAGAGTGGTCAGATCCGTAATGTCGCCATTGGGCACCGCACCGAAGCGCCGGCAGCGGCAACCCGCAAAGAGGCTGACGTCGAAGGGTTCGTTGCTGCTGATGAAGAAGCTGACGCGGCGGCCAGGGTATGCGTCAACGATGCGCAACATCATCTGGTGATACTCTTCCAGCGTATAGAAATAGCGTCCGCCGTAGAACGTGCGGTAGTCGCCGTGGCGGATGTGGACACCCACCACCAGGTCGGCCTCCTGGCGCAGGTCGGCCATCATCTGCCGTGCACGCTCTACAATGTCCTCGCGGGGTTGGAAGATGTGCTGCAGCTGCTGTTTCGTCTGGGCCAGATAGCGCGTGTCGTCCATGGTGTACCATCCCTTCTTGAACCCCAACAGTCGGAATACGCGGTCCCACCGCTTGTCGTGGGTCACCTTCCACGTCAGTCCCTTGTAGTTGTTCCACCCGTTGCCTCGCTCCAGGTACCACTTGTGCCACAGGGGGAAGTAGATGAACGGACAATGCAGCAGGTGGGGGAAACACTCGATGGTCCAGTCGTAGAAGATGATGACCATCGGCTTCCGCTCGGCCACGCTGCGAGCCACGCTGGTTACGTAGGTCCACAACCTGTTGCAGGTCTGTCCGGGTGCGTCGCAGATGACTCTCATAGTGGCGGTTATTATTAATCGGAGTAGGCGTCAGAACTTCTTGCCGAAGGCAATGTTGATGAACGTGAGGAAGATGATCTTCAGGTCCAGCCACCAGGAGCGGTGCTTCAGATAGTCCAGGTCCATCTCCAGTCGCTTCAGCATCTTCTCCATAGTGTCGGTATAGCCGTTATAGATGGTGGCCATCGACGTGATGCCTGGCCGAACCTGGTAGAGACACTCGTAGCGTGGGTCGTGCTCCATAATCTGTCGGATGTAGAACTTGCGCTCCGGGCGTGGCCCCACAAACGACATGTCGCCCACCAGCACGTTCCAGAACTGTGGCAGTTCGTCCAAATGGTGGTCGCGCAGAAACTTGCCCGTCTTGGTCAGTCGGTTGTCGTGATTGGCGTCCCACAGCTGGGGCTCACCGTTCTTCTCGGCGTCTACCACCATGCTTCTGAACTTATAGATGTAGAAGGGCCGCCCAAAACGCCCTATGCGCACCTGCTTGTAGATGACGGGACCATCGCCGTCGCGCTTAATGGCCAGGTAGCAGAGCAGGTAAAGCGGTGAGAACAGGATGAGACAGAATAGCGCCGTGAAAAAGTCAAACAACCGTTTGACTTCCTTTTCGAAAGCATTCATTCCGTCGTATATGTAGGTCGTTTTTTTATCCATTCAAGCAAGTGTTTTTCTGCGTTCTATATTTGTAGAACGTATGCACTGTTGCTTTATTGTATGTATTCCACTTTTTTTTCGTATCCACTAGCGTCTTTTCAAAAAAAAACCTTCACCTTCACCAATACACCTGAAAGGCTAGCAAACAGAGGGGTTGCGGACATCCGCGATGTCTGAATACCCTTCACCTATCCTTCACCCATCTTTCACATGCAATTAATAGGTTCGCGCGCATGAACCATGCGCGCGAGTGAGCTGCCGGCGGGAGCGGGGAAGATGCTGACTGGGTTTCGGGAACAGCTGACTCGCCGTTGGGGGTGGCTGACTTGCCGACGCGCCCACCACCCATGCGAGTGGCGTGGCGTGAGTGAAAGATAGGTGAAGGATAGGTGAAGGGTATTCAGACATCGCGGATGTCCGCAACCCCTCTGTTTGCTAGTCTTTCAGGTGTGTTGGTGAAGGTGAAGGATATTTTTTGAAATCTGTTTTTTTTTTATAATTAGGTATGGCTATGTCGGGGAAAATGATTAATTTTGCAGCGATTACCTAACTAACATACAATTATGAAGAAACTCTTGTTATCAGCCATTGTGCTCCAGACCCTTTGCGGCTGGGCTCAGAACATTGAACACCAACAGCAACTGTTTGACGATGACTGGCAGTTTACACGCAACGGCAAGACCGTCGGTGTCAACCTGCCTCACGACTGGGATATATTCGATTCGCCAGACCCCGAAACCGGTGCCACCGGAACCGGCGGCGGATGGTTTCATGGCGGCAAAGGAGAATACCGGAAGACCTTCCGCACACCCGGAGGCGACGTAGTGAAACTCTTGTTTGAAGGCGTCTATCAGCGCGCCGAGGTCTACGTGAACGGACAGAAGGCCGGACAGCACGGCTATGGTTATACTCCTTTCACCGTTGACATTACCCCATACGTCTACAGAGACAAGCGACCGAATGAAGTCGTGGTACGTGTAGACAATAGTTCACAGCCCAACTGCCGTTGGTACTCCGGATCGGGCATCTATCGCCATGTGTGGCTGCAGTCGCTGCCGGCCCTTCACCTGGCCGAGAACGGCATTTTCGTCACCACCCCGGAAGTGAAGAACGGCAGGGCTACGGTGCAAGTAGAAGTGACGCTGATGAACGAAAGTCGCAGTGAGCAGCAGGCCACGTTGGAAGTGGAAGGACAGCAGCGGCAGGTGGTGCTGAAGGCTGGCGAGAGCAAGCCGGTGACCTTCAGCTACGTCGTAGAGAACCCCCGTCTGTGGTCGCCCGACACTCCGCATCTCTATACCGCCAAAGTGTTGCTGAAAAACAGGTCCTCACAACAATTGTTCGAGCAGAAGTACGGCATTCGCACTTTCTCGTTTGATGCTGAGCACGGCTTCCGGCTCAACGGAAAACCCATGCTCCTCAACGGTGCCTGCGTCCACCACGACGACGGCGTACTGGGTGCCATGGCCTTTGATGCCGCGGAAATACGTAAGGTAAGACTGATGAAGCAGGCCGGTTTCAACCTGATTCGCACCAGTCATAACCCCACCACACGTGCTTTCCTGGATGCTTGCGACTCGTTAGGCATGCTGGTCATTGGCGAAGCCTTCGACGGCTGGCGTACGGCCAAGTTGAAATACGACTATTCCACACTGATAGACTCCTGCTACCGTGAGGACATCCACGCCATGGTTATGCGAGATAGAAACCACCCCAGCATCATCAGTTGGAGCATTGGCAACGAGGTGATAGAGCGCAAGGAAATTCGCGTCGTCACCACGGCACGTCAGCTGAAGCAAGCCATTTTGGAGAAGGATGCCACCCGTCCGGTAACGGAAGCCCTATGTGCCTGGGACCGTGACTGGGAAATCTATGACCCTCACTTCGAAGTGCTCGACGTAGCCGGCTACAACTACATGATATTCAAACACCGGAGTGACCACCAGCGTGACCCCAAGCGCGTGATGTGGCAGACGGAGAGCTATCCGCGTGACGCTTTCAGAAACTGGGCTACCGTGGCAGACAACGCCTATGTCGTTGGTGACATGGTGTGGACTGGTCTGGACTACCTGGGCGAGTCGGGCATCGGACGTTACTACTACGAAGGCGAACGCCCGGGCGAGAGTTTTGCCGAGGGCGGACAACCCGACTGGCATGGCGCCTATTGCGGCGATGTTGACATCACGGGTTGGCGTAAACCCATCAGCCACTATCGCGAAATGTTGTGGAACGATACCCCCGGCCTGTATATGGCCGTAAAAGAACCCGACGGCTATCACGGCACCATCAAGGAAACCATGTGGAGCGTGTGGCCTACGTGGGAGAGTTGGAACTGGGCCGGATGGGAAGGCAAACCGGTAGAGGTAGAAGTGTACACCAAGTCGCCGGAGGTGAAACTCTATCTGAACGACCGGCTGATAGGCACCAAGCTGGTAAGCCGCGAGACGCAGTTTAAGGCTGTCTTCAGATTTCCCTATGAAGCAGGCGTGCTGCGTGCCGAGGCCGCCGGCCAAAGCGTAACATTGGCTACGGCTGGTGCGCCCCATCACCTACGGCTCACTGCGGATCGCCGGATGATAGCTGCCGACGGTCAGGATTTGGCCTATGTCACCGTTGAAGTGGTCGACCGTGACGGACGTGTTTGTCCCGATGCCGCCATCGTCTGTGACGCTGTTGTGGGAAGCCGCGGTCAACTGATGGCCTTTGCGTCTGCCGACTTGAAGGACCGAGAACCGTCCACCACAGCCCATGCCGTAACGTGGAAGGGACGTGCGCTACTGGTGGTCCGTAGCGGAAAGAAACGGGGTAAGATAGATGTCAGCGTCAAGAGCAGTCTGCCGACGGCCAGACTGACCATCCAGTCAGAATAAGAAACAATTTAAACCCAAATAAATAAAATGATGCAAAGACTCCTGCTGTTGTTGCCGGTTGCCCTGCTGAGTTGTGCAATCCAGGCTCAAAGTGTTCGTGAGACGGTCCTGTTGGACAAGGGATGGAAGTTCGCGCTGGGCAATGCCCGTGATGCGAAACAGGACTTCAGGTGTGGTACCGAGTATTTCAACTACCTGACGAAGGCCAACTCTATCCACAACGAAGGACCTTACGCCGAGAAGTTCGACGATGCGGACTGGCAGGAGGTTCAGGTGCCCCACGACTGGGTCACGACGCTGCCCTATGCTGCCGAGGCCAGTCACTCGCACGGCTATAAGACAGTAGGGTGGAAGTATCCGGAGCATAGCGTCGGCTGGTATCGCAAGACGCTGACCATCCCAGCCGCAGACCTGGGCAAGCGCCTGTTGCTGCGCTTCGATGGCATTTTCCGCTCGGCTCAGGTGTGGTTTAACGGATTTTACATGGGTACAGAGCCCAGCGGCTATGCGACGCAGGTCTACGACATAACACCCTACGTGAAATATGGCGAGGACAACTTGATATGTGTGAGAGCCGACGCCTCGCTGGAGGAAGGCTGGTTCTATGAGGGCGCGGGCATCTATCGTGACGTGTGGCTGGAGAAGTCGGCAGCGGTCAGCGTGGCACCATTTGGCACGTTTGTGTATGCCGACTTGAAAGCGCCTTACCATCAAGCTGTCGTGCATGTAGAGACCGAAGTGAACAACCACTCGCTCGTACAACGGCAGTGTGAGGTGTCGCACCGCCTGCTCGACGCTGAGGGACGCGTGGTGGCTGTGAGCACTGCGGCGTCGCTGACGCTGAAACCCATGCAGACACTCCACGCTCCAGGCGCGGCGATGAATGTCGGCAGTCCCCGTCTTTGGAGCACCACAGACCCCTATCTCTATAAGGTGGAGACGACGTTAAAGGTGGACGGGCGAGTGACGGACGTCTATGAGACAACCACTGGTCTCCGGGACATTCGCTTTGACGCGGAGCACGGCTTCCTGCTGAATGGCAAACCGCTGAAACTGAAAGGCGTCAACATGCACCAAGACCATGCTGGCGTGGGAGCTGCCATTCCCGATGCTCTGCAATTGTGGCGTATCAAGCAGCTGAAGAAGATGGGGTGTAACGCTTACAGGGCCTCACACAATCCGATGACTCCTGCCTTGCTCGATATCTGCGACCGTGAGGGCATGCTGGTCATTGATGAGAACCGACTGATGGGTGTCAATGAGGAACACCTGCGGCTGCTGGAACGCATGATTAAGCGTGACCGCAACCATCCCAGCGTCATCCTGTGGAGCGACGGCAACGAGGAGTGGGGACTGGAAAACACCGTCCAGGGAACACGGGTGGCAGAAGCCATGCGTGAATACACCCGGCTGCTGGACCCTACTAGGCCCAGCACGGTGGCCAATGCTGGCGGTACCGAACTTATCAAAGGACTCGACGTAGTGGGCTTCAACTATATTGTGCAAAACGATGTAGACAAGCGCAAAGCCGACAATCCAGGCTGGAAAATAGTAGGTACGGAAGAAACATCGGGCTGCGGCACCCGCGGATGGTATTTTAACGACGCCAACTACCCCGGACGCATGGTCAGTCTGAACCGAACCATGGAGCAAAACTATGAGAACATCATTGAGCGCGGCTGGAAATTCTACGCTGAGCGCCCGTGGGCAGCCGGACTGTTCTACTGGACGGGTTTCGACTATCGCGGCGAGCCCAATCCGCTGTCGTTCCCAGCCCATGAGTCGGAATTTGGTATCTTGGACTACTGCGGTTTTCCCAAGGACGAAGCTTACTACCTGCGAGCGTGGTGGACCGAGCAGCCCGTACTGCACATCTTTCCACACTGGAACCTGCAAGGACACGAGGGCGAAGAGGTGGAAGTCTGGGCATACAGTAACTGCGACGAGGTGGAACTCATCGTGAACGGCAAAAAGCTGGGCCGGCAGCCAATGCCCCGCAACGGACACCTGAAGTGGAAGACCGTCTACAAGCCTGGCAAGGTGGTGGCCTACGGATATAAAAACGGAAAGCGCACCATGACGCAGGTCGTTGAGACAACGCTTCCACCATATCAGGTAGTGCTTAAAACCGACCGCCGGCAACTGGTTGCCGACGGGCGCGACGTGGCAGTAATCACCGCCGAGGTGCAAGACCGCAAAGGGCGCGTGGTGCCAGATGCGTGTCCCGTGCTGACCTTCACGTTGAATGGCCATGGGCGCATATTGGGTGTGGGTAATGGCGACCCCATGTATCTGGGCGCTGACCACCCACAGGAAAAAGACGGTAAGACCATCGCTATACCGGCTTTCAACGGCTTGGCACAGGTTCTCGTACAGAGTGGAGACACCGCGTCGGCGCTGACCCTGCATGCCGAGGGCGCAGAACTGCAGGGGGGAAGCGTCGGCATCACTACGGCAGCCGGAAGATAATTTTTTCAGTATTCATTTTCCGTTTCTCACTTTTTTTTGTACCTTTGCACCCTCATAAAAAAATAATAAGGTGAATCAGGAAATAGAACGCAGGCGTACTTTCGCCATCATATCGCACCCCGATGCCGGTAAGACCACGCTGACTGAGAAGTTTCTGCTGTTTGGCGGACAGATTCAGGTGGCTGGCGCAGTGAAGAACAACAAGATTAAGAAGACAGCCACCAGTGACTGGATGGATATCGAGAAACAGCGCGGTATCTCGGTGTCAACCTCTGTGATGGAGTTCGACTATACACCGGAGGGATCTGACGTGGAGTACAAAGTGAACATCCTGGATACTCCCGGTCACCAGGACTTTGCTGAAGATACCTATCGTACGCTGACAGCTGTCGACTCGGCCATTATCGTTGTTGACAGCGCCAAGGGCGTGGAGACACAGACACGCAAGCTGATGTCGGTGTGCCGCATGAGGAATACGCCCGTCATCATCTTCATCAACAAGATGGACCGTGAGGGACGTGACCCGTTTGACTTGTTGGACGAGTTGGAACAGGAGCTGGAAATCAAGGTGCGCCCATTGTCGTGGCCCATCAACCAGGGAGCCAAGTTCAAGGGCGTGTATAATATCTATGAGAACAAACTCGACCTTTTTACCCCCGACAAACAGCGTGTGACGGAGAAGGTGGCAGTAGATATTGACAGCGACGAACTGGATGCCCGCGTCGGTGAGCAGGATGCCAATAAGCTGCGGGAAGACTTGGAATTGGTGGATGGCGTCTATCCTGAATTCGAGGTTGACACCTACCGCTCAGCGGAAGTCGCACCGGTGTTTTTCGGTTCGGCGCTGAACAACTTTGGTGTGCAGGAGTTGCTGAACTGCTTCGTAGAGATTGCGCCCAGTCCCAAGCCTACCAAGGCTGAAGAGCGTGAAGTGCAGCCCGACGAACCGAAGTTTACAGGATTCATCTTTAAGATTACTGCCAATATTGACCCCAATCATCGTTCATGCATCGCCTTCTGCAAGGTGTGCAGCGGTAAGTTCCAGCGTAACCAGCCCTACCTGCATGTGCGTCAGGGAAAGACGTTGCGCTTTAGCAGCCCTACGCAGTTCATGGCTCAGCGCAAATCGACTATCGACGAGGCGTGGCCGGGCGACATCGTTGGTTTGCCGGACAATGGCATTTTCAAGATAGGAGACACGCTGACCGAGGGCGAGCAGTTGCACTTCCGCGGACTTCCCTCCTTCTCGCCAGAGTTGTTTAAGTACATTGAGAATGACGACCCCATGAAGTCGAAGCAGTTGCAGAAAGGTATTGACCAGCTGATGGACGAGGGTGTGGCCCAGTTGTTTGTAAACCAGTTTAATGGGCGCAAAATTATCGGTACAGTCGGTCAACTGCAGTTTGAGGTCATTCAGTACCGACTGGAGAACGAGTACAACGCCAAGTGTCGCTGGGAACCAGTTCATCTCTACAAGGCCTGCTGGATAGAGAGTGACGACCAGGCAGAACTGGACAATTTCAAGAAACGTAAATACCAGTATATGGCTAAAGACAAGGAAGGACGCGATGTATTCCTGGCTGACTCCGGCTACGTGTTGACAATGGCACAGGAAGACTTCAAGCACATCAAGTTCCATTTTACGTCAGAATTTTAGGTTTCAAGCATCAGGTTTCAACTAATGACACGCGAAGAAGATATTAAGAATGCAGTCGAAGTACTGCGAAAGGGAGGGGTGATTCTCTACCCAACGGACACCGTCTGGGGCATTGGCTGCGACGCTACCAATGCTGAGGCCGTGAAGCGAGTGTATGACATCAAGCAACGCGACGACTCTAAGGCATTGATATGCCTGGTAGACTCTGATGCCCGTATGCAGCGCTATGTGCGCCATGTGCCGGATGTGGCATGGCAGCTGATAGACAGCATGAAAGAGGGCGATGTGAAACCCACCACGATTATTCTGGACGGTGCGGTAAACCTGGCGCCTAACCTCATTGCCGAGGACGGCTCCATAGCTTTGCGTATTACCAACGAGGCGTTCTCCAAGGAGTTGTGCTATCGTTTCCAGAAAGCACTGGTTAGCACTTCTGCCAACATCAGTGGTGAACCCGCTGCCCAGAACTACTGCGACATAGACCCTCGTATTTTAGAGCAGGTAGACTATGTCTGCTGGAGTCGCAGACAAGAGCATAAACCCCATACGCCCAGCAGTATTATCCGACTGCGTGAGGATGGAGAAGTGACGATTATCAGGAAATAGTAGAGACGATGACAACATATCCTAAGTGGCTACAGCAACTGCACGATTGGCGCGTACAGAACGTAAGCGACAAGATGTTCCTGCTCATCTTGGCTTTTCTGGTAGGTGTGTTGTCTGCTGTGGCGGCTTTTGTGCTTCATGGACTCATCAATATTATAGTTGATTTGCTCACGGGACGCTTCCATGCCGACACTTACAACTGGCTCTATCTGGTCTATCCCGTCGTCGGCATCTGGCTTACGTCGCTGTTTGTGCGCTATGTGGTCAGAGACAATATCTCGCACGGTATTACGCGTATCCTCTATGCCATCTCCTCCAATCGTTCGCGGCTAAAGGCCCATAATACGTGGTCGTCCGTTATAGCCTCTGCCATTACCATCGGTTTTGGTGGTTCGGTGGGTGCCGAGGCACCTATTGTACTGACGGGATCGGCCATCGGTTCCAATCTTGGAAAATTGTTCCGCTTAGACAATAAGACGTTGATGACGCTGGTAGGCTGTGGAGCAGCAGGAGCTATTGCCGGCATCTTCAAGGCACCCATCGCCGGACTGGTGTTCACCCTGGAGGTGCTGATGATAGACATGACGATGTCGGCCTTGTTGCCTATCCTGGTATCGTGTGTGACAGCCACTTGTTTTACTTATCTTTTCAGCGGCAATGCGGTGCTGTTCTCGTTCCATCTGGATAGTGACTGGACAGTGGAACGTGTGCCTGCCAGCATTTTGTTGGGTATTACGTGTGGACTCGTCTCACTTTATTTTATACGCACCATGACGGTCTGCGAAGACCTCTTTGCACGGTTTAAGAATAAGCCCTTCGTCAAACTGGTTATTGGCGGAGTCGTGCTCAGCACGCTCATCTTCCTGTTTCCTTCGCTCTATGGCGAGGGCTACCACTCCATCAACCTGCTGCTGAATGGTAAGACGGAGGCAGACTGGAATCAGATACTTGATGGCTCTTTGTTTTATGGACATAGTGAGTATATCATCCTTTATCTGGCCCTTGTACTCTTTACCAAGGTCTTTGCCACCTCAGCCACTAATGGCGGTGGAGGCTGTGGCGGAACTTTCGCCCCCTCGCTGTTTATTGGCTGTTTTACGGGATTTTTGTTCTCTAGATTGTGGAATATTCACCAAATAGGTGTTTATGTGCCAGAAAAAAACTTTGCCCTGTTGGGAATGGCGGGGGTCATGTCTGGTGTGATGCATGCTCCGCTGACCGGTATCTTTCTCATTGCCGAGATAACTAGTGGCTATAACCTCTTCATGCCGCTGATGATTGTGTCCGTGTCAGCTTATCTCACCATCAACATCTTTGAGCCTCACAGCATCTATGGTATGCGTCTGGCCAAACAAGGTCGGCTGGTAACCCATCATACTGACCATGCCGTGCTTACGCTGATGAGCCTGGATTCTGTCATAGACCGTGACTATCAAGGCGTTGACCCGGATATGGAACTGGGACAAATGGTTCATAAGATAAGCCAATCGCATACAGACGTGTTGCCTGTGACCGATGCCGCCGGCACGTTATTAGGGGAAATAGACATTCGCAAGATACGCCATGTCGTGTTTCGAACAGAACTGTATCATCACTTCAAGGCTCATCAGCTGATGGTAAAGCCCGCTGCCGTATTGAGTGATGGCACTCCGATGGCTGAAGTGATGAAGACTTTTGAACGTACACAGACCGACTGGTTGCCTGTGCTTGACGTGGAAAACCATCTGAAGGGTTACATCTCGCGCAAACGTATGTATAATATGTATCGTAAGATGGTACATGATTTTAGCCAAGACTAATATGAAAAAGGAAGAACTGAGAATCGTTTTTATGGGTACCCCTGAGTTTGCGGTGGAAACATTGCAGAAACTGGTGGAGAATGACTATAACGTAGTGGCCGTGGTGACGCAGCCTGACAAACCTGTAGGGCGCCACCAAACGGAGATGCAGCCTTCGGCGGTGAAGCAATATGCCGTGGAGCATGGACTGCCGGTGCTACAGCCTGTGAAGATGAAGGAACCTGACTTTGTGGAGCAGCTACGTTCCTACAACGCCAATCTGCAGGTAGTAGTGGCTTTTAGAATGTTGCCGGAAGTGGTCTGGGCCATGCCGCAGTATGGTACGTTCAACGTACATGCGGCTCTTTTGCCCCGCTATCGTGGCGCAGCCCCCATTAATTGGGCCGTCATTAACGGTGAGACAGAGACTGGCGTGACGACCTTCTTTCTGGACCACGATATAGATACGGGGCGCATCATCATGCAGAAACATTTCCCTATACCTGACGATGCCGATGTAGAATATGTATACGACGGACTGATGCATCTGGGAGCCCAACTGTGTCTGGAGACTCTCGATGCTATCATTGCTGCCGAAGGCCGTCCCGCAACTATTGACCAGGACAGTATGCTTGCCGATGCTCCGCTTACGCTGGCTCCTAAAATCTTCAAGGAGACTTGCGAGGTGGATTGGACCAAATCTGCCAAGCAGGTCTATGACTTTGTACGTGGACTAAGTCCTTATCCCGGTGCTTGGACAACACTGGTGACTCCCGACGGTAAGGAAACGGTACTGAAAATCTATAAGACTCGCAAGACGGGTAGAAAAGGGCAGGGGAGTGGCTGTCTGACCATAGAGGGGAAGTCGCTTCTCATCGGCTGTGCTGACGAATGGCTGGAAGTGACCGAACTGCAATTGGCAGGCAAGAAGCGCATGCTTTCGAAAGACTTCCTGAACGGCATGAAGCAGGTGGCAGACTGCCGAGTGAAATAATTTTGCCATCAGACATAATAAAAGGGCTATGCTGTACGTTCCTACTATAGGAAATATAATACAGACTGCCTATGCAACATTTTACTCAAAACGACTTTCAACCCAACGCGTCGACTATTCTGTTTATCAAACAGATAGCACGCTTGTGTAACATCAAGAAGAATCAGGTTAATGGCTACAATAGTTTCTCCGTCGCTGCTTGCAGCTGACTTTCTGCATCTTGAACAAGAGGTGGACATGATTAACCGGAGTGAGGCTGACTGGCTTCATCTGGATGTGATGGACGGCGTCTTTGTGCCTAACATCTCGTTTGGCTTTCCGGTACTGGAGGCGGTGGCCCGTAAGTGCAAGAAACCATTGGATGTGCATTACATGATTGTCCATCCCGAACAGTATATCATGCAGACGGCCAAGTTGGGAGCCATGATGATGAACGTTCATTACGAGGCATGCACACATCTGCATCGTACGGTTCAGGAAATCCACCAGGCGGGTATGAAAGCTGCCGTCACGCTCAATCCGGCTACACCTGTCAGTGTCTTGGAAGACATTATCTGCGATGTTGACATGGTGTTGCTGATGAGTGTTAATCCTGGTTTTGGAGGACAGACATTCATTGAGAACACCATCAAGAAAGTGCGCCAACTGCGCCGTCTGATTACGGATAGCGGATCGAAGGCGCTGATAGAGATAGATGGTGGCGTGCAACATGAGACGGCCCCGCGGCTGGTTGAGGCTGGTGCCAATGTGCTGGTAGCTGGAAGCTATGTCTTCAAGAGCGAGACGCCTGAACAGCGAATTCACGAACTGCGTGGCCTCTAATTGTTGGTTTTAGCTATTAACTATTAGAACAGCCTATACCCCTTACAGTTCCATGTTCAGCTGGATGTTATGACTTTTGGCCATGCGACGCATGTTGATGAGTGCATAGCGCATGCGCCCCAGCGAAGTGTTGATGCTTACACCCGTCATCTCGGCTATCTCCTTGAACGACAAGTCCTGGTAGTAGCGCATGTAGACAACTTCACGCTGAGCTGTGGGCAGAGCGTCCATCAGGTGACGGACATCGTCTAACACCTGCGTATTCACAAACTCGTTCTCACGGTTGATGTCCATCACCTGACTGCCAGTCAACTTGTTCAGGTCGTTGTCTTCCGATGGCTCAATGATGTGAGCAGATCGCTGTTGGCGGTAGTTGTCCATAATGATGTTATGGGCAATGCGTGTTAGCCAGAAGCTGAACTTGCCGGAGTCAGTGTATCTGCCTTCTTGCAGTTTTGTAATTACTTTGACGAAGGTTTCCTGAAATACGTCGTTGGCAATTTCGGGGTCGCGAACCACGAACATGATATACGAGAAGAGCTTTTGCTGGTTGCGAGCTAATAACTCATCGAATGCCTTGTTGTCTCCGTCTATGTAAAGTAACGCCAACATTTCGTCGGTGCAACTTGCATAATTCTTCATATTCCTATTCTGTGTTTATTTATGAAGTAGAGCTTTTTCGATAGGCGATAATGTTTAAGTTATTAACTGTTTTTATGTTTAACACTGCAAAAGTAACCAAAAATATCATTCTTGCAAAATATTTTCATAAAAAAATGCGCTTTTTATTGAAAAAAGTGTACCTTTGTGCATATAATTTCGAATAATACCAACAAAACTATGATAAAGTTGTTTGTGCCAGGTCGCCTCTGTCTCTTTGGCGAACATACCGACTGGGCAGGTCACTACCGTACCATGAATGCTGACATTTTGCCAGGTGCTTCTATAGTAACTGGCATAGAGCAGGGTATTTATGCCGAAGTGGAAAAGTCACCTATCTTTGAACTTTATAGTGACGCACCTGAAATAGCTGATGTGTGGAATGACTTCTCATGTCGGATGAACGAGTCGGAACTGAAGTCGGTGGCAAAGTCAGGCTCCTTCTTCTGCTATTGTGCTGGAGTAGCCAGTTACATGTTGGAATGGTATAAGGTGGGAGGTGTGCGTATTCGCATTACGGACATGACGCTTCCGATGAAGAGTGGCTTGTCGTCCTCGGCAGCTATCTGCGTCTTGGTGGCACGAGCTTTTAACCAGTTGTATAAGCTCAACCTCAACACTTTGGGCGAAATGAATATCGCTTACCTCGGCGAACTGCGCACCTCTTCTCGTTGTGGACGCTTAGACCAGGCGTGCGCTTTTGGCGTGAAACCCAACCTGATGACTTTTGACGGTGACGAGATTGAGGTAAAGGCGCTGAACGTGAAAAAGACTCTTTATTGGGTTTTTGCTGACTTGTGTGCCTCCAAGGATACTATACGCATTCTTTCTGACCTGAACAAATCATATCCCTTTGCTAACACAGAGGCAGAAGAGAACCTTCATAAGGCCTTGGGCGAGTGGAACCATAATGTGGTGGAACGTGCTATCCGCTATATGGCTGACGGTAATGCGCAGGCTTTGGGACAGTTGATGACTGAAGCTGAAGAGCTGTTCGACCAGTACATTGTGCCGATGTCACCTGCACTGGATGCTCCTAAGCTGCACCATGTGTTGCGTGACCCTAATATTCAGCCTTGGATTTATGGTGGCAAGGGAGTCGGTTCGCATGGCGATGGCTCCGTGCAGTTCCTGGCACGTGACGCTGTAGCCCAGCAGCAACTCATAGACTATCTGAACACGGAGGGCATGAAAGCCTATGCACTGACGTTGCATCCTGTCCATACGGTGCGAAAGGCCATTATCCCAGTGGCAGGTTTTGGTACACGCCTTTACCCTGCTACGCGTACCATGAAGAAAGATTTCTTCCCCATACCATGTGCTGATGGCATGGTGCGCCCCGTCATCCTTATCCTATTGGAGGAGTTGGTCAAGAGCGGTATCGAGGAAATATGCCTGGTGTTAGGTTCTGAAGAAGAGCGCCTGATGTACCAAGATTTCTTTGAGCGCCCGTTGTCAGACGAACATTTGCACAAGCTCAATGCTGAGGCTCAGGAGTATGAAAACAGAATATTGGATATAGGCAAACGGTTGCGCTATGTCTATCAGCATGAGAAACGCGGATTTGGCCACGCTGTCTATCAGGCAGCGGATTTTGCTGCCAATGAGCCCGTGCTGCTGTTGCTGGGTGATACCATCTATCGTTCTACTACCAACAAACCTTGTGCCTTGCAGCTGATAGAACAGTACGAACGCTATAATCAGTTGCTTGTCAGTATTCATTCGGTTCCGTTGGCTGAAGTGAGTCACTATGGCATACTGAGTGGCGTTTGGGAGGACAAAGAGCGTACCATACTGAATGTCTCCACTATGTATGAGAAACCGAAATCCAGCTATGCCGAGGAGTTTCTTGGTGTACGGAATGGCGAGGGTACAAAGGAGTATTACAGTGTCTTCGGACAGTATATCCTGACCCCTGACGTTTTTGAACAGCTGGCCTCCGACATTGCCAAGGCTGATGCTGAGGGCAACACCAGTCGCGAGATAGAACTGACGGCCGCTTTAGAGAGTGTCCGTCAGAAGAGCGGCATGATGGGCGTCCGTCTCAATGGTGTCATGTATGACATGGGAAATCCAAAGTCCTTGCGGCGTTGCATAGGGCAGTTTGCAGAGTAAAGTGTTGTCATTGGTCGGGATTCTCAACGAATCCTTGATATTCCGGGACAAGGGCTGACATGACGCTGTCGTAGGCCTGGTGCATGGTAGCTTGGATGTTTTGAGTTCCCTGACCTATGGGATATATGGGCTGGTGGATAGTCAGTGAGAGTGGGTGCCAATGGACGAAGTGGCAGTCGCGCATGCGTGGCATGACGTTAAATGAGCCATTGATGGTCAGTGGTACGACGGGAAGCTGAAGCTCGTCGGCCAGAGCGAAGGCTCCTTTCTTGAATTCACCCATGTGGCCTGTAAAGCTACGGGCTCCCTCTGGGAATACGACAACAGAACAGTTACCTGTCTGTAGCGTCTTTCGGGCGGCCTCGTAAGTAGCCTTGACTTTGGATGGGCCACGCTTGTCGACGAAAATTTGGTGGGAACGTCTACAGGCGTATCCGACGAAAGGAATCTTGCCAAGTTGGTATTTCATCATCCATTTGAAGTTACGCCCCAGATAACCATATATGAGGAAAATATCGAAGGCTCCCTGATGGTTGGCGACAAAGACGTAAGATTGGTTGGGTTCAAGGTGTTCTCTTCCTTCAATGTGGACAGGAAGAAGAAAAGCACGTGTAATGATGCGTGCCCACCAGCGACCGGGGTAGTAGCCCCAATAGTGGCCGTCGCCCAAAGCACATCCAACACCCACTTCAATAGCTGTTAAAATGGTGATGAACACAGTGACGGGTACTGCAATGATGAGTTGGTAAAGATAATAAAGGTATTTCATACGCGTGGATTGTTTTCAAAGTTGAATGGCTAATATCTAATTCAATGTTTTCGTTTTAGTGTGATGACGACAATCTCTCTGGGTTGGTTCAGACGGAAGGGAATGAGTGAACCGGCACCTGTAGTGACTAATAGCCCGCGAGACTTCTTCATGGTCAGACCTTGCCACTCATCGTAGACGAGCGCTGCAGGCGACCATCCCAATAGCGAGGACTGGCCGCCATGTGTATGTCCGCTGAGTGTGAGCTGAGCGTGGCATTCCGGCAGAATCTTTTGGCGCCAGCAGGTGGGGTCGTGCTGTAGCATGATGGTAAAGGGCTGGCGACCCGATAGTCCTGCTAATGTCTGTCTGACATCACCCCGGCGAGGCATGCGCTGAGCTGTTCCCCAGTTTTCCATGCCGCCCAGAACTATGGAGTCGGAGTCACTGGCAAGACTGTCGTGTCGCTGTTTCTTGGGTAGACGAATGGTGCGATGTTCGTTGAGCAGCAAGTCAAAGCCCATTTTGCGGATGATGTCCTGCGTCAGTTGGCAGTTTTGTGCTTTCTCTCTTTCATTGCCTGTTTGATAGGTGGCATAGTCGTGATTGCCCAGCACTGCATAGACGCCATCCGGAGCATAAAGTCTGCGAAAGTGGAGCATGGGTGGTATGAGCTCTTCCGGACGGATGTTCTGCATGTCTCCCGTAAAAACTATCATGTCGGGAGTTTGGCCGTTGATGCTGTCGATAAGCTGTGGTATGAGTGATTCACGGCTTCCTGTCAATGTTCCTACGTGGGCATCTGAGAAGTGGACAATACGGTAACCGTCAAAGGCTGCCGGGAGGTCGGTGCTGGCAAACTCTATGTGGCGTACTACCAAGGGACGGAAACCTGCAGTCATTCCGTACGCAGCCAAGACTATGTCGGCTGCTGCTAGCAGAATGCCGGCCAGTTGGCCATAGCGCCTGGGCAGGAGCCAACGAGAGAGGCCATATAATGTAAGGGGTAGCAGTACAAATGCTACGATAATGAAAAAGGGGATGGCAAAACGGGCTATCATAGGTTGGAACTGAGGAATTTACGTATCATCTCAACAGGTAACCCTCGTCGATGGGCATAGTCGTTCAACTGGTCGTTTCCAATGTTACCTATGGAAAAATAGCGAGCCTTGGGGTGTGAAATCATCAGGCCAGAGACGCTGGCATGAGGTTTCATGGCTCCATTCTGGGTAAGGCGGATACCAATCTGTCGCATGTCGAGCAACTCGTTGAGTACGAAGTTGAGACTGGTGTCGGGTAGGGATGGGTAACCCACGGCAGGGCGGATGCCTTGAAACCGTTCTATGTGCAGCTCGTGGACGGTGAGTTGCTCGTCGGGGGCATAGCCCCAGTATGTTTTGCGAACGGATTCATGCATCTTTTCGGCAGCGGCCTCGGCTAGACGGTCGGCAAGTAGCTGCACCATCATTTTCTTGTAACTGTCGTGGTTGAAGTCTTCCTCCAAGCCTATATCTGCTGAAGTGGCAAAAAGACCTATGCGGTCGTGCTTCGGATGAAGGAAGTCTGCCAGACAGAGACATTCGCTTCCTGCCTGTTGCTGGCGTAGCAGAGGAATATGGCGGCCATCGGACAGCACGATATCATCCCCCTCACTATGGGCATCGGATATAAGAAAGATGGCGTGAACTTGATAGTGGCTATCTAGCTCGGTAAGCGTGTCCAATGCCTCCGTTTGTAGTTTTAATCGCTCGTCTTGAGGCTTGCCCTGCATGCCCCAGGCATAGAAGAAGTAGTCCCAGTTGATGTAGGGCGTTAGCTGCTGGATGCCGTAGTCGATAATCATGAGTGAGAAAATGTGATGGCTTCTCCAAGAACTTCGTTAATAACGTGCCCATTGGCATAGACGGTCTGGCCGTTGCAAAGGGTGCGCTCGACGCGCCATTGATACTGATGTCCTTCCATAGGACTCCAACCGCATTTGCTGAGAATGCAATCTTTGTTGACGCACCACGCACTGTTGGGGCGTACAAGTGTAATGTCGGCCCGAAATCCTGGGCGCAGAAAGCCACGGTTACATACGCCGAAAAGCAGTGCCGGATTGTGGCACATTAACTGAACCAGACGCTGGATGGTAAGTATGCCTTCGTCGACTAGTTCCAGCATGGAAACCAGCGAGAACTGTATCATCGGCATACCGGAAGCAGCTTTAGCTGCTCCCCCTTCTTTCTGATGAAGCAGGTGGGGAGCATGGTCTGTGGCAATCACAGTGATGCGACCATCTGTGAGTGCTTCGCGTAGCATGAACTGGTCAACGGGAGTCTTAATGGCGGGATTAACCTTTATGCGAGACCCAAGACGCTCGTGGTCAAGTTGGGTGAAGAGCAGGTGACCTACACAGGCCTCGGCGGTTATGCGTGTTCCGATAGTGTTGCCACTGATGGAGTAGGGCTCAAAGAGTTCTAACTCCTCAGCCGTTGAGATGTGGGCTACGTGCAGGCGGGTACCATATTTTTGAGCCAGATTGACGGCTTGGCGCGTTGACTGAAGGCAGGCTTCTTCGCTTCTGATCATAGCGTGCAGACTAACAGGCGGATCCTGTCCCCAAGACTGTTGGGCGCTGGCCATGTTACGCTGGATGATGGAGGTGTCCTCACAATGCACCATAAGCGGCAACCGGCAAAGCTTGAAGATGTGCTCCAACGAGTCCTGACGATCAACGAGCATGTTGCCGGTAGAAGAACCCATGAAGAGTTTGATGCCCGGAACGCGTGTAGTGTCCAGCGTGCTAAAGGTATCGGCATTGTCATTTGTGGCTCCATAAAAGAAGGCATAATTGACGTGGCTCTTCCGTTGGGCTGAAGCATGCTTCTGTGCAAGAGCCTCCAGCGTTGTAGTTTGGGGCTGGCAGTTAGGCATGTCAAAATAGCTAGTGACGCCTCCTGCTGCTGCCGCGCGGCTCTCGGTATCGATGTCGGCTTTTTCAGTCAGTCCGGGGTCGCGGAAGTGTACATGGTCGTCAATGACGCCGGGCAGGACGTAGCAGCCGCTGGCATCAATAATCTCGTTGAAGTCTGAAGACTCAGCATTTGTGTCTAAGGATTGCTGTTGTTCTGCATTTTTCTTCCTTCTCACCTCGGTGATATTGCCGTCGATGATGACAATGTCGCCATCAAACACTCGCCCTTCATTAACGACATGCCCCCCCCTGATAAGCGTCTTCATGGCTTAGGAAGATTGGTCAGTGGAGCAACGGGCTGGACGGCAAGTGAATCCGGTTGGGCGGCTTGGGGTACAGTGGGCTCTTCCATGTCTTTGGTGCCATTCATGCGAGCCTCGTTCTCTTGGGCTGTTTGGTAGTATTCACGAACGTAGGTGTCGTTTTTGAAACGGTCAGTGGCTTTTGACATGATGTCCTCAATCTGGGGGGTCAACACGGGATAGCGATACTGGCTGGTAATCATCATGAAGACACCGGGGCCAAGGACATTGTCGAAGTTGTCGCAAATGAACTTTGTAACCAATTGGTCTTCCTCTGTAGCTATTTGGTTGGCCTCCAAAGAGAGTTCGCGGTTTATCTGATCTTCGTCAATACCATCGAGCAGCATTTGACTTTGACGATGGGAGAGCTCGCTCATGCGGTTGGAGAGTTGATTGTGTTTATCCATGAAGACATACAGGCTGTCGTTCAACGGAGTACCACTGACGTTCTGTACGCCATTCTCGATGCGGATTACAATATCGCCTTCTTCCAAAACAATGGGCATGATGCTTTCGTCGTCCATAAAAAGGCTGGCCATGCAGACACTGTCGAGCAGTCCGGCAAAGTGGAACTCACCATGAACGACTTCGCAGGAGTCTATGTTCCGGAATTCGTTGTTTTTGATGGTCTTCAGATAGAGCTTGCTGCCATCGAGCGCGGAGATTGATGACGTTCCCCGCACGTTGTAGGAACTGGCGCAGGAGGTCAACAATACCGTAAGAACGGATGCAATCGTATATGTAAATCTATTCATAGCTAAAGTTTTCGTCAGAAATTATCGGCAAATGTACGACGATATCTTGAAATATGAAAAATATTTGCGCAATTTTAAACTTTTGCGCAAATATTTAGCATTTATTTGGTGTCTTTTTCTATTTCGCTGCTTATTCGGTGGCTGGTATAGAGTTGAAGAATGGCTGCCACAAGAAGTGCGACGACCCAATTGTTTCGTACATATTTAATATAATAGAGCCAGTCCAGAGGCAGAAAATTCTGTTGGTTAGCCAACATGAGCAGGGCTGATAACAGAAAGAGCATACAACTGAGAATCTGGATTCGACGTAGACGGCGTATGGTAAAATTGCGGCCTTCGTAGCGTTGGCGCAATTGCATGGCAACAAATAGCAAGGCTCCTGGGGAAAATACGTAGGGTGCCCATTGGCAGAACAATACATTCGCACCTGCTCCGATGACCATGAGCAAGCCGCCGAGCAACATGAGCATGATCTCTAACTTATTTAACTCTCTCATTGTTTAATATGCTGTTAACAGACTGCTCGTCATCGCTAAGTACGAAGATGTCCTCATCATCCGATTTCATAAAGTAACGTTCACGAGCTATCTTCTTAATGGCTTTAGGGTTTTCCTCAAGTTCCTGAATCTGGGCCTTGTCGTTTTCGTTCTGGGCGGTGTATCGGTCTATCTCGTCCTGCAGTTCGCTGATGCGCTGTTTGTTCATGATGTGGTGTAGAATGCTATTCTCATCCACAAAACCTATCAGAGTGATGCCGACCAGCGACACTACGATATACTTTAGGGCCTTGATGTGATAGATGTCAAGGAGTATCTGCTTGATTTTTTTCATTGCTGTTTTCGATTACGTTTGCAAAATTACAAAATAAGTGAGAGAAATACAAAAGAAATTGCATTTCTTTTCACTTTATTTTGTACCTTTGTGGGCAAAATCATAAGTGTTTATGGAAGAATACATCGTTTCGGCACGAAAATATCGTCCGACTTCGTTTGACTCCGTGGTAGGACAACAGGCACTGACTACTACGCTGAAGAATGCCGTCAAGAGCGGGAAATTGGCACACGCATACCTCTTCTGCGGACCGCGCGGCGTGGGTAAGACCACTTGTGCCAGAATCTTTGCCAAGGCCATTAACTGCATGTCGCCAACTGCCGATGGCGAGGCTTGTGGGCATTGCGAGTCGTGTGAGGCTTTCAACGAGCAGCGCTCATTTAACATTTTTGAACTTGATGCAGCATCCAACAATTCGGTAGAACACATCAAGACGCTCATGGAGCAGACACGCATACCGCCCCAGGTGGGTAAGTATAAAGTGTTTATCATTGACGAGGTGCACATGCTCTCTACGGCTGCCTTCAATGCTTTTCTGAAAACCTTGGAGGAACCGCCCCAGCATGTTATCTTTATTCTGGCAACTACTGAGAAGCACAAGATTCTTCCAACCATCTTGAGCCGTTGTCAGATTTATGACTTTGAACGCATGACGGTGCGCGACACTATTAGCCACCTCAAACAGGTTGCTCAGAAGGAGGGCATCAGCGTTGAGGAAGAAGCATTGGCTGTTATTGCCGAGAAAGCTGACGGCGGCATGCGTGATGCTCTCAGTATTTTCGACCAGGCAGCATCCTTCTGTCAGGGCAACATCACCTACCAAAAGGTCATTGAAGACTTGAACGTACTCGACTCTGACAACTATTTCCGCTTGATAGACCTGGCACTGGAGAATAAAGCGATGGACATCATGGTACTGCTGAACAACATCATCAACAAGGGCTTCGATGGGGGACTACTCATTCAGGGCTTGGCTAAACACGTACGTAATGTACTCATGGCTCGCGACATACAGACGTTGCCGCTCTTGGAAGTAAGTGACCAGCAACGTGAGCGCTACCAGCAGCAGGCTCAGAAGTGCCAGATTCCATTTCTTTATCAAGCACTGCGCATCATTAACCAGTGCGATATCAACTACCGCCAATCCAGTAATAAGCGCCTGTTGGTAGAGCTGACGCTGATAGAAATAGCTCAGATTACTCAGCCTGACGATGGCGTTGGCAGTGGGCGTAAGCCCAGAAGATTGAAATCCCTGTTTAAGCAACTGACACAAGCCCCTCAGCCACAGAAAGCAGCCCCGCAGGTAGCCGCTGCTGAGCGTGTTGCGTCATCGCCAGAAATGGTTCAGCATACAGCTGCAGCTCCAGCAGCCAAGCGTCCTTTGTTGAAGTCGGCTGTGAGCCTTTCGTTCAAAAACGTCCTGGAGAAAGCATCTCCCAAGAAGATGTCAGTCATACCAGGCACACTGGATGCCTCTGACCCCAATGCCGTGCCAAAAGACGAGGAGATGGCGTTCAGCCAGCAAGACTTGGAACTGCAATGGATGCTGATGTGCAACCGTATGCCCCAGAAACTAAGTGGCATCGCAGCACGCATGAAAAACATGAATCCCGTCATCACGGACTTCCCTAATGTGGAAGTGACCGCAGACAATCAAGTCGCATTGGACCAGTTGGAACAAATCAAGGGTAGCATAGCCAGCACCCTCAAACTTTATCTTCATAACAAAAGCATTCGCCTTTCTTTACGCCTTGCAGAACAAGGCGCGGATGTTCCGGTTCTTTCCAGACGAGAGCAGTACCAGCTATTGGAAAAAGAAAATCCTTCAATCAAAGTGTTGAAGGACTTACTCGACTTGGAATTAGCCTAACTATCCGCACTGTTCCCAGCGGTAATCAGCACTCCTATATATGGAGCATTCTTATATGAGTGTCATACCAAGCGCTTTGCACTCCTGGCGCATCTCGTCGGGCCAGATGGATGCCTGTATCTCACCAATGTGTCCTTTGTGCAACAGCACCATGCATAGACGACTTTGACCAATACCGCCACCTATGCTCAGCGGCAACTCGTCGTTCAGCAGTTTTTGGTGGAAATACAGCGTCTTGCGATCCTCCTTGTCTTCAATAGCCAGTTGGCGCAGCAGACTCTCTTTGTCCACACGGATACCCATAGATGACAATTCAAACGAGCGACCCAGCACGGGGTACCATATGAGAATGTCACCATTCAGACCGGCCAGGCCATTATCACCCATAGTCGACCAGTCGTCGTAGTCTGGTGCTCGGCCATCGTGCTTTTCACCATTCGAGAGTTTTCCACCAATACCTATTATAAAGACAGCACCATACTTCTTGCAAATGGCGTCCTCGCGCTCCTTGGGTGTCTTGTCAGGATATAGTTGCAGCAGTTCCTCAGCATGTATAAAGTGAATCTCTTCTGGCAAGAAAGGTTTTATCTGAGGATAGGTCTCACAGGTCAGATATTCCGTACGGCGAATGGCGGCATAGATGCGCTCCACGACGTTCTTCAGAAAAACCACGGTGCGTTGCTCTTTGGTGATGACAGCTTCCCAGTCCCACTGATCAACATACAGCGAGTGAAGATTGTCCAGTTCTTCGTCAGCGCGAATAGCATTCATGTCGGTATAGATGCCGTACCCAGGCTCTACCATATACTCAGCCAGCGACAGACGCTTCCACTTAGCCAATGAGTGAACCACCTCGGCCTTGGCGTCACCCAGGTCCTTGATCGGGAATGTCACAGCACGCTCCACACCATTCAGGTCGTCGTTGATACCCAATCCCTTCAGCACGAAGAGTGGAGCCGTCACACGGCGTAGGCGCAACTCTGTAGACAGATTCTGCTGGAAAAACTCCTTAATCATCTTGATGCCCTGCTCCGTCTGCTTGGCATCGAGCAACGGCTGATAGTCGATTGGCTTGATTAATTGACTCATTGATATAATATACAATTTGATTATTTACAATTTACTGTTGTTTACAGTTTGCGCCTGCAAAGGTACTACTTTTAGTTTGAAATGCAAGTAAATTGCCTAATTATTTTTGCAAAATGTCACTATTCCTTGATTTTGAGCAACATTCTGCACAAACTGCCAATATTTAAAAGAGTATAATTCTCAATGTACTATTCTCTTTTTTCAATAAAAATGCTTACCTTTGCACGTGTTTTGAAAAAAACGCTACTTTTATGGTCCCGTAGCTTAGCTGAATAGAGCGTCAGATTCCGGTTCTGAAGGTCTTGGGTTTGAATCCCAACGGGATCACACACCGAAAATATCGAGAAACTCC
>CACWFV010000011.1 GCA_902760315.1 uncultured Bacteroidales bacterium | reverse complement strand
CACGCGCGGACAGGCCTATTTCGGGAGCAAAGGTAAACAAATTTTATGAAACAACAAAGATTTTGCTGAAAAAATTATTAAATTAACACAAAAATAGCCCTGTCTACGCCAGTTCGCACAGAAAATACGAACACAGACTGCTCAGAATACTCGGGGTCAGGAGATGAGCCAATCGGTAGGGATGCGCTTTTCGGCATCGAAGGCAACACCAACTTTCACTACCTTGCGACCTTCGGTGATGTAAGGCAAAGCATAGCCCTTACTGTTAATCTGGTCGAGAGCCTGCTGCGCAGTACCATTGACCTTCAGCTCAAAGACATAGGTTGTGTCGGGCATCCACACCACCATGTCCGTGCGGCCACCAGCACACTTAACCTGAGTCTTCACATAGACATTCAGCATGGAGAAAATGAGGTATAGGGTGTACTCATAGAAGCCCTCGGCTGTGGCTGCATCGCTCAACTTTTGTCTGAAGCCCTCAACGTAAGGCACACCAGAGAGGTATGCCTTCATCTCAGTCATCGCCAGTTCGATGTCGCCCTGCTTCAAGGCACGCCAGAACTTCAACGCAAAGCCCGTCTGCACAGTGGCGTCGTTCAGTCCTACGTATGCCGGCAGGAGTCCTCGGACATAGCCTATACGTACCTCCTGATTTGGAATGGAGAGGATATAGGTCTCTGCTTCCCGGTCGTAGCCCTTGATAGTCAGGTAGCCACTCTGATAAAGTAACGGGAGTGCATCCTGCATATTCTCTGTGGGCTGGTCGAAGGCTGACGACGGCACCTCTAACTTGTCTACCGACATAATATCGGTTCGGAAGTGCTGCAACTGATGAATCAGAAATGTTGGCGTACCGCTTTCGAACCAGTAGTTGTCGACCTTCTGTTGCTGGAAAGCCTTCAGCAGGCTGAAAGGATTGTAAATCTCGGCAGGCATCTCCGTGAAGCGGTAGCCGTCGTATCTGGCCTTCAAGATATGATGCATTTCGTCGGGGGTAACCTCATAGGTGTCGGCCAACGCCCTGATGTCATCGGACATAAAGGTAGACAACTCCTGCTCAGTAATGCCACAGATGGCGCCAAACTGCGGGTCCATGGTGACATTTGTCAGATTGTTGATGGTGGAGAAAATGCTGAGCTGCGAGAACTTGGTGATGCCGGTAATAAAGCAGTACTTAAGCATGGCTTCGCTGGCCTTCAACTGCACGTAGAACTCCTGCATCACTCGCCGCATGTCTTCAAGTCTGTCGTCACTATGGAGCACGTCAAGAAGCGGGGCGTCGTACTCGTCAATGATGACTGCGACCTGACGGCTGGTCTGCTGATGAATCTTACGAATCAGATAGTCAAGCATGGCGCCAGGAGTACGTTTCTTCTCAGTAATGCCATACTCTTCGGCATAAGGGTCGAGGATGTCCAACAGTCTGTCTTGCAACGTGGCTGAAGAGGTGCTGCCTTTGGTGCGGCTAAGGTCGAGCCTAATGGTGGGATAAGGCGTCCAGTCGTGTTCAAGTTCCATGATTTTCAGCCCCATGAAGAGTTCTTTCTCACCACGGAAATAAGACTCTAAGGTGGAGGAAAGCAGCGACTTGCCAAATCTGCGAGGACGACTTAAAAAGACAAACTTTGAATAGTTTGCCAGTCTCCAAACCAGATCTGTTTTGTCAACATATAAATAGCCCTTTCTCATTATTTCCGAGAAGGTCTGTATGCCAACAGGGTATCTTCCTACCAATTGAGCCATTTTGCCAGAGTATTGATATTTCCACTGCAAATATAAGCACAATTTTTCAATATACCAAATAAAAAGAGAGAAATATAGGCGATGCCTGCCTGTGGAGGTCAGGGTACGGGGTCGTAGCCGGAGCCGCCCCAGGGATGGCAGCGGAGCAGGCGGCGAATGGCGAGGTAGAGGCCCTTGAAAGGACCGTGCTTGAGGATGGCCTGGCGCGCATACTCACTGCAGGTGGGGGTGAAACGACAAGAGGGGGGAGTGAGGGGCGAGATGACCAGCTGGTAGAAACGGATGGGCACCAGCAGGAAGAGGGACAGCAGGCGGAGAAGAAGATGGAAGAAACGCTTCATAGCTTCTCCTGAATACGGCGGACAATGCCAGCGACGCGCGACGCAACCTGCTGGGTGGTGAGCTGGGCATTGGACTGCCAGACAAAGGCGACGAGCAACTGACGGTCAGCGCCAAGAGACTGGGCGAGCAGGGGCTGCTGGTGGCGCCAGGCCTCGCGGACCTGACGCTTGACACGGTTGCGGTCGACGGCATGGTGGAAGTGCTTCTTGGGCACGCTGACCAGCATCTGCAGGGGAGCGTCATGGTCGCCACGCGGACGCAACTGATAGACGGCACGCAAGGGGAAGGCTGCCACGGAACGGCTATGGCCGCCGGCGAAGAGGTCGTCGATGAGCCGCTGGCTCACCAGGCGCTCCCGTTTGCGAAATCCGTATTGCTTTGCGGCCATCATGGACACTGCTGATAAAGAGAAACGGACGACTGCCAGCAGGAAGAGGGCTTAGCCCTGCTGCTCCAACAGATAGTGCTGCAGGGCACCGGTCATGGAGGGATATTTCTCTGACGGGGCCTCGATGTCAAGGCGCAAGCCGGCATCCTTGGCTGCCTTGGCGGTGGTGGGGCCGAAGGTGGCTATGGCAATGTCGCCCTGCTGGAAATTGGGGAAGTTCTTGGTCAGCGACTCAATACCGGAGGGGCTGAAGAAGATGAGCATGTCGTAGTCGAAGGTCTTGACCTCCTCAGGGGTGAAGTCGTTGCTGACGGTGCGATACATGACGCACTCGTGGTGCTGCAACTTCTTGGAGTCGAGGAGGCGGGCTATGCTGTCGTTGTGGACATCGCTCATGGGCACAAGGTACTTCTCGGTCTTGTGCTTGACCATGGTGGGCAGCAGGTCGTCAATCTTGCCGGTAGTGCCGAAGAACACCTTGCGCTTGCGGTACTGCACGTACTTCTGGATATACAGCGAGATGGTCTCGGTGACACAGAAATACTTCATATCCTCAGGAATGGCGACGCGCAACTCCTTGGCCAGGGTGAAGAAGTTGTCAATGGCGTGGCGAGAGGTGAAGACAATGGCGGTATAGTCTAAAATGTTGACCTTCTGAGCACGGAAGTCCTTTGCGGTGAGACCCTCTACCTTAATAAATGGGCGAAAAACAAGCTCTACGCCAAACTTGGTAGCGATATCATAATAAGGTGACTTCTCACTTGACGGTTTAGGCTGCGAAACCAAAATCTTTTTTATCATGGATGTCCTAAAAATTTATTTTCAAACTATTTGCTGTAAAGTCCAGTATTTTCCACAATGCCAACAAGGGCACTATTTCGAGCGCACAAAGGTACAAAATAATTTGCAGACTGACGACATTTTGCCGAAAAAAGATGATATAACACTTATAAAACGTCATGATTTTAACGATTATAAGCACTGCGGCGATATAAATCGCTATTTTATTAATAGAGAGGTCGAAGTAAGGTCCCATGATGACTGCCGGCAGTGCCAGCAGGCCCTCCAAGGAGATGATGAAGAGGAGGGACTTCATCCATTGTCCGTTTCTTTTACTATCGAAGAACACGCTGTTGACCAGGGCGTAGAGTCCCATCTTCAGCAGGAAATAGACTTCGGTGAGTGCCCAGAAGATAAGAATCAGGTAATAGGACGACGGAAGCATGTAGGCATCGCCATGGACGGAGAGGGAGTAGAAGTAGCAGAGCGTGGCAAAGAGCAGACCAGTGAGGACGACGATGAGCAGCTGAAAGCGTTGCTCGCTGCCGGTCTCGGTCATAACGGTCATGCCCTCATGGGGGGTGGTGAAGAAGTTCTTGACCTGACGGGTGAAGAAGCCACGGATGCCGGAATAGGAGACGACGGCCAGCAAGAAGGAGCCCAGCAGGAGCAGCGTGATGACATCGTCGCCACGCACGCTGTAGGGCACGGGGTCGCCAGGGGTGCCGAAGCGCCCACCCTTCAGTTCAGGGTGAAGGAGGGAGTCTCCAGAGAAGAATCCCTCCTTATAGTATAGAGGCAGGTCGACGCGCAGCTCGCCTTCGGGCCTCTGAATGGTGGATATGCTGTCAGTCGGTGTCAACGGTTACAGTGAAAAAGCCTTCTTGATATCGTCTACGCGGTCCAATTTCTCCCACGTGAAGAGTTCGACATCGATGGTCTTCGTCTCGTGGTAGCGGCTGGTAAAGGTTTTCTTCACAATCTCTGACTGGCGCCCCATGTGTCCGTAGGCCGCAGTCTCCAGATACATGGGCTGGCGCAGCTTCAGGGAGCGCTCAATGGCCTTGGGGCGCAGGTCGAAGAGTTGTTCTATCTTCTGGGCTATCTCGCCATCGGTCATGTTGACGTGCGAGCGGCCATAGGTGTTGACATAGATGTTCATGGGACGGGCCACGCCGATGGCATAGCTGATCTGTACGAGCATCTCGTCGGCTACGCCGGCAGCCACCATGTTCTTGGCAATGTGGCGGGCAGCATAGGCGGCGGAGCGGTCGACCTTGGAGGAGTCCTTGCCTGAGAAGGCACCTCCGCCGTGGGCACCCTTGCCGCCATAGGTGTCGACGATAATCTTACGACCCGTCAAACCCGTATCGCCGTGAGGTCCGCCAATGACAAACTTACCGGTGGGGTTGACGAAGTACTTGATGTCGTCGCCAAAGAGGGCCAGCACCTTGGGAGAGTGAATCTGCTGCTTGACACGGGGAATGAGGATGTTGATGACGTCCTCGCGGATGCGGCTGAGCATGCGCTCGTCGTCGCTGTCGAACTCGTCGTGCTGGGTGGAGACGACGATGGTGTCGATGCGCTCAGGGATGCCGGCATCGCTATACTGAATGGTCACCTGACTCTTGGCGTCGGGGCGCAGGTAGGTCATCTGGCGACCCTCCTTGCGGATGTCGGCCAGGGTACGCATGATGAGGTGCGCCAGGTCGAGAGAGACGGGCATCAGGTTCTCGGTCTCGTTGGTGGCATAGCCGAACATCATGCCCTGGTCTCCGGCTCCCTGCTCGTCTTCGTCGCCATTGTCGACACCGCGGTTGATGTCGTCGCTCTGCTCGTGGATGGCGGTGAGAATGCCACAGGAGTTGCCGTCGAACTGGTATTCGGCCTTGGTATAGCCTATCTTCTTAATGGTGTTGCGGGCTATGGTCTGCAGGTCGATGTACACATCACTGCGGACTTCGCCCATGAGCACCACCTGGCCGGTGGTGACAAACGACTCGCAGGCCACACGGGCATGGTCGTCGTAGGCCAGGAACTGGTCGAGAATGGCGTCGCTAATCTGGTCGGCCACCTTGTCGGGATGGCCTTCAGACACTGATTCTGATGAGAATAAATATGACATTAGTATTTACTTATTTGACGATTTACTATTAACTGCTAATGCTTAGCGGGTGCAAAGGTACGCAGATTTTGCCAAATGACAAAAAAAAACGGCTTGTTTCCATAGAAGCAAGCCGTTTTAATTATCAATTGTCAATTATCCATTATCAACTCACTTCGCCTCCGGCAGCATGATAACCTCCACGTGGTTGCCGCTCTTGAGCAACTGGTTCAGGAAGTCGCGCACGCTGTTGACAGTCAGTGACTCGACAGTCTTCTTGTAGTCGGTATAGAAGTCGACACCATATTCCTTATAGTCGCTGATGGTGCTGATCCAGAAATCGTTCTTCTTGGCGTCGACGTCAATCTGCTTGAGCATGTACTCCTTGGTCTTCTGCAACTGGTCGGCATCGACAGCCTTCTGCATCTTGGCAATGCCCTCGTGCAACAGGCGGATGGCAATCTCCTGCTTGTCGGGATTCATGGGGCAGTAGCCCTGCAGGGCGGCAATGGGCTGGTGAGAGCTGAGGTTGAAGCCACCGCTGGCACCACAGGAGTAGGCGGCACTCTCGTCTTCGCGGATGGTCTTCAGGTAGATCATGGAGAGAATCTGACCCACAGCGTCGATCTTCACCTTGTTCTCCAGGGTGTAGGCCATGGGCGCATACCAATACTCAAAGGCGGTAGCCTTGGGCGACTCGGTCTTGACCTTGAAGTTGTTGACGACCTCGCCCTTAGCCAACGTGAGAATCTCCTTGAAGTCCTCAGGCTTCTGCTTGGTGGCAGGCAGCGAGGCAACATACTGCTCGATGAGCGGGCGCAGCGTCTGCTCGTCGAAGTTGCCGGCGAAGATGAAGGTGAACTGGCCGGCATTCTGGAAGCGCTCCTTGGCAATCTCCAGGATGCGGTCGTAGTTGATGTTCTTCAGGTCCTCGACCTGGATATTGGCGAAGCGGGGATTGTGAGCATAGAGGGTGTTGGCCAGAGAATCGCTGAAGACGGCCTGCGGATTGAGGTTCTTGTTCTTCAGTGCCATGTCGAGCGAGGTCATCAGGTTCTGGTACTGCTTCTCGTCCTTGTTGATAGCGGTGAAGTAGAGATACTGCATCTGCATCATGGTCTCGATGTCCTTCGGCGTGGAGTGAGCAGTGACATACTGGCGGGTGTTGCCCATGGTAGCATCGGCGTTGACCTCCTTACCGGCCAGAGCCTTGGTGAGTTCGTTGCTGGAGAAGTTGCCGATGCCGCTATAGCCGATGACCTCGTCGAAGACCTTCAGGTTGGTGTAGTCGGCAGGACCGTAGAGCGACTTGCCGCCCTTGGCAAAGGCCTGCATCTGGACTTCATCGTCCTTGAAGTCGGTCTTCTTCAGAATGACGGTGGCACCATTGGAGAGTGTCAGTTCCTTATAGCCGAAGAGCTTGTTCTCTTGCTCCTTGACAATCTTGCCGGCCTTGATCTTGGTGACGTCGACCAGCGGCTCGTCCTTGACATTGTCCACATAAGCCTCTATCTTCTCAGCGCGGGCAGCGGCAATGGCGGCAGCCATGTCTTGCTCGGTGGGATAGACCTTGCCTTCCTTCTCCTGGGCCCACTCCATGACGACGAGGTTGCTGTCAGTGACGGAAATGAGTTCGGGAACAGCCTGATTGATGACGGCTACGGGGATGTTGGGGGCTATCTGCTGCATCAGCTGGTAAAGCACATCCAATGGGGGAATGGGCTCGTTGGAGAGATAGTGGTCGCGGTACTGGTCGCCAAACTCGGCGTTCTTGCGCTTGTCACGGTTGGTGTACTGCTTCTCCAGCGCGCTGAGGTAGTCGGCCTGGGCACGGGCATACTCAGAGGCGGTGAAGCCGAACTCACGAGCACGACGGGCCTCGCGGTAGATGGTCTGCAGGGTCTCCATGTCCTTACCTTCCTTGGGTACGCCAATGAGTTCGAAGCAGTCCTTGGTCTTGGAGAGCATATACTGACCGTCGTCGGCAAAGGCCTGGAAGAACGGGCAGCTCTCCTCCTGGGTCATCTCTGACAGGCGCTGGTTCATCATGCGGGCAATGACGCTGGTGACGTAGCTCTGGACCAGATAGCCCATATTGGCTTTCTCCTCTTCAGGAACGGCGTCGTGCTTCATCATTACCATCACCTCGCTCATCTGCATCTCCTTGTCTTTCTCGAAGATATAGATGGCCTCGTTGTTGTCGGGAACAGACTCGGCAACAACCTTAGGAGCGTTGGCGTCGACCTTGATGCCGCTGAAGAGCTCCTTGATCTTGGCCTCCATGTGGTCGACGTCGACATCGCCGACAATGATGATGGCCTGGTTGTCAGGACGATACCACTTATGATAGTAGGCACGCAGGGTGGCGGGCTTGAAACTGTCGATGACGGACATCAGACCGATGGGCATGCGCACGCCGTACTTAGAGCCGGGATACATCTTGGGCAGCGAGCGGGTAATCATGCGCTGTGAGGGGCCCTCGCCCAGGCGCCACTCGTTGTGGACGACGTCGCGCTCCTTGTCAATCTCGTCGGCCTCCAGCGACAAGCCGTTAGACCAGTCCTTCAGAATGAGCAGACAGGAGTCGAGGGCGGTGGCGCGCTTGGTGGGCACGTCGCAGACACGGTAGACGGTCTGGTCGATGCTGGTATAGGCATTCAGGTCAGAACCGAACTCGACACCCAGCGAGCGGGTGAAGTCGATGATGCCCTTGCCCTCAGGCTTGGAGGGGAAATTCTCGGAGCCATTGAAGGCCATGTGCTCCAGGAAGTGGGCCAGACCACGCTGACTCTCGTCCTCCTGGATGGAGCCTACACGCTGGGCAATGTAGAAATTAGCCACGTGTTCAGGATACTCATTGTGGCGGATGTAATAAGTCAGTCCGTTGTCCAACTTGCCAATGCGCACGGCGGGGTCAACGGGAATCGGCGGCATCTGCATTTCCTGAGCCACCATGACCACACTGCACAGCAGGGTGAGCGCAGCCACAAAAATTCTCTTCAGTTTCATGTGTTTATGAGTTAGTATATTTAATAAAGTCCTTTCAGCTACTTTTTACGTAGCTGAAAGGATGTTTCTTTGAGTGAGACTCAGGTTAATTGAAGTAGTACTTCACACCAACCTGCAGGCGCCAGCACTGGCCGTAGCTGTGGTTGTAGTCCCAGGTCTTGGTGATGGGTGTTCCGTCGGTATTACTGTTCATAACGTAGATGGGCTGAGCACCTTTCTTGACATCGCTGACATTCTTCAGACGAAGAATCTGGCCGCCATTGGCTGACGAGGCCATGTTCTTCTCGACACCCCAGCAGGAGTTGAAGAGGTTGCCGATGTTCTGGAAGTCGGCAGAGAGCTGCAACTTGTGCATGGTCTTGCCTATCTTCAGGTTGAAGTCGTGAGCCCAGCGGAAGTCGAAGCGATGAACAAAGGGAGGATGGGCAGCATAGGCCTCGGCATACTCGCCCTTGTGGTTCTTCAGGTAGTCGTCCTGCTCGACGAAGTTCCAGAAGGCTATGCGATCCTCGTCGGTGGCAAACTTGATTTCGCTGTCGTCCTTAGGAATGTACATCAGGTCGTTAACCAAACCGTCGCCATTGACATCGGTACTATAATAATAGGAGTAACCAGTGGGACGATAACCTTCGTAGAAAAGGGTATAGTGATCGTGCTTGGTGCTGTAGCTGACGCTGGCAATGACACGGTCGGGAATGACGAAACTGGAGGACTGCAGGGTGGCAAAGCGTGGACCATTGACAGAATAGATGGCATTGACCACGGAAGCGGCATTGGAACCTGGCAGACTGGAGATGTTCTTGTTGACGGTGTGCGTATAGCTGGCCATGACGCGCAGATCCTTGACGGGCTCGGCATTCAGCGTCAGGTTGGCGGTCCAGCCATAACCCTTGGAGGTGTTGGTCAGCACGTAGGCAGCCTTGTTGTTGATGCGATAGTCGGAAGGATAGATGAGACGGTTGTCGGCACCGGCCATGCGCTGCCAAGAGGAGTTGTCGCCCTTGACGTCCCAGTCTTCAATCATCACGTCGTTGACCTGCTTGTTGTAGATGAACTCGGCAGTGAGCGACAAGGGGAAGGAAACGGGAACATTATAGTCAAGAGCAATGCTGGACTTCCACACCTGCGGCATCTTGAAGTCGGGGTCGACAGCAGCGATGGAGCTGGGCATGGAACCCTGGTCGGGCGAGATGGTGGTCTTGGCATTGGGGTCGTTGGCTACGATGATGGCCTGCATTTCTTCCTTGCTGGTCACGAAGTTGCCGGCAAAGGCATTGAGGACAGCATTCTTGTAGTCGCCACCATAGCGGCTCTGATACTGGTACTTAGACATACCAGTGTTACCCGGCATGTTGGTGAAGAACACCAAAGGCATGCGACCGGCAAAGAGACCCGTACCACCACGCAGCTTCAGCGACTTGTCGCCAAAGATGTCCCAAGTGAAGCCGACACGCGGTGAAATCTGCAGATTGTTCTTCGGCCACTCACCGGTAGTGAGTTTCTTGCCCTCGAAGTCCAGGGCATCGACCTTGCTGTTGGCCATGAGGTCGTCGTTATCAAACATCAGGTTGTCGAAGCGGATGCCGTAAGTCAGCTTGAGGTTGTCACGGACGTTCCACTCGTCCTGCAGATAGATGCCCAACTGGTTGAAGGCCACCTTGTCCTGAGGAGTGGTCTCGCCATTGTAGCCCCACGTCAGGGCCACGGCACGCGGCGCAGCCTGGCTCATGAAGTCGGCCATGCTGTTGTACTGATAGGCACCGACACCATTACGGATGTAAGTGTTCAGCGCATACTGGTGTTCGAAATTGATACCGGCCATCACCTTGTGAGAACCCAGATAGAAGGTGGCGTTGTCGGTGATGGTGGTCGTCTTGTTCTGTACGCGGTTCTTATAGGTAAAGAGCTCGTAACCCAACGAGATGTAGGGCTTCAGCTCACCATTGGCGTTGGGCTCCAGAATCTGCACGAAGGGGAACTCTGGGGTATTGCTGTCACGCACGTCGTCGATATCAGAATAGGTGAACAGCAACTCGTTGTTGAACACCTGACTGAAGCGACTGTTCAGGTTGGCAGAGAAGGTGGTAGCCTTGTTCTGCATCTTGTAAAGCGTGCTGGCATAGCCCATAGAGGTCTGCGAGAAGTGACCCTCGGTATTGATGTTCCAGGAACTGCCGAAGTCGTTAGACACAGGGCTGGGACCGTTCCACACCTCGTTGTTGGTATGGTTGAAGCGCAGCGTCAGGTGGTGCGCATTGGTGATGTTCCAGTCAAGACGACCCAGATACTTGGTATTGGTCTCGTCGGCAGGGAAGTCGGTATAGGAACCGGGATCATAGCCGTAGTTGTTGACGAGGTAGTCCTTGACGGTCTGCAAGTCGCTGGCCTTGGTACGAGAAATCATCTGGTCGGTATTAGCCTTGCCGTCAGCGGAGGCATGCCAGTTGACAACAGTGGTAGGAACCACTGAGCGCTCGAAGTTGCCGAAGAAGAACAGCTTGTCCTTGATGATAGGACCACCGAGGGTAAAGCCATAGGTAGTCTTACGATTCTGGGTGCGCTCGGCCAACTCCTTATCGTCGATGCGGTTGCCGTGCATGTTCTCGTTGTTATGGTAGACATAGGCTGTACCCTTGAAGGTGTTGGTACCGGCCTTGGTGATGGCGTTGATGCCACCGCCAATGAAGTTGGACTGACGGACATCGTAGGGAGAGACGACGACCTGGATTTCCTCAATAGCGTCAATAGAGACAGGAGTGCCGCCACCAGGGAGGTTGGACGACAGACCGAAGTTGTTGTTGATGTTGGCACCGTCGAGGGTGAAGTTGGTCATACGACCGTTGGCACCGGCAAAACTCATACCATTGGCATAGGGAGAGAGCTTGGTGATGTCAGTGATAGAACGGCTCACGGTGGGCAGCTCCTGAATGGTGCGGTTATTGATGTTGGTAGAGGCACCGGTCTTCTCAGCAGAGAACTTGGAAGCCCGGCCACTCACCACAATCTCTGCCAGCTCGTTGGCATCCTCGGAGAGCCATACCGGCAGGTTATAGGTTTCGGCGAGTTCCAGGAAAATCTCATGGAAGGTCTTTGTCTCGTAGCCGATGTAGCTGACAGTGACCGTGTAGGGACCACCGCTACGCATACCCTGAATAGCAAAACGTCCGCTGACATTGGTCACAGCCGTGTACTTGGTGCCAGAAGGCTCGTGCACTGCAACGATGGTTGCACCGATGACCTCTTCCTTAGTGTCTTGAATAGTTACCTTACCACTGAGAGCAGAGGTAGTCACCTGGGCCAGAATGGTCAACGAGCACGTCAACATCATGGCAGTTAAAAATAAAATTCTACGCATATTTAGTATGGTTTATTGTTTTCGGGTGCAAATTTAATATTTTTTTTTAAAACTACACTATTTTTAGGCATCTTTTTGACGCAGTCCCATTCGTGCCTCAACAACATTGACCACGTAGTCGCCCAACTTCTCGCACTCGTTGATCAGATCCATGTAGATGGTGCCAACGGCATAGGAGTACTCATGGTTATTGATGTCGTTGATGTTCTGCGACTTCAGCTGGTTGCGGTAGTTATTGATTTCGTTCTCGATGTTGAACGTGCGGTTCACGTCGTAGGTTTCCTTACGGCCGCCCAGCAATTTGTTCATCTGCGACAGAGACTGGTCGGTCAGCTCCATCATCTGGTGCATGTGGTCGTACTGCTTTTCAACGAAGTGGTCTTGCTTGCCGTTGTACTTGCGGGAAATGGTACGGGCCATGTTATAGCAGGCATCGCCGATGGACTCCAACTCAGAAATCTCGCGCAGCATGGCACGAATCTTGGCCTTGGTGTCGTCAGAGAGATGGGCGTCGCTGACGGAGTCGAGATACTTGGCGATTTCCAGTTCCATGTTGTCGCTGATGCCCTCGTATTTTTCGATGCGGGTATACAGCTTATTGAAATCGCCGGCCTGGTTGTCTTTCTTGTCAGTATGACTGCTGGAAAGCGTCAGCAACTCACGCACCATACCGAACATGCGCTGCATGCGGCTGGCAAACTGCTGTATCTCCTTCTGTGCCTCCAGGACGGAGAGTTCCGGGGTCTTCATGAAACCGGCGGTAATGAAGTGCAGGCGGAAATCCTCTTCCTCGTCCACCTTCTTGGACTTGATGACCCAGCAGACGAAACGCTCTATCTGAGGAATGAACCATATCAGAATCATGGTGTTGGCCACATTAAAACTGGTATGGAAGGCAGCCAGCACAAAACTCAGTTTGGCGGCATTGGCCATGAAAGCATGAGTGCCGGCAGTCTCCATGGTCATGTTAACATCGTAGCCTACCCAGCCGCACACCATGTCAATGAACGGACGGAAGATAAACAGAATCCACACTACGCCAAACACGTTGAAGAACATGTGGGCCAGGGCTGCGCGGCGCGCCTGGGTATTGGCAGACATGGCTGCCAGGTTGGAGGTTACGGTGGTGCCGATATTCTCACCCATCACCAATGCGATGCCCTGATAGATAGGCAGTGCACCACTGGAGCAGAGAATCATGGTGATGGCCATCACTGCTGCCGACGACTGCACACAAAAGGTAAGGATGCCGCCTAACAGCAGGAAGATGAGCGTGGTGACAAACGAGTTGGGATCAAAGGAGGCAAAGAAGTCGAGCACGGCCTGGTTCTCGCCCAGATGCATATTCTGGCCGGTTGTCCTGAGCGTTGCCAAGGCAAATATCAGGAATGCCAGACCAAAGAGAAAATCGCCGATATAGCGATACTTCTTTTGATAAATCAGAATAATGCCCACGAGGAAAGCAGGATAGGCCAGACTGCCGACATCGAACGACATACCTGCCGACATGATCCATGCCGTCAGCGTGGTTCCAATGTTGGCACCCATAATAACCGAGATGGCCTGAGCCAGTGTCAATAGTCCGGCATTGACAAACGACACCGTCATCACCGTAGTAGCTGTGGACGACTGCACGCTGGCTGTCACCAGCATACCTGTAAGCATCCCCGTAAACCTGTTAGTAGTCATTGCACCTAACACATGGCGCAGTTGCGGACCCGCCATTTTCTGCAGGGCTTCACTCATGGACTTCATGCCGTACATTAGCAGCGCCAGAGAACCCAGCAACGTAAAAATCACCCAGATTGACATAAATATTCTTGTTACATTGTTCGTTATTTCAACTTTATTTCATAATTTTGTAGCCACAAAACATCACGCTTATGGAACAACAAATTAAAATCCGTTGCAAAAATAATAAAAAAACTCTAAACATAAGCATCGGAAGCACACTTTCTGAAATTTTTTCTCAATCAGGGCTTGAAATGGAGTTCGGCCCCATCAGTGCCAAAGTTAATAATAAGGTGGAGGGTATGCACTTCAGAGTGTACAAGCCAAAGGACATTGAATTTCTTGACATGCGCACTCCCAGCGGCATGCGGGCCTATACGCGCACGCTGTTCTTTGTGTTGTGCAAAGCAGCCCACGACCTGTGGAAGGACTGTAAAGTCGTCATCGACATCCCGGTAAGCAACGGCTATTATGTCGACCTGCAACTGGGGCGCCCCGTCACTCCCGACGACGTCAACGAGTTGCGCCACCACATGCAGGAGCTGATAGATGCCGCGCTGCCCATCCACCGTTTCGACACCACCACGGAAGAGGCCATCGAGATGTTCCGTCAGGCTGGCAGCATGTCGAAGGTAAAACTGCTGGAGAGCAGCGGCCGACTCTACACGACCTACTACGACATGGATGGCTACAAAGACTACTTTTACGGCACGCTGCTGACCAACACCAAGGAGATTTACCTGTTTGGGCTGGAGTATTATTTTGACAGCATTCTGTTGCGCATACCATCTAGTGAGAACCCCGCCAAACTGGGCACCTTCGTCCGCCAGGACAAGATGTTTGAGATTTTCAAGGAGCACCACCATTGGCAAGACATTCTGGGAGTACGCACCGTTGGCGACCTGAACATCGCTATAGACAACGGTCACGCAAACCAGCTCATACAACTCAGCGAAGCACTTCAGGAAAAGAAGATAGCACAGATAGCCGACGAGATAGCCCACCGGAAACTGGTGAAGATGGTGCTGATAGCCGGACCTTCAAGCAGTGGCAAGACGACGACCTGCAAGCGTCTGAGCATCCAACTGGGCGTCAACGGCATACGTCCCATAGGCATCTCGCTGGACGATTACTTCCTGGACCGTGAAAAGACACCAAAGGACGAGAATGGCGATTATGACTTCGAGCATCTGCATGCCCTGAACCTGCCATTGCTCAACGAACAGATGAACGCGCTCTTCCGCGGCGAAGAGGTGGAACTGCCCCGCTACAACTTCCAGACAGGACGTAGCGAGAAGAGCGGAAAACGGCTGAAGTTGAAAGGCAACGAGGTCATCATACTGGAGGGCATCCATGCCTTAAATCCAGAACTGACGGCACAGATTCCGGCTGAGCACGTCTTCCGCGTGTACGCATCGGCCCTGACCACCATCCTGCTTGACAACCACAACTACATACCCACCACGGACAACCGCCTGCTGCGCCGCATCATTCGAGACCACAAATACCGTGGTGTCAACGCGGTGGGGAGCATACGCCGGTGGATGAGCGTACGTAAAGGAGAGAACCGCTGGATATTCCCCTTCCAGGAGAATGCCGACGCAGTCTTCAACAGTGCCATGCTCTTTGAACTGGCCGTCATCAAGCAACAGGCCATACCTCTGCTGGAGCAGGTTCCCGAGAACTGCGACGAATACGCTGAAGCGTACCGACTATTGAAATTCCTGCGCTACATTCGTCCTATTCCTGAAGACCAGATACCGTCAACGTCACTGTTGCGAGAGTTCCTGGGCGGCTCGTCGTTTGAATATTAGTGGCGGACATTTCTGCATAAGAATGCGTAAAAAGTGTATATTTGCACAGTATTGCTGGCAAATATACACTTTTTGTGTATTTCCTTTGGTTGTTCCACCAAAAATGAATAATTTTGCACTCGCTTATAGAAAGAAGTATAGTAATAACCAAATACAATTATGGCTGAACAATTAGAAGTGAAGGAGCTGGACCAGGTTGTTGTCCGCTTCTCTGGTGACTCTGGCGACGGCATGCAGTTGGCCGGAAACATCTTTTCTACGGTCAGTGCCACCGTTGGTAACGGCATATCAACATTTCCCGACTATCCTGCTGACATCCGTGCTCCGCAAGGTTCGCTGACTGGTGTGTCCGGCTTCCAGGTTCATATTGGTGCCGGCAAGGTTTACACCCCCGGTGACAAGTGTGACGTACTGGTGGCCATGAATGCTGCTGCGCTGAAGACGCAGTATCGCTACGCCAAACCGGGAGCAACGATTATCATTGACACCGACTCCTTCGGTCCTAAGGACTTAGAGAAAGCCCAGTTCCAGAGTGAGGACTACCTGGGCGAGATGGGCATCGACCCGGACCGCGTCATCCAGTGCCCGCTGACCACCATGGTCAAGGAATGCCTGGCCGACAGCGGCATGGACAACAAAGCTATGATGAAATGTCGCAACATGTTTGCGCTGGGTCTGGTCTGCTGGCTCTTCGACCGTGACCTGAACCTTGTTGCCAACTTCCTGCGCGAGAAATTCGCCAAGAAGCCCGCTATTGCCGAGGCAAACATCAAGGTCATCCAGGCTGGCTACGACTATGGCCACAACACCCACTCCAGTGCTACCAACGTCTATCGCGTAGAGTCAAAGCACAAGGAGCCGGGACGCTATATGGATATTACCGGCAACAAGGCCACGGCCTATGGCTTGATAGCCGCTGCCGAGAAAGCCGGTCTGCGTCTTTATCTGGGTTCTTACCCCATCACTCCTGCCACCGACATACTGCATGAGTTGTCAAAGCACAAGTCGTGCGGCGTCATCACCGTACAGTGCGAGGACGAGATCAGTGGTGCCGCATCAGCACTGGGCGCATCCTTCGCCGGTGCGCTGGGCGTCACCTCTACTTCCGGCCCTGGAATATGTCTGAAGTCTGAGGTAATGAACCTGGCAGTTATCATGGAACTGCCCCTGGTGGTCATCGACGTACAGCGTGGCGGTCCTGCCACCGGTCTGCCCACCAAGTCAGAACAGACAGACCTCTTGCAGGCGCTCTTCGGCCGTAATGGTGAGAGCCCAATGCCCGTTATCGCCGCCCTGAGCCCGACAGACTGTTTCGATGCCGTCTATCAGGCAGCAAAGATGGCTTTGGAGCACATGACACCGGTCATTCTGCTGACCGACGCCTATGTCGCTAACGGCTCCGGCGCCTTCAAACTGCCGGAAATAGCTCAACTCGACGCCATCAACCCGCCTTACGTACCAGAGGAACTGAAAGGCAAGTGGACACCTTATATGCGTGCGGAAAACGGTACCCGCTACTGGGCTGTTCCCGGTCGCGAGGGCTTCACCCACATCCTCGGCGGACTGGAGAAGGACTCGCAGACGGGTGCCATCTCAACGAACCCTGAGAACCATGACCTGATGACGCGCCTGCGCCAGCAGAAGATTGCCAATATCGAGGTGCCCGACCTGGAGGTAGCCGGCGACGTAGCGGACGCAGACCTGCTCATCATAGGTTTCGGTTCTACCTATGGTCATCTGCACTCGGCTATGGACGAGTTGCACGCCAAGGGCTACAAGGTGGCACAGGCTCAGTTCAAATTCCTGAACCCGCTGCCCAAGAACACGGCTGAGGTGCTCTCTAAATACAAAAAGGTAGTGGTGGCCGAGCAGAACATGGGTCAGCTGGCTGCCTACCTGCGCATGAAGGTCGACGGCTTCGTTCCCTACCAGTTCAACCAGGTCAAGGGCCAGCCCTTCATCGTAGAGGAGTTAGTCAACGCATTCGAGGACATCCTGAAGAAGTAACAAACGGTAAAACAGTAAAGAGTAAAACTATGAGTTATACAGCACAAGATTTCAAGAAAGGCCAGCCTCGTTGGTGTCCCGGTTGTGGTGACCACTTCTTCCTGGCTTCACTCCATAAGGCTATGGCCGAAATTGGCGTAGCCCCCGAAAACGTGGCAGTCATCTCAGGCATTGGCTGCTCCAGCCGTCTGCCACACTATATGGCTACCTATGGCATGAACACCATCCACGGCCGTGCCGCTGCCATCGCTACTGGCGCAAAGGTGGCCAACCCCGACCTGACCGTCTGGCAGGTCAGCGGCGACGGCGACGGACTGGCTATCGGTGGCAACCACTTCATCCATGCTAACCGCAGGAACATCGACCTGAACATGATTCTGCTCAACAATCGCATCTACGGTTTGACAAAAGGTCAGTACTCTCCCACCTCACCCCGCGGCTTTGTCTCTAAGTCCAGTCCTTACGGCACGGTGGAGGACCCGTTCCGTCCTGCCGAGCTCTGCTTTGGTGCCCGTGGCCACTTCTTCGCGCGCTGCGTAGCCACCGACGCACCTGGAACCATAGAGGTGCTGAAGGCAGCCTATCAGCACAAGGGTGCCAGCGTCACGGAGGTGCTGCAGAACTGTGTCATCTTCAACGACGGCTGTCACGAGGCCGTATATAACAAGGAGGGGCGCAAGAAGAATGCCATCTATGTCCGCCACGGCGAGAAACTGGTGTTTGGCGAGAACAATGAGTACGGATTGGTACAACAGGGCTTCGGACTGAAAGTGGTCGAGATAGGCAAAGACGGTTATACGCTGGACGACGTTCTCGTTCACGATGCCCACTGCGAGGACAACACCCTGCAGCTGAAGCTGGCCTTGATGGGCAATGGCGACGGTTTCCCCATCGCACTGGGTGTCATTCGCGACGTTGAGGCTCCCACCTACAATGATGCCGTGCATGCCCAGCTCGCTGAGGTCAGTGCTCAGAAGAAGTATCACAACTTCGCAGAGCTGCTGGAGACCAACGATATCTGGACCGTACAATAAGCATAGCATTGGTGCGGAGACGTGCTCGCTGCAAAACGGTTTTCAAAAAATCGCTTTCACCTTCACACCATTGTAGCAAATGCCCTGTATATAAGCGGTTCGCGGGCGTTGCCCCGGCGCGCGAGGGGGTTACGACGTTTCACATCCCTTTCACACTTCCTTCATCCTGGACACCGGTGAAGGATTGGTGAAAGGGATGTGAAAGCGTTTTTACCCAAGCAAAGGGGCGAAACGACTGTAAACAGGGCATTTCAGCAACTACTGTGAAAGTGAAAGCGAATTTTTGAAAAATACTCGCGCGCGGCGCACACGCGCGCGCAAACATTATTTATGCGTATAAGACAGGCTGATACACGCACGAGACAGCTGTACCCATGCGCGAGACAGCTGTAGCCATGCGCGAGACAGCTGTACCCACGCGCGAGACAGCTGTACCCACGCACGAGACAGCTGTAGCGATGAAAAAGTCGTACCACTTTTCAGAAAGTCGTACCACTTTTCAGAAAACCGTACCACTTTTTTGTGTATCAGCTGTTCCCGACAGTGGCTAAGCTGGTTAGTCGACCACGTACGACAGACAGGAGCAGTAGGAGAGATTTGTAGTTATTCATCGTTTTCTGCATGGCGGCGTGCCCGATCTACCTGAACGCGATAGACAAGGCAGGCTATGACAAAATAGATGAGGACGTGGAGCCAGAGAGCATGGTACTCCGTGAGCACGTCGCCCAGCGTGCCCCCCATGGTGTTCAGACGGATGTAGGCACGTATGCCGAAGGTTGACGGGAAGAGCCATGACACGCCCTGCCAGAAACCGGGAATGCCGGACTGCGGCCATGAGGCACCGCTGAGAAACAGCAGGGGTACCGATACGAATACCATGAGTAGCATCACATTCTCACGATAGCGCACCAGGCAGCTCACCGTGATGCCGAAGAAGATGCACGCCAGCGTATAGGGTATCATGACGGCCAGCAGGTCCTGCCAGTGGGCCAGACACGGGAAGTGGAACAGGCGCGGCACGATGACGGTGAGCCAGGTTCCCATCAGGATATAAATCATCAGATAGCACAGCGACTTGCCCAGCACGATGCGGAACGTGCCGTGGTAATGGCGCTGGATGGGCACCAGGTCCTGGAAGCGGTTCGTCTCACGGGCGGTACCTGCCGACAGGCCAATGCCAAGCACCAGCGTCTGCTGGATAATAAGCATCAGCACGGCAGGCAGGACAAACGACCCATAGCCTCCCGCCGGACTGAAGATGGCTCCACCACCCACATCAAGCGGCTTGGCCTGTATCTGTTCCTCGCGCTTGGTATACTTGCCCGACAGTTTGACTTGTATCTCGCTGTTCATCTCCTGCGACACGGCGACAGCAGTCTGATAGGCTGCCTTGTAAGCCAGCATCAGACTCATGTCACAATAGACGCTGACGGTAGACTGCTGCAGGCGGTAGATGCGCGACTGGAAATCGGTAGGGATGTAATAGACGGCCTTGGCCACATTGCGCCCCACCAGCATCTTGGCTTCGTCGATATCGTCGGCATAGCACACCACCTTGACGTCGGGCGACGCATTACACTTGCGGATGAACTCACGGCTCATCTGGGAGTGGCTGTTGTCAATGACGACCACGGGGACTTCGCGCACTACCTCATTATTATATATCCACGAGTAAAGCAGCGGATAGACCAGTGGCACCAGAAAGAAGAAGATGATGACACCTTCGTCCTTGAAGGTCTGGCGCATCTCGTCACGCCAGATGAGTGCCGCGTCGCGACAGCCTTCTATGATGGTTTTCAAGAGTCCTTCTGCTTTCATCGGTTGTGACGGTTAGGGAATATATACATAAGTAAGCATGGCGTTCTTAATCTTCGGGGCCACTATGATGGGCAGTAGCATGAAGGTCAGCAGGGCTGCCACATGCCACCAGCAGTCGAGCAGCGAGAATGTGTTGAACACACAGGTCTCGTAGACCATAAAGTAGTGGTGCAGAGGGAAGAGCCATGCCAGTGCCTGCAGCGGACCGTCCATGCCCATCAGCGGGAATGCTGAGCCGGCCATGGAGAAGCTTAGCACCGCCCACAGCGAGCTGACGCTCATTGACATGCGCAGCGACGGCATCAGCCCAAAGACAAAGATGCCGAAGCCCATGGAGGCAAACACCATCAGCAGGTTCAACAGCACAATCATTCCCGTTCCTCCGGGATGCGGGAATTGCAAGATGCCAAAGACATAGTAGCTGTAGCAAAAGACCAGTGTGAGCCATATCAGCAGATGGGGCAACAGCTTACCGGTCAGTGCCACCCAGATGCGGTTGCCGCCCATCTGCATCAGCTGCTTGCTCCGGTTAAACTTCAACTCCGTACCGATGGCATAGGTGGTAATGAGAAAGATGAACAGCATCATGACACCGGGGACGAGCATCGTCGAAAGATAGGCGTTGTAGTCGGTGGTCGAATTACTTATCTGGTGCAGGTCGATAGCTATCGGCTGCAGGAAGGTCTTTATCTGGTCGTCGGTAAAGCCACGGGCACGCATCGTGGCCTGGCCCACTGCGGCAGAGCCCAGCGTCGAGACGGTCTTCAGGTCACGAAACAGCAGCGAACCGGCCGTCAGCGATGTCATCGAATAATAATAGGAAATCTTGGGCTGACGGCTGCTCAGCAAGCGCTCGGTGGTGCCTTCCGGAAAATAGATAAAGGCATAGATCTCGTTGTTCTGGATGGCACGGCGTGCCTCGCTGACTGACGGATAGTGAGCCACGACGTGACTGGTCTGAAAAGCATCCAGCCGTCGAATCAGCGCGCGCGTCGTTGACGAGTTGTCCAGGTCTACCACGCCCACGGGCATCTCCTGTGGCTGTCCCTCCTGCATCAACGAGGTGAAGAAGAACATCACCGCCAGGGGAAACACCACCATGCAGAACAAGTAGATAGGGTTGTGTAAGAATATCTTACACTCCCTAGCCGACAATTCATATATCCGACGCAGCACCAGCAACATCGTTGACTCTCTTAATTCTTAATGACCAGACTCATGCCTGGACGCAGGCCATCGAACTTCTTCACCGGACGGGCCTTGACCTCAAAGGTCTTCAGGTCGTATTGCCCGTTAGCCTTGGTAGCACGCCACACAGCATAGGTGCCCTCGTCCTTCAGCGCGAAGACCTTCAGCTGGATATCTGTATTGAAGGCGGGCACAAAAGCTGTGAACGTCTTGCCCACCTGCAGGTCGGACAGTTGGTCTTCACGTACGCTGAACGTGCCCCACAGGTCTTTCATGACGGCAATGGTCATAATGGGAGAACCCGTTCCCACCAGCTCACCCTGCTTGGGGTAGATGTCCATCACCTCACCCTCCATCTGGGCTATCTGTACGGTCTCGTGGATATAGGAGTTTACCTCCTGGACGGCACCTTTGGCACGCCCCACCTGGGCAGCAGCGGCGAGTTTGTCTTCACGACGGGCACCATTGACAGCCATGTCATACTGGCTCTGGGCAGCCTTCATCTGAGCCTCCATAGCCTTGTACTGCGCATACACCTCGTCGCGTTTCTGCTCGCTGACGACGCCCTCGTCGAAGAGACGTTGGATGCGCTGGTAGGACTTCTCGGCTATCTCCAGTCCAGCCTTGGCTTGCTGCAGCAGGTTATAAGCGCCTCTCACCTGTTCCTCGCGAGCACCGTTCTTAGCCTTCAGTTCCAAGGCCGACGCTGCGTCGTGAGCACTCTGTGCCTGCTCCATCTTGGCTTGCACCTCCGGGGCATCGAGAATGGCCAGCGTGTCGCCTACTTTCACAAAGTCGCCCTCCTTGACACGTATCTCTAGTATACGGCCGGGCACCTTGCTCGACACGCGATACTCGCTGACTTCCACCTGTCCCTGGATGACTTCTGTCTGCCGTGAGAAGGCAAAGAATCCTATGACGCCTACGATGATGACCACTGTGGTAAAACCGATAATGGCCAGCAGGATGTTGTTATGTTGTGTTTTTGCACTCATTGTTTATTATTCGATTTTCGACTTCTGATTACTCTGATTATTCTGATTACTCTGATTACTCCACCAGTTATCTCAGTGTACCCAACGCTTTTTCAAGGTTCACACGGCTCAGCTGCACATCAATCTCGGCGTCTATACGCTGCGACTGAGCCTGAAGCCAAGCGGTCTGAGCCTCCATGACGGTAGTTGACGAGATGACGCCCTCCTGAAAGCCCAGGTTGGCAGTGCGCAGGTTCTCGTCGGCGCGCTGCTGGCTGGCCCGCGCCAGCTGCAGTTTCTTGGCAGCCTCGCTGACACGGAATTGGCTCTGGCTGACCTGCAGTTCCATCTTTTCACGGGCCTCTTCCAGTTCCAGTTGTGCTATGGTGGTGGCACCCTTGGCGGCGCGCACCTTATAAGCCACGTCACCCCAGTTCCAGATAGGCACACGCATCATGATGGCAATATTCCAGACGCCTCCCAGCCTGCGCTGGAAGCCGTTATACACATTAGGATTGGTGGCGGTATATCCACCCATCAACAACACCTGCGGCAGATTCCCCGCCTTCAGGATATTTGTAGCCTGGTGGCTCATGTCCACCACGTTCTGGAGCATCTTCAGTTCCGGACGGTTCTCCAGGTAGCTTGCCTGCTGGTCGTTTGCCACCATGTTTACAGCAGCAATGTGCTCCGTCTCCTCGTCAGCCAACGTCACCTGTTCGTCAACAGGCAGACCACACAGTTGGCACAGCAGCATCTTCGACAGCGTCAGTCCGTCGTTCACCTTCATGACCGCCATCTCAGCCTCATTGACTTTCACGCTGACGCTCAGTCCCTCAGAGCGGGTGGCGACGCCCTCGCGGATCATCTTCTGCACGTCGCTGTCCAACTTCTTTACCAGATTCAGGAACCCCTCGGCCAACTTCTGCTTATGGCGCAGCGACACCACCTGCCAGTAGGCCTGGTCTATCTGGTAGAGCGTCTCCTGCCTGCGTGCTTCCGCCGTATTAGCCGCCATATCCTCTCCAAGGTCAGCCATTTTGTTCATGGCAATGATGGCACCGCCCATGAACACGGGCTGCGTCAGCATGATAGAGCCACCAAACATGTGGCGGGTATCAGTATGGAACTCGTCTACGACGGTCTGGCCAAACTGATTCAGCCGGCCGGCCAAACCGTTCATCATGCTGGTAAAGGGAGCCACGCCGCCAAAAAGCGCGCTCAGCGTGGGCATGGCCGTAGCCAGACCTGTCTGCATGGCGCCCACACCATTGGTGCCCAGGTTCGACAGCACATCTTTCGTATCGTCGTTCAAGATGGATATCTGTTTGCTTGTGTACAGATACCCTCCCACGGCCGACACGTGCGGCAGATATTTCGTACGCGCCGACTTGCGGATGTTCTTAGCCACATCCTGCTTCACGCGCTGCACGCTCATTTGTTTGTTGTTGCGCAACGCCATAGCACGACAACTGTCAAGGGTCAGTATGCGCTGAGCCCCCGCTGCCTGCATGACGCCCGACAACACTACGAGACCTATCAGTCTTCTCATCATTTATTTCTCAAGTTCTATAGAACGAGCTCCTATCTCATGCCCATCAGCAATTACCTGAACACGATAGGTGCCTGGAATTAATGTCTCTTTCTTTGGTACAAAGAACTCCACCAGAGTCTCTTCACCTGTATATTCTACGTTCTTCGATGCAGTATAGTCAACATGTCTGTCCTCAAAAGCACACTTTCCTGAGACATTCAGCACATCACCGGTCGGGGTGAGAACACGCACATAGATAGAACGCACACCATTCGCTGCCGTCACATTACGAGAGAGTACAAAACGCACCTTCATACCTGTGGTCTTTACCGTGCCTATGCGACCTATCTTGTGGGGATGTTTGATACGATCGCCACCATCCTTGACAAGCATGATGATGTCGATATTGGCAGCCGTCAACTGCGAGGCAATAGCCACTTTCTCAGACAGTGTCATATTGCTTGATGCCAGGGTCTGGTTCTGCTGGTTGGTCAGTTCCAGTTCTGAACGCACGCGGTTGTTCTCGTCCATCAGTTCAGCATTCAGCTGGTTGAGCGAATCAATCTGAAGCACATAACTGCGCAACACGGCACGCACCGTGGCCAACTCTTTCTTCAGACGAGTAATCTCGGCGGCATCCTCGGCCTTCGTCTGGCGCAGTTCCTCTAACAACTGCTGCGTACGTTCCTGTTCACGGGTCAGTTGAGCCACGATGGAGTCGTTGTTGATGCGCGTCTTCATCTCACTATACTGGTCGGCAAACTGCTGGTACTCATTCTCCATTTCCTGTTTCTCCAGGACAGCCAGTTCCTGCATGTCCTTGTTCACCTGTTTCTCCTGACTGAGGCTATAGCCAAGATAAACGATGCCTGCTACCAACAGTGCGATGACAGCCACTAAGGGGCCCACAATTTTCTTGTTATTCATAAGTAAAAATAATCATTTGTTTTCGAAAACGTGCTGCAAAGTTAAACTTTTTCCACGAAATAGCAAAGAAAACTTGGTAGTTTTGATTTTATTTACTATATTTGCAACAATATTAACGATAAAGAGAGCAATCACGATGGACAAGCAGGGTTGGTTATACAGGGCTATCGACCTCTACCGGGACGGTTTCCGGCAGATGACGCTGGGGCGTACGCTGTGGGCTATCATCCTGATTAAGCTGTTCATTATTTTCGCTATCCTGAAGGTTTTCTTCTTTCCTGACTACATCAAGACGCACGCCGACAAGGGCAAAGAGTCAGACTTCGTAGCGACACAGATACTCAAGCAATGACACAACGTAAAAAACCTAAAACAATACGATTATGAACGACTTATTACTAACCATTGACAACAGTTCTATAGACTGGGCCAGGGCGCAGTTCGCACTGACAGCCATCTATCACTGGCTCTTCGTGCCCCTGACGTTAGGACTAGCTTTAGTGATGGCTATCGTGGAGACCTGCTGGTATCGTTCTCTGCAGCGCCACCAGGTGGACGGCACGCCCGTCGACACTTTCTGGCGCGACGCGGCACAGTTCTGGCAGCGGCTCTTCGGCATCAACTTTGCCATGGGCGTGGCCACGGGCATCATTCTGGAGTTTGAGTTTGGCACCAACTGGTCCAACTATTCTTGGTTCGTGGGCGACATCTTTGGTGCGCCACTGGCCATCGAGGGCATCGTGGCTTTCTTCATGGAATCTACCTTTGTAGCCATCATGTATTTTGGCTGGAAGAAAGTGTCGCCGGGCTTCCACCTGGCCTCAACATGGCTCACGGGACTTGGCGCCACCATCTCTGCGTGGTGGATTTTGGTGGCTAATGCCTGGATGCAACACCCGGTGGGCTGTGCCTTCAACCCCGACACCATGCGCAATGAGATGGTCAGTTTTTTTGACGTGGCACTGTCGCCCTTTGCTGTCGGCAAGTTCTTCCACACGGTCATCTCTTCCTGGATTATCGGCGCCGTGTTTGTCGTGGCCGTCTCGTGCTGGTATCTCATGAAACGCCGTGAAATCCGACTGGCCAAAGAGAGCATCAAGATAGCAGCCATCGTGGGACTCATAGCCGCACTGGCCGCTGGCTTTACCGGACACATCAGTGGTCAGCAGGTGGCACAGCACCAACCCATGAAGATGGCAGCCATCGAGGGACTTTACGACGGCGGCTACGACCAGGGGCTGGCACTCGTCCCCGGCATAGAGGTGCCCTACGCCCTCAGCATCATGGCGACCAACGACCCTCATGGTTTTGTGCCGGGCATTGACGACATCCTGAACGGCTATACTACACCCGACGGCACTGAAGAGCCCTCCGTCACCGAGAAGATGGCACGCGGCAAGAAAGCCATCGCTGCCCTGGCAGACTATCGCAAGGCGAAAGCCGAGGGTGCCAGTGACGCTATGCTCACCACCCATCTGCAAGAGCTCAACGAAAACATGCCCTACTTCGGCTATGGCTATGTCAAGGACAAGCACGACGTAGTGCCTCCCGTATGGCTCAATTTCTGGGCTTTCCGCGTCATGGTGGGGCTGGGATGTGTCTTCATCCTCTACTTCCTCGTGCTCTGCATCCTGTCGTTCCGCATCCCGTACCTTTCTGTCATTACGCGACGGTTGCTGGCCACTATCGGCATCCTGCCGGAGACCCATGCCGACCAGCACGACATTCAGGGACTGCCCGACTGGCACTACTGGCTGGCCATCATCCTAGTGCCGCTGGCCTACATCGCCTCTGAGAGCGGATGGCTCGTGGCAGAGTTCGGCCGCCAGCCCTGGACCATCCAGGACATGCTGCCCACCTGGGTGGCCATCAGCGACATCGAGGGTTTCTCCGTGGCACTCACGTTCTTCCTCTTTCTGTTCCTCTTCACGCTCATGCTCTGTGTAGAGATCAACATCCTCATCAAGCAAATCAAGCGCGGACCGGAATACAGCGTAAGTGAATAGTGAAACGATAAAAAAAGTAAGGTTATGACATACGAATTTCTGCAACATTACTGGTGCTTCCTGGTGTCACTGCTCGGAGCACTGTTGGTATTCTTGTTGTTCGTACAAGGAGCCAACTCCGTGGTGCGCTCCTTAGGATATACTGAGGAGGGCCGGCGACTCATCATCAACTCCACCGGCCGCAAGTGGGAGATAACGTTCACCACGCTGGTTACTTTCGGTGGTGCGTTCTTCGCATCCTTCCCGCTGTTCTACTCTACCAGCTTTGGCGGTGCCTACTGGCTGTGGATGATCATCCTCTTTACCTTCGTACTTCAAGCCGTCAGTTACGAGTTTCAGAACAAGCTGGGCAACATTCTGGGGCCACAGACCTTCCAGTGGTTCCTCATCATCAACGGACTGCTGGGACCGCTGCTCCTGGGCGGTGCAGTGGCCACTTTCTTCGAGGGTTCCAACTTCGTCATCGACAAGAGCAACATGATTGACGTCGAGTCCTTCAGCCCCATCATCTCGCGGTGGGCCAATGCTTCCCACGGTCTCGACGCCCTGCTCAATCCCTGGGTACTGGTGTTCGGACTGGCGGTGATGTTCCTGGCTCGCGTGCTGGGCATCCTATATATTATTAATAATGTAGACGACGAAGACATCCGCTCACGGGGCAGCGTGCGACTCATTGGCGCCGCCGTGCCCTTCCTGGTACTCTTCGTGGCCTATCTGGTCCACCTGCTGCTGAAGGACGGCTATGCCTATACGGACGATGGCACCATCTACATGGAGCCCTACAAATATCTCCATAACTTCCTGGACATGTGGTACCTGCTTGTATTCTTCCTCATCGGCGTAGTACTGGTGCTCTACGGCATAGCGACAGAGGTGTTGCGCGGCAGCAAGTATTTCTCCGAGCATGTCTCGCTCTTTCCGCTGAGTGGCATCTGGCCGGCAGGCATCGGTGTGGTGCTGGTCGTACTGACGCTGCTGCTCTGCTCGGCATGGAACCACACGGCTTACTACCCTTCCACCGCTGACCTGCAGTCGTCGCTAACCATCGCCAACTCCTGTTCCAGCGAGTTCACGCTGCGCACCATGGCCTATGTCAGTGTGCTCATTCCTTTTGTGCTGGCCTACATCGCCTACGCATGGTATGCCATGGACAAAAAGAAACTGGACAAGACTGAAATAGCCGGAGGACACGGGTACTAAAACGAAAAACAAAACGTAACATTATTAATTATAACCAATAATAATCATTATGAAAAAAATTCTATTCGTTCTGACTGCCCTCATCTGTATGGCAGTGACCACACAGGCACAAACCGTCTATGTTTCCACCGGCAGCGGTGCAGTGGCTTACCACAAAACCAAGTCGTGCAGCTATCTGCAAAATTCTGCCGACGTCAAGAGTGTCAGCACAGCTGAGGCCAAGAAGATGGGGCGCCATGAGTGCCAGCGCTGCTATGGTGAGTCAGCCACAGCCAAAAAGGTGACCGCCAAAAAGGTGACCACCACCAAGAAGACCGTCGAAAAGAAAGTTGCCGAGAAGAAGGCCACTGCCAAGAAGACTACTACTGCTGCTCGCGACGAGAAGGGCCGCTTCATTAAGAAAGCCGACACCGAGAAAGCAACTGGCAAGAAGACCGCTGAGAAGAAGGCTACTGAGAAGAAGGCTACTGAGAAGAAAACCACTAAGAAGGCCACTGAGAAGAAAACCACTAAGAAGGCCACTGAGAAGAAAACCACTAAGAAGGCCACTGAGAAGAAAACCACTAAAAAGGCCACTGAGAAAAAGACTACCAAGAAAGCCGCATAACCAGAGTGACCCCGAAAGTAATTGGCTGACTTTCGGGGTCCATTTTGAGCATGTTCTTCTTTTGGGGATTATCATCTTGAATAAACGGGATATTGCTACATTCCCTTTACACCAGCTATGACGATAGACTTGTATATCAACGAAGCAAACGACTATGCGCGAGACATTGGCGCACCGGTTCTGCATCCCCATGTATCAGTGATACACTACGACGAAGTAGGCGAGATACGACACACGCTGAACCGAACCAACAGCTACGGTATCTTCATGCAAGATGAGTTCCCCGAAGGGCTGACTTATGGCATCGGGACCTACCATGACGGCGACGGCTCGCTGTTGGCCTTCTCCCCCGGACAGATAGGCGGTAAACCGGATGACGGCACACGACGGCAGTATCATGGTTGGGTATTGTTGTTCGATGGCGAGTTTATTCAAGGGTCAGCCATCGAGCAGCGAATCGGCGATTATCAGTTCTTTTCCTACTACTCTAACGAGGCTCTCATCCTCACTCCCAGAGAAAAGAGCATCCTGAGTCAACTCATGGCGAACCTGCACCATGAATTGCAAACACAGTCGCAAGCATTTGGGCATGACGACATCATTCGAGACTATATCCTGCTTATCCTCGACTACTGCAACCGTTTCTATCTCCGCCAATATAAGGAAATAGCGGCTGAAGGCAGTGATATTCTCAGCCGGTTCCAGCAAGTGCTGACCGACTATTATGCGCATGGCATGCAAAAGACGAAAGGGTTGCCAAGCGTAAAATACTGCGCCAGCGAATTGTGCCTCTCGCCGAACTATTTTGGCGACATCATCAGGGATACCCTGGGTGAGAGCCCTAAGGACTACATACGGGGCTTCGTGGTGATGCGTGCCAAGAATCTCATTCTAAGCGGCAAGACCATCGACCACGTGGCCAAGGAACTGGGCTTTGAATACCCTCAGCACTTCACCCGGATGTTCAAGAACGCGACGGGTCAGACCCCGCGACAATTCTGCGACGGCCAACGCAAAAAATAGACGCCCGGCCAAAGGACACTTGCAAAGCAAGAACCTCATTTTGGGTAGTTTTGTCCGTAATCCGTCTATGCGGGTTACGGTCTTTTCTTCGTACCTTTGCAGCGGATTTAAAAACAAAACGGAAAAAATGAGACCATACATTATTTGCCACATGATGGCTTCGCTCGACGGCAGGATAGACTGCGCCATGACCGAGCAGATAGATGACACCAATCATTATTATGAGGCACTGGCCAAACTCGACTGCCATTCAACGTTGGAGGGCAAGACCACCCTGGCCATGCATTACGCCCAAGACGGTGTGTTCCAGCCACGCCTGACTCACGAAGCTGCCGGCCGGCAGCTCTACAAGGCCGTGGAGTCTGTGGGTTACGCCATCGGTGTGGACACCCTCGGCACCTTGCTGTGGGATGACAACACCACGGAGCTCTTCGGTCGCCCCTTGCTGATGATTCTCTCGGAACAAGCCAGTCAGGAGTATCTTGACTACCTGAAGGGCAAACACATATCTTATATAACGACAGGCCAGAATGACATTGACCTCACGTCGGCTATGGAGACATTGCGGACGGTGTTCGGCGTTGAGCGTCTGGCAGTGGTGGGCGGTGGACACATCAACGGCTCGATGCTGGACCAGGGACTGATAGACGAGGTGAGCATGATGTATGGCTACGGCATCGACGGGCGTGAGGGCATGGCTGCGGCTTTCGATGGCAGACCGATGGACCGCAAGCCCGTGCGCCTCACCTTCAAGAGTGTGGAAGAGCAGGATGGCATCGTGTGGATGAGGTATCAGGTGAAATAATCTTCTTGACTATGAACAGGACTGTATTTATCCATCGTCTTCTATCAATCGCCCTGGCCTTGCTCGTCATGTCGTGCAGCAGCGATGAGACTCAGGCCCAGGCACAAAACTATGCGACAATGACTCAGAAAATGTATATCACCATTGATGGCAGGACACAGGCCGTCACCCTTGCCGACAACAGTGCCACACGCGAACTGGTGGCAAAGCTCCAGGAGGCTCCCGTCACCGTGACGCTCAGTTCGAGTGGTGGATTCGAAATCTGGGGTGCCCTGGGCTTCTCGCTGCCAACGAGTAACGAGCAGATCAATACCCAGCCAGGAGACGTGATGCTCTACAACGGCAGCAACATCTGTATCTTCTACGGCACCAACTCATGGAGCTATACCCGCCTGGGCAGGATTGACGGTCTATCGGCCAGCGAACTTTCTGCCTTTCTCAAGGCTGGCGAGAGCAATATCAGCGTCACCTTGTCGCTTGGCAATGCCACTGGCATCAACAGCAGACGCACCGACAAGCATTCATCACGGGCTTACACCCTGCAAGGCTCACTGGCACAGGCAGGACGGAAGGATATCATCATTCAAAATGGGAAAAAGATAGCAAAATGAAGAAAACAGTATTTGCAGCCATGCTCGTAGCCGGAGTGCTCACAGCATGCCATCAGAAAGACAATCAAACTAAAACAGAAAACAACATGCAGAAGTTAGAACTGACACAGGAGTGGGATAAGGTGTTCCCACTCAGCGAGAAAGTGAACCACCGCAAGGTGACGTTTGAAACACAGTATGGACTGACGCTGGCTGCAGACCTCTATACGCCCAAAGATGCGCAGGGTAAACTCGCTGCCATCGCCGTCAGCGGTCCATTTGGTGCCGTAAAGGAGCAGTCGAGCGGACTTTATGCCATGCGGATGGCTGAGCGCGGTTTCGTGGCTTTGGCTTTTGACCCCTCCTATACCGGCGAGAGCAGTGGCGAACCACGCCGTACAGCATCGCCCGATATCAACACCGAGGACTTCATGGCAGCTGTTGACTTCCTGTCGCATCAGGAGAATGTAGACGCAGAACGCATCGGCATCATCGGCATCTGCGGATGGGGAGGCATCGCCCTCAATGCTGCCGCTGCCGACACCCGCATTAAAGCAACGGTGGCCTCAACGATGTACGACATGACCCGCGTCAGTGGCAACGGGTACTTCGACAGCGAGGATAACGAAGCGTCGCGCCATGCTGCCCGTGAAGCAATGGCCAAACAACGCCTTGCCGACCCGGCGAAGATGGCTGGAGGCGTAGTGAACCCACTGCCCAGCGATGCACCGCAGTTTGTCAAAGACTACTACGACTACTACATCACTCCACGTGGCTACCACAAGCGCAGCGGCAACTCAAACGACGGCTGGCGCATAATCGGCACTCAGGCTTTCTCAAACAGCCGTTTCCTCTACTATATCAACGAGATTCGCTCAGCAGTTCTCGTCATGCATGGCGAAAAGGCCCACTCCCGCTACTTCGGTGAGGCTGCCTATAAATATATGGTGGAAGGCAAGGCCGACGGATATAATGTCGTGGGTAAGCCCAATCCCAACCCAGAGAATAAAGAACTGCTCATCATCCCTGGCGCATCTCACTGCGACCTCTATGACGGTGGATATACTGAGCTCGTTGGCAAGGGCACAGCAAAGAATCTCATACCTTGGGACAAACTAGCAGACTTCTTTGCCAAGAACCTGAGGTAAGCCAGGAGACTTTTCTCCTGACACTGGGCACATAAATTACGAAAAAGTTGGAGAATAGAAATAATCTTGTTACCTTTGCGGGTTGAAAGAATAAAACAAGATGTTATGAAAAGACTACTCCTTACAATGATGATGATGGTGACAATGGTTGCCATGGCCCAGAAGCCGATAGAGATGAACCTGTGGCCGGAAGGTCCGAAGACCAGCAACGGAGACCCAAAAGACATGGCAAAGGTATGGGTCTACCTGCCCAACGAGAAGCATGCCACGGGGCGTGCCGTGGTGTGCTGCCCCGGCGGTGGCTACACCCATCTGGCCATGGATCATGAGGGACACCAGTGGGCTCCGTTCTTCACCGGTCAGGGCATAGCACTCATCGTGGTGAAATACAGGATGCCCCATGGTGTGTGGCAGGTGCCGGCGGAAGACGCTGAGGAAGCTATGCGACTGGTGCGCCGCCACGCCCAGGAGTGGCACATCAACAAAGAGGACGTCGGTATCATGGGTTTCTCGGCCGGTGGCCATCTGGCTTCTACCGTTGCCACCCACGCCACGGGTGACGCCCGGCCCAACTTTCAGATACTGTTCTACCCCGTCATCTCAATGGAGCAGGGCGTAACCCATCAAGGCTCGCGCGACAACCTGCTGGGCAAGAACCCCAAGCGCAAGCTCATCAACGAATACTGCAACGAACAGCATGTGGGGAGCCACACGCCGCGAGCCTTCATAGCCCTGGCCCACGATGACCGCGCCGTGCCGCCCATCAACAGCCTCAACTATTACGAGGCACTCTATGCCAACAAGGTGCCGGCCAGCATGCACATCTACCCCAGCGGTGGCCACGGCTTCGGCATCCGCCAGTCGTACGGCTACCACTTGGAGATGATGCTGGAGTTGAAGGCCTGGCTGCGCAGCTTCTGACGTCCCACCCCACCGAGACTAAGCATTCGCTATGGCAAACATGAAATCACTGGCCAAAGATACGGCCATCTACGGACTGTCGAGCATTGTCGGCAGATTTCTGAACTACCTCTTAGTACCGCTCTACACCTACTACATGCCCCACGACACGGGTGACTACGGCGTGAGCACCAACGTCTATGCCTACGTAGCGCTGATACTGGTGTTGCTGACCTTTGGCATGGAGACCACCCTGTTTCGCTTTGCCAACGACGAGCGGAGCAAGCCCGACACCGTATTCTCTACGGCCATGGCCGTGGTGGGCGGACTGACGACACTCTTCCTGTTGCTGCTCTTCGGGCTGATAACACCCATCAGCAACGCCTTAGGATATGGTGCCCACCCCGACTATCTGCTAATGATGGGCGTGGTGGTGGCCCAGGATGCCCTGCAAGCTCTTCCGTTCAGTTTTCTGCGATTCCAGAAGCGCGCCATCCGTTTTGCGTCACTGAAGATGCTGTTCATCGTGCTGAACATCGGACTGAACGTGCTGTACTTCGTCGTGTTGGGCCAGACATCGGTGTTCTACGTGTTCTTCATCAACCTGCTGTGCACGTCGTTCATCACACTGTTCTTCGTTCCCGACCTGCTGAAGATAAAGTGGCAGTTTGACGGACAGCTGTTGCACCGCATGCTGAGCTACTCATGGCCCATCCTGATACTCGGCATTGCCGGCATACTGAACCAAGTGGCCGACAAGATTATCTTCCCGCTGGTGTACCCCGACCCGGAACAGGCCAACATTCTGCTGGGCGACTACGGTTCGTGCGTGAAGATAGCCATGATTATGGCCATGATAACACAGGCCTTCCGCTATGCTTACGAGCCCATTGTCTTTGCCAAGTCAAAAGATGCCGACAAGACCGATTACTATGCCGCAGCCATGAAGTATTTCATCATCTTCACCCTGCTGGCTTTCCTCTGCGTGGTGGGCTGGATGCCCCTGCTGCAATACATCGTCGGCGCCGAATACCGCGAAGGGCTGGGCGTGGTGCCCATCGTTATGGCGGCAGAAATCATGATGGGCGTCTACTTCAACCTGTCATTCTGGTATAAGCTCATTGACAAGACCATCTATGGCGCATGGTTCTCGCTGGCCGGCTGTCTGGTGCTGTTAGCCGTCAACATCCTGTTCATACCCAAGTATGGCTACTGGGCCTGTGCGTGGGGTGGCGTGGCCGGCTACGGCACGGCCATGGTGCTCAGCTACGTGGTGGGCCAACGCAAGAACCCCATACCCTACCCCATGGGTGACATAGCCCGATACGTCGTTCTAGCAGCTGTCCTCACGACGCTGATGCTGCTGATAGAGAAGCACCTGCACCTGGGATTCCTGTCTCTGGTCGTGAACACGTTGTGCATACTGGGTTTCGTGTATGTCATCGTGAAGCTCGACATGCCGCTGTCACACCTGCCTGTTATTGGAAAACACTTTAGAAAACAATAGAATGAAAAAACTACTCTTAACATTAGTGTGCCTCTGCACACTGGGTGCCCACGCCGACGAAGGCATGTGGACACTCAGCAACCTGCCTGACGCCGTCTATGAGCAGATGAAGCAATATGGTTTCCAGCTGTCTAAAGAACAGCTGTACCAAAGTCAGGACGCCGTGAAGAATGCCGTCGTTAACTTCGGCGGTTTCTGTTCGGGTGTCGTCGTCAGCCCCGACGGACTGGTATTCACCAACCACCATTGCGGTTTCGATGCCATCCGGCAGCACTCTACCGTAGAGCACGACTACATGCTGAACGGCTTCTACGCCAAGACGTTTGAAGAAGAACTGCCAAACGAGGACCTCTTCGTCAGTTTTATGATAGAGCAGAAGGACGTCACCGACAGCATTGTGCCCCGCCTGGAAGGAAAGAGCCAGCGCGAGCGCGGCGAGATAGTGGACAGCATTGAGAACGCCTGGCAGAAAGCCATGCGCCAGCAGGACTCTACGCTGCGCGTGGAGCTGAAGCCGTTCTATGAGGGCAACCAGTACTACCTGACCACCTACCGCGACTTCAACGACGTACGCCTGGTTTTCAGCGTGCCAAAGTCGATGGGTAAGTATGGCGGCGAGACCGACAACTGGATGTGGCCCCGCCAGACATGTGACTATAGTGTCTTCCGCATCTATGCCGACCCCAAGACCAACGGTCCGGCCGAATATTCCAAAGACAACGTGCCCTACCGCCCCCAGTCGTGGGCACCGGTGTCGTTGCAGGGCTACAAGCCCGGCGACTTTGCCATGATTATGGGCTACCCCGGTTCCACCAGCCGCTACCTGAGCAGCTACGGCATCCAGGAGCGCCGCGACGCCATCAATACGCCGCGCGTACAGGTGAGAGAGGTGAAGCAAGCCGTCATGTGGCGCCGCATGCAGTCTGCCGAGGCTATCCGTATCATGTACGAGTCGAAGTATGCCCACAGCAGCAACTACTGGAAAAACTCTATCGGCATGAACAAGTGCATTGACAGCATCGGACTCATCCAGCAGAAGCGCGACTTCGAGGCCCGCATACGGCAGTGGCAGGACGAGACAGGCTACCTGAAGGATAAGCTGAACTTCGACTCGTTGCAGCGTCTTTATGAGAAGCGCATGGCACTGACGCGCGTGCGTACCATATTTAGAGAGACCTTCTTCACCTTCGACGACGAGGTGACAACACGCGCTTGGCGCAGCAGTTTGGGCATGAAGGTGGAAGGCCCGGAGTCTAAGCCCAAGAAGCAGTACATCCGTTTCGACGACAACAGCAAGGAATGGGACGAAACAACCGACTGTGAACTGCTGGCAGCCCTCATACGCAACTATCGTCAGCAGGTGGACGCAGACTATCTGCCTGACTTCTACCAAACCATCGACAAGAAGTTTGGCGGCGACTATGACGCTTACGTCCGTACCCTGTACAAAAAGTCGTTGCTGATGAAAAGCGGCAAGCCCATCTACTTCAACAAGAAGAGCTACAACAAGGATCTGGCTGTTAGGTATGGTATGTCTCTCAGCGAGGTGCTTGCTAAAATCAATGCCGACCTCGCCCAGTACAGCTCAGCCATTGCCCAGCAGGAGCGCTGGCTCTGTGCCGCTGTGCTGCGCATGGAGCAGGACCAGCCCAACTACTCTGACGCTAACTTCACCATGCGCATGACCTACGGCCAGGTGGGTGAATACTCGCTGGACGGTCGTCCGTCAGGCTACTACACCACGGCGCGCTCGCTATGGGAGAAGATGCAGCAGGCCGACAAGAATGTGGAGTATTATGCTGAGCCTGTCATGCACGAACTGCTGTCGCAGAAGGACTACGGACGCTATGCCGACAAGCTGACCGGCACGCTGCAACTCTGCTTCCTGTCGAACAACGACATTACAGGCGGCAACAGTGGCTCGCCCGTCTTCAACGGCAAGGGAGAACTGCTGGGTCTGGCTTTCGACGGCAACTGGGACTCGCTGGCCAGCGACATCTTCTTTGACCGCCAACTGGCACGCACCATCAATGTCGACGTGCGCTATATGCTGTACCTGATGGACCGCTGGGGCCATGCCGACAGGCTATTGAAAGAAATCAACGCAAAATAAGTAAAAGAAAAGAGGGCTTAGCCCTCTTTTCTTTTTTACTCCTTATTTCTTCTTGCGGGGTTTACGGATGGCCCAGCCTTCTTCGCTGAAGTCGGGTTCTGGTCCCTTGAATGCTCTGTCAGCCTTGCCCTTGGTGCCTTTGGGTTTCATGCCTCCGGGATTGAGGAACTGCATCCACTCGTCCTTACGATAATTTCTGCTCTCTTTCTGTCTGGTGGGTTTTCTCTCTTCTGCAGGACGATTGGCGGCTTTGCTGCCTCTGGAGGTTTTGGCACTCCTGCCGCCCTTTGCACTATCCTTTGTTTTGCCGCCCTCAGCAGCATCATTGCAGCGCACGTCGCGACCTTTATACTGCTGACCATTGACATACTTCATCACGCGTTGGGCATCCTCCTCCGGCACCTCAAAGTAGGACATGGTAGACAGCAGGTCAATATGTCCCACTTCCACATGTCCACGAACATTCTTGTTCAGGAACTGCATCAGCTCGCCGGGATAGAATCCGTCCTTCTTGCCCAGATTGATGAAGAGTTTGGTGTAGCCCTCAGAGGTCGGTGTAGCCTGCTTCTTGCCACGTTCCTTTCTGTCACCTTTCTGGCGTTTCTCCTTCGTATCCACAATGCCTATCTCCGGTGCATCGGCATAGTACGCCAAGAATTTGCCAAACTCCAGTGAGACAATCTTCTTGATGAGGTCGTCCTTGTCAATGTACTCAAAGTAGCGGCTGATGTCCTGCATGAAGGGGGCTATCTGCTCTTCGTCGACATCGGTCTTGATAATCTGGTCCATCACCTTATAGAGCTGTTTCTTGCAGATTTCCTCTGCTGAGGGAATGACACCCCTCTCAAACTCCTTGCCGATGACCTTCTCGATATTACGAATCTTGTGCTTCTCACGGCTGTGGACAATGCAGAGACTAGTGCCCTTTTTGCCGGCACGTCCTGTACGTCCTGAGCGGTGGGTATAGTTCTCAATGTCGTCAGGCAGACCATAGTTGATGACGTGTGTAAGGTCGTCAACGTCCAGGCCACGAGCCGCCACATCGGTGGCCACCAGCAACTGTACGGTGTGTTGGCGGAACTTCTGCATGGTCAGGTCACGCTGCTGTTGCGAGAGGTCGCCGTGCAGCGACTCGGCATTGTAGCCGTCGCGGATGAGTTTGTCGGCCACCTCCTGTGTCTCCATCTTCGTGCGGCAGAAGATGATGGCGAAGATGCGCGGATAGAAGTCCACCAGGCGTTTCAGTGCCAGATACTTGTCCTTGGCATTCACCATATAATAGATGTGGTTCACGTGTTCAGCGCCCTCATTGCGCGAGCCTACCACAATCTCTTTGTAGCCGTGCAGATAGCCTTTGGCTATGCGCTCTATCTCCTTGCTCATGGTGGCCGAGAAGAGCAGCGTGTGACGGTCTTCGGGCACTCCCTCCAGTATCTGGTCGATGCTCTCAGAGAATCCCATGTTCAACATCTCGTCTGCCTCGTCGAGCACCACTTGGCGCACGCTGTCCAACTTGGCGACGCCACGGTTCATCAGGTCTATGAGGCGCCCCGGCGTGGCCACGATAATCTGGGCACCCTTGCGCAGGGCGCGTATCTGCTGTTCGATGGACGCGCCGCCATAGACGGCCTCCACATGGATGTCGTCCATGTAGCGTGAGAAGTCGCGCAGGTCATCGGCAATCTGCAGACACAATTCACGGGTGGGTGAGAGGATGAGTGCCTGCGTCTGCTTGCTGCCAGCATCAATGCATTGCAGCACGGGAATGCCAAAAGCTGCTGTCTTACCAGTGCCCGTCTGCGCTAAGGCAATGACATCGTTCACTGGTTCTGCGTCAGCGTCGGACGCATCAGACTGGCTGCCTAACAAGTAAGGTATTACTTCCTCCTGTACGGGCATGGGCTGTACAAAGCCCATCTCTTCAATGGCACGGCGAATCGCTTCGCTGACGCCAAGTTCTTCAAATGTTTTCAAATGTCTTTAAATCAATAATTTCCTAATGCGGGTGCAAAGGTACGAATAAGTCGGCAAACCGCCAAACGAAATGGCCTATTTCCGTACGCAAGTGTTACGCAAAGAATAGGTAGCAGATGGCTATGGCAGCCACAATGCCTGCCAGGTCAGCCAGCAGTCCGCAGGTAACGGCATGGCGCGTCTTCGAGACGCCCACCGAACCGAAGTAGACGGCCAGGATGTAGAAGGTGGTATCGGTAGAGCCCTGGAAGACAGACGACAGGCGACCTACGAAGGAATCAGCGCCGTAGGTTGTCATGGCGTCAACCATCATGCCGCGGGCACCACTGCCCGACAGCGGTTTCATGAGTGCCGTAGGCATGGCGTCAACCCACTGGGCGTCGACCCCGCAAACATCGACAGCGGTACACAGTCCGCCGATGAGCATGTCCATAGCTCCGCTGGCACGGAAGACACCGATGCCGACAAGGATGGCTACGAGATAGGGGATGATGCGGACGGCCGTGGTAAAGCCCTCCTTGGCACCGTCGATGAAGGCGTCATAGACGTTGACCTTCTTACGTACACCAGCCACGATGAACCCTGTGATGATGGTCATCAGCAGGATGTTGGCGACGGTGGTGCTCCAGCGGTTCATGGTCTCTGAATCCATCTGCGAGAATCCCCAGATGACGGCAGCCACCAGCACGCATGCACCGCCCAGCGTGAGTAGTATGGTGCGATTCAGCAGGTTAATGCGCTGAAAGAGGGAGGTGACGATGATGCCCACCAGCGTGGAGCAGAAGGTGGCCAGCAGAATGGGGATGAAGATGTCGGTAGGCTGTGCAGCACCCATCTGTGCCCGATAGACCATGATACTGACGGGGATGAGCGTCAGTCCGCTGGTGTTCAGCACCAGGAACATAATCATCGGGTTGGATGCCGTATCTTTCTTGGTGTTCAGCTCCTGCATCTGCTCCATGGCCTTCAGTCCCAGTGGTGTAGCGGCATTGTCCAGTCCCAGCATGTTGGCGGCAATATTCATGAAGATACTGCCCGTGACGGGGTGCCCTTTGGGAATATCAGGAAAGAGCTTGGTGAAGATGGGCGATAGCAGGCATGCCAGCACGTTCACCATGCCGCCCTTTTCACCTATCTTCATGACACCCATCCACAGCGACAGAACGCCAGTGAGTCCTAGAGAAATCTCGAAAGCCGTCTTGGACGACGAGAACGTGGAGTCCATCATAGCCGGGAACACGTCGTAGTCACCCATAAACAGCAACTTTCCCGCCGCAATGATGAACGCAACGAGAAAGAATGCTACCCAGATGTAGTTCAGTACCATTTTCTTAGCATGCCGTCTGCCGTGCTGTCAGCAGATAATTACCAGGTAATGACGCGACCGCTGACGGGATGCTGGTACCAGTCGGCATTGCTGTCCATGTTGGCACCCCACTCGCCAAACAGGTTATAGGCATCGCTGATGTTGGTGCGTTCTTTGGCCCAGAACCACTTTCCTTGTTCGTCGCCCATGACGGTGACGCGGAAAGGAATCTCGCCGGCCTGCGGAGCGGAGATGGTGACCACCTGGCCGTCCCTGCGTGTCACCTGAATCTTGATGTCTAGGTCGTTGACAGAGGTTCCTGCCGGTACGTTTACCGTTCCTAAGGTACTGATGGGCATTCCGACGACGCGCTGTGTATTGTCGCCGAAGTTGCCATACTCATGTACCTCTTCGCCAATTTGGGTATCGCCACAGAACACCTTCTGCTCCAGCGTACCACCGATGGCACAGAGTTCCACTGTAGACTGGTTGCTGGCATCGGGCATGCTGACGCGCACCACCACGTCGTTGAAGTCGAAGTCGTCGCTGGTGCCCAGATCCTCAAAGGCGAAGTAGACATACTGCTTGGGCTCCGGCTTGCTGCCGCCACCACCACTGAAACCGGGGTTGCAGGTGCCGGGGGCTACGCTATAATTCACATATTGTGTCTGCTCCACCACGGCACCGTCGCCGATGCGGTAGTAGGGCAGCGAACCTATGCCGCCATTGGCTTTAGCTGCGTCGCTGGTGCCATCGGAGTAGCCCTGGGGGAAGTGGCTCTCGTCGTAGGCTACTATCAGGTTGTCGAAATAGTTGGCCACAAAGCACTGGTTAGCATCGTCGGCGCCATTCACAATCTTCTTGGCGTGGAAGACGGCCTGACCACCTGTTGACGGACCATAGATGCCATAGACATCCTTGGTGATGTTCATCGTAGCCGTGCCTGTTACCTCGAATACCGACTGCGCACCCATGTAGATGAAGCTGGGACCGGCGGCCTCGAAGTCCTTGGTGACGACACCACTGTTGCTGTCCATGCGGAAGCCTTTGCGGTCTGTGTCGCCCAGGTTAATCTTGAACAGGTTGTTGACGGTCAGACGGCAGTTGTTGATGACGTCGTTGCTGCCGGCAGTATAATAGAAGTTGCCGGTAGTGTATTGGCCGTTGTTGACCCACGTATTATTGTTGCTATCAATGTCGGTATTGCCGCTGATGGTCATGGTGGCATTGTTCTGCACATGGCTACTGCCGGCAGTGTGCAAACGGGTGGCAGTCATGGTGCCGTCGTTGACGATGACAGAGTTGCTGTTCTCCGTAGACAATTCGCCATTGACCTTTACCATATTCGTGTTATAGAGCACACTGGCATTATTGACGCTCACCTTGGGTGCCTCAATAGTACCATGATTGTAGATGTACAGCCCATTGTTCAACTTCAGTTCACCGGCGGCCACGAGTTTGGCATTGGCGGCAATATAGATATTGGTTCCGCCCTGAAGGTTGCCTGCATCATTGGCACTCAGCGTCAGCGTAGCGCCTTCTAGCAGATATATCTCTGAGTTGTCGGCCATATAGAATTTGCGGTTACCGAAGTCACAGTTTCCCTTGATGTAAAGCGTACCACCGGTTTTCTTTGAGCCGTCCCAAGCGCCCCAACCATTGATTTCGCCTGTCCAGGTGTTGTCAATCCATCCATTGAGGCTGGCATTGTTCTGTGTCAGTTTGTTGACACCTGCCGGTACGTCACTCAGGAACTTGCTGGCATCAGCATCACCAGGGAACTGGAACGATGGCGGTAATGTGCGGCGCCGTGACTGCTGACGGGCAGCGGCGGCATTACTATAGAAAGCCGTCTGCACCTGCTCCTCGCTGGCATCAAAGGCCATAATGTCGGTCATGTAGTTATTGTCGTCCAGAATGACGGCATAGAGGGTGGTGGCATCCTGCGGACGGGCCACGCTGAACGTCTGTGTCTCACCCTTACCGATGGCAGACGTGTAGAGGGCAGCCACCGAAGTGCCCTGGGCAGGGTCAGTAGCATAAATCTTCAGCGTGCCGGCCTTGGCGCTGGTCAGCGTTATCTGGGTGGTGACAGCTGTCGTCCATGTCTGGCGACCGTCAACGTTCTGTCCACCCATGACAATGTTCTTAAAATTGGAAGAATACTCCTCTGCAGCCTGCCAAGCACGGTCAGTCTGCTGATTCCATGCATCATGCGAACAACTGGCAATGGTTAATCCTACGGCGAGTATCGCTACTCCTTTCATCAATGTCTCTTTCATTTAGCTAAATGTTTACAGTATAATAATCAATTTTCGGTGCAAAGTTACGAAATTCTCCGTTAAACAGAAAACTTTTTCCTACATAATTGTACAAGTTATAGTTTTTTTTCTTATCTTTGCAACCAAATATCGATACAATTGTAAAAAAACTATGCGCATGAAGAATTATTTTTGGATTGCTATGTCCTTCCTGGCGTTGGGAGTAACGTCGTGTAAGGACGAGGTCAGCTTCGACCAGGAAACCTACGACGAATTCAACTGTTAGCAAAGCTACAGGAAGTATCACTGTGAATGGTGACTATGGTGAGACGTATAAGGTTGGTTTGTATCTTGGACATCCCGAACTTTCTACTGCCAAACAGTTGTATATGGGTAAGGTAAAGAGTGGAGAGACGCTGGATGTTGCTTTCTCACATCCTGTGGCTACAGATATTGTTTACATTGGAATCTTTGACAAAGATGGACGCCGCATCTATATGAATGCTCCAATAGTGAACGGACATATGGATGCCGTCTACGGTGCAAGCGACAATGCATCACATCGTGCTACAGAAGCTGAAGCACCCCAATACGCCAAGACGCTGAATGACTACTTGAATCCTGCGGGCAACACCGCACAGATAACTGTTGAGGAGATGAAAGCATACGGAACATTTACCGATGCTGACATTGACATTAACGCCACCTTAACAAATGCCCAGAAGTATGTTTGGAACCCTAAAAAGAATGACAACGACATAATATGGGTTGCCGACGGTAAACATTTCCGTGTTGCCAAGGAGACTACAATTACCAAGAAGTTCGAAGTAAATGCCACTTCTGGTATTTATAATGATGTTGTCATCTATGTCGAGGGTAAGATGCATGTCAATGGCAACACCTTAAATGGCCCTACAATTGTTGTAGCCGATGGCGGTGAGCTGATTGTCGATGGTAACACGAGTTGTACCAATGCCGGCCGTTTCATTATCATGGCTGGTGGTAAAATGACGGGGACTGATGGTAAATTGTGGGACAACAGCAACGGCAGCTACTGCTATAATGCAGGTACCATAAAATTCAATGGTATCATGAATCTGAACGGAACTAACTTCTACAACAATGGCACTGTTGATGTTGACGTATTGACTGGTACTGCGGGCAACACCAAATTCACAAACTTTGGTAAGATTACCGCAAACACCAACAGTTACAACTCTTCAGCATTCAATCAGACTTGGGTGAACGGCTGCTATGTTCATTTCAAATCTGGCGCAGGACTGGGTCCCAGCATTATGCTTTCTGGTAGCCGATTCGACATTGATGGTGAGTGTCGGGATGCCACTGGTACTATAGAGATGCACAGCCAAAGCCAATTAAAAGTTGGAGGAAAACTATTCGCAAATAATTTGACTATCAATGGTCCTACTAACAACAGCGAATATGCCATTGTAAAAATCGGCGGATTGGCCACATGGGGTGGTGGTTTACAAACCAACAATCGAGTATTTTTCGACTTCGACCCCAATGAAGTTTACGATAACAACAATCCGAGTAACAAACATAGTGAACACAACAGAAATGCTGTTTTGGGCTACATTCACTATTGGGTAAATGAGAAGAATGCTCTTAATGAGATTACCATTCCTGAAGGTTGCGGTGGTACTGCAGGATTCAATCCTGATGGTAATGAAGGTGATGAAGTAATTCCCGAGCCAGAAAGTTTTTCTATGCGCTATTGCTTCGAGGACAACTTCCCCGATGCCGGCGACTACGACTTCAACGACGTGGTGCTCACCGTCACGCCCTCTCTCAACGACAAAACGCTGACCATCCAGGTCAGTCTCGACGCTGTGGGTGCACTGAAGACCATCGGCGCCGCCATTCGTCTGGTGAGCCTGAAGAGTACCGACCTGAACAGCTATACCGTCACCAGCGGTTTCGCCTCACCTGAGGGCGAAGGCCTGGGCGACTATTATAACATTGACACTAACAAGACTTTCCTCACCGAGAACCAGTCGCCCAACAACACCAGCAACATGGTGATCGTGCTCTTCAAGGACGCTCACTGGGCCATCAACCCCTCCAAGGCCAGCGATGGCGGCGTAGCACGCTACTACTATAACACGGTGCTCAGCAGCGCAGGCGACGGCCACAACAACGCCTATGCCGCTCCTGCCACAGCTACCTACACGCTGGAGTTCAAAGACGCTGACAAGGCCAGGACCATGCTTGCCGAGAACCTCTACGACGTCTTTATCGTAGAGCCCTACAACGGTGGCTACTGGGAGGTACACACCGTGCAGAACGGTTTCAAGACCGCACAGGTGCTGACACCCATGAAGCCCAGCGGCTACGACGGCTCTTATGGCAGCAACATGCCGTGGGCCATCATGGTGCCGGGCGACTTCAAGTATCCCATAGAGTGGCAGAAGATCGGAACCCGCAACGGCAGCTCCTTCACCGGTGCTTACCAGACGGCAGGTCACTCCTTTGCTGAATGGGCAGAAGACAGCAGCAAAGCCACTGACTGGTACCTCTACCCCACCGACGGACTCGTCTACGAGTAAAATGCCGCGGCACGAGGGTTGCCCGTCAGTCCTCAGCAGGCGACAACAAAACAATAGAGGATGCGCAGGTGTGCGCATCCTCTATTATTTTTTTCTGCTATAAGGTATCGTCGGGACTTAGAGGCCCAGTTTCTTCTTCACGTCAGCCGTGACGTCAGTAGACAGCGTAGTGCTGATATAGGGAATACCACCCGTAACATCCATGATGTAGACATAGCCGCCAGCCTGTCCTACAGCTTTGATAGCGTCCAGTACCTTCGTGGTGATGACCTGCATCTTCTCCTGCTGTGTCTTGGCCAAAGCCTGCTGGTTGTCCTGATAGCTCTGCTGTATCTTCTGATACATGTCCTGCAACTCCGTCTGGCGGCGCGTCTTGATGTTCTCAGGCAGCGTAGCCGACTCCTTGTCGAAGGCCTCGGCCTTCTTCTGCAGTTCGTCCTGCATAGACTTAAGGTCAGCGTCGTACTGCTTGGTCAGTTCCTCAATCTCGGTACGTGCCTTGGCAAACTCCGGCATAGCCTGGATGATCTCCTGCGAGTTGACGTGTCCAAATTTGCCCTGTGCGAATGCAGCGACGGGCGCCAGCATCAGCAGCATGATGAATAGTTTCTTCATTGTTTTACTTTCTTGTTGGTTATTGTTAATACTTTTGTTTGTTCTCCGCATATAATAATTCCGGGTGCGTCGCCGCTTAGTTGCTGTAGCCCAGCTTGGAGAGCACCTCGTTAGAGATGTCCACCTTCGGCGAACCGAAGATGATTCCCGTGTCGCTGGCGCGATCCAGTACGAGCTGGTAGCCACGCAGATCGGCAATGTCCTTGACGGCATTGTACACCTCTTCCTGGATGGGCGTCATCAGCGCAGTGCGCTTCTTGAAGAGCTCACCCTCCGGGCCGAAGTATTTCTTCTTCAGGTCGGCGGCCTCTTTCTCCTTGGCTACAATGGCGTCCTGGCGGGCTTTCTTCTGCTCCTGCGAGAGGAACACCACCTCGTTCTGATAGTTCTTATAGAGTGTCTGTGCCTCAATCTGGATAGCCTCTACCTCAGCCTGCCATTTCTTCGAGATCTGGTTCAGCTGTTCGTTGGCACGCTCATAGGCCGGTATGTTCTTGAAGATGTAATCCATATCGACCAGTGCAAACTTCTGTGCATGTAGTGACAGCGTTGCCACCAACATGACCATCATGGCGATTACTTTTCTCATCATTGGCTTCTTGCTTTTTGTTATTGTTATTTCTTTTTTCGGTATTCCGGCATTCCGGTATTCCGTTATTCCGACATCCCGATATTAGAACTCCTGTCCCAGTATGAAGTGGAACTGGCTACCACCCTTGGAGGCGCCTGCGTAAGGCTTGTCGAAACCGTAGGCCCAGTCGATACCCATCAAGCCCACCATGGGCAGATAGATGCGCACACCGATACCGGCTGAGCGCTTGATGTCGAAGGGGTTGAAGTGCTTCGTCTCTGTCCAAGCATTACCACCCTCCAGGAAGCCCAGACCATAGATAGTGGTGTTGCCCAACAGGAACGGATAGCGCAACTCCAGCGTAAAGCGGTCGTAAGCGTAGCCCTCGGCGCGGTAGGGAGTCAGAGAGCCGTTCTCGTAACCACGCAGTCCGATGGTCTCCTCTGCATAGCTGGAGCTATAGCCGCTCATGCCGTCACCACCGACATAGAAGGTCTCGAAGGGCGACTTGTTGTACTTATTGTAAGCGCCCAGCAGTCCCAGCTCTACGCGGGTCATCAGCACCAGACACTTCTGGCCTTCTGTTAGGGCGGTATAGGTCTTGGTCTTGAACTTCCACTTGTGGTATTCTATCCAGCGGTACTTCTCCTGCAGTTCGGCGTTATACTGGTCAATGTTCTTCTGATAGGTCTCGGAAGTGGCCAGATTAGCGTAGTCCTTGTTGTTCAGCAGCGACCAGGGCGGCGTCAGGTTGACGGAGAGCATAAACTCTGAACCACGACGTGGGAACAACTGGTTGTCGGTAGACGTACGCGACAGCGTGACACCCAAGTTGATATTGTTACAGTTACCATTAGAGATCAGGAAGTAGCTCCAGTCGCGCAGCATGTAGCGGGTGTAGGCCAGCTGGGTCGACAGCTGGAAGTAGTCGTCGGGCCAGCGCAGACGCTTACCCCAGCCGAGCGAGACACCGAAGAGCTTGATGTACTTGTCCTCGTCCATCATCGACGTGTAGTCGTAGTAGCCGCTGTTGTACGAGCCGTAGCCACCATAATAGTTATAGTAATTGTTCATCCAAGCCGAGTTACGATAAGTGCTGGAGATGTCGCTCTGCTTTGAGTAGAAAGCACTGATGCTCAACGCATTGGGGCGCTTACCACCAAACCAGCCCGTGGAGTAGCCCGTGGAGAATGAGCTATAGTAGCTACCATTCGACTGGAACGAGAACGACAACTGCTCACCGTCGCCGATAGGCATGATGCCACGGTGCATCTTGTTCTTACCGAAGAGGTTGCGCATGGAGAAGTTGTTTAACTTGATACCTATGCGGCCAATGATACCGGTCTGTCCCCAACCCAGCGAGAACTCCAGCTGGTCGTTAGACTTCTGTTCCAGTTCCCAGTTGATGTCCACCGTGCCGTCCTCATAGTTAGGCTTGATGTCGGGGTTCACCTTCTCCGGGTCAAAGAAGCCGGTAGAGGCTATCTCTCGTGCGGAACGCTGGATGGCGTCTTTCGAGAAGAGGTCACCCGGCTTGGTGCGCAACTCACGGCGTACCACCTCTTCATACAGACGGTCGTTACCGAAGATGCGCACATGGCTGATGTGTGCCTGTGTGCCTTCCTGGATACGCATCTCCAGGTCAATGGAGTCACCGACGATGTTGACCTCGGTAGGTTCCAGCTGGTAGAACAGGTAACCGTTGTTCCAGTAATAGTTACCCACGGCATCTTCGTCTTCCGTCAGGCGCTTTTTCAACAGTTTCTGGTTGTATACGTCGCCTTTTTGCATGCCCAGGGCTCTGTTCAGATAGTCGGTAGTGACAACGGTGTTACCCACCCAGGTGATGTTGCGCAGGTAGTAGCGCTCGCCCTCTTCCAGTTTCACATAGACGCTGACGTGTTTGTCGTCAACCGTCCATACGGAGTCTTCCAAGATGGTGGCGTCGCGGTAGCCCAGCTCGTTGTACTTCTCTATCAGGGCTGTCTTAGCCTCCTCATAGCGCTCAGGGGTGAACTTCTTGGCTTTGAAGAAGTTCTTCAGCTTGCCGGCCTCGTTAATCTTGCCGAAGGCACCCTTCTTGAACATAGAACCGGTAATCTTACGGTCTGACAATTTCTCGTTGCCGTCGAAGATAATCTGGCGCACCTTCATCTTCGACTTCTTGTCGACGCTGATGTCCAGAATAACCTCGTTCTTGCCCGTGACGTCGTCGCGCTGGGCAATGTCTATGTCTGCGTTGCTGTAGCCCTTGTCCTCGAAGTATTTCTTAGCCAGTATCTTGGCACGGTCTATCATGTTGGGCGTTATCTGGCTGCCTTTCATGATACCCAGCTTCGACTCCATGTCCTCTTTCTCCGACTTCTTCAGACCATAATAGTTGATGGCGCTGACACGGGGACGCGTGGCCAGATGAATACACAGATACACCTTATTGCCGACGATAGAGTCTGCTGTAATGGAGGCTTTCGAGAACAGGCCGTGCTTCCAGTAGCGTTTGATAGCTTCGGTAATTTCGGTGCCGGGCACGTCAATCATCTGTCCCACCGACAGTCCGGAGAGTCCTGTCAGCACATAGTCTTCATAGCCTTGCACGCCCTTGACGGTCAGTCCGCCTATCTCGCAACGGCGCGGCGTACCGGCATAAGAGATGTCTGGATTGACGATGACATCCTGTGCACCAACCTGCACCGTAGCACTCAGTAGTGCCAAGAGCAGAGCAACAATATGTTTCTTTGCGTTCATCTTCTATTGTTCGTTTTCTACTTGTTCTTCAGTTTTTCCAAATCGGCGCTGGCGCTTCTGGTAGCTCTCGATAGCCTTGTGCAGGGCTGCCTCGTCGAAGTCAGGCCAGTAGGTGTCGCAGAAGTATAACTCCGAGTATGCTATCTGCCACAGCAGGTAGTTGGAGATACGCAGCTCGCCGCCCGTGCGGATCAGCAGGTCCGGGTCGGGCATGAAGTTGGTGGCCAAGTGCTGGGAGATGGTCTCCTCGGTAATGTCCTGTGGCCAGATGCCGCCATCCATAAAATTCTTCAGCGCCTCCATGGGGTTGTCGAAGCGCTCACGCACCTCGGCTACAATCTGCCGTACGGCTTCCGTAATCTCCCAACGGCTCGAATAGCTCAGCGCCACCACCATGGTCATGGCGTCGTTCTGGGCGGTGTGTTCCTCGGTCTCGCGCAGTTTCTGCTGCACGGCGTCGGGCAGTCGCTTGGTGTCGCCAATGACGCGGAAGCGCACGTTGTTCTTCATGAATATCTCGTCCTCCAGCGAACTCAGCACCAGCCCCATCAGCGCTGCCACCTCGTCAGCCGGGCGTCCCCAGTTCTCGGTAGAGAACGTATATAGCGTCAGGTACTTCACTCCCAGACGGGTACACTCTGATGTGATGCGGCGCACGGCTTCCACGCCGGCCTGGTGGCCGTAGCTGCGCTCCTTGCCTCGCTCGTTGGCCCACCGTCCGTTGCCATCCATGATGATGGCAATGTGCTGGGGGATGTATTTCAATTCATAGTTCATAGCTCGTCATTATTAGTCACGGTCGTTATGACAGGTTTTACACTTTGCCCAGAGGTCGTAGGTCAGCGACAGCCGCAACTGGCTATAGCAGTCAGTGTTCTTAAAGATGCCTGTGCTCTTGATGTCCAGCGCATCGGTGACACCATCCAAGTGGTCACTGCCGCAGAAGTGCATGGCCCACTCTAAAGCCACGTTCACTCGGTCGCCGACTTTATACTTGGCACCTACGCCGAGTGGCAGGTTCATGGCCACCTTGGTCTGGTCCGCCTTAAAGATGGTAGCACCCAGCCCTATAAATATATAAGGTGTAAGCCGCTGGGCTCCGCGATACTCCATTCCCGTTCCGTAGGGCCAGAAGTTGCACTCCAGCCGCACACCCACATCGCCAAACTTGGTGTTGAACGAATAGTCGGTCCACTCTTCGGGCAGATGCGACGTCACGTCCTTTGCGGCTCCCTTCAGGCTGCCATAACTGGCATTCATGGTCACAGCCATGCGGGGGTTGAACTTATACTTGGCCAAGAGCGTGAACATGGGCTGCATGTTGTTGAAGACGTTACCGTTGAAGTCGCCTTCGTATGTGACCATACCAACCCCTGCACCGACTTCCAGCCGGTATTCAGGCTCTGTCTGTGCCTTAGCACTAACGGCCAGCAGCACCAAGATGGCTACAACAACGTTTCTCAATCCTTAATATTTAATGCTTATCCCTTATGTTTAATCGTCCCAAGCCAGTCTGTTAATGTGGCCACGCCACACCTCGCCTGTGCCTGCAAAGACTATCCAGATGGAACCGTTGCAGACGCTGGCCGAGAAACCGGTAGCCTCGCCATTATAGCGGCTGTCGCCGTCTACAGGCGTCACGCTAAAGTTCTTCTCCGGTATCCAAGTGATGCCGTTGTCGCGGCTCTTATAGACTGTCGCCAGCGGCTCTACCGACGTATCGTTCAGACTCTTGCCGCCAAAGGCCAGCAGCACGCCGTCGTACCATACCATCTGCAGGTTCTCCAGCACCGGCATCTCGTAGCGCGTGTTGTCGCCACGGTCCATGTAAGTCCACTTGCGTATCCACTCCGGAGCGTTAGCAGCCTCTAAGTCCAGTGCCTCCAGGTATTCTATCAGCAAACTGACAATGCCCGTATCGCTATAGTCTACGGCGCGGCGCCACACGCGGCTCTTCCAGGTGTCACCTACCTTCTTGTTGCCGGCCAACAGCACGCAGTCCGTACTGTCAGACCAGGCCATCGGGTAGCTAATCATAGCGAAATCCTGTGTGGGCTGCTCGTCAAAGCTGTAGTTGGTCTCATCCGTGGCCTGAACCCAGAGGGGGAACTCGTCGTCGCAGTATTTCGTCAACAGACTGCCATTGGTGGCCAATGCATACACCTCGGCGGTGCTGGCACCCAGCAGGCGCTGCAGGGTGATGCCCTCCGGCAGTTCGTTATTCTCCTTAACCCACGTCCGTGCGTCGTCCGAACGGTATATCGACGTGCCGTCCAGCAAGTAGAGCGAGTCGTTGCTGGCTACCGCACTCTGCCAGGCGCCGGCCTGGGTCAGCGCAGGCAGCTCGGCGGCTGTCCACGACGTGCCGTCGGTGGTGTAGTAGGCTTTCGTGGTGCCTCCCTCGTTGCCAAAGACATAGAGGCGGTTGTCGAAGGTCAGACTGCGCAGACCGGTCATCACCGGCAGGTCGGCCATCTTCTTCCACGTAAAGGCATCAGGGTCAGACTTATGCACGTTCACCTTGACGGTATAGTCGGTATATCCCATGGCACTGCTTGACACGATGCGGAATTTGCGCGGATTGGTAAAGTCTATGCTGTCCGTCCCGTTATAATAGGTCATGGCCGTCTCGTCCTCGTCCACAAGGTAGGGACTGCTGTTGGCATAGGTGGTCAGCGTGCATACCACGCGACTGACGTCCGTACCCAGGGGCAATGAGTCGGTATTATAGATGGTACGGTTTATCTGATCTATATGAAAGGTATAGTTGCTGCCCGCAACCGCGCTCTTCACGCCGTCCACGTAGCGGTTCACCGTACCCAGCGTAAAGCTGACGACGGCAGCATCGTCGTAGAGCGTCACCTCCGTATTGTCTGCTTTCGTACATGCTGCCAAACTACCAACGAGTATGGCGGCCAACAGGTATATTGTCTTTATCTGTTTCATCCAATTCTGTCTTTATTCCAAAATTCCGTGCAAAGTTACGCACAATTCCCGAATTTTGAGCATTTTTCTACCTTTTATTAAGTAAAATATATCATAAAAGGCTCGTTTTTATGTTTTGTAAACAAAAAGAGCACGGTATGAATCGCTCACTCCGTGCTCTTTCCCATTAACGAATGTCGGTATTGACCAGCGTAATAACACTCAAGATGGTGGCAATAGTCACCATGGCCAACAACATCGTCGTCTGATAATCTAATAACATAATCTTTACCTTAAATCAATTTAACTATAAACCTAATGAAACAGTGAGCAATCATCACGATTGCAGCTGCAAAGTTACAGGAAAAATTCCTCTTGCCGGCCTTCCCGCCATCTATTTATCCTGATGCCCGCCGTTTTATTGATTTGCATCAATATTCTCATTTCATTCATATCACAGACCCTTTTTCATCTTTAGGAAAGGAAACGTCGTTGTAATTGATATTATTTCTTCAGTTTAATTACGACCTTGAGCTTTGCTCGAGCTCGTTCACGCTCGGAAGTGAGAGACTTTTCTCTCACTTCACTCGCTTAATCACGACCTTGTTGCCGTGGTGGATATACACACCAGGCTGGGTAGGCTTGCGGCCAATCTTGAAGCCCTGCAGCGTCCACCAGTCTGAATCGCCGTCGGCATCGTCAGCAGCAATGGTGCTGATACCTGTCCGCATTTCGTTCAGGTCGATGACGTAGGGATTCCACGGTGTGCCGATGTTCACGTCGCTGATATAGGTCAGTGTGTTGTCGATGACCACCGTCTCACCATTGATACAGGTGCGCAACTCTATCGACTGTCCGCTGCCCTCACCGGCGATGATGAGATAGTAGAGTCCACCGTTGGCACGTGTAGCGCCGCGGCACTCGCCACCGATGTAGGCTGCCACCTCACAGGTGTCAACGCTCTGTTCACCGTCCTTCAGTGCAATCACCATCGACATATTTTCGGGGTAGTTGCCGACGGCAGGCGCGGCGCGAAGAGTCTCGTCTTCTGACTTTCGGACTGAGACTCAGCATTGAGGAGCGTCCTTCTTGCCGCCGCACGGTTCGTGCCTGTAGCGTCAGGATAGACAAACGACTTCAGCTTGCTGGCCGTGCTGTTATACATATAGCCGTGTCCGCTTTCTAAGGCTTTCAGACTACCCTCCCAGCCGTTCTGACTGTAGAAGGCGATGCCATGCTGCGACTTCACGCAGTCGCCCACCTGCGGGTTGGCGGCAGCCAGCGCCTGGCCGAGGGTCATCGTCGTCAGTGGCGTATAGCCTATCCAGTTCCATCCTGGTGTCAGCGTGACGGGCGTTTCCTTCAGCTTCAGCTGCTCACCCGTTACGGGCACCTGCTCAGGCATCTGCTGTCCTTCCACGACGGGGCTGATCTTCATCTTGTACATCGTGGCGGCCTTTATCTGTGCATCCTCCGGCATCCAATTGTTACCGTTGCTGAAGATCATCGTTGATGCCTTGTCCTTGATGAAGACCTCCCATGGCGGCAGCCGGGTGCTGGTTGGCAGGACGCACGCCCAGAGCCACCCAGTTCCAGTTCTGGTTCAGCTTCAGGTTCTGCTCCACGTCGGTACCCTTTGTCCAAATGACGGGCTGGTCGAACGAACCTCTTACGACATTGAGTTGGAAGGTGCTTTCAACGGCAGAACCGTTGAACGCTGCAATATTGACATCCGTGTAGGCGATACCTGCCGAGGCATCCCAGATGCGGAAGCTGATGGGCTTGCCGGCATCGGTGTCGCCGTTGCCATAGACGGTCATCGTCACGTAGGCCGCGCCGCGCACCTGCTCAGGCGATGCCACGCCACGGCACTCGCCGTCGATGAAGGCAGCCACCATGCTCTCCGAGTTCTCTATCAGGATGCCGCCGATGCGCACCTGTCCGATGTAGTTCATCTGGTGCTCATACAGCGTCGGGTCAACGGTCCAATTAGGTTTCTCGCCACGTACCTTCATCACCACGCGTAGCGGCTCCAGTATCTGGTTGTTGCCCTGCACACCGATGGTCACCTCATAGTTGCCCACGGGCACCAGCGGGTTCACCTGGAAGCGAAGCACCTTCGTGGAGAGTGGTGCCACCTCGTCGCTTTGCTCGCTGTCAACCAGCGAGAGCCACTGAGGCATATTATATAAGGTGTAGTACTCCGTATTGCCGCTCTTGTTCTCGATGGTGACGTCGAAGGTATGGATGTCGCCGTACATCTTGTTGATGTTCACCGAGTCCTTCGTCCACTTCAGCGTGTTCTGCTGCACGTATGCCGTCCAGCGGATGGGCAGCGACGTGTTGCCGTGCAGGTCGTGGACGCGGTCGACGGTGACGTTCAGCGTCGTTCCCTCGATGTCGCGCGGCGAGATGCCGGCACCTGTCAGGTTGATGACCACCTTGCGCTCCGAGGCCACCGGCGAGGCTATCAGGCGCGTCTCGTCGGGAGCGTTCTTCAGCGGCGGCGTGTGGATAAACAGATTGTCCCGATCGAAGGCAATCTCCTTGGCCGACCCTGCCGCCAGGTTGGGAGCCATGTTCTCCATCGTCGCCACCTTCGTCACCACGCCGTTCTCCTCGCCCGTCTTCTCGAACGGATAGTAGGCCACCAGTCCACGCGAGTAGACGTCGGCGGTATCGATGGTGTTGTAGATGTTACTGAGCAGGCGGCTCTCGCTGAGTGCGGCATGCCAGATGCGCAACTCGTCGGCGAAGGCCATCACCTCGTTGTTCCGTCCCACGTTGAGCGTGGTGCCCTCGATGGGCGGCACGTCGCGCTCGGCAATGACGGCCGTGCGCTGTCCGTCCAGGTAGAACGAGGCGGCCTGTCCGCGCACCACGTTCAGTGCCACATGGTGCCAGCGGCGCAGGTCGGGGAAGTCCTCATGGCTGGCCACGACCATCGACTTCTTGCCATAGTCGAGCACCAGGCTCTGCACCGAGTCGTAGCGCAGGCGTAGCTTTGACTCACTGGCCAGCAGGTCGCCGTCGACGGTAGGCGTGGCGGTCTCCCAGACCACCTCGTCCTTGGCGCCGCTCTTGTTATACCACATCTCGATGGCATAGCTGTCGCCCTGTCCGGTGCCGACACGTGTGATGTCGGCCTGGGCGCCTTCCGGCTTGTTGATGCGCAGCGAGTAGTTGCGGTTGTTGAGCGTCCACGAGTCATATACGGCAAAATCGTGTGTGTGGCGCTGGTCAGCGGCTATGGAGCCGTGGCCCTCGTCCATGGGCCAGTAGTTGGCCAGTCCGTAGATGTAGTTGTCCTTGGCCTGATACTTGGTGGCTGCCGCCTCATGTACGTCGTGGCAGATGTTGTAGAGGCTCAGCCCGTGTATGTCAGCCCAGATATGTCCTAAGTAGAGGTGGTTGTCCGTAGCGTAGTTCACCACTTGCACGTTCTGTGTGGTCACGGGCTCGTTCTCAAACAGGTCGACGGTGGTCTCGCCATACTGTGCCAGGATGTCGAACGTCATCTTGGCGGCATTGTAGCTCAGGGCAAAGAACACCCACTCGTCCTTCGGCACGGTGTCTGTGCTGACAAACTGTGCCTTGGCAATGGTCACCTTCACGTGGCCGGCATCGTCAATGCCCAGCGCGAAGTTGTCTGTGCCGGCTCCCTGGTGGAGGATGATGCCCGGATCGTGCCAGTTCAGCCAGAAGTCGATGGCGAAGTCACCCTTCAAGAACACGGGGTTCACCGTCCTCGGCATGTTGAGGAAGGGAATAATCTGGTAGGCTACGTCGTGGTTCACCTGACGGCTGTTCAGCTTGGCGGTGACGATGACGTTGTCGTCGCCCACATAGCCCGGCACGATGTCCTCGTTGAACTCGATGGCCAGCTGGTCGCCATAGCGCAAGATGCCGTTAGTGGGGGCTGGTGTATAGAGGTTGCGCGGCCGTGTCATGTCCTTGGTGACGGCGACGGGGTCGCTGTACACGCTGACCAGCTCTGTGCCGTAGGGCGTGGTGGTGAAGGCGCGGAACTCGTAGCCGCCCTCAGGGAAGGCGAGGTTGCTCAGCATATCCACCGTGTAGTGCAGGTCGCCCTTTTCGGGCAGCAGGGCGTTGCTCACGGTGTCGCGGCCGATGGTGTCAGTAGGATTGACCCACCACGTAAACAGGTCGGTCCACTGCGTGTTGCCCTGGAAGCGGTACTGCACGCCGACGTTCTTCAGGTTCTTGAACTGGCGGTTGAAGTTCGAGAGCTTCATGTCCAGCAGACCCTTCTCGTTGTCGGTGTTGAGCACTGGCTCCTGGATGGCCAGGTCGATAGGCGACGACGACGGCTTGAAGTGGACGTTCAGCGTACACTCGTCGTAGATGGTGAAAGGCTGATACTGCGATTCAAACCATATCGTGACGCCCTCGTAGTCGAGCACGCTCTGGTCCGTCTGGCGCACGGTGATGACTTTCTTCACTGTCTCGCCGGCGGGGATATAGATGCCGCGGCCGTCAGCGGGAACGCCATCCATCAGCACCTGCAGGCCCTGCTGGTTGAAAATCTCTGCTATCTCCAAGATGTAGGTGAACGGCACCGTCTGGTTGGTCGTTGTGCCGTTGGTCAAGTGCAGCGTGAACTGCCCCGTGCCGCCGGCGGGGATGTCGGTCAGCGTGGCACTCGTGGCCCCTACCTCACCATCGGTGCTGATGCGGATGACGGGCTGCTCCATGCGCTCCGTGCCATAGGAGATGACGTGCTTCTTCTCCGGCTCGTAGTATTCGGCCAGCACTTCACCCTCGTAGGGGTTGTAGCTCTGGCCGCCGCGCAGCACGAAGATGTCGCCCCAGCCACGCGGCGACTTGTAGATGTCCACACTGAAGTCGGTGCCTGAGTTGCCGTCGCTCAACTCGTACTCAAACTCGGCGTAGCTTGTCCTGTTGCCATCCTCGTCGCCCACAACGCTGCTTCCGATGTATCCTGAAGCCACATCCGCCTCAATGTTCATGCCAAACGAAGCGGCATAGTTGACGAAGATATTGCTCTGGAACGAGAGCTTGCCGCCCACCTTTGTCGATGTCTCGTATGTGGAGGCGTAGATGCTGTCATGGCGCACCGAGTAGACGTAGTTGCTGCCGCCGTCGAACGAGCGGTTTTCTTTGAAGTATTTGTCGCGCGCCTCCATGGCTTCCACCTTGTCCTGCTCGTTGTCGGCCAGACGCTGTTTCCAGTTCTTCACCGACTGGTTGTAGTAGAGCACCATGTCCTGCGACTTGCCCTTCGTGCCGGGCTTCCACACATAGGTCTTGTCCTGGCCGTAGTCAGAGTCGGTGGGTTTCTTCCACGTCAGGTAGACATCGTTCTCCGTCGTGTTCTTATAGTTGACGGCGGCCAGGCTGTCGGCATACTGCAGCAGCCCGTTGCGGGCGTCATTCAGTTTCGGTATCATGGTCTCCTCTATCTCACGGGTTGAGAAGATGAAGTCGGTGCTGATGCTGTCGTTGATGCTCACGGCCTCCTTCAGTCCTAAGACGATGCCGCCGGACTCGAGGTGGAAGCCCAGCTTGCGGCAGGTGCCGATGATATAGTTGTGCGACTTGCCGATAAACAGGTCGCCCTTGGCACCCACGTATTTCATGCCTGTGCTGCTGCTGATGTCGGAGGCGGTGGTGGTGACAAAGGTGCTGTCGTCGCGCCACTCCCAGGTGTAGGAGCCTTCCTGGCCTACCGTCAGGGTCTGGTGGGCATCGGTGGACGAGATGATGGCTACGCCCAGTCCTACTGCGGTGCTGATGTTGGTACCCCACATCATGTCTACTGCCACATCCTCGTCCAGATAGGCGCCTTCCACGCTGTTGTACAGTTTCGTATTGCTGGAGCCCGTCTTCCACGTCACCTTGCCGGTGGCTCCTGGCGGGTCGCGCAGCACCATGTCGACATGGTCGGGACCGGCGGTGACGAAGTTGTCACCGTTGGTCAGCTCGCCCAGCACGATGCCGTCCAGCTGCTGGCCGCTGTAGGTGCGGTTGTTGCGCTCGTAGGTCATGCTGAAGTGGCGGGTGTAGGGTGCCGTCACGTTGGGTGCGCCGGTGGTGAAGGTGATGGTGTTCGTGCCGTCACGGTCCAGGCGCAACTGGGTGCGTTTCAAATTGACGACAGCACCGTCCTTCAACTCGGTCTGCGTGGGGTCGATGACGCGTGCCACCACGTCCTGGATGTTGCTCATCTCGTTGGCTACGGTCACCACCAGGCCGTTCATCGCCACCGTGTCGTTTCGGGCTGTGCCGGTGTCGTAGTTGGTATATACCTCATAGCCGCGTACGTCGAACTTATATTCCTTGTTGCGGGCAAAGACGGGGTAGTCGTAGTTGTACTTGATGCTGCCGTCATTCTCCCGCGTCCAGATGTCCTTGATGTCCTGGGTGACGGTGGGGCTGACGGCGTATTTCAGCATCTCCCGCTCGCCGAAGCCCTCGCTGCCCTGCTGGGTCATCACCAGTTGCGGTTCGGCAAAGTGGGTCTTCACCATCTTCGTATTGTACGTGTAGTAGTGCCAAACGGAGTCGCCGGCCGCTGTCGGCAGCAGCAGCGAGTCTTTCAGTTCCTTCTTCACGCTGGTCAGGTCAATCTGCGGCAGCGTGGTGAACTCGATGTTGTCCTTGGTGCTGGGTATCGTGATGCTCTTCACAATATACTTCATCGGGGGCAGCAGGGCCGAGAACTCGCCCGTGGTGGAGTCGGTCTCGATGTAGATGTATTTCGCGTCGCTGCCCTTGCCGGCCCAGGCATGGCTGCGGATGGCGGTGGTGTCGCTCTGGAAGGGGCGCTCCACGGTGCCGGCTTTTTCACCGTCGTAGTTGAACAGTAGGTTCTCGCTGTTCAGTTTCAGCGTAATCTTGGCCACGCCGATGTTGTTGTTCGACGCGCCGAAGCCCACGGCCAGCGTGTCGTTCTTGGTGGCTCCGCTCACACGGCCCACGAAGTTGACCAGCGTGGAGTCCTGGAAGTCGTAGACGACGGGACCGTCGAAGTTGTGCTCATCCTGCAGGGGGAAGCGGCCGCCGGCCACCATCGTGTGGCCGTCGAGCGATGCCTCCACATAGTGCTTGCCGATGGGTACTGACATCAGGTAGCGTCCGTTGGCGTCGGTCTCCACCACCTTGCCTTGCTTCGTCTGCAGCTCACCGTCCACGTAGAGGCGGATGCCCTCCACGGGGATGTTGGTGCCGGCATAGGTGACGCGGCCCTCCATGGGGAACGACGAGACGTCCTCGAAGTCGATGTTGTTGGCCGTCAGACTCGTGGGGCTGACGAACATGGTGCGGGTGGCAGGCGCAAACTCGTGGATGCCCAGTTCGGGCACTATCTTGTAGTTGGTGCCGCCCTGCTGGAAGGGTACACCTTTTATAATATAGTCACCCTCGCTGTCGGTCATGCCGTAGAGCTTCAGGTGCTGCGGACAGCTGGCATCGGGCACCACGTTGACGCCCACCTCGGGGTGGTTCAGCTGGTAGAGGCCGTCCTGACGGGCAATGTCGAAGGCGTAGCGCTGCACGCTCAGTCCCTCGTCGAAGGGCCAGTAGAGCACCATGCCGCTCTCCGTGCCGCCCTGGATACGGATGTAGTTCTCAGTAATCTCTGCCTCGGTGAGGGCACGCTGCCACAGGCGCACATCGTCGACGAAGCCCTTGAAGCCGCTGCCCTGCGAGCGTGTAGCCGCCGGACCGCCTATGCTCAGCGTGGGCAGGGTGGCGGTGGTGCTGCTGACGGCGTTCCACGTGGTGGCTGCCGCGGTCATGGTGGCTTTCTGCAGGGTCTCCGAACCTACGTAGAAGGTCCATGTGCCGCCGTTGTAGGTGGCAGCGACGTGGGTGAAGTCGATGTTGTCGAACACGAGACCGGTAAACTCCTTCACCGTCTTTCCGCCTTTCGAGCGGTCGATGGCATAGAGGTGGAAGCGGCCGCCCGACTCCTTCACGCCTAACTCCAGGGCACCGGCTATCTGCACCAGCTGCTGCTGCGACGCACCGCCGGCTGCCGTGCTCTGCGGGCGGGCCCACAGCTGCAAGGTCAGCGGCTGCTGGCCGTTGAGCACATTGTCATATTTCTCGCTGTTGGCACGCCACTGCAGGCCCGCCCCTTCGCCGTCGATGCGGCGCGAGAGGAACTGCGGCTGGCTGTTGGCATCGTCGGTACTCGACTTGACGAGGTTCACCCTGACGCCTGCAACCGCCGTGCCCGAGCCGAAAGAGATGTGGCCCGTGATGGTACCGCGAGCCTGCGAGAAGCCGGGGGTGACAACGGCATCGCTCTTCATCAACTGGTCGCCGCACTTGGCACCATATGCCTCTACGGTGTACTCATAGTAGGTACCTGCCAGGGGGCGCGTGTCAGTATATTCATATTCCGTTGCCGTGCCGTGGACGCTGCTGGTCAGCTCCGTCCAACTGTCGGGGCCTTCAGCACCGATGGGGCGGCGCAGCACGCGGTAGTAGATGTCGTTGATGATGTCGGGGTTCTTCACCTTCCACTTCACCTTGACCTCCGTCTCCTCCGTTCCTGTCGTGGCGGTCACGTCGCTGATGTAGCTGCCCGAGGGCAAGGTGGTAGAGAGGGTGTCGCTGTAGAGAATCTTGCCACCGATGGTGGTCTTGATGCGATAAGTCACGGGGTCGCACACCGTACCGCTGAAATCAGTGCTGGCCTCGGTCTGGCTGGGGTCGACGGGAATGGTCTCGGTCCTGGAGAGCCACGTCTTCTCGCCGGTCTGCTTATATTCAACAGCCCATGTCAGCCCGTTGAGGGGGATACTGTAATTCCATATCAGGCGCACAGCCTTGTCGTGGGTCTTGTCCTGCGACAGTCTGATGGGTACCTCCATCTTGGTGCTCACCGTTTTCTCCTCCCACAGGTCAGTATTGTTGTGCGTGCGATTGTAGCCGGGCAGCTTAGCCAGGTTGTCCTTGTACTTGCTCTCCAATATCGAGGGCAGGAAGATGACGCGATATTTGTATTCCTTGTCGTAGTCGATGTCGGCATCGTCTAATTGCAGCGTGGCGGCATCGCCCTTCAACGTGCCCAGTACTTTATAGTCGGTGGCTGGGCTGTTCTTGTCATAGCGGATGACGTACCATTTGCCGTCGTTGCGGCAGGCTACGTCCACCTCCGTCGTACCGTCGTAGCCCTTTGCTTCCGTCTGCGGCGTCCACGTCACTACGTTCTTCTTGTTCCACTTGTCAAACTGGACATCCAAGGTGGCAGGGCGGGTGTAGGGCTTGATGAAACCGTGTGCCACTGATGGTTGCTTAAACACACTGTTTTGTATAAAATTTGACGCGTAACTTACATCGCTGCACCCCTGATACTTCACATAGACGGGCACAGTGTAGGCACAGGTGGCAGCTGCTTCCGAAGTGGTCAATGGCCAGTAACTGAACGCAACATCCATCTTCCCGTTGCTCACGTTAGAGATGTTAAAACCGCCCTTTGTGGTGCCGAAGGAGGCATTGCTGTTTTGCTGGCCAATATTGTAGTAATAGAGTTGGAGGTCGTAATACTGGTCTCTCCACCCATTTTTTCCCCGCTTGTCGGGAACACCTGTGGCCTTGAAAGCCAGTTTAGCATCTGTGTCCCAGTCCACCGTAAGTTTAGGCATGGGCGTGTCTGCTGTAAGGCTGTTGAAGTTGATACTTTTTTCATACTGCACCTCATACATGGTTGCTCCATTCGTAGCATCGTTGCTGACAGAATGTTTCATGACAATAGCCTTTACACCATCCTCAACAGCCTGCCCACTGGGGGCATAAGTAACACGACAATCATAATCGCCGTCACCAGATACAACCACTTTACCCCAAGTTTCGTCTTCCCAGACATTCTGAATCCAAGAAGCGATGGTGTAATCCCAAGACCATGTGCCAATCAAGTGTTTTACATCGTCGGAGGTGACCACATATACTTCACCTCTGAATTTATTGTTATCGTAATCCCAGCATTTCGCTTCAAAGAACCACATCCTAATGTCGAATTCCCAGATGAATTTTTGCTCGTCCACTTTGAAATTAAGTTTAGTTTCAAATGCGGCGTTGTCAAAACCATAAAAACCAAAACCTCCGTTATTGATTTTCTTGTAAAATCCACCCCATTCGGATTTTCCGGTGAATTTGCAGGTCCCTCCGCCAGGATCGTTGAGGGTCTTCTCGGTATTGACAGGATAAATCCAAGCCCACGCTGGATTTCCCCCTCCAACGAGCATCACGAGCATGAGCAATAGCACTTGCAGCCCGAAGCCTCCGTGCCTGTTCTTAGTTATTTTTCTCATATTTATTGTCACTTAGTTTGTTATTGTTTTTATTATCATTAACCAAGTAAATCGGTCATTTTCTGCTCTCGCTTAGTAATAATTATCTCTCGGCTGGGCATGTGATTTGTTTTAATACGTATTTAAGTTGAATATTCGGTACAAAGATACAAAAAAATATTCTATTTATGCTCCAACTCGGAAGAAAATCTTCTTAAAAGACGTATTTTGAGGAATATTAGTTCCTTTTATGCTGTTTTATGCTTATGCCGCGTAACCACCCTGCGCCCGCGCGTAACATTCATAGTGCAAAGATACAAAAAAAGGGTACCCACTGTCAAGAGTTCCGCCAAGAAATGTGTGTGTAAGTATCAAAAAATCGTACATTCCAATTTTTTACCTTTTCAATTTTTCACGAGAATGTCACAATGTCACATGTCACATGTCACATTAAGGGCTATTTTGACGTGTTTTCCTGAAAATTGCGAAAAACAGTCAAAGAAGAATTAAATTATATATATATTGTAATATATATAATTTAAAGTAAATATACTATTTCCCCTCTTTAAAAATGCAGCTAAAAACCGCCCTTAATGTGACATGTGACATTGTGACATTTGCAAATATGACTTTTTATTAACATCCTCGCTGGCTCAGTAATAAAAAATAACTCATGCAAGCAAAACCTGCATGAGTTATTATTATGATGCTTTAGAGTCTGTGCTTTAGAGCTTCGGACCAGCAAACTTTGCCCTGCGTAGGGCGAAGTTGCTTCGGCCCTAAATCTTACAATTTAGGTCCTGCAGCGACCATCGAAGATGCTCGTTGCTTTCGGCCCTAAATCTTACAATTTAGGTCCTGCAGCGACAAGTGCCTTACCAGCCTCGTTGCCCTCGTACTTCTTGAAGTTCTTGATGAAGCGGGCAGCCAAGTCCTTGGCCTTCTCCTCCCACTGAGCAGCGTCAGCGTAGGTGTCGCGGGGATCCAGGATGTTGGTGTCTACGCCCTCCAGCTCTGTGGGCACCTCGAAGTCGAAGAAAGGAATCTTCTTGGTGGGAGCCTTCAGGATGGCACCGCCCAGGATGGCGTCGATGATGCCACGGGTGTCGCGGATAGAGATACGCTTGCCGGTACCGTTCCAACCAGTGTTGACGAGGTAAGCCTTGGCACCGCTCTTCTCCATCTTCTTCACGAGCTCCTCAGCATACTTGGTGGGGTGCAGCTCCAGGAAGGCCTGGCCGAAGCAAGCAGAGAAAGTAGGAGTAGGCTCGGTGATGCCGCGCTCTGTACCAGCCAGCTTAGCGGTGAAACCAGACAGGAAGTAGTACTTGGTCTGCTCAGGAGTCAGGATGCTGACGGGAGGCAGCACGCCGAAGGCGTCGGCAGACAGGAAGATGACGTTCTTGGCGTCAGGACCGGCGCTCTTGCCGTTGACCTTCTGGGCAATCTTCTCGATGTGGTCGATAGGATAGCTTACGCGAGTGTTCTCGGTAACGCTCTTGTCAGCGAAGTCAATCTTGCCGTTGGCGTCAACGGTGACGTTCTCCAGCAGGGCGTTGCGGCGAATGGCGTTGTAGATGTCGGGCTCAGACTCCTTGTCCAGGTTGATAACCTTGGCATAGCAGCCACCCTCCAGGTTGAACACGCCCTCGTCGTCCCATCCGTGCTCGTCGTCGCCGATGAGCAGACGCTTCGGGTCGGTAGACAATGTGGTCTTACCGGTACCTGACAGACCGAAGAAGATAGCGGTGTTCTTACCCTCCATATCGGTGTTGGCAGAGCAGTGCATTGAGGCGATGCCCTGCAGGGGCAGGTAGTAGTTCTGCATAGAGAACATACCCTTCTTCATCTCACCACCGTACCAGGTGTTGATGATGCACTGTTCGCGGCTGGTGGTGTTGAAGGCTACGCAAGTCTCTGAGTTCAGACCCAGCTCCTTGTAGTTCTCTACCTTAGCCTTAGAAGCGTTATAGATTACGAAGTTAGGCTTGAAGTTCTCCAACTCCTCAGCGGTGGGCTGGATGAACATGTTGGTGACGAAGTGAGCCTGCCAAGCCACCTCCACAATGAAGCGGACAGCCAGACGGGTAGCCTCGTTAGCACCGCAGAAGGCGTCAACGACATAGAGCTGCTTGTTAGAGAGCTCCTTGATGGCGATTTCCTTCACAGTCTTCCAAACCTCCTCGGTCATGGGGTGGTTGTCGTTCTTGTACTCCTCAGTAGTCCACCACACCTTGTCCTTAGACTGCTCGTCGCATACGATGTACTTATCCTTAGGCGAACGGCCGGTGTAGATACCGGTCATCACGTTAACAGCGTTGAGCTCGGTGTTCTGGCCCTTGTCGTAACCAGTCAGGCCAGCCTTGGTTTCCTCCTCGAAGAGGAACTCATACGACGGATTGTGAGCAATCACGGTAGAACCGGTGATGCCATACTGTGTCAAATCTAACTTTGCCATAATTTTTTAACTTGTTATTTAGTGAATTTTACTATTACCTATTTTCTGTTTGCGGCTGCAAAGTTACAAAGAAAAAAAGGAATAAGTGGCCAGAATTAAGAATAATTCACTATCCTAAATCACTTTTTGAGTTAAACTATATAAAATAGGTGGTGCTGACAACATGTTTTGCAACACAGAGTTGGCAAATCAGGGAAGGCAATATTCTATGACAAGTTCAGGTCAGGGCAATCCACCTACCATGCATGTGGTATTTCGGCAGAATCGTGGCGAAAATAGCGGAATTCTTCGTATCTTTGCAGCCAAAAAACGAGAGAACAATGGCAATAGACAATGCAATATTCCTGAGGAGTGAACTGCTGCTGGGTGCCGACGCTATGGAGCGCCTCGCCCGGAAGCGCGTCATCCTTTTCGGTGTAGGAGGCGTGGGCTCCTGGTGTGCCGAGGCCTTGGTGCGCACCGGACTGAGACAGCTGACCATCGTAGACTTCGACAACGTGGACGTGACCAATGTCAACCGGCAGCTGATGGCCACCACGAAGACAGTGGGACAGGTAAAGGTGGAGGCACTTAGGGAACGCTTGCTGGCCATCAATCCTGATGTGGAGGTCACGGCATTGCAGCAGACCTTTACCGAGGAAACGGCGGCGGATTTCCAGTTGGACACCTATGATTATATTATTGACGCCATCGACTCGCTGAAAGACAAGGCGGCACTCATTCTCCTGGCGTGCCAGACCAAGGCCAGACTGCTCTCGTCGATGGGGGCTGCCATGAAACTGAACCCTGCCCGCATACAGGTGGCAGAGTTTTGGCGGGTGAAAGGCGACCCCCTGGCCCGTGCCTTAAGAAACCGTTTCAAGAAAGAGCAGCGCTTCCCTAAGCGTAAGTTCCAGTGTGTGTTCTCTGACGAGCCCCCGCGCCTCTCTCCGCAAGCTCCTCCTCAGGCCAAGGGGTCTCTCGTCCACATCACGGCCATCTTCGGCATGACCCTTGCCGGCTTGATCATTCAAGACATTGCTGCGGCCAATTGTTGAAGTGCCTGCCGCAGAATGCTGCGCGGCGTACCGACATTGAGCCGCATGAAACCCTCGCCACCCGTGCCGAACATGGCGCCGTCGTTGAGTGCCAGGTGGGCTCGGTTGACAAAGAGGTCTACCAGTGCGTCGTGGCTCAGTCCCAGTGCTCGGCAGTCGAGCCATACCAGGAATGAGGCTTGCGGGCGCCAGGGCCTTATCTGCGGCAGGTGCTCGCGGCAGTAGTTCTCTACGAAACGGACGTTCTCCTCTATGTAACTCACCATCTGCTGCCGCCATTGTTCCCCCTGCCTGTAGGCTGTTATGGTGGCTATGGGTGCCAGTAGTGGCGGGTCGTTCAGTTCGTTGGCCTCCAGCCACGTATAGAAGCGGCGGCGCAGCGTGTCGTTGGCAACAACAGCATAGCTGCTCACGATGCCTGCCATGTTGAAGGTCTTCGAGGGGGCACCGAAGGTGATGCTCGTCTGTGCCGCCTCCTCGCTGACGGTGGCGAAGGGTACGTGGCGGTGGCCGAAGAGTGCCATGTCGGCATGTATCTCGTCAGACACGACGATGATGTGGCGCTCATGGCAGAACCGCGCCAGCCGCTGCAGGGTCTCCCTGCTCCAGCAGATGCCGGCAGGGTTGTGGGGATTGCTCAGTATCAGCAGGCGGCACTTGTCGTCGGCCACCGCTGCCAGTTGGTCGAAATCCATCTCGTAGCTGCCGTCCACCTCCTTCAGCGGGTTATACACCACTTGCCGGCCGTTGCCCTGGGGTGTCATGCGGAAGGGGTGATACACCGGCGGCTGGATGATGACCTTCTCGTCCTCACCCACAAAGACATTCACCGCCATGCCGATACCTTTCACGATACCGGGAATATAGGTGAGCCACTCCCGCCGCACGTCCCACTGGTGGTGGTCCAGTAGCCACTGGCGGATGGTGGTCCACAGCTCGTCGGGCACCACCGTGTAGCCAAACAACGAGTGCTCCAGGCGTCGGCGCAGAGCCTCTGTGATGAAGGACGGCGTCTCGAAGTCCATGTCGGCCACCCACAGCGGCAGCAGGTCGCTGCGTCCGTAGCGCTCCTGCAGTACGCCGTGTTTCAAGTCGCCGCTGCCCGTGCGGTCTACTATCTTGTCAAAATTATAGGTCATCTTCCAATGCTTGCTGAATGTCCTCTAATAAGTCTTCTGCGTCCTCCAGTCCTATGGACAGACGGATGGTGGTCTGCCGCACATCCATCTGCCGGAGCTGTTCCTCGGTGAAGAGTCCGAAGATGGTACTTGCCGGATGGATGGCCAGCGTGCGGTTGTCAAAGAGATTGGTGGCACGGTGTATGAGCCGCAGACGGTTCAGAAAGCGGAAACACGCCTCCTGACTCCTCAGGTCTATGGTGAGCATGGCTCCTGCCGTGGTGCCGAACTGCCGCCGTGCCAGCTCGTGGTAGGGATTGTCCTCCAGTCCTATATAGTTCACGTGCTGTATGCGGCCCCACTCGCTCAGCGTCTCGGCCAGCAGCAGGGCGTTGGCTGCCTGGCGCTGGTATCTCGCGTCGAGCGTCTCCAGCCCCAGTGTCTGCATGTAGGCAGCCTGGGGTGTCATGTAGGCGCCGAGGTTGAACAGCAGTTCATACTTCACGCGCTGGTTGATGTCCGGAAAGGTGCCGTAGTCTATCACCAGTCCGCCCAGCGACGTACCTCCACCGGAGAGATACTTGGTGCTCGACACCACCTCGACGTCTACACCCAGTGCCTTCAGCTGGGTCTCTGTAAAGGGAATGGCCGTGGAGTCTGCAATGACGGGTACACCCTTGCGGTGGGCTATCTCGGCTATGGCCTGCAGGTCGGCCACCTCCAGCTGCGGGTTGGTCAGCACCTCCAGGAATACGGCGCAGGTGTCGGCGTCAATGGCTTGTGCCACAGCCTGCAGGTCTGTCAGGTCTCGCAGGCGGGCTTCCACGCCCCAGCGCCGCAGTGTCGTGGTGAGCAGTGCCAGCGTGTTGCCGAACAGGTGGCGCGACGTCACGATGTTCCGCCCCTGTGCGCTGACGGCCAGTAGCGCATTGCTGATGGCTGCCATGCCTGAGTTGAAGGCCGTCACGTGCTGGGCCTGGGTCAGCGCCTTCACACGCTGTTCCAGATTGGTCACGGTGGGGTTCTCCACGCGGGCGTAGTCGGGGGCCTTGATGCGGTTGCAGAAGGCGTCGGCCATCTGCTGGGCATCCTGAAACTCGAAGGCTACATTGTTATATATGGGTACGGCCAGCGAACCGTAGGCGTCGGGGCGTACGTAGGGGGTGTTGATGGCTATGGTTTGTTTCTTCATCACTTGGCATTTGTTCTGTTATCGTCCGAATGTTTTCGGGTGCAAAGGTAGCGGGTTTGGAAAGAACTACCAAATTATGGTGATAATACGGAAAATATCTCTGAATTTCCCACCGCTGGTTTGCAGATTTTCTTTTCTTGCCTGCTGCAGAGCCTCCTGTCAGAATAATATTCTTGTGCAGGGAAATCTTTTGGCCAAACGTTTCCTCATTTCACAATTTCTTTGTACTTTTGCACCTATACTCACAAACATCTAACTATGGAAGTCATCAATTTCTCAGAACAGAACAGCGTGATGAACCATTTTATGGCCGAGTTGCGCGACAAGAAGTACCAGCAGAACCGCCTGCTGTTCCGTAACAACATCAAGCGCATTGGCGAACTGATGGCCTACGAACTCTCCAAGACGCTGACCTACAAGCCCAAGACCATCACTACGCCACTGGGCACCATCGACATTCCTCTGACCCGGCAGGAAGACATCGTGCTGGCCACCGTGCTGCGTGCCGGACTGCCGTTCCACGAGGGTTTCCTCAACATGTTCGACAACGTTGACAACGGCTTCGTCTCGGCCTTCCGCATGTACATCAACCGCGAACACACGGAGGTAGGAATACACACAGAGTACATCGCCGCCCAGAGCGTCAAGAACAAGACACTCATCGTCGTCGACCCCATGCTGGCTACCGGCGGCTCGCTGGCTGCCGCCATCGAGAGTCTGACGCAGGCCGGCAAACCCAAGAAAATCCACGTCTGCTGCGTCATTGCAGCCCCTGAGGGTGTCGAGTTTGTCAAGAAGGCTCTGCCGGAGGACAGCACCATCTGGTGTGCCGCCATCGACGAGGGCATGAACGAGCACAAATACATCGTGCCCGGCTTCGGCGACTGTGGTGACCTCTGCTACGGCGAGAAACTGTCCTCCTTCCGCAAGATTGCCGAGAAGTTCTAAGCGCCTCTCTCTCCTTTCCTATTTCTTATAAAATCTGTTCAGGCGCTTGATGGCGGCATCAAACTGCTTCGGGTTTACGTGGTAGTCGAGCACCGGGTTCAAGTGCTCGTCAGTGACCTCTATGTAGCCCGCACCCTCTTTCGTCAGGATGGTGTCGCCCTCCACCAGGAAGGCATAGCGCAACTCGTTGCCCACATAGTGCCACAGGCGCGGCGTCGTGTCGCTCAGCAGGCGCCCATTGCTGTAGTCCTCTATGGGGTTGCTCACGCCCAGATAGTCGTGCATCAGCGTGGGCACGAAGTCCAGGTGCGTGGTGCGGTGTCTGTAGACGGCTGGCGTGCCCGCCTCTCCGTGCGCAGCCGTGGCGGGCTCGTGGATGATGAGCGGAATGCCTATCTGGTATTTGCTGAAGTTCGAGTTGTGGCCCCAGTAGTTCTTGTGGTTCTCGTTATACTCCTGGGCGTGGTCGCCGGTGATGATGACCAGCGTGTTGTCGTACAGTCCCAGCTGCTTCAGCCTGTCGATGACCTCCGCCACCATGCGGTCCGTCTGGTAGGCCGAGTTGCGGTAGAGGTTCCAGAAGGGCGTCGGGTCCATGTCGTTGTGCAGCGCATCGAAGCGCCCGTACTCCCACGACGGCTGAAAGCGCGTCAGCATCTCCTTGGGCAGACTGTAGGCATGCAGCAGGTCAAAGAAGATGAACGTAAAGAAAGGCCGCCCCGCCTGCTTCAGTTGCGGCAGGTCGCTGATGAGGTCGTCCTTGATTCTCACGTCGCGCTCATACGACGTCCTGCCCGGAGTGTCGATGCGCACATTCGGCACGTGCTGGAATAGCATGCGGGCAAAGGGAGGGTCGTCTATTGACGCACTGGGGTATACGCGTATGTCGTAGCCCTCGGCCAGCAACTGGTCTACCAGCACCGGACTCGTGCGGCTCGTTTCAAAGGCCGTCCAGTAGTAGGGCTCCAGACCCGTAAACATGCCAAACACGGAGTACGCCGTGCCGTTGCCGCAACTGACGTGGTTCTGATACCACTGCTCCTCGTGGGCCAGTTGCCACATGTGGGGCATGCACTCCTTGGTCAGCGACCGCCGGCTCCACGAGTCTATCAGTATCAGTACGATGTTCGGGCGCAGCGCCTGGGTGCTGTCAGTACGGATGGCGTGCAGCGGATACACCAGTTCGCCGCCTTCCTCCTCCGCCACCTGCATCACGTGGCGCTCTACACCCATGCTCTCCATCAGGTCGCTGGCCGACAGCGGAAAGTAGTAGGGCACCAGTCTCACGGCCTTCACCACCGACGGCTTCACCACAAACGCGCCATAGATGTGTATGGCGTTGGCCGTCAGCGCCGTAGCCGCCAGCACCACCACCGCCCACACCGTGTGGCGCCGCTGCCAGCCCTTGGCCAGCCGCCCGCTGAGCCACCAGCCGCCAGCACACAGCGCTACGATGACGGCCAGCAGCAGTCCCTCCGTGGCGTATAGTTTCCAGTCGAAGTCGAAAATGTCGCCTGCGGCAGGCCCCGTCAGCATGTTCAGTATGAAACCGTTCAGGTGGAATCGGTATATCTTGTACACCTGCATATTCACGAAACCCGTCGCCATCAGCACGCTCGTCGCTGTCACCAGCAGCGTGGCAGCCACCCGGCGCCACCCCAGCAGCGCCCACGGCAGAAACGCCACCAGCCACGCTGCCAGCAGCAGCACGGCGGCATGCGTCAAGCACGACGTCACGTAAAACACCCACCCCGTCCAGTCCATCGACTCTGCCACGGGGTCTCCCTTCATGTAACTCGCCAGCAGCGCACCGCCAAAAAGCGTTGCTATGACATAGTATATAAATCCTTGTTTCGTCAGTTTCATGCTGCAAAGATACGATGTTTATTTTAGAAATTGTATCGCTTTGTACCAAAAATAATTAGTTACTTCGGCTGCTCCGGCAGCAGGTTACTTGGCGCCCAGATCTTCGGAAGCAAGTTGCAGCAGAGCGCTAGCCAGGCGCAGCAGGCGCTGGGGGTCGGAACCCTGGTGGGCAGTGATGGTGGCGGCATCGAGGTTGTAGGCCATCCAGCCGGTGGAGTCGTAGAGGGAGAGGAAGTCGGTAGAGGTGTGCCAGGCTACGGGGCGGCGGTAGCTGGTGCTGAGGACGTCGCGGCTGAAGCGGAAGTCTTCGTGGGCAATGGCGAGCTGGCCCAGGAGGGTGGCGGCCAGGTCGCTCTGGTTGCAGAGTCGGCTGACGACGGCGGGCTGGCGCACGGCACCACCCACCCAGAGGAGGGGCACGTGGTTGTAGAGCCGCGTGGACTCGTCGATGTCGCGATAGCGGTAGCCGTGGTCGGGGAGGATGACGACGAGGGTGTTCTGCCAGGCGGGGGTCTGGCGCAGGGCGTCGATGAAGCGTCCCAGGCAGTGGTCGAGGTAGTGGAAGGCATTGTAGACCTCGTCGTCGAGTACGCGCGTGGGTACGTCCCACGGTTCGTGGCTGGAGAGGGTGAGCAGCGTCTTCATCCACGGACGGTCAGGCTGCTGGGCACGGATGTCGGCCAGCAGGCGGCGGAACATCATCTCGTCGTTGACGCCCCACTGACAGGAGGACTGCTCCTCGCGGCTGAAGTCGGACTTAGTGCAGAGATGGTGGTAGCCGGTGCCAAGGACGTAGCTGCGCATGTTGGTGAAGTTGATGTCGCCACCGTAGTAGAAGGTGTTCTCGTAGCCGGCTCGCTGGAGGGAGCGCGCCAGGGAGGGCATCTTGCGGCTCTTCTCCGGTGACTTCATAATAGAGGTGGCAGGCAGTGCGGGATAGCCGCTGAGGATGCTGACCAGCCCTTTGTCGGTGCGCCAGGAGTTGGCGTAGCACTGGCTGAAGGTAACGCCCTGCTGCATGAACCCGTTCAGCCGGGGCGTGATGTCAGGATGGCCGCCCACCTGGGTGAACTGCTGGCCACAGCCCTCCATGACGATGAGCACGATGTTGGGGCGGCGGGTGGTGAGCAGCGTGTCGGCACCGTGGCTGTCGGTATAGTAGAGGCTGTCGGTGAGTTGGCGGCACTCGGTGTCGGACATGTAGTGGTAGACGATGACGCCGCTGTCGGACTTGTCCAAAGAGGAGAGGAAGGAGAAGACGGGGTTGACGGCGGCATGGTTGAGAAACTGGTTCTGCGAGTAGTAGGCCTGGCCGATGTTGGTGACGGACTCGCCTAAACCGCCGCGAATACCAATGACGATAGGGCCAGCCAACAGCAACACGCCAAGGGTAGCCAACAGGCGGTGGCGCAATGGCTGGAAACGGGTGTGTATCAGCGAGATGGCGATGAAAATCAGCAGGGCTACAACGAGGAATATAATAAGACGACCCAACAGATACCAGACAGTGACACTGGCCATGGCCTCAGTGGGTGTCTCCAAGTACTGAAGACAAGAGGCGTCGAGTTTGAAATGCCAAAACGGATAGAGGCTGGTGTCGGCAACGAAAGCCAACGAGGACACCAGTGCCACCACCCCATTATATATAAGGTACGCGAAGCGTGGCACCTTCACCCACAGTGACACCAGCACGAGCAGGTAGGGAAGAATAAGGAAGTAAAGCGCCGTAGACAGGTCGAGCGACATACCATGATACGCTACGGCAGCATAATCAGCTACCGACAGTCCCTCGCCACAAGCCAGCATAAACACAAACTTGGCAACCACAAATAACGCTATGATTACCAGATAGAATTTTAGCAGGTATAAGAGTCTCTTCAGCATACGTCTCCGCTCCCCGGTAGTCAGTTCTGTTCCACTATCTCGCCTAAGAGCGTAGCACTCGTCGAGCCGGTGATGCGCACACGGACTGTCTCGCCGATATGGTGGCTACCCTTATCCACAACAACGGCCTTATTCTGCTCAGTGCGTCCCATCAGCTGCTCACGGCTGCGCTTCGAGAACGACTCCAGCAAGACGTCGAACTCGCGACCTTCGTCTTTCTTGTTCTGCTGTGCCGACATCTCGGTCTGCAGGGCAATGAGTTCGTTCAGCCGGCGAATCTTCTCTTCCTCAGGAACGTCGTCGGGCAGGTGTTTTGACGCATAGGTGCCAGGGCGCTCAGAATATTTGAACATAAAGGCCGAGTCGTACTGCACCTCACGCATCAGCGAGAGCGACAGTTGGTGGTCTTCCTCGGTCTCGGAGTGGTAACCCACAAAGATATCGGTAGACAGACCGCAGTCGGGAATGATGCGGCGGATGGCTGCCACGCGGTCCAAGTACCACTCGCGGGTGTACTTGCGGTTCATCAGCTTTAGGATACGGTCAGAGCCGCTCTGCACGGGCAGGTGGATGTGCTTGCAGACGTTGGGCATGTCAGCAATGACGTGCAGCGTCTCGTCGCTCATATCCTTCGGGTGCGAGGTGGTAAAGCGGATGCGCATCTGGGGAGCCTCCTCTGCCACACGACGGAGCAACTCCGGGAAAGAAACCCCATCGGTGCTGAGATAACTGTTCACGTTCTGTCCCAACAGCGTCACCTCCTTAAAGCCACGGTCACGCAGGTCGCGTACCTCACGGAGAATGCTCTCTACATCTCTTGAACGCTCGCGGCCACGGGTGTAGGGCACGATGCAGTAGTGGCAGAAGTTGTTGCAGCCGCGCATGATGCTGACAAAACCGCCGATGCGTGCACCATGCAGGCGCTGGGGCACAATGTCCTTATAGGTCTCCGTGGTCGACAGTTCTATGTTCATGGCCTTATGGCCCGTCTCGGCCTGTGCTATCAGGTCGGGCAGCGACAGGTAGGCGTCAGGGCCGGCCACCAGGTCGCAGTGGTGGTTCTGCAGCAGGTCGTCCTTCACACGCTCGGCCATGCAACCCAGCACGCCGACTATCAGTCCCTGCTGACAGGTCTTCTGGCGCTGACGGCGCAGGGCGTCCAGCGCCTCCAGGCGGTGATAAATCTTCTGCTCGGCATTGTCACGCACCGAACAGGTGTTCAGGAATACGGCGTCAGCATCGTCCAGCTGTTCCGTGGTCTCATAGCCAGCCATCTGCATCACGGAGGCAACCACCTCCGAGTCTGCTACGTTCATCTGGCAACCGTAAGTCTCAATATATAGTTTCTTCATAAACAGTCTATTTCAGCCTGCAAAGGTACGAAAAAAGTGACAATAACCGGTTAATTTTACCAATTATTGTCACTAATATTGCTAAATATCAAAGATTTACTTAGGTTGCTTGCCGATGTAGGCGAGAATACCACCATCGACATAGAGCACGTGGCCGTTGACGGCATCCGAAGCGTGAGAAGCCAGGAAGACTGCGGGACCACCCAACTCTGACGGGTCAAGCCAGCGACCTGCGGGGGTCTTAGCACAGATGAACAAGTCGAAGGGATGACGGCTGCCGTCCGGCTGGCGCTCACGAAGCGGAGCGGTCTGCGGTGTAGCGATGTAGCCCGGGCCAATACCATTACACTGGATGTTGTACCCACCATACTCTGAGCAGATATTGCGTGTCAACATCTTCAGACCACCCTTGGCGGCAGCATAGGCGCTGACTGTCTCACGTCCCAATTCAGACATCATAGAGCAGATATTGATAATCTTACCCTCACGGCGCTCCATCATCTCTGGCAGCACGGCGGCGCTGACGATGTAGGGTGCTACCAGGTCGACATCGATAACCTGCTGGAACTCCTGACGCTTCATCTCGTGCATGGGGATGCGCTTGATGATGCCAGCGTTGTTGACCAGAATGTCAATCTGGCCTACCTCCTGGTGAATCTTCTCTACCAATGCCTTGACAGCATTCTCGTCGGTGACGTCGCAGACGTAGCCCTTCACGTTATCGATGCCGGCTTCCTTGTAGTTGGCCAAGCCACGCTCCAGTGCCTGCTGGTTGATGTCGTTGAAAATGATGTTCTTGATGCCTGCGGCTACGAAGGCCTTGGCAATGTTGAAACCAATACCGTAAGAGGCGCCGGTAATCCAGGCGTTCTTACCTTCCAGTGAAAATAGATTTGCCATAATTAGTTTGTTTTACATTAAGTTTTGAAAAGTCTGTTGCAAAGATAATCATTTTTTCCGAATAACCATCTTTTTATAATACGATTTAATCAAGATTAATACTTATGCCTCGAAATAAAACAAGAATGCAGACCCCTCAGAGAAGTCTGCACTCCGTGTTGTCCAAGGCGGATTCGAACCACCACAAACAGAACCAAAACCTGTTGTGCTACCATTACACCATTGGACAGCGTTTGTGTTTTGCGGCTGCAAAGGTAGGAAAAATTTGGCACACGGCCAAATTTTTTCCTCACTTTTCACTTTTCAACCCTTCATTTATGCTTTCACAATAAGCAAGTAGTAGTTCTTCTTGCCCTTCTGAGCCAGCAGATACTTGCCGTCAATGAGGTCGTCGGCAGTGATAGCACGCTGCGGGTCGGTCAGTTTCTCCTTGTTCAGCGAGACACCACCTCCCTGCACCATTTTACGCATTTCACCCTTCGAGGGGAACACGGGAGCAACGGTGGTCAACAGCTCAATGGCAGGCTGTCCTAGCTGGTCGGCGCCAATCTCGTGTTTTTCCACACCGTCGAAGACATCAAGGAAAGTCTGCTCGTCCAGACGCTCCAGAGCCTCCTTGGTAGACTTGCCAAAGAGGATGTTCGAAGCCTCGATAGCCATGTCCAAGTCCTCCTTTGAATGAACCATAACGGTAACCTCCTCAGCCAAGCGCTTCTGCAGCACGCGGCGACCAGGGTCTTGCTTGTGTTCCACTACCAGGGCGTCGATGACGTCCTTCTCCAACGAGGTGAATATCTTGATATAGCGCTCGGCGTCGTCGTCGCTGACATTCAGCCAGAACTGGTAGAAGCGGTAGGGCGTAGTGCGGTTGCGGTCCAGCCAGATGTTACCACTCTCTGTCTTGCCAAACTTCTTGCCGTCACTCTTGGTAATCAGCGGACAGGTCAAGGCAAAAGTTTCCACATCGTTGCCCAGGGTGCGACGAATCAGTTCTGTACCGGTGGTCATGTTGCCCCACTGGTCGTTACCGCCCAACTGCAGTTTCACACCATAGTGCTGATAGAGATAGAGGAAGTCATAGCCCTGCAGCAGCTGGTAGGTAAACTCGGTAAACGACAGTCCGTCGCGGGCCGTTCCGTTCAGGCGCTGCTGGACAGACTCCTTGGCCATCATGTAGTTGACGGTGATGTGCTTGCCCACCTCGCGGGCAAAGTCCAGGAAGGTGAAGTTCTTCATCCAATCATAGTTATTCACCATGATGGCGGCATTGGCATCCTTAGACTCAAAGTCCAAGAATTTAGCCACCTGCTTCTTGATGCACTCCTGGTTGTGGCGCAGGGTCTCGTCGTTGAGCAGGTTGCGCTCCTGGGACTTGCCTGAGGGGTCGCCAATCATGCCGGTGGCACCACCCACCAGGATGACGGGACGGTGGCCACAGCGCTGCAGGTGGCGCAGCATCATAATGCCGCAGAGGTGGCCAATGTGCAGCGAGTCGGCTGTGGGGTCGGTACCGAGGTAGGCGGTGACCATCTCCTTCTGGAGCAGTTCCTCGGTGCCGGGCATCATCTGGGCCAGCATACCACGCCAGCGCAGTTCTTCTACAAAGTTTTTCATATCTTCTTTTTCTTGTTATGTTTCGTTTGAGCGCACAAAGGTACGAAAAATCGCAGAAAGAGCCAAATTAATTTGTGGTTTTCCTGTTCTGAGGCTACTCTGCGGTGTCAGCGGGGTGCTGTCAGCGGGCGGTGATAATGAGTCCGCCCATGGGTTGCAGGGCCACCTTAGCCACACCTCTCTTGTCTACCTTCAGTTGTTTCAGCACCGGCGTGCTGGGGTCGGTTTTCTTCTTTCCCGGCTGGTCTATATAGCACTTTACGGTCTGGCCGGCAAACATGGGCAAAGAGAGCTGCAAGGTCTTCACCTGTTGCGTGCCGTTGAGTCCGGCAATATACCACTTATTACCCGTACGACGGGCCAGCACCACATACTTCGTAGGGTAGCCCTCCAGGAAGCGCACCTCGTCCCACGTGGTGGGCAGCTGGCGCAGGAAGTCGAGCTCGAAGCGGGGCACGTCGTGCAAATTGTTAGGATACATGGCCACACAGTTGACGCTGGTCTGCAGCACGATGCCCGTGGCCAGTTCAAAGATGTCGGTGGTGTAGCGGCGGTGGCGGCTCTTGTTGTCGCGCGATATGTGGTGGTTCAGGATGATGCCGCCCCAGTCGAAAGAGCCTACGGCATTACGGGCAAAGGGGTGCATGGTGAGTTCGAAACCCTCGGACTTGGCATGCTGTTCGCTGAACATGATGTTTTCCGACGCCAGGGCAGCCTCGGACGCTACATAGTTAGGATACATGCGCTCCCAGCCACGAGGGATGGTGCAACCATGGAACACTACCTGCAGTCCATAGCGATTGGCGTCAGCCAGGATGTCCTCATAGAGTTTCATCGTCTCCTGTTTGTCGGAACCCAGGAAGTCTACCTTGATGCCGGCAACACCTAACTCCCGGAGCCACGCCATCTCACGGTTACGAGCCAACGCGGTATTCATGCAGTGCTTGGGGGTCTGCGGGGCGTCGTTGGCATAACCATTGCTGTTATACCAGAGCAATAGTTTGACGCCCTTCTGATTAGCATAGCGGTTTAACTCCACGATGCGGTCACGTCCAATCTGCTTGTCCCACCAGTTGTCTACCAGTACATATTCAAAACCCATTTCAGCCGACAAATCAATCATCTTCACCTGGTCATCGTAATTGACACTCTCATCCTGCCAGATTAGCCAGCTCCATGTATAGCGGCCGGGCTTATAATCTTGCGAGGCTTCGTAAAGCGGCTCCACGACATCGTAGGGGATGGTGGTCTCGACGATGGGTTTTAGGGTGGTGCCCACGGTGATGGTGCGCCAGGGCGTGCTGCCGGGCAGGGGGATGCCGGCCCAGGGGCTGCCCAGTCCCTGCATCTCGCCCATGTTGGGATAGGCTATGGTGTAGCCGCGGCCAGCCTCGTAGTCGCTGAGGTGGCTGGCACAGTAGTTGGAGCCTACACCCGTCTCGCTGACGAGTACCCACCCGGCGGGCACCTTGAAGAGGCAGGGGAAGGTAAAGCCCTCGCCAAAGGCGGAGCGCTCGGTCATGGGTGCGTCGGCCTTATAGTCTTCTTCGTACGACGGCTTGGTGCGCTGCCAGCCCACCATGGGCAGGCTCTGGGGGGTAAGGAAGGTCGTCGTGCCTTCCGGAAAGTTGAACGACGACGCCTCGCTATAGACGACGGCACTCAGCCGGCTGTCGCCCTTGGGCTGCAGCGTATAGCGGTATGCCACGTCGTTGTTGGAAACGCAGAAGGTGACGGTGAGCGGCAATCCCTGGCTGTTGACATAGGTGAAGTCGGCTTGGCGGGCCACATAGTGGGCTGAGGAGGCCTTGGTACGGGTCATGGTATAGGTCCTGTCGATGCTCGTCTCCTTCACCTCTTTGAAAGTCAGCCCACGGGTAAAGTCTCCGACGTCAGTTTTCAGTCCGAGGGCAGAGGACTTGAGCATGGTCTGTCCCTGATAGCTGACGCGGTAGGTCAGCAGTCCCTGTGCGTCGTCGACAGTAACCACCAGGCGGCCGTCGGGCGACGTCACGTTACGCTCCGTGGCACCGGCGGCAAGCGTGGCACAGGCGAGCAGGAGCAGCAGTAGGTTTCTTTTCATCTTATATATATTATTGTGCGTTAGCAAATTGTCCGAAATACTTGAGGCAGACGTCGCGCCACTCGCGGGCATTCTGCAGCTGGTGGTGCAGGCGCTGGTCTACCTCGCGCCAGCGCTGCTCGTCGACATAGTGGCGCAGCTTGTTGTGCCACAGGTTGTGGTGCTGCTCGACGGTGATGACACCGCGGTTGTAGTGGTACTGTAAGGACTCCCACAGCGTGGAGCCGTCCTTCATCTGGTAGTCCCAAGGCACATGATGGAACCACAGCAGCAGGTTCTCAGGACAGGTCTCGATGTTGTCGTACTTGCGTGCCAGCTCCGGGCGGTACTGGCTGACGGCATCCGTACCCTTAGACGAGCGGTCGAAACCTACGCCCTGTTTGTCGGCCTTGTGGTAGTAGACGGGACACCACTCCAGGGGGTAGCTCTTGATGAAGCCGTCGGGCTCAGGGCCGTAGTGGTGGTCGAACTTGAAGATGTGGTGCAGACCCAGGGGCATCATGTAGTCCACGCAGGCCTCGCGGCTCTCGCCCATGAGCTGGGCCACGGCATTGACGAAGGCTTCATCGCGGGTGAAGGTCTGCGCTATCCACTCGCGGGCTATCTTGTCGCTGGAGAGTGCGGGGTTCCACGCCAGACGGCCAAAGGCATACCAGTTGGCCTGGGAGAAATGGTGGCCGCACCAGTTGCGGTCCAGTCCGATGTTGGCAACACCAGCAATGCCCTTCAGCCCTCTGGGGTTGACAAAGGAGAAAAACTCCTGCCACATAGGGGCCAGATAGACCAGGTGGCGCGACTGGCCGAGATACTCCTGGGTAATCTGCAGCTCCACCATGTTGGGGGTCTTCTTAATCTGGTCGAAGATGGGGCTATAGGGCTCACGGGGTTGGAAGTCCAAGGGTCCGTTCTTGGTCTGGAGGATGACGTTGGCACGGAACTGTCCGTCCAACGGCTTGAACTCGCTGACGGCCTGCTTCACGCGGTCTTCGCCCTTGTGGTTGGCACCGTAGACGAAGCAGCGCCACATAACGATGCCGCCATAAGGTTTCAGTGCGTCGGCCAGCATGTTGGCACCATCGGCATGACTACGACCATAGTCACCGGGGCCGGGCTGTCCCTCGCTGTTGGCCTTGACCAGGAAGCCCCCGAAGTCGGGTATGAGTTTGTAGATTTCCTTGGCTTTCTTCTGCCACCAGCGTGCCACCTGCTTGTCCAAGGGGTCGGCAGTCTTGGTGTCGCCCAGTGCCATGGGGCTGGCAAAGTTGATGCTGAGGTACACCCGGATATGATAGGGGCGCAATAGATCGGCTATTTTCTTCACCTCTTTTAAATAGGGGACCGTCAGCATCTTTGGTGATGCGTTGACATTGTTCAGCACGGTGCCATTGATACCTATTGAGGCATTGGCACGGCCGTATTCCTTAATGAGCTGAGGGGCGAAGGTTACTATCTGCCCGTTCTCCGTTTTCCAGAAGATGCTCTCGCCGGCATAGCCACGCTCAATGCTGCCGTCCAGATTGTCCCAATGGTTGAGCAGTCGCAGCGGGAAGACGGGGTGGGTCTCCATGTTCATGTCGCCGCGCAAGAGGGCATAGGTGCCATAGAGCAGGCCGGCCTCGCGGCGTGCCGACAGGGTACTGCCGTCAAAGCGGTAGCCGTCGTCATCGGGCATGGAGGCGTCGAGCCTGAGGGCGATGCGCTCGCCGGTGTAATAGGTTTCCAACTCTTTCTTTGCAATCTCAATGGTGGGCGACTTCAAGTCGCAGACAACCTGAGCCTTGCCGACAGGCTGGTAGCGCAGCCACAGTTGGTGGCCGTCCTCAGCCTGTGCGCCGGCAGTGGTCATCAAGACGAATAGTGATAATAATAGTTTTTTCATGTTAGTCAGTTTATTGCTTCAGCAGGTTCAGCGCTTGGCGGGGAGCCATGGCGTTATGAGTCTGCTCGGTATATGGTGTCAGTTTAGCGGTGGCAGTCAGCGGCAGGTCACGGCTGGAAGAGCCGATGCTGAATGTGTAGATGCCGCCGTCAGCTATCCATTGCGAGGCACTCTCGTCGAAGGATGCCATGTCTCGCTTGTCAATGGTCATGGTAAGTGTTTGGCTCTCGCCGGGCTGCAAGTCACGGGTCTTGGCGAAGGCTTTCAATTCATGCACGGGCTTCTCCAGTCGTCCTTTGGGAGCAGTAACATAGACCTGGGCGACCTCCTTGCCGGCCACCTTGCCAGTGTTCTTCACCGTGACGCTGACGGTAATAACGTCACCACTTACCTTGACTGCGGGTTTGGAGAAATCGAAGGTGGTATAGCTCAGACCATAACCGAAAGGATAGGCCACCTGTTTGCCGAAGGTATCGAAATAGCGGTAGCCGACATAGATGTCTTCTTCGTGATTGGTATAGTCTTCATTGGGAATCGAACCGCCTCTCATCTCACGGTAGGAGTACATCTCTATGTCTTTCGGAAAATTCTTAGTCGACGGGTGATCAGTGGCAGCGATAGGCCATGTCATAGTCAGCTTGCCGCTGGGGTTGGCCTTACCCGTCAGCACATCGGCCACACTGTTGCCCCCCTCCTCGCCGGGCTGCCAGGCACAGAGGATGGCATCCACACGGTCGCGCCAGGAGGCGGTCTCCATGACGGAACCTGAGTTGATGACGACGATGACGGGTTTTCCGGCTGCACGGAACTGACTGCTGACGCGGAATATCATGTCTTGCTCGGTCTGGGTCAGGTTGAACTCGCCGTCAATCTTGCGATCCATGCCTTCACCGGCCTGACGGCCAATAGTGATGATGGCAGCATCGGCCTCGCCAACCTCATGGGCCACGCAACGGTCGCTGATTTCTATCTCGTCAAGTTTGGGCTGGCCCTGGTCCAAAAACCACATCATGGGGTTCTTGTCGGCCTTCAGCTTCAGCTTGGCATACTTCACGTAGTTCTGGTATATTTCGGTCAATAGCGGGGTGGTTTTCACGCCGATGTTCTTCAGGCCCTGCACCATGTCGACAACATAGGGCACGTTGACGGCTCCGGAACCCAGTCCACCAGAGAGGAAGTCGTAGCTGTTGACACCAAAGAGGGCCACCGTCTTCAGATTGCGAATGGGCAGCACACCGGTGTTCTTGAGTAGCACCATGCCCTCCGTCGAGGACTGGCGCGTCACCTTGGCGTGTGCCTGGAGGTCGGGTTTCGTGTACTGATATTTCTTGAAGCGTGGGGTCTTGACAATATAGGCCAGCATGTTGCGCACATTGCGGTCTACGTACTTGATGTCCAATTGTCCGGTCTTGACAGCCTCAACGATGTCTCTGGCCTGTGCAGGATAGCCCGGCGTCAGGAGGTCGTTGCCGGCTTCCACCTCCTGAGCTACAGGAAGGTCATCACGCTTGCCTATCCAGTCAGTCATGACGATACCTTTAAAGCCCCACTCGTCACGCAGGATGGTCGTCAACAGGTCTTTGTTGCCTTGGGCGTAGACTCCGTTTATCTTATTATAGGCCGACATGATTGTCCACGGGTCGCTCTTACGCACCACTATCTCGAAGCCCTTCAGGTAGAGCTCACGCAGAGCACGCTGCGACAGTCGCTCGTCGACTCTCGTACGGGACACTTCCTGGGAGTTGACGGCAAAGTGCTTGGCCGATACGCCAACACCCTGGCTCTGGATGCCCTTGGTGACAGCGGCTCCAATGAGACCGGTGACGATGGGGTCCTCAGAGTAGTATTCGAAGTTGCGGCCACAAAGCGGATTGCGGTGCAGGTTCAGACCAGGACCCAGCACGACGTCACATCCGTACTCCAAGGTCTCGTTGCCGATGGCACGGCCTACTTCTTCTACGAGTGCCGTATTCCATGTCGAAGCCAGACAGGTGCCCACGGGGAAACCCGTGGCATAATAGGTATTGGCATCGCCCTCGCGGTGAGCATCTATGTGTACGCCAGCAGGACCGTCAGTAAGCACCGTGGCCGGAATGCCCAAACGGGGAATGGCCACCGTGATACCGGCAGCACCGGCCACCAGCTTTTTCTGATGCCCCATCATGGCTCCGGAGCCTACAAAGGCATCGTTGCCACCACCCACCAGCAGCTGGGCTTTCTCTTCGAGGGTCATAGCCTGTAGTACTTCGTCGATGTTGTCGGCTCGTAGTTGCGGGTTCTGTGCGTTCATTGTCATAGTTGATAGCAGGGCCGTCAAGCCCAGAATAACAAGTCGTTGGGTTACCATATTTTATTGTTGATTGGTTTTCGTCATGTTGCAGGTTGGTTGGATAAGAGTTGACAAATGTACGATATTTTTTTGATATCACCAAATTTTGTACCTTTTTCTTATGATAATTTGTTTTTCTCGGCAGTTTGCACTATCTTTGCATGCTGTAAAAGAGCAAACAACCAGAAAAACTATGAATAAGAAAGTACTTTTCCTCGCAATGCTGGTGGCTACGGCCACAGCAGTACAAGCCAAGGTGCGTCTGCACCACTTGGTAAGTGACAACATGGTGATTCAGCAACAGACCGACGTCAGACTATGGGGCTGGGCCAAGGCAGGACGGAAGGTGAAGGCCACCACGTCGTGGTCAGACCAAAAGGCAGAAGCCAAAGCTGACAAACAAGGACGCTGGCTGCTGACGGTCAAGTCGCCCAAGGCTTCTTACGAACCGTTGAGCATCACCTTTGACGACGGCGAGGGGAAAGTGACTATAAATAATGTACTCGCGGGCGAGGTATGGGTATGTGCCGGACAGTCAAACATGGAAATGCCGGTAAAAGGCTTCGGCAATTGTCCGGTAGACAACTATCTGCAGGAGGTCATCAACGCTGCCGGGAAGCGCCAGGTGCGCTCAGCCAAAATTCCGAGCATTATGCGCATGCAACCCCAGGAAGATGCTGAAACCTACTGGCGCGAGTGCTCACCTGAGACCGTCAGCGAATTCTCTGCCACGGGCTATTTCTTTGCCAAGTTGGTCAACAAGATGCTTGACATACCCGTTGGACTCATCGAGGCCAACAAGGGAGGCTCACGTGTGGAGAGTTGGCTGACAAAGGAGAATCTGGAGAAATATACACAAGAGCCTACCGACTCCATGGGCATCGTTAACTACAAGAAGGAGTGGGACTACCACCGCGCCATGCTGTGGGGCAACGGTACGTTCAACCCGATTCTGAACTATACCGTCAAGGGTATCATCTTCTACCAAGGCTGTTCGAATGTTGGCGACCCTGGCAACCAGTACTCTGAGCGCCTGAAACTGTTGGTGGAGCAATGGCGCCAGCAGTTCGCACTGGGCGAGTTGCCGTTCTACTTTGTACAGATAGCACCCTTCGACAGCGGTAACAAACAAGGCACTTGGGACGCCCTGCTACAGGAACAGCAGTTCCGCGCCTCGAAGATTATTCCCAACAGCGGACTGGTATGCACCAACGACGCAGTATTCCCCTATGAAGGCACACAGATACACCCCGCCCAAAAGCAGAAGGTGGGGGAGCGATTGGCGCTGCAGGCTCTGAACAAGACGTACGGTATGTCGTGGCTGGCGTGCGAGAGCATGTCGTTCCGTGACATGCAGGTAAAGGACGACAAGATACTCTTACACTTCGACAACGACTACGGCGCCATCAGCCGCTTCGAGGACATTCAAGGCTTCGAGGTGGCAGGCGAGGACCACGTATTCCACCCTGCCACGGCGAAACATTTCTGGCAGCCGGGCGGTGGCTATTGGGACGAATGTATCGTAGTGAACAGCGACGAGGTAAAGCGGCCCGTTGCCGTGCGCTACTGTTTCCGCAACTGGCAGCTGGGCAATATGGCCAATGCTGCCGGACTGCCGTTGTTCCCCTTCCGTAGCGATAACTGGTAAAACAGAGTAGCATGACAACATCAACTACGCGCCCCTCGCACCACGAAACGGCTACGGAGGGGCTCCACCCGCTAAGCATTTTCAGATACTGTCCGGTGTGCGGCAGTGAGCGCTTCGAGGTAAACAACTTCAAAAGCAAGAAATGCAAGGACTGCGGATTCACCTACTATGCCAACCCCTGCTCAGCAACGGCCGCATTTATTGTGAATGACAAAGACGAACTGCTGGTGGTGAGGCGAGCCAAAGAGCCTGCCAGAGGTACGCTGGACCTGCCGGGCGGCTTCTGCGACATGGGTGAAACCGTAGAGGAGGGCATGCGCCGGGAAATCAAGGAAGAAACGGGACTGGAGGTGCACGACATGGAGTACCTGTTCTCGTCGCCCAACGTCTACATGTATAGCGGCATGGGGGTACACACGCTGGACATGGACTTCCTGGTCAGGGTGCATGGCGAGGGCATCCCGGTAAGGGCTGCCGACGATGCAGCAGAGGCACTGTGGATACCCGTCAGCGACATCAACCCTGCAGACTTCGGACTGACTAGCATCCGCAATGCCGTCATCCGTTTCTTGGCAGAAAAATGTTAATAAATCCAAAAACTACATATATATATAAGGTGTAACCAAAACTTTTGCTTACTTTTGCCGCCCAAAAGAATAACAGTACAAAAGAAAAGAAAGAATAATGCAAAAGAATTTGGTGATAGTGGAGTCACCTGCCAAGGCAAAAACAATAGAGAAATTCCTAGGCAGCGACTACAAAGTAATGTCGAGTTACGGCCACATCCGAGACTTGAAGAAGAAGGAGATGAGCATTGACACTGGCACACTCGAACCGGAATACGAGATACCCGAGGAGAAAGAGAAACTCGTAAAAGAACTGAAAAGTAACGCTGAGAAGGCAGAAAAAGTGTGGCTGGCTTCCGATGAAGACCGCGAGGGAGAAGCCATCTCGTGGCACCTGTGCGAGGTGCTGGGACTGGACGAGGAGAAAACTAACCGCATCGTTTTCCACGAAATTACAAAACCGGCCATCCTGAAAGCCATCGAGACGCCACGCCACCTGGACATGAACCTGGTGAACGCACAGCAGGCACGTCGCGTACTGGACCGCCTGGTAGGTTTCAAACTGTCACCGGTGCTATGGCGCAAGGTGAAGCCCGCCCTGTCAGCAGGACGCGTGCAGAGCGTGGCCGTGAGACTGATAGTAGAACGTGAGCGCGAGATACAGAATTTCCAGAGTGAGGCTTATTACAGCGTCTCTGCCATCTTTGCCTTTACCAATGAGGATGGTTCGCAGACAGAGGTAAAAGCGACGCTGGCACAGCGACTGAAGACGCACGACGAGGTACAGGAGTTCCTGCAGAAGTGCATTGACGCTACGTTCACCGTAGAGTCTGTCAGCAAGAAACCGCTGAAGCGTACGCCGGCCCCCCCCTTCACCACGTCAACGCTGCAGCAGGAAGCCGCCCGCAAGCTGGGATTTACCGTCAGCCAGACCATGATGGTGGCTCAGCACCTGTACGAACACGGACAAATCACCTATATGCGTACCGACTCCGTCAACCTGTCGTCACTGTGCATCAATGCCAGCAAGGACGAGATTACCAAGCTCTATGGCGAGGAGTACAGCAAGGTGAGACAGTATCACACCAGTTCGAAGGGTGCACAGGAAGCCCACGAAGCTATCCGCCCCACCTACATGGACCGCACGGAGATAGAGGGTACCGCACAGGAGCGCCGCCTGTATGACCTGATATGGAAGCGTACCATTGCTTGCCAGATGGCAGACGCAGAGATAGAGAAAACGACGGTAAACATTGCCGTCAGCAATAGCGACGAGCAATTCGTGGCTCAGGGTGAAGTTATCAAGTTCGACGGATTCTTCAAGGTTTACAGGGAGTCTATAGACGATGACGACAGCCAGGAGGAAGAGAGCCACATACTACCCCCACTCAAGAAGGGTATGGAACTGACACGCCGCGAAATACAGGCTACGGAGCGCTTCAGCCAGGGACCACAGCGATATACGGAAGCCTCGCTGGTACACAAACTGGAAGAGCTGGGCATTGGCCGTCCGTCAACCTATGCACCTACCATCTCTACCATCCAGCAGCGTGACTATGTACACAAAGGCGACAAGAAGGGCGAGGAGCGCAGCTACACCATCGACTCGCTGAAGGGTAAGCTCATCAGCCAGAAGACGCGCACCGAGATGGCTGGCTCTGACAAAGGCAAGCTGTTGCCGTCAGACATCGGCATCGTGGTCAACGACTTCTTGATGAAGTATTTCCCCAACATCATGGACTATAACTTCACGGCTAAGGTGGAGCAGGACTTCGATAAGATAGCCGAGGGCGACGAGTCGTGGACAGACATGCTACGGGGATTCTATAAAAAATTCGAGCCTACGGTAGAGAAGACGATGAACGCACGTCAAGAGCGTAAGGCCGGTGAACGCCAGCTGGGTAAAGACCCCAAGAGCGGCAAGCCTGTCTTCGTCAAAATTGGACGCTTCGGCCCCGTAGTACAGATAGGTTCTGCTGACGACAGCGAGAAACCACTCTTTGCCCAACTGCCCAGTGACAAGAGCATGGAGACGCTGACATTGGAAGAAGCGCTGGACCTGTTCCAGTTGCCACGCACCCTGGGCGACTTCGAGGGCTCACCAGTAGTGATTGGTGCCGGCCGTTTCGGACCTTATGTGCTGCATCAGAAGAAGTACACCTCACTGCCCAAAGGGGCTGATCCCATGGCCATCACACTGGAGGAAGCCATAGGACTCATCAACGAGAAACGCCAGCAGGAGAGCCAGAAACACATGAAGATATTCCTGGAGGACGACAAACTGGAAGTGCTCAACGGACGCTACGGTCCCTACCTGGCATACGACGGCAAGAACTACCGTCTGCCCAAGAACCTGCACGCCAAGGCTGCGGAACTGACGTACGAAGAGTGCATGGCCATTATTGAAAAGCAGAAAAAATGAGGCGCATCATCCTAATTGGCTATATGGGTTCCGGCAAGACCACCGTAGGCAAGGCACTCTCTAAGAATACAGGCCTGATGTTCTACGACCTGGACTGGTATATTGAAAGCCGCATGCACAAAACCGTTGCCCAGCTCTTTGCAGAACGGGGCGAAGAGGGTTTTCGCAAGATAGAGTATAACATGCTGCATGAGGTAGCCGAGTTTGAGGACGTCATCATCAGCTGCGGCGGCGGTACACCCTGTTTCTTCGACAACATGGACTACTTGAACCAACAAGGCGACGTAGTCTATCTGAAGGCCACCCCGGAGACACTCTATAAGCACCTGCTCATGGGCAAGGTGGAGCGCCCGTTGCTGAAGGGCAAAACTCCTGATGAACTCATTGCCTACATCACGGAACACCTGAAGGAACGTGCACCATACTACGAGAAAGCGCGCCATTCGCTGGACGTCAACGTGCTGGACGACTACGACAAAATAGCCATCAGCGTGGAACGCATCAAAAACCTATTAGCCCTATAATCCCACTAAACCATCAGACCTATTATGAAAAAATGGACCATCGACGACTCTAAGGAGCTCTACAACATCAACGGCTGGGGCACCAGCTATTTCGGCATCAACGAGGCAGGCGACATCTACGTCACACCCTGCAAGGACGACACACAGATAGACCTTCGCGAGGTGATGGACGAATTGGCACTGCGCGATGTGCAGTCGCCCGTACTGTTGCGCTTCCCGGACATTCTGGACAACCGTATCGAGAAGACCTGGAGCTGTTTTAAAAAAGCTGCCCAAGAATACGAATACAAGGCTGAGAACTACGTGGTATTCCCCATCAAGGTCAACCAGATGCAGCCCGTGGTGGAGGAAATCATCTCGCATGGCGCCAAGTTCAACCTGGGCATCGAGGCTGGCTCCAAGCCGGAACTGCATGCCGTCATCGCCGTACAATGCCAGAGCGACAGTATCATCATCTGTAACGGATACAAAGACCAGTCGTACATCGAACTGGCACTGCTGGCACAGAAGATGGGCAAGCGCATCTTCATCGTCGTGGAGAAACTGAACGAGCTGGATATCATTGCCCGCGAAGCCAAGAAACTGGGTGTCCGCCCGAATATCGGCATCCGCATCAAACTGGCCAGCAGCGGCAGCGGCAAATGGGAGGAGAGCGGTGGCGATGCCTCGAAGTTCGGACTGACCAGTGCCGAGCTGTTAGAAGCCCTCGACCTGTTGGAGAAGAAGGATATGAAAGACTGTCTGCGACTCATCCACTTCCATATCGGTTCACAGATAACGAAGATTCGCCGCATACAGACTGCCCTGCGCGAGGCGTCACAGTTCTATGTGCAGCTACACAAGATGGGCTACAACGTAGACTTCGTAGACTGCGGTGGCGGACTGGGTGTCGACTACGACGGCACGCGCTCACCCAGCAGTGAGTCGTCGGTAAACTACTCTATCCAGGAGTATGTCAACGACTGTATCTATACGTTTGTCGACGCTGCCAACAAGAACGAACTGCCCCACCCCAACCTGATTACCGAAAGCGGACGCTCACTGGCTGCCCACCACTCGGTGCTGGTCATTGACGTGCTGGAGACGGCCTCGCTGCCAGAGATGCCGGAAGAGTTTGAACCCGACCCCGACTCACACCAGCTGGTAAAAGACCTCTATGAGATATGGGACAATCTCTCGCCGCGCAACGTACTGGAAGACTGGCACGACGCTGAGCAGATTCGCGAAGAGGTTCTCGACCTCTTCAGCCACGGCATCGTGGACTTGAAGACACGCGCCGAGATTGAGGCTATGTACTGGAGTGTCTGCCACGAGATTCACGCCTTGGCCAAAAACCTGAAGCACGTGCCGGAAGAGCTGATGAATATCGACAAGCTGCTAGCTGACAAATACTTCTGCAACTTCTCGCTATTCCAGTCGCTGCCCGACTCATGGGCTATCGACCAGATATTCCCCATTGTACCACTACAGCGTCTGAACGAGCGCCCCACTCGCAACGCCACCATTCAGGACATCACCTGCGACTCTGACGGTAAGATAGCCAACTTTGCCACCAATCGTCACAACTCACACTCGCTGCCCGTACATACGCTGAAGAAGAACGAGAAATACTATCTGGGCGTGTTCCTTGTAGGTGCTTACCAAGAGATTCTCGGCGACATGCACAACCTCTTTGGAGACACAACTGCTGTGCACATCTCGGTAAAGGATGGTGCCTACCACATAGACCAGATTTTCGACGGTGAGACAGTAGAAGAGGTGCTGGAGTATGTGCAGTACAATCCCAAGAAGCTGGTACGCCAATTGGAAATCTGGGTGGCCAAGAGCGTCAAGCAGGGGAAGATATCATTGGAAGAGGGTAAGGAGTTCCTCTCGAACTACCGTTCAGGACTCTACGGATATACATATCTGGAATAACGGAACACCGGAATAACGGAATACCGCAATAGCAAAATAATGAAAGAAAAACTAACCATCGTCAAAGTGGGCGGAGCTGTAGTCGAAGACGAACTACAGCTCGCTCAGTTGTTACGCGATTTCTCTGCCATCGAGGGACGAAAGGTGTTGGTACACGGCGGCGGACGTAAAGCCACAAAAATGGCAGAGCGCCTGGGCATAGAGACACACATGGTCAACGGCCGCCGCATCACCGACAGCGACATGCTGGAGGTGGTCACCATGGTCTATGGTGGGCTGGTCAACAAAAACCTTGTAGCGCGGCTGCAGGCCAATGGCGTCAATGCCATCGGACTGACAGGTGCCGACGCCAGCGTCATACGCAGTCATAAGCGTCCCATCAAAGAGGGTATAGACTATGGCTGGGTGGGCGACGTAGACCATGCCGACGGCCAGATGCTACGCAACCTGATAGAAGCCGGCATCACACCCGTCATGGCACCATTAACCCACGACGGCGCGGGCCACATTCTGAATACCAATGCCGATACCATTGCATCAGAGACCGCCAAGGCACTGGCTCCATACTATGACGTAACACTCATCTTCTCGTTTGAGAAGAAAGGAGTGCTCAGCAACCCTGATGACGATGACAGCGTGATACCACGCATCACCCATGCAGACTTCATACGCTACAAGGCTGACGGTACTATCAGCGGCGGCATGCTGCCAAAGATTGAAAATGCCCTCAGCGCTGTTGACGCCGGCGTCAGCCGTGTCATCATCACACTGGCCACAACCATAGACGGTCACCACGGCACAGTAATAGAATAACATCAGAGCATCGAAATATCGTAATATTATAACATCGTAATATCGATCTCAAATGAAATCCATTAGTTTCCAGACCGACATCCTGCCGTTAAAGAACGAGCTCTACCGACTGGCTCTCCGCATCACCATGAACACCGCGGAGGCCGAGGATGTGGTTCAGGAAACCATGATGAAAGTATGGAGCCGACGTGAGCAGTGGGATCAGATTGAATCCATGGAGGCCTTCTGCCTCACCATCTGCCGCAATCTGGCACTCGACAAGCTACGGCGCATGGACAACCAAACCATGCCGCTCGACACATCGATAGACCCTAAAGACCAACGGGCCGGCGCTAACCCCGAAGAACAAGCTGTACAGAGCGACCGCATTCAACTGGTACGCCAACTGATTAGCCAATTACCCGAAAAGCAGCGCAGCTGTATGCAACTCCGAGACTTGGAGGGTAAAAGCTATAAAGATATTGCTACCATTCTCTCCATCACTGAAGAACAGGTGAAAATCAATATCTTCCGAGCACGACAAACCATAAAAGAACGTTTCCAAAAGGCAGAAAAATATGGTATTTGATATTTTTTTCGCCTTTTTCTGTAACTTTTGTCTTTAACACACGTCTTTCAATATAGAGAACCACTAATAACACATGATGGACTACAAGTACATTGAACAACTCATGGAGCGCTATTGGAGCGCAGAGACCACCCTCGAAGAGGAGAATATCCTGCGTTCCTTCTTCCGTCAGGACAATATCCCAGCGGAGATGGAGCCCCTACGTGCCCTCTTTACCGACGAGGCCAGCCACCAACAGTTGGGCGATGACTTTGATGCCCACATCCTACAGTTGATTGGTGAAGAGAAAGAAACCTGCCAACCTGTCAAGGCTCGCCGGATTTCCATGGCTCAGCGCTTTATGCCCCTCTTCAAGGCTGCCGCCGTTGTCGCCATCATTCTCACCATTGGTGGTGCCTTACAAGCTCCTTGGGACAATAGTTGGAATGCGCCACAAGACTATGCCCGCATCCAGCAAGAACTTGACAGCGTAGCTGCAGTCAGTCCCGTGCAGGCCGAGAACATCAGCGACTGGTCAACAGACAGCACCAGCATCCTGATGGAGCGGTCGAAGAATTAGATATAATTTCTATGCTTTCTCTATATTTACAAATCATGTTTAGTTAAAACAATTACGAAACTGTGAAGTTTCATTTCTCTCAAATTTTTCATAACATACTAACGAAGAACGGACTGCCCTACTGATGAGTCAGAGAGCAGTCCGTTCAGTTTCTTCTCGTCTGTAGCAAAGATACCCTAAATGCGCCCCGACTCGCGGTAGCTGAAATAGGCGCCGTCGGTGACGATGACATGATCTGTGAAATGAATGCGCATCAGCTGACAGGCCTTTTGCAACTGACTGGTCAGGTCGTTGTCAGACTGACTTGGGCGCAGATTACCAGAGGGATGGTTATGGCAGACTGCCATGATGGTAGAGTTAGCCAATACTGCCTCGCGCATGATGACACGGATGTCGACAGCCGTCTCGGTAATACCTCCATGCGATATGCGCACCTTTTTGATAAGTCTGAAGTTCTGGTTCATCAGCAAGAGCCAGAACTCCTCCACATCTTGATCCTGAAGCAGCGGATGCATGTGGTTGTAAATCTTGGTGGCTGTCCCCAAGTCAGGCCGTTCCTCGGCCTTTTCCATCTGCCGGCGTTTTCCCAATTCACACGCAGCCAAGATAGTGATGGCCTTGGCAGGTCCCACACCATTATATTGACATAGTTGACGGATTGTCATCTTGCCCAATGAGTTCAGGTTGTTATTGCAGTCAGCAAGAATATGCTTCATCAGGCTGACGGCATCTTCCTTAACTGAACCGGAACCCACCAAGATAGCCAGCAGTTCAGCATCGCTCAGCGCATGGGCACCGAGGCGCTCCATTTTCTCGCGAGGACGGTCCTCTTCAGCCCACTGGTTGATATTGAGCTTTTCTGTCATTTGTAAAAATTCTTCTCAAAAGCCGTAAACTCGTCTTGCCGCAGCACGCAACGCTTCCACCAGGACTCCATGAAGCCCAGGCCGTACCCCATGAGTTGAGTAAAGGCTGCAGGAATGCTAAGCACACCAACCCATAGGCTCTTATTCTGTACAGCGGAATCGATGAAAATCAGCAGGCAGTAGAACAGCAGAGGTAGAAGGGATAGTGCACGGCAGAAAGGAGCCAAAAGCAGACAGGCCATGACACCTAGGGTAAACACAGTGGGCAGCAGATGAACCAGTTTCATAGTACCTGGGTGACGCATTTCCAGATTGATGCGCGCTATGCCGCTGTTATACACCTGGCGGAAGAACTTGCGGAAGTCGGTGCGACGCTTGTGCCATACCCATGCCGTGGGGAACAACTGCGGTTGGTAGCCGGCCTCGACTATGCGGTAACTGAAGTCCACATCCTCGCCGAAACGCATCTTCGAGAAACCGCCTAACTGTTGGTAGACGTCTCGACGAATGCCCATGTTAAACGAGCGAGGGAAAAACTTGTCCAGCTTTCTCTTTCCGCCGCGAATGCCCCCAGTGGTAAAGAACGACGTCATAGAATAGCTGATGGCTTTCTGTACAGAGGTAAACGAGGGGTGAGCTGCATCAGGACCACCCCAGGCCACAGCTGCACTTGCACGTAGTTCCTGCTCGGTGGCAGCAAGATAGTCAGTGGGCAGCACGACGTCACTGTCAAGAATAATGACGTAGCGCCCCTGGGCACGCTCTACTCCGTAGTTGCGGCTCTGACCAGGACCACTATTCTCCTTGGTATAATAATGCAAAGCAAGGATGCCGGCGTACTTGTCGCAGACATCCTTGCAGGGTTTCTCGGAACCGTCTTCAACTATAATAACCTCAAAGTCCTGCAGTGTTTGGGAGCACAAGCTCTCAAGCAACTCATCAACTTCGTCAGGGCGGTTAAAGACCGGTACAACAATGCTATAGTTCATAGAAAGAGCGGTAAAAACTCTACACTCTCTACGCTAAACTCTTTACTCTTTTGCACGAGCCAGGTAAGAGCCGTCGCGGGTATCAACCTGGATGAGGTCACCCTCGTTGATGAACAGGGGAACGCGCACCTCAACACCGGTCTCCAAAGTGGCGGGCTTCAGCGTGTTAGTTGCTGTATCGCCTTTGATGCCTGGCTCGGAATGAGTGACACGCAGGATGGTCTTCACGGGCATCTCAGCATAAAGGATAGTACCATCGGTAGTATCGCTGACAACAGAAACAACGTCGCCTTCCTTCATGTACTCATGACCAATAACCAGGTCGTTGGCAATGGGAATCTGCTCAAAAGTCTCCTGGTTCATGAAGATACGGCCTTCCTGATCCTCATAGAGGTACTGGTAGTCACGGTGCTCAATGACAACGTCCTCCAGTTTCTCGCCAATGTTGTAGCGGCGCTCCAGCACTCGACCGTCAGTCACGTTCTTCATCTTGATGTTCATGATAGTGTTTCCCTTACCAGGCTTACGATGCTGGAAGTCGATACAAACCCAAATGGCACCGTCCATGCGGATGGCGGTTCCCTTCTTAATGTCTTGTGAGTTAATCATAAATATACTATAATATAATGTAAAATGTCATTTTGCGGGTGCAAAGGTACAAAAAAAAGTGAAAAGTGAAAAGTGAAAAGTGAAAAAAATATGTGAAAACTTGCACAATTAGAAATAATTATGTAATTTTGCAGCCCGAATTGACGAATCATAACAATAAAAATAAGATAGAACAATGAAAAGAACATTTCAGCCACACAATCGTCGCCGCGTAAACAAGCATGGTTTCCGTGAGCGCATGGCAACAAAGAATGGTCGTCGCGTACTGGCTTCTCGCCGCGCTAAGGGCCGTAAGAAGTTAACCGTATCTGACGAGCACCACGGAAAGTAATCGTCTTATCGAGTTTAGTGAATAAGGAATTGGGTATGTTTTCTAGAAATATACCCAATTTTTTTTGTATTATTCAATAATTCTTTGTACTTTTGCGAAATTATTGCAGAACACAGCGAGCAAGAGAGAAAACATGAATATAAAAGAATCATTGGGCAAAGTGTTTGACCGCTATGTAGTCATCAACCTGTCAGCCATGCTCATTGTCGGCATACTGCTGTGCATAGGTGTGGCCTTCGGACTGGATGTATATACACATCACGGCGAGAACATCGTAGTGCCCAACCTCAAGGGAGTGAGCTACGACAAAGCAGCGCAGCAACTCGAAGCACTGGGACTTACCATTGAGGTCAACGATTCGGGTTACAACAAAAGCATGCCGGCCAGTGCCATCCTGTTACACACCCCCGGCGCAGGGCAGAAGGTGAAAGAGGGACACATCATCTATGTGACAGTCAACTCACCATCGTCACCGGCTTTTGCACTGCCCGATGTCATCGACAACTCCAGTGTGCGTGAGGCAGAGGCCAAACTCAACGCCATAGGATTCCGTCTGACCCAGCCCCAGCTGGTAGACGGAGAGAAGGACTGGGTTTACGGCATACTCTCTGGCGGACGTCGCCTCGCTAACGGTGAGCGCATTTCCTTAGACCACCCGCTGACACTGATAGTGGGCAAGGGCACCATAGAGGATATGGAGGATATCGACATGGTGGATGCCGACGAAATGCAAGAAGGAACTGTTGACGACTTCGAAGAAATCAAGGAACCGTGATAAGCACAGCCATGACGGAAGAACTGGACGATATAGAGCTAACTGAGCGGTTGGATGATATAGAACTGACTGACGGCGACGCAGAAGGCCATCTATATGAGCACCTGCGCATGGAGGTAGACCGAGGGCAGGAGCCTGTACGTATTGACAAGTACATGGCAGAACATGTACAGCACTCGTCGCGCAACCGCATCCAGAAAGCTGCCGATGCCGGATTTATACAGGTCAACGGCAACCCTGTCAAGTGTAACTATAAGGTTCGCCCCGGCGACATTATCACCCTGATGCTGGACCGTCCGCACTACGACACCACCATAGAACCGGAAGACATCCCCCTCGACGTTGTCTATGAGGACGACCAACTGATGGTCGTCAACAAACCGGCAGGACTGGTGGTACACCCAGGCGTAGGCAACTTCCACGGCACATTGGTAAACGCCATAGCTTGGCACCTGCGCAATCTTCCATCTTACGACCCCAACGACCCCAGCGTCGGACTGGTGCACCGCATCGACAAAGACACCAGCGGACTGCTCGTTGTAGCCAAGACACCGGAAGCTAAGACGGAGTTGGGCGCACAGTTCTTCAATCACGACACGCACCGTTCCTACCAGGCCCTGGTCTGGGGCAACTTCACCGAAGACACCGGCCGCATAGAGGGCAACATAGGGCGTGATCCCAAAGACCGCCAACGCATGGCAGTATTCCCACCAGGCTCAGACATCGGCAAGAGTGCCGTCACCCACTATCGGGTGTTGGAGCGCTATGGTTACACCACGCTGGTAGAGTGCCGTCTGGAGACGGGCCGCACCCACCAGATTCGTGCCCACATGAAGCACATCGGGCACCCGCTGTTTGCCGACGAGCGCTATGGTGGCATGGAGATACTACGAGGCGAGCGCACCGCCAGCTACAAGGCATACATCCAGAACTGCTTCAAGCTCTGCGGCCGCCAGGCTCTACATGCCAAGACGCTGGGGTTCATGCACCCCACAACCCATCAGCAGATGGATTTCACCAGCGAACTGGCCGCCGACATGCAAGCACTTATCGACAAATGGAGAAACTATACACGGAATAACGGAACACCGGAATACCGAAATAACGGAATAACGGAACACCGGAATACCGGAACACCGAAATAACGGAATACCGGAATACCGAAATACCGGAATACCGATAATAAAGAAACAAAAGAAATAATGAAACAACTGAAACGCAACATCGCCATTGTTTGTGGCGGAGACTCTTCTGAACATGACGTTTCCCTGCGCTCTGCACAGGGGCTGTACTCTTTTTTCGACAAGGAGCGCTACAACGTCTACATCGTCGACATCAAAGGCCAGGACTGGCACGTCGAGCTACCCGGCGGCATCACGGCACGCATCGACCGCAACGACTTCTCGTTTGTGGAAGACGGCAAAGCCAAGCTCTTCGACTATGCCTATATCACCATCCATGGCACTCCCGGCGAGAACGGCATCCTGCAGGGCTACTTCGATCTCATCGGACTTCCCTACTCCACCAGTGGCGTACTGGTAGAGGCCATGACATTCGACAAGTTCGTGCTGAACCAGTACCTGCGGGGTTACGGTGTCAGCGTGGCCGACTCGCTGCTGATACGCCAAGGTTACGAGCAGTTGGTCAGTGACGAAGAGATAGAACAACGCATCGGCATGCCTTGTTTCGTGAAACCAGCGGCCGACGGCTCATCGTTTGGTGTCAGCAAGGTCAAGAACAAGGACCAGCTGGCTCCTGCTATCCGCAAGGCCATGCTGGAGAGTTCGGAGATTATGGTGGAACAGTTCCTGGAGGGCACAGAAATCTCCATCGGTGTCTACAAGACGCGCGACAAGTCTGTCGTACTGCCCGCCACCGAGGTGGTATCGCAGAACGAGTTCTTCGACTATGACGCCAAATACAACGGACAGGTTCAGGAGATTACCCCCGCTCGCCTCAGCGACGACATCACTCGCCGCGTGCGCGAAATCACCAGCCACATCTACGACATTCTGCACTGCAACGGCATCATCCGCATCGACTATATCATCTCCAAGGACGGCAAGATTTCCATGCTGGAGGTCAACACCACGCCGGGCATGACGCCCACCAGTTTCATTCCCCAGCAGGTGCGTGCCGCCGGACTGGACATGAAGGACGTGCTGACAGACATCGTGGAGAACCAGTTCTGAAGAAGTAAAAAAAAGAAGTAATGGGTGATTAATTTATTACCACGCTATGGAGTACGACACAAAAGAGTTTGACGAGATTAGGCCTTACGAAGCCGGCGAGATGAAGCAGGCCTTCAACGACCTGTTGAACGACCGCCAGTTCAGCACTATCATGAAGGGCTTCGCCCCTTGGTTGCCCAAAAGCATTCGTAACGGATTGCTGAAACTGCTGTTTACCGGAGTCAAGACCCCGCTCGACTTCCAGCTACGCTTCATGAAACCCGTGGTCAAGCACGTCATCCGCAAACATACCGACGGCTGCACGTTCGATGACGCCCTGTTGCCCACAGACAAGTCGCTGCGCTACACTTTCCTGAGCAACCACCGCGACATCGTGCTCGACTCGGCATTCCTCGATGTGATGCTCAACAAGCACGGCTACTCCACAACGGTAGAGATAGGCATCGGCGACAACCTGCTCATCTACCCGTGGATCAAGCGACTGGTACGCATGAACAAGGCTTTCACCGTGCGCCGCGGACTGACAGCCCACGAGATGATGCGCTCCAGCCAACTCATGAGCCGCTACATCCACTATGCCGTCACCCAGAAACACGAGAACATCTGGATAGCCCAGCGCGAAGGACGTGCCAAGGACTCCAGTGACCACACACAGGACGCTGTGCTGAAGATGCTGGCCATGGGCAGTCCGCTGCAAGACACACCACAGGCTACAGGCTCACTGCCCGCTATGCTGCAAGACCTGAACATCGTGCCACTGACCATCAGCTACGAGTTCGACCCCTGCGACTACCTGAAGGCACAGGAGTTTCAGCAGAAGCGCGACAACCCGGCTTTCAAGAAGTCACGCCAGGATGACTTAGACAACATGCGGACAGGCATCTTCGGCTATAAGGGTCGCGTTCACTACCATTGTGGCACGCCTATCAACCAGTGGCTCAACGAACTGTCCGGGCTCCCCAAGAAGGAGTTCTACGAGGTGCTCAGCCAGCGCATAGACCGCGAGATTCACGCTGGCTACCGTCTCTACCCCTGCAACTACATTGCCTTAGACCGTCTGGAAGGCACCACGACCTATACCCAGCACTACACGGACAAGGACGTCCGCCGCTTCGAGCAGTATCTGGCCGGCCAACTGGCAAAAATCAGCATACCCAATAAGGACGAGTCCTTCCTCACGGAACGCCTGCTGACAATGTATGCCAACCCGGTACGCAACTACCTGAAAGTAAAGAGTGAAGAATGAATAGTCGAATGTTTCTCCTTGTTGGGTTCAGCATGCTGCTGCTCACCGCTTTGTCGTCGTGCGAAAAAGACAGCTACGAGAAGGGCGAAGGGCGCTATTCCCTGCTGCAGGCCGACTTTGCCATGCTCACCGTCAACAGCGAGAAACAAGCCATCTCATTTCTCACCGACGAAGGCGACAGCTATCTCATCAGCAATCCGCTGAAAGCATCATGGATAGAAACTGCCGACACCACCTATCGCGCCTACCTATATTATAATAAGGTGGACAACAACAAGGCTCAGGTCAAGTCCATAGGCAGCCTGCCTACGCTGATAGCGCGCCCCGCCAAAGACTACAAACGCCAGCCGCAGGACCCAGTGGGACTGGAGAGTGCCTGGCTGACGCGCGACGGCCAGTACATCAATATGGGACTGCTCCTCAAAAACGGCCGCCTGGACGACGGCAAAGAGGGCATTCACGCCCTGTCGCTCCTCTGCGACAGTGTACGCCAAAATGCCGACCTGACACGCACTACATACTATCGGCTGCTGCACGAACAGGGCGAGGCTCCCCAATACTACACCAACCGCCGCTACGTGTGCATACTGCTACCGACAGAAGAACGGCCAGACAGCGTCTGTCTGACCGTTAATACCTACGACGGTGTTGTCGTCAGGAAATTCAAATTGTAGGCTTTTATTCCTCCGGCGAGAAGTCGTCCTTGCCGACGCCACAGATGGGGCATACCCAGTCTTCGGGAATGTCCTCAAAAGCCGTGCCGGGAGCGATGCCGCTGTCGGGGTCTCCTACTTCGGGGTCATAGACGTAGCCACAGGTGTCACAGATGTACTTTTTCATAAATTTCTTTGTTGTTTAGGAGTTAATAATAATATTGATGTCACACTATTCTCATTTACCTTTCTCTATCACCATCTCCACCTTTTCCACAATGTTCTCCGGTGTGATATTTCGCATGCAGGCATAGTCGCCGCGCAAACAGGGCTTTTGACCGAAGATGCTGCAAGGACGGCAGTCTAAAGAAATCTGCACCGCATTCTCCTCCGTCTGTCCCCAGCCCATAAATCCTGCATAGGGGTGCGTAGCTCCCCAGATGCTCACTACCGGTGTACCGGTCAGCGACGCCAAGTGCATGTTAGAAGAATCCATAGACACCATGACGTCCAGATGGCTCATCAGGATGAGTTCCTGATGCATGGTCTCCAACTGCTTTCCCGTATAGACACAAGCCGCATGCTGTTCACACCACTGGGTAAAGTACTGTTCCTCCTGCGGACCGCGCCCAAAGAGGAATATACGCGCCTTCGGATACTTTTTTATCAATTGTTCTATCACCTGGTGCATCAGCCGCGGCGGATAGGTTTTTCCTTCATGGGCTGCAAAGGGAGCCACGCCTATCCACTGCTCATAGTTCTTCTTGACGCACATGCCCGGAGGCAACATGTTCAGATTGCCGCCCTCTGCAGGGAAGATACTCTTAAACTGTATCTCAACAGGGTAGCCCAACTGGGCAAAGACGTCCTGGTAGTTTTGAAACGACGTAGGCTGCTGCACCAATTCCTTATGCGTAGCCGACGTTATCTGGCGACGCCCCTTGCGGTGCTTGTTGATATGTGCCACCTTGTAGTTTCCCATGTTGAAGCGCATGCGCAGATATTCCGAGCGCAACACGCTATGCAGATCGGCAATAGCCGTAAACTGCTTAGCTGCCAAACGGCGAAAGAGTGCGTTGAGTCCCTTGAGTCCCCGATACTCACCCTTCAAATCGGCAGACATGAAGCCCACATTGGGTGCCAAGTCCTCGAAGAAAGGACGGGCAAAAGCCCTGCTCAGCACCGTAATACGCACATCCGGATACTGATGGGCCAGCGAATAGACAACGGGCACCGTCATGGCTACGTCGCCCATGGCCGAAAAGCGGATGACGAGTATGTGTTCTCTCTTCATGTTGGCTGCTGCACTTTGACAGGTTTTGTATAGGTCCGTTTAGTTATTGGCCACAGACTATTTCTTATACAGAACAGGATTCGTCGTCGGGTCGTTATACATCTTCATCTGGCGGTACACCTTCATATATATACGGCCGGCCTCAATGTCTTCCAACAGCTGGTCGATAGCTGTCGACAGGTCTACCTGCTGTTCCTGCAGCACTTCCAACTTGGCCTGACACTTCTGCAGATGGTCAGCATCGGCATCCTGGCGCTCCGTCTGCTCCTTCATGTGCCATATCTTCAGCGCCAGAATGCTCAGACGGTCAATAGCCCATGCCGGACTCTCCGTATTCAGACGGGCATCTTCCTGAGGCTTCACGTCGGCATAGATCTTACGGAAGTAGCTGTCTATTTCCTCCACCAAGTCCGTACGGTCTTGATTAGAGCGGTCTATGCGTCGCTTCAGTGCCAGTGCATCCACTGGGTCTATATGCGGGTCGCGGATAATATCCTCCAGATGCCACTGCACGGTGTCTATCCAGCACTTCAAGTAGAGATTATACTCTATACTGTCGCGCTCGTAAGGGTTATTGATAGCAGTGTCTACATCGTCTTTCAGATGATAGTCACGGATAGCCTGAAGGAATATTGTGTTCGCTTTTTCTGTAAACGTCATGGTGTATATTGTTTATTTATTCTGCAAAGATACGACAAATAAATGAGATTACGGCATTTTTCCATAATTATTTTATTCCACCAAGAAGTAATTCACGGATGATTTGGCCATGTTCGCCGTTTTTTGTACTTTTGTAGCGCTATCGTTTCTATGAGTATACATCCACTATACACCAGCATTTCCGAGCGCCCAGCCCGCTTTACCTACCCGTTCTGCTACGAGCCTCATCCGCTGTGCCAGACTGCGGCAGCCGAAGTGCAGCAGTACATAGCCACCCACGAGGAGTTGCGCTGTGACGCTGACCACGGCAAGATGTTTGGGGTATTGGTGGTAGACTCTCCCAGCGGCTCTTCAGCGCCCTACCACTTCCTCGCCGCCTACAGTGGTTTGCTGGCCGGGCGCAACGACTGGCCTTACTTTGTGCCGCCGGTATTCGATGCCCAACAGCCCGACGGACACTTTAAGACGACAGAACGCGAAATCTCCGCTCGTGGAGGCGACAAGGAGATGTCGCAACAGCTCCAGCGCTGGCTGTTTCACCAGTACCGCCTGCTCAACGCCTATGGCGAGACGCGCGACTTGGTAGACATCTGGCAGTCGTACTATAGCCGCGAGAAGCTGCGCCGCAAATTCCCACTACCTCCAGGAGGCACGGGCGACTGCTGTGCACCCAAGCTATTGCAATACGCCTATCTCCACGGCCTGCATCCAGTATGTATGGCGGAATTCTGGTGGGGACAACCCACCAAGGAGGAACTGCGCCACCACCTGAACTACTACCCTGCCTGCCGGGGCAAGTGTAAACCCATCCTGACATGGATGCTGCAGGGGCTGAAGGTAGACCCCGACCCAGAAGCGCTGGGCTTCGAACACATGGAGATTCCTACCGTCTACGAAGACGACACGCTGCTGGTAGTCTCGAAGCCCAGCGGCATGCTGTCAGTACCCGGACGCATCGAGGACTATAGCGTAGAGGCGGTCATGCACCAACGCTATCCAGGCAGCATCATTGCCCACCGGCTGGACATGGGAACCAGCGGGCTGCTCATCGTCGCCAAGACCATCGAGGCCTACCACGCCTTGCAACAGCAGTTCATTCGCCACGAGGTGCGCAAGAAATATCTCGCCCTGCTCCAGCATCCCGCCCAGGGCACCGGAACCATTTCTCTGCCTCTGCGCCCGGACCCCATGAACCGTCCGCGCCAAGTAGTTGACATGGAGCATGGCAAACGGGCCGTCACTCGTTACGAGTTCATCGGCAGTCGTCTCGTGGCTCTATGGCCTGAGACGGGGCGCACCCACCAGTTGCGCATCCATTGTGCTCACCCTGACGGACTCGCCAACCCCATCGTTGGCGACGAGCTCTACGGCACCAAGAGCCAGCGGCTCATGCTCCACGCTGCGGAGCTATGGTTCCGCCACCCGGCCACAGGTCGGGAACTGCACCTCAGCTCCCCACCGCCATTTTAAGAAGACTGGCAAAACACTTCAGATTACTCCGATTACTCAGAACTACAAATAAAAAAAAATTATGGTAAAGCACATCATTCTCTGGACCCTGCGTCCGGAACTCACAGAAGAAGAGAAGAATACCGTCAAGGCCGGCATCAAGGAAGGACTGGAAGGTCTCGTGGGCAAAGTACCCGGACTGCTGGACGTCAAGGTACACATCGACGGCCGACTGGCCTCGTCCACGGCCGACGTCATGCTCGACAGCACACTAGAAAGCGAGGCTGCGCTGAAGGGCTATGCCCAGCATCCGGAACACGTGGCCGTAGCCAACAGCAAGGTACGTCCCTACACCGCCCAGCGTTCCTGCCTGGACTTTGAGGTATGACGTCGTCGCCCATCCAGGCGCTCCAACAGCAGCGCCTGCTACTCCAGTTGGAGTACGAGACCGAGAAGGAGGCCTTCCGCCAACAAACCCAGCAGACGGGAATAGCGCGGAAGGTCAAACGCGGTGATGCCTGGTGGCCCGTCAGGTTCAGCCGCAGCTACTACAACTCGCTCAACCAGCTGGCTGTTGAGGTGGTACGCACCACCGATACCGACATAGAGCACAACTTCGAGTTCGGGCGGCCGGTGACTTTCTTCACCGTCAGCGCCGACAACGGCGACATTCGCTACTTCCGCTTCTCGGCTACCGTCAGCTTTGTCGACGGCGACCGCATGGTGCTGACGCTGCCCGATGGTACCAGCACCATTGACCTGCAAAATGCGGAAGCACTCGGCGTACAACTCTCTTTCGACGAGACCAGCTACCGCCTGATGATGGAGGCCCTCGACCGTGCCATCCGCGGCAAGGGACGGCTGGGCTATCTGCGCGACCTATTCTATAGTCACCAGAAGCCGGAGACGTTCGTCTTCCCGCCCATGCACTTCCCCTATCTTAACAAGACACAGGAGGAAGCCGTCAACCTCGTGCTGCGTGCCAAGGATGTAGCCATTGTCCACGGGCCACCAGGAACGGGCAAAACCACCACCCTTGTCGAGGCTATCCGCGAAACACTGATGCGCGAAAGTCAGGTGCTGGTGTGCGCACAGAGCAACATGGCCGTCGACTGGATATCCGAAAAACTCGTGGACCGCGGCATCAACGTCCTGCGACTAGGCAATCCCACACGTGTCGACGACAAGATGCTGTCCTTCACCTACGAGCGCCGCTTCGAAGCCCACCCCGACTACCCGCACCTGTGGGCCATCCGCAAGGCCATCCGCGACCTGCGCAGCCACCGTGCCCGTCGCGCTGGCGACGGGTACCACCAGAAGTTGGAGAGCCTCAAGAGCCGCGCCACCGAACTGGAGATTCGCATCAACAGCGAACTCTTCGCCGAGGCACGCGTCATCGCCTCCACCCTCGTGGGGGCGGCCAACCGCCTGCTCGACGGCCAGAAGTTCGGCACCCTGTTCATCGACGAGGCTGCCCAGGCGCTGGAGGCGGCCTGCTGGATACCCATGCGGCGCGTCAGCCGCGTGGTGCTGGCCGGCGACCACTGCCAGCTGCCGCCTACCGTCAAGAGCATTGCCGCCCTGAAAGCCGGTCTGGGCGTCACGCTCATGGAGCGTATCGTCCAGCAACACCCGGAGGCTGTCACCCTGCTACGCCTCCAGTACCGCATGAACGACGACATCATGCGCTTCTCCAGCAACTACTTCTATGGCGGACAACTGGAGAGTGCCCCGGAAGTAAAGTACCGCAGCATTCTGGACCTCGACACGCCCATGGTCTGGATTGACACGTCGGCCTTTGACATCTCCGTCCACGAAGAGTTCGTCGGCGAGTCCTTCGGCCGCATCAACAAGGCCGAGGCCGAACTGACGCTGCTGGCCCTGCAGCACTATTTCGAGAAGATTGGCAAGCAGCGCCTGCTCGACGAGCGCATCGACGTGGGCATCATCTCGCCCTATCGGGCCCAGGTGCAACTGCTGCGCCGCCTGCTGCTCAAGCGCGAATACTTCAAGCCCTTCCGCCGTGCCATCAGCGTCAACACCGTCGACGGCTTCCAAGGCCAGGAGCGCGACGTCATCGTCATCTCCCTTGTCCGCTCCAACGACGAGGGACAGATAGGTTTCCTGCGCGACCTGCGCCGCATGAATGTAGCCATCACCCGTGCCCGCATGAAACTCATCATTCTGGGCGACCGCCCCACGCTGACGCGCCACCCCTTCTACCGCCAGCTCTGGCAGTACATTGAGTCGCTCAGTGGAAGATGAGAACGGTTTTTTCCTGCAGCAGTGGTAAAATTTTCACCTTTTGCGCACCGGTTTTCACTATATTTTTGTAATTTTGCACGCCAATAAGAGTAATGTACATGAGCAAAATAGAAATAAGACCGGTAACTACCCACCGGGAACTACAACAGTTTGTGCAGTTCTACTATGACCTCTACCGCGACAACAACTGTGCCGTACCCTTCCTCTACAGCGAGGAAATGGGCACCCTGCGCAGCGACCGCAACCCGTCCTTCGAGTGTTGCGAGGCACAATACTTCATGGCCTTCCGCGACGGCAAGGCTGTAGGACGCGTGGCAGCCATCATCAACCACCGGGCCAATGAGCGCTGGCAGCGCAAGCAGGTACGCTTCAGCTGGTTCGACTTCATTGACGACCGCGAGGTCAGCGAGGCACTCCTCAAGACGGTCGAAGACTGGGGACGCTCCAAGGGCATGACGGAGATTACCGGCCCCATCGGGTTCATCGACACCGACCGCGAGGGCATGCTCGTCGACGGCTTCGACCGCCTCTCCACCATGTACATCAACTACAACTACCCCTACTACCCGCAGCACATGGAGCAGCTGGAGGGCTACCAGAAGGCCAACGACTGGGTAGAGATGCTGGTCAAGGTGCCCGACCAAGTGCCCGACAAGTTCAGCAAGATTACGCGCATGGTCAGCCAGCGCTATGGTCTCCGCGTCCATAAGTTCACGCGCAACGAACTCATCGCCGGCGGCTGGGGCAAGCGCATCTTCGACCTGCTCAACGAGACCTATAAAGACCTCTATGGCTTCAGCCAACTCTCCGAGCGCCAGATAGACCAGCTCGTCAACGACTACATCAAGATTGCCGACCTGAACCTGGTCACGGGTGTCATGGACGGCGACAGGCTGGTGGGCTTCGGCATCACCTTCCCCTCTTTCTCGCGTGCCCTTCAGAAGACGCGCGACGGCCGCTTCCTGCCCTTTGGCTGGTGGCACCTGCTGAAGATACTGAAGTGGCACAAGACCGACACCGTCGACCTCTTGCTCATTGGCGTACTGCCGGAGTATCGGGCCAAGGGTGCCAACGCCCTCATCTTCGACGACCTCATCCGCCAGTTCCAGCGCTACGGCTTCCGCTGGGCTGAGACGGGTCCGCAGATGGAGACCAACGAGGGCGTGCTCTCTCAGTGGCAGTACCTGGAGTCTACACCTCACCGCCGCCACCGCTGCTACCGCAAGCAACTCAAGTAACACAAAACTGACTGACAATGAAGAAGTATTTTTGGATCTATATCATTGCCTATCTGCTGGTGCTGACAGTCGTGTTGGGACTGCTGTCGGAGTATCCGAAACTGGAGCTGCACCTGTTGCTCAACGCTCACCATACGCCATGGCAGGACACGTTCTTCCGCTACTACTCTACGCTGGCGGAATGGCCTTTCTACGTTTTGGCCCTGCTGCCGCTGTGCTGGAAGAAGTGGCGCCTGTCGCTGTTCTACGCCCTCTGCGAAGCTACGAGCGGTGTCACGGTGCAGGTGCTGAAACACTTGTTCACCATGCCGCGCCCGGCCGCTGCCTTTGAGGGCCACCCCGACATGGTGCTGCCGGTGGTAGAGGGTGTCCGCCTGCACAGCAGCAATTCCTTCCCCTCCGGCCACACAGCCACGTTCTTCGTCTTCATCACCTGCTGCGCCTTGCTGCTGACTTACTACTTCCATCAGCGCCAGGCCGGTCGCGACAGCAGTCTGCAGCCTCGCCTGTTACTCTCTGGTGCTCTGGTGTTGCTGGTCGTGCTGGCCGCCCTGGGGGGCTATTCGCGCATCTACCTGTCGCAGCATTTCCTGTCTGACGTCTGCGTGGGCAGCATCATCGGCGTTGCTGTCCCGTGCCTGTTGTTTTACTTTGTTGGAGACAAGATTCTGAAACTGAAATAAAAAAAGACCTGCCAAGCTTCATGAAGAGTCTACTATTTCGCAAACCCATTTCGCTCTACGCCTTCTCGTCCATTGTCAGCATAGGCACGCTGTTGCTCTACAACCTGCCCTTCTTCGGCTACGTCGCCGACAACAGCAACGAGACGGGCGCCGCCAAATTCTTCCTGACGGCATCGCTGGTGGTGGTCATGCTGGTGCTGAACTTCATGATGGCGTGCCTGGCGGTGGGCCTGTTAAGAAAGGTGGGACGCGTGCTGCTGGCCATCCTCTCGCTGATTAACGCCACGGCCGTATATTTTGTCTACACCTACAACGTCATCATCGACGAGGTCACCATAGGCAACGTCTTCAACACGCGCTACTCCGAGGCGTCGGGCTTCTTCAGCTGGTCGCTGTGGCTTTTTCTCATTGGCTTCGGAGTGCTGCCGGCGCTGTTCTGTCTGCTCCAGCCGGTGGCCAGGGCGAAAGCCAAGCGCTTGGCTACGGTCTGCGCCGCGTCGCTGGCCATTGTCCTCGTGACGGCATTGCTGAACATCGGACAGACGCTCTGGATCAGCCAGCACGACACGGAGTTGGGCGGACTGCTGCAGCCGTGGTCCTATCTGGTCAATACGTGCCGCGTCGTCAGCATCAATCAGGGCAAGAAGGCGGAGGAAATCAAACTGCCCGACGGCCGCATCACGGACCGCGAGAAGACGGTGGTGGTGCTGGTCATTGGCGAGTCGGCACGCAAGGCCAACTTCCAGCTCTATGGCTACCGTCGCCCCACCAATCCGCTACTGTCCAGACAGCAGGGACTGAGGGTGCTGCAGGCTACGTCGTGTGCCACCTATACCACAGCGGGCACCAAGGCCATATTGGAACCCAAGAACAGCAGCGACCTCTACGAACTGCTGCCCAACTACGCTTTCCGTACCGGTGCCGACGTCCTCTGGCGCACGTCCAACTGGGGCGAGCCACCCATCCATATCGACGAGTATGTGAACAACCTCGAACTGGGCGAACAGTACCCCGATGCCGACTTCAAGCACGACGAGATACTGCTCCAGGGACTCCGGGAGCGCATAGCGTCGAGCCCGAAGGACAAGCTGCTGGTAGTGCTGCACACCAGCACCAGCCACGGACCGAAATACGTCGACAAATATCCTAAGCGCTTTGAGGTCTTCAAACCTGTTGCTGCCAACGTAGAAGAGGGCGAGAAACACCTGGACCGCCTGGTGAATGCCTACGACAACACCATCTGCTACACCGACTTCCTGCTGGACAGCCTCATCAACATGCTGCGCGACATGACGGACCGCCACAGTGCCCTCATCTTCATCTCCGACCATGGCGAGTCGCTGGGCGAAAACAAGATTTTCATGCACGGACTGCCCATGAAGGTGGCACCCAAGGAGCAGTACGAGATACCGTTCCTGGTATGGCTCTCTGACGGTTTCAGACAGTACAAGCCCCAGAGCCAGTTGCCCAACGTGCTGGAGCAGCACTACGTCTTCCACTCCGTGCTCAACCTGCTGTCCATTGAGTCACCTTCCTACGACAAGGACTACGACATCTTCCAGCGCTGAAAACGCCCGTGTACAATTATTCCTTATTTCTGTATATTTTACTCCGCAATTATTTGGAAGTTTGCTAACTTTACCGTATCTTTGCAGCAACAAATACCCATAAAAGGATATGATTGACACCAGCAAAGAGCGCTACATCAACCCATATACCGACTTCGGCTTCAAGAAGCTCTTCGGTACAGAGATGAACAAAGACTTGCTC
>CACWFV010000010.1 GCA_902760315.1 uncultured Bacteroidales bacterium | reverse complement strand
TGGCTTGCATAAGCGTATCATCGTTTATGCGCTGCTCTCTAAAAAACAAAAGCAAGACCAAACACAAAAGAAACGTGGACAATTACTCATCCACATTCCTGGTGTTTGGCCTAACCTTTCCGAGAAACAAGTAACGTCCACGCATAACGTGAACGTTTGCATATTCTACTCGGAATTCTTCTGTGGCCAAACTTCGGAATGTCTTATAAACAGCAAACGCTATATTTTACCCTCTAAAATCATACCGCCACTCTGCACTCAGAGACCACGGGCTGTTTACAGCCATCGGCAGTACTTGAATGCAAAGATAGTGTAAATCGAGCGAAATGCAAAATAAATCGCAATTTATTTTGCATTTCAAGTGACGTAGGAAAGGTACCACTGTCATTGAGACAATGACTCATAAGGACTGATGTGGTCCTACTTTTGCATCGTCGGGTAAATGAATGATAATAGATGGAGCAACATTCAATCAGAGGGACAGGTCCCTTTGATTGACATAATCATCTAAAGATTACATGCATAAAAAATGTGTCACCGTCACACGTAATGCGCTGTACATAAGCATGTTAGGCGTGATACTTGTTTTTGATGTTATTACGGAATAGTGAATTCGCTCCAAAATCAGGAATAACAGAACTGACAACTACAGGAAAAGTCAAAAAAAAATCAGTACACAGCAAGTCCCAAGCCGTGGGAGAAAAGTCCCAGGGCGTGGGAGAAAAATTCCAGGCTGTGGGAGAAAATTCCCAGGCTGTGGGAAAAAAGTCCCGCGGTTTTGGATTTGTGTGGGATGTAATTCCCACAATGTATAATTGTAGTGGGATTTTTTTAATACTTCCACGTAAAGGATGCTTGCCCGTCCGCCCAGTCTTTTGCGAAACGGGAAAACAAGTGTCACGCCTAACGCTATGAAGTACAGTGCGTTAGGCGTGACGGTGATACTTTAGTTCTTGGTCTGCAGCTTGGTAGTAACTGGCTTGAGGGTCTTCGACTTCGTGGTCAGCGTGATGGCAGAAGGCTTGGTGCCCGCACGCAGGATGACCATGGCCTGGCCCTGCCACAGTTGGCGGTGGTCGGTGACGTTGAGTTCGTGGCTGTTGATGTCGCCATTGGTGACGGCCACGATGCTGGCATCGCCACTGACGCTGAACTGCAGTTCATCCTGGTAGGTCAGCACGGTGCGCCCCTTGGAGTCGACGGCGCGCAGGCGGATGTGCTGCAAGTCCTGGCCGTCAGCCTGCCAGTCCGTGTTGTCCGGTTCGGCCACGATGCGTACGGCCTTGCCCGTAGTCTCCAGGGCGTGGCGTGCCACAGCCTTGCCGCCACGGTAGGCCACGGCCTCCAAGCGTCCCGGCTTGTAGTCCACCCCGTTCCACGCTATCTTGTTGCGCTGCTTGGCATCCTTCGGGTTCGGGCGGCGCCCCAGACTCTTGCCGTTCAGCAGCAGTTCCACCTCGTCGCAGTTGGTATAGATGACCAGGTTAGCCTTCGAGCCCTCCGGCCGGTTCCACAGTTCCGACTGGCGGTCGGTGCCCGTGATGATGCCGTTCCACTCGATGCCCGCGTTCTTGTCTTCCATCACCGAGAGACGCACCATTGGCTCGTCCGTGAAGAACGACTTCATGAAGTAAGCCTTTGGCTTGGCGTTCAGGGAGATGTCGAAGACGCCCTGTGCCCACCCCTTGGCAGGCCAGCCCTGCGACTCGCCCAGATAGTCGATGGCACCCCAGTAAGCCAGTCCGATGACCTTGTCCAGGTTCATCTCGAAGTAGTTGGGTCCCATGGCTGCCGTCGACGCCTCACTCTGGTAGAACGTCATCCACGGGAAGCGGCGGCCGTCGCCGGGGAAGTACATGTAGCGGTAGTTATAGGCCTGTATGTCGGTCTGCATAGCCAAGTTGCAGGGCAGCGAGTCGGTCTCCCAGTTGCGGTAGCGCGGGTGCATGGCCACGGTGACCAGGCGTGTGGAGTCGTAGCGCTGCAGCACGGGGCGCATCATTTTGTAGCACGTCACGCCAAAGTCGTTGAACGGCTGGTTGGGGTCTTGCTGCAATTCGTTGCCCAGGCTCCACAGCACCACGCTGGGCGAGTTGCGGTCGCGCTTGACCCACTCGGTGACGTCGGCCGCCCAGTGGTTCATGAACGGAACGCGTCCGCCCGTATGCTGTAGTGTCCACTTGTCGTAGAGTTCGTCGACAACCAGCAGTCCCAGTTTGTCGCACAACTGAATGAACGAGCGGCTGTAGGGGTTGTGGCTGGTGCGCACGTGGTTCATGCCAAACTGCTTCATCAGCTTGAGGCGCTTCTCGATGGCACGCGGATAGGCGGCGGCGCCCAGCGCCCCCAATGTGTGGTGGTTGGCATAGCCCTTGAGCAGCACCTTCTTGCCGTTCAGCTTCATGCCGAAGTCAGGGCCGAACTCGATGGTGCGAATGCCGAAGTGCTCTGCATACTCGTCAGCCACCGTGCCGTCCTCGCGTAGCAGTTGGCAGACAGCCTTGTAGAGGTTGGGCGACTCCGTGTCCCACAGCAGGGCGTTGGCAATCTCCAGCTCCGGTGTCTGCATCTCCAGAGTGCGCGTCTGCGGGTTGCGCTTCTTCGTGGCCGTGGTCTCTGCCACGAGGCTGCCGTCGGGCGCATAGATCTTCACATTCATGCGCGTCTCTTTGGCATTGGTGCGGTTGGTATACTCAGCCGACAGACTGACGTAGCGGTTCTGGCGGGTGGTGATGTAGAGCGGGTGTCGCCCGAAGTAGAGGTCGGCAGGCGTGGTGACGAGGCTGACGTTGCGGAACAGTCCGCCACCGGTGTACCAGCGCGAGTTGTTCTCCTTCTGTGTGGAGGCCACGACGAGCAGCTCGTTGGGCTGGCCGTAGCGCAGCAGTCGGGTGACGTCAATCTCAAAGCCCACGTAGCCGTAGTCCGTACCCCCGATGCGCTGTCCGTTCAGGTAGACGTCGGCCACCAGCATGATGCCCTCGAAGTCGAGCAGCACGCGGCGCCCCTTGAGCGAGGCGTCAGGCGTCAGGGTGCGGCGGTAGTAGCCCGTGCCCATCTCCTTGAAGCCGCGTGCCGACAGGCGCGACTTGATGTTGGCCGCCACGTCTGTGTTGTCCGCCTTCTCGTCGGCTGCGGGCGGCACCCATGGCTGCGATATCTGGAAATCGTGAGGCACATCAATGTGTTCGATGCTGCTGAACTGTGCATCGCGCGAGAACTCCCAACCAGCGTTGAGGCTCTCCACCGTGCGTGGCTGGGCATGCAGTGCCGGAAGCACGCACATGGCGAGCAGAAGTGAAAGTATGGTATGTCTCATTATTTGACGCATTTAAGGTTCTTGTCTAATTGTTCTGTGCTGCTGGCGCCGACGAGTACCGAGGTCACCCCCTGTTGGTCGAGAATCCAGCGCAGGGCCGACTCCGCCAGCGTGTGCCCCTTGGCCTGTGCCTCGGCGTTCCACTGGCGCAACTGTTGCAGCAGGTCGTCGGAGAGCATGTCCTGGCGCAGGAACTTGCCGCGGGCCATGCGCGAGTCGTCGGGTATGCCGTTCAGGTAGCGGTCGGTGAGCAGTCCCTGAGCCAGCGGCGAGAAGGAGATGAAGCCCACCCCCTCCTGGTGGCAAAGGTCCAGGATGCCCTCCTCCATGGGTTCGCGGTCGAGCATGTTGAGGCGTCCCTGATAGATGAGCAGCGGCGTGTCGTGCGCTCTGAGATAACTGATGGCATGGCGGGTGGCCTCCAGCGGCCAGCGCGAGATGCCCACGTAGAGCGCCTTGCCCTGGCGCACGATGTCCACCAGTGCCTGCAGCGTCTCGTCGAGCGGCGTGTCAGGGTCGTAGCGGTGCGAGTAGAACAAGTCTACATAGTCCAGGTGCATGCGGCGCAGCGACTGGTCGAGCGACGCCATGAGATACTTGCGCGAACCCCAGTTGCCATAAGGTCCCGGCCACATGTCGTAGCCCGCCTTGGTAGAGATGAACAACTCGTCGCGATAGGGGCGCAGGTCCTGATCCATGACGCGCCCTAATGTCTCCTCCGCCGAGCCGTAAGGCGGTCCGTAGTTGTTGGCCAGGTCGAGGTGGGTGATGCCACAGTCGAAGGCATGGCAGAGGATGGCACGTGAGCGCTCGTAGTTGTCGATGCCGCCAAAGTTGTGCCATAGACCCAGGCTCACCTTGGGCAGCATCACGCCTGAGCGTCCGCAGCGGTTATACTGCATCAGCTCATAACGGGATTCGTTAGCTTGATAATGTTCCATGTTTGTATGTTGCTTAGTAGTTTGTCAAGGCAAAGGTATGAAAAAAAACTAATATGAGGAAATTTTAGCGTCTTTTTATTAAAAAAGGTGCTGATTATGCCGCTGTCTGTTTTTTTTTCATTACCTTTGCCTTGACAAACTACACAGAGAGAATCACTTAGCTAACTAAAACGAACAGAAGATGAAGAGAGTATTGTTTCTGACAAGTCTCTTGGTGTTGGCATTGGCCGTTGTTGCCCAGCCACGTTACAGGAAGGAGCAGATGATGCTGGAGAAACTGAATCGTGGCGTGGTGGCCATGCGCCATGGCGACAAGGTGGTAGTCAGTTGGCGCGTCTTGTCGGCCGACCAGAAGGGCGAGGCCTTCGACATTTATCGTAATGGACAGAAACTGAACAGCCACGCACTCACCACCGGCGGCACGTGCTTTGTCGACGAGCATCCGCTGGCGGTCGACGCCACCTATGAGGTGCGTGGCGGCGTGATGGACGGCCAGTACGTCTTAAAAGCCGGTGCCCCTGACGGCTATCTGCCCGTGAAGCTACAGAAACCAGACGACGGCCAGACCCCCGACGGTCGGACATTCAGCTATTCAGCCAACGACGCGACGGTAGCCGATGTCGACGGCGACGGCCAATATGAAATCATCCTGAAGTGGGACCCGTCGAACGCCCACGACAATGCCCATGACGGCTTTACCGGTCCGACGCTCTTTGACTGCTACCGGCTGGACGGCACCCTGCTGTGGCGCATCGACATGGGCATCAATATCCGCAGTGGCGCCCACTATGTGCCGTTCATAGCCTACGACCTTGACGGCGACGGTCGCGCTGAGTTCATTGTACGTACGGCCGACGGAACGCGCGACAGCAAGGGCAACGTGATAGGCGACGCACAGGCAGACCACCGCACCTATCCACACACCGCTACCGAGAATGCCAAGCCCGAAGGCGAGTGGAGCAAATATAACAAGACGGGCAGGCCCCGCGTGGGACGTGTGCTGAAGGGGCCGGACTACATCACCGTGTTCAACGGACTGACCGGCGAGGCCATGGACACCAAACGCTATGTGCCGCAGCGAGGCAACCCGGAAGACTGGGGCGACAACTACGCCAACCGCAGTGACCGCATGCTGGCCGCTGTTGGCTACCTGGACGGACGGCGGCCCAGTGCCATCTTCTGCCGTGGCTATTATACCCGTACCGTCATTGCCGCCTGGGACTGGGACGGCAAGGAACTGAAAGAGCACTGGGTGTTTGACACCAACCAGCCCGAATGGAACAGTTATGCCGGACAGGGCAACCACAACCTCAGGGTGGCGGACGTCGATGGCGACGGCTGCGACGAGATTACCTATGGTTCGATGGCTGTAGACAACGACGGCCGCGGACTCTATAATACCGGCATGGGACATGGCGACGCCATCCACCTGATGGCCTTCGACCCCACAACCGACCGGTTGCAGGTGTGGGACTGCCATGAGAACAAGCGCGACGGTTCTGACTTCCGCGATGCCCGGACCGGCGAGGTCATCTTCCAGATACCATCAAGGAGCGATGTGGGGCGTGCCATGGCAGCCGACATCGACCCCACCAATCCCGGCCTGGAGATGTGGAGCTCCGACAGTCACGGTATCCGCAACATCAAAGGCGAGGTGCTCCGTGAAGCCCAAGACCCGGAAGACCCGCAGCACCAGCAACACATCCGGGTGGGTGGCAGGCGGCTGTCCATCAACTTCGGCATCTGGTGGGACGGCGACCTGCTGCGCGAACTGCTAGACCGTGGTGCCGTGGCGAAATACAACTGGGAGCAGCGCACCATGGAAGAACTGATACGCTTCACCGAAGTAGTGTTCAACAACGGCACCAAGTCGAATCCCTGTCTGTCTGCCGACATCCTGGGCGACTGGCGTGAGGAGGTCGTGGCCCGTACGCCCGACAGTTCGGAACTGCGCATCTTCGTAACACCCATACCGACTGACTACCGCATCAACTGTCTGATGGAGGACATCCCGTACCGGCTGTCAACGGCAGCGCAGAACGTAGGCTATAACCAACCGTCAGAACCAGGTTTCTATCTGGGACCCGACAAGACCGTAACACCATTTTTGAAATAACAGACTATGAGAAAACTGATAACCATGATGACCCTGCTGGCCACATTGACTGCCAGCGGCCAGCAAGTGAATGACAACAACACACCGCTGCACCTGATGCGGCCGGCCAACCAGCAGCGCTATGGCATTCCCACCCAGGAGAGTGTCAAGCAGACCATCGACCGTGTGCTGCGCTATATAGAGCGTGAGACCCCGGCACAGCTGGTAGACAAACGTACGGGCCGGGTGACCCGCCTGAAGGATATCGACCAATACACCCAGCTGAAGCAGGGCGGTTTCCGACTGACCAGCTATGAGTGGGGCGTCACCTATTCCGCAGTGTTGGCAGCTTATAAGGCCACCGGCGACAATGCCTATCGCGACTACGTCTACAAGCGCCACAAACTGCTGAGCGACATGGCGCCCTATTTCCAGAAAGTCTATGAGCAGCATAAGGACATCGACGTCAACGTGCGTCGCGTCATCGACCCCCATGCGCTGGACGATGCCGGTGCCGTGTGTGTGTCGATGATCAAGGCCATGCTCGACGACCCGACGCTGCCGTTGCGAGAGCGTGTCGACCTGTATGCCGACTATATTATCAATAAGGAGTACCGGCTTGCCGACGGCATCTTCGCACGTCTGCGCCCGCAGAAGAACACGGTGTGGCTGGACGACATGTTCATGGGTATTCCCACCGTGGCCTATATGGGACGGCTGACGGGCGATGCCAAGTACTATGACGAGGCAGCCCGCCAGGTGCTGCTCTTTGCCCAGCGCATGTTCGTGGCTGAGGACGGACTGTTCCGCCATGGCTGGGTAGAGGCCATGCAGCCCCATCCCGCCTTCTACTGGGGACGTGCTAACGGCTGGGCCCTGCTGACCATGTGCGAGGTGCTCGACGTGTTGCCCGACGACCATGCCGCCCGTCAGCAGATACTGAGTCTGCTGCGCCAGCATGTGGCAGGGCTGGCCCGCCGGCAGCATCACGACGGCTACTGGCACCAGCTGCTGGACCGTAACGACACCTATCTGGAGGCATCGGCCACGGCCATCTACACCTACTGCATAGCCCACGCCATCAACAAGGGATGGATTGACGACAAGGCCTATGGTCCTGTGGCCCTGCTGGGGTGGCAGGCCGTCAACCAGTCGGTCAACGACAAGGGACAGGTGGAGAACGTCTGCGTAGGCACGGGCATGGGTTTCGACGCCGCCTTCTATGCCTACCGCCCCGTCCACGTGATGGCAGCCCACGGCTATGGTCCTGCGATATGGGCCGGTGCGGAAATCATCCTGTTGCTGCAGAACCGGCACCCCAAGATGAACGACTCGGCGGTGCACTTCTACGACCAGGAGGTGCCGACCGACGAACCTATATTCAACTACGAAGGTAAAATCAGATATTAAACGGACGACAATATGACACGAGTGAAGATACTACTCATCAGTTTCTTGGCTGCAGCCGCTCTCTGCACAGCGGAAGCCACAGACCGGAAAAAACTGAACTTCAACGGCGACTGGCGACTGAAGGTGGGCGACGTGGCCGACGCGGCCAAGCCCAACTGCCACGACGCTGACTGGCAGCGGGTGACATTGCCATACGCCTTCAATGGCGACGAGGCATTCCGTAAGGACATCGTCGACCTGACTGACACCATCTGCTGGTATCGAAAGACCTTCAGTCTGACTGACGTGCAACACAAGAAGTTCTTTGTGGAGTTTGAGGGAGTGCGCCAGGGTGCCGACTTCTATCTGAACGGCCACCATCTGGGTTTCAGCGAGAACGGCGTCATGGCGTGCGGCTTTGACCTGACACCTTATATTAAAGAGGGCACTAACGTGCTGGCCGTGCGCTGCGACAACAGCTGGACCTACCGCTCGCGCCAACACAACAGCCGTTATCAGTGGAACGACCGCAATTTCAATGCCAACTATGGCGGTATTCCCAAGAACGTCTATCTGCACATAACCGACAGACTGTATCAGACGCTGCCACTCTACAGCAACCTCGGAACCACGGGTACCTATGTCTATGCCACCGACTACGACATAGTCAACCGCAAAGCCGTGGTGCATGTGGAGTCGCAGGTACGCAACGAAGACACCAAAGCCAGGACTTTCCGACTGTTTGCCAAGGTCATGAATGCCGACAACATGCTGGCCGCCATCATTCCCGGCGAGACGGTGACCCTGCAGCCGGGCGAGACGCGCACGGTCAGCATACAGCGACAGCTGGACGGACTGCATTTCTGGTCGTGGGGCTACGGCTATCTCTATACGGTGAAGACCTATCTGGCAGAGGATGGCGCTGATGCCACCCCCTTGGACCTCTGCACCGGAAATGACGAAGTGGTTATCCGTACCGGTTTCCGCAAGACCCGTTTCGGCGAGGGTAAGATATGGCTTAACGACCGTTGCCTGATGGTGCACGGCTATGCCCAGCGCACCAGCAATGAGTGGCCGGGCGTGGGACTGTCGGTGCCTGCCTGGTTGAGTGACTATAGCAATGGACTGATGGTGGCTTCAGGCGGTAACTTGGTGCGCTGGATGCACGTCACGCCCTGGAAACAGGATGTGGAGTCGTGCGACAGGGTGGGACTGCTGCAGGCCATGCCTGCCGGCGATGCCGAGAAGGATGTGGAGGGTCCGCGGTGGACACAGCGTATGGAACTGATGCGCGACGCCATCATCTACAACCGCAACAATCCGTCTGTAGTCTTCTACGAATGTGGCAACGAGAGCATCAGCCGTGAGCACATGCTGCAGATGAAGGCACTGCGCGACAAGTATGACCCCTTTGGCGGTCGTGCCATCGGCAGTCGTGAAATGCTGGACATCGATGAGGCTGAATATGGTGGCGAGATGCTGTATATCAACAAGTCGAAGAAGCACCCCATGTGGGCCATGGAGTACTGTCGTGACGAGGGCTTGCGCAAATATTGGGATGCGTACAGTTATCCTTACCACAAGGAGGGCGATGGTCCGCTCTATAGAGGGAAACCCGCTACGGACTACAACCACAATATGGACCAGTTTGCCATCGAGATGGTGCACCGCTGGTATGACTACTGGCAGGAGCGTCCCGGTACCGGCACCCGTGTGTCGTCGGGAGGCGTGAAGATAGTATTCTCCGACACCAACACCCACCACCGCGGCGAGTCGAACTACCGCACCAGTGGCGTGACCGATGCCATGCGCATACCTAAGGATGCTTTCTTTGTGCATCAGGTGATGTGGAACGGATGGGTGGAACCTGAACAGGCGCAGACCTACATCATTGGCCACTGGAACTATGAACAGGGCACCAAGAAACCGGTGTACGTGGTCTCTACGGGCAGTGAGGTGGAACTGTTCCTGAACGGTCGCTCGCTGGGCAAGGGCCGTCAGCGCTACCGATACCTCTTTACTTTCGATGAGGTGCCTTTCGAGGCCGGTGTGTTAGAAGCTGTGGCATCCGACGGCAGCCGATACAAACTGGAGACAGTAGGTAAGCCCTATCAGCTCAAGCTTACGGCCATAGAGAACCCCGAAGGCATGAAGGCTGATGGCGCTGACATGACATTGTTCCAGGTGGAGGTGCTCGACAAGCAGGGACGCCGCTGTCCGCTTGATGACCGCATGGTTCACTTCGAACTCTGGGGAGAGGGCAAATGGATTGGCGGCATAGCGGCACGTGACAACAAGGCGATGCAGCGGCCCGACGAACAGCGCCCAGCGGGTTTGCTGGATGCCGCCGCTACGAAAAACATTTCCGACAACTACGTGGGCAGCTATAACCTGCCAGTGGAGTGTGGTGTCAATCGTGTGCTGGTTCGCAGCACAGTTAATGCAGGAGCGATTAATCTTTCTGCCTATGCTGATGGTCTGAAGCCAGCTTACATCACGGTGGAGAGCAAAAAGGTGAAGGCGGAAGAGTCGTTGCCACAGCTGACACTCAAAGGGAGGTTGGACCGTGGCGAAACTCCGACGACCCCATCATATTCGGAGAAACGGCAAGGCGTGCGCATTGAATCGACAAAGGCCGGATACGACACTGAACACGCGCTCCGTAGCTATGACGACAACGAACTGTCAGAATGGAAGAACGACGGCCGGCTGTCTACCGCCTGGATTACCTATAAGCTGGAAAAGAAAGCCGTCATTGATGACATCTGCCTGAAGCTGACCGGCTGGCGACTGCGCAGCTATCCGCTGGAGGTATATGCCGGCAAGACACTCATCTGGAGCGGCGAGACGGAGCGTAGTCTGGGATACATCCATCTGAAACCCACCAAGCAGGTGAAGACCAAGGAGGTGACCATCCGGCTGAAGGGAGCCGGCAAAGACAAGGATGCCTTTGGCGGTATTGTGGAAGTTGCCGAACCAGCGGCAGGCGAACTAGACCTCTTCAAAGCCAAGAATGGCGGAGAGACGAAGAGTGAGCTGCGCATCGTGGAGATAGAATTTTTAGAAGACATCAAATAAGAAAGTATGAAGAAACACTTATTGACAGGAATCATCTGGGGGCTTAGCGCCCTTTTCGTCAGTGCGTCCGCACAACCGACAGAGGTGGTGTTAGACAAAGCATCTGCGCAACCGTTCTCCTATAGTGTGGCAGTGCCTGACGGCAACTACCGCGTGACAGTGACGGTGGGCAACAAGAAACGGGCCGGACAGACCGTGATAAGAGCAGAGAGCCGTCGCCACTTCTTTGACGTGATAACCACCAAGAAGGGCAAATACGAGACGGTGTCGTTTACAGTGCATAAGCACTCACCGCAGATTGACGCCAACACTAAGGTGAAGCTGAAAACCAAAGAGTGGGGCTACAAGAACTGGGATGACTCACTGACCATCACGTTCTGTGGGCCGGCTCCTGCCGTGAAGAGCATACGGATAGAGCCCGACACGACGGCAACCACCATGTTCCTTTGTGGCAACAGTACAGTGGTGGACCAGGAAGACGAGCCGTGGGCGTCGTGGGGACAAATGATGACACGCTGGTTTGACCCGGAGGTCGTGGTGGCTAATTTCGCCGAGAGCGGTCTGTCGTGCACGTCGTTCCTGGGTCAGTTGCGGCTGGACAAGATACTGACCATGATGAAGCCAGGCGACTACGTCATCGTGGAGTTCGGACATAACGACGAGAAGGAGAAACGGGCAGGCGACGGTGCGTGGTACAGCTATTCGCGCAACCTGAAAATCTTTGCCGACAGGGTGCGCGAGAATGGTGGCAACATCATCTTCGTAACGCCTACGGCCCGCCGATTCTTTAATAAAGACCACCAGACGCTGGCCTATACCCATGGCGACTATCCGGAGGCCATGCGTACTGTGGCACGCCGTGAGAAGGTTCCCTTTATCGAGTTGAACGGCATGACACGCACCTTCTATGAGACACTGGGGGAAGAGAACTCCAAGAGGGCATTGGTGCACTATCCGGCCAACACCTTCGCCAATCAGCCGAAGCCGCTGGCCGACAACACTCATTTCAATCCTTACGGAGCCTGGGAGGTGGCGAAGATGGTGGTCATGGGACTTAAGCAGCTGCAGTCACCACTGACGGCGCACCTGCGTCCGGACTGGCAAGACTTTGACCCGGCTCTTCCTGATGATGCCTCGCAGTTCGTTTGGTATACGGCGGCAGGCAGCAACATTACCAAGCCTGATGGTAACTGAAAACAATCTTCACGGATAAACTTAAAAATATATAGCATTATGAAACGATTCGGATTTAAGATGTACCTGAAACCAGGTTGCGAGAAAGAGTACGAGCGCCGCCATGCCGCTATATGGCCGGAGCTGGTCGACATGATTCATGAGGCTGGAGTCAAGAATTACAGCATTTTCTGGGACAAAGACACCAATCTGCTCTTTGCATACCAGGAATGTGAGGGCGAAGGCAGCTCGCAAGACACGGACAACGTAGACCCCATTACGCAGAAGTGGTGGGACATGATGGCTGACATCATGGAGGTGAACCCCGACAATTCGCCGGTAACCATACCCATTCAGGAAGTGTTTCACTTGGACTAATACTTACACTGTGATGAGAAGACTAACATTATTCCTGCTGATGCTGCTGACGTTGGCGGCATCGGCCAAGCCTAAGGCAAAGAAGGCTGTCGAGACATGGCCTGACGGCACCGTGATGGACGAGTGGTTTGCCAATACGCAGAAAGTGGATGTCAGTACGCTGGGCCGACAGTATGTCGTCACGGACTATGGCGTCTTGATGGGCAGCAGCGAAGTGCAGACACGCCAGATACAAGCCGTCATCGACCGTGCTGCCAGCGAGGGCGGCGGCGTGGTGGTCATTCCGCAGGGTACGTTCATGACTGGTGCCCTGTTCTTTAAGCAGGGCACCCACCTGCATGTGGCTGAAGGTGCTACGCTGAAGGGCTCGGACCGCATTAAGGATTACCCGATACTGCTGACGCGTATTGAGGGAGAGACGTGCAAGTACTTCTCAGCGCTTATTAATGCTGACGGACTGGATGGCTTTACCATTAGCGGTAAAGGCACTATCGACGGCAACGGGCTGCACTTCTGGCAGGAGTTCTGGATACGCCGCCAGTGGAATCCGCAGACCACCAATAAGGATGCGCAGCGCCCGCGCCTGACCTATGTGTCAAACTGCAAGAATGTTACCATTCAGGATGTGCACCTCATCAACTCGCCTTTCTGGACTAACCACGTCTATAAGAGCGACCACGTGCGCTATCTCGGCTGCTACATCTTTGCGCCCACGGAGAAGATTTTCGAGCCAGACCCCAAGCGTGGCGCACCGTCGTCAGACGCCATCGACATCGACGTATGTACCGACGTGCTCATCGACGGTTGCTATATGCATGTCAACGATGACGCCGTGGTGCTGAAAGGTGGCAAAGGCACATGGGCTGACCAGGACAAAACCAATGGCGACTGTGAGCGCATACTGATACAGAACTGCCGCTATGGCAAGGTGCATGGCTGTCTGACGCTGGGTTCTGAGTCGCTGCACGACCGTAACATTATTCTGCGCAACTGCCACACGGAGAATGCCGACCGCGTGTTGTGGCTGAAGATGCGCCCTGACACACCGCAGCACTATGAGTATGTGACGGTAGAGGGGATTACCGGCAAGTGTGGCCGTTTCCTCTTCATCCAGCCGTGGACGCAGTTCTTCAAGCCCGGCGACCGCGAGATGCCGTTGTCACGGTGTAACAACATCACGCTGCGTAACAACAAGGTGGACACCAAAAAGATGCTCGACGTGAAGACTTCTGACAAGTACGAACTCATTGACTTCACTCTTGATGGGCAGCCCGTTGACTTCTCGCAGTTTGCACCGGCTACCAAGGATACGGCGCCGAAAGTCTACCTGTAATAAGATAACTGACGTAAAGGAAAAAGGCCTACTCGATGTAGGCCTTTTTTCCGTTTATGATGTAGATTCCTCTGGTGGGTTGCTCTACCGGGAGCCCCATGAGGTTGTATATCGTTACTCGCTCAACTTCAGGCTGACGCTCTATCTCGATGATACCTGTGGGGTCAACACCTTGGAATGAGTCGATGTAGTCGGGCAGATAGTAGCCCAGGTGGGGCGGCTGGTTGTAGGCCACGTTCTGCCAGCAGATGCCCATGCGGTACACATGGTCGTGCATCAGCGTGGGTACGCGGTAGTTGGTGCTGGTCAGTGTGGTATAAATGTTCAGCGCATCGTCGTTGGCATTACGCAGTATCAACTCCTCGCGCCAGTCACCAAAGATGTCGGCAGAGAGACATGGCGTGGACTTCGTGCTGTTGTTTGACTGTCCGGTAGGATAGGAACGACTACCGATGCCGAGTCTGGTGGCATTGGCATCAGTATTGTATTTGTAGATATTGATGCCATCAAGCAACTCGTCCTGTGCATCACCATCCCAATAGATACGGAAGTTCATGGAAGGCGCCTTGTTGCCCACCTGCTGTCCGGTGATGACGTTGAATGGATTCTGATTTCTGCTGTCACTGTCAAAGCCGCCATAGGCAGACCAGAACTCATAGCCACGCGTGTCAGCGACAATGTCGGCAGCAACACCACGACCATTGTCTTGTCCGGACTGGCCATTTTTCATGAGAATCTCACCAGTTGCGGCATCGTGGATATCCCATGAGTAGGTGCCCTTCTCTTCGTGTACGTCAAACAGCTCCAAACCTGGGCGGTCGGGATTCAGGTCACCAAGATGGATGGCATCGCCATGACCGAAGCCTGTGGCATAGAGCAGCTTGCCATCGTCATCCAGAGCAGCGGAACCCCATATAATCTCGTCCTTGCCATCGCCGTCAACGTCAGCAACAGACAGGTTGTGGTTGCCATTGGCAAACAAGGTGTTGCTACCGCCGCCACTTGTGGCCTTGGGTGCTGTCACCTTGGCAGACTCCTGCATGTTGGCATCAACTACTGACCATTGCGTGTTAGAGTCTGAACGGTGCAGCCAGCGGTGCTTCAGTTGGCTGCCATCAAAGTCAACAGCCCATACGTAAGCGTAGCTATAGTATCCGCGACAGAAGACTCCGCTGGGATTCGCGTCAGGACCGCCCAAATAGGCTACCGCTGCCAAATAGCGGTCTCCACGATTATAGCCGTGATTGTCGGTCTTGCCAACAGCCCAGTTGAAGGTGCCGGCAGCTTCGCTCAGTTCAGCCTTGGTGTTGCGGTTGGGATAGTAGGCAATGGTATTGACTGCTTTTCCGCTGAGTCCGTTGAATACGGTGAGATACTCATGGCCACCGTCCATGCGTCCCGATGAAGTTATCCAAGACTTACTGTTGTCGGCAGCCTTGATAGCCGTATTGGTTGTCGCTTGGTTGACAAAGGTTCCTTCACTATCCTTGCTGCCAGGTGCTGTCTTGCATATCATTTCGGCCTTGCCGTCGCCATCGAAGTCGTAGACCATGAACTGCGTGTAGTGGGCACCGGCGCGGATGTTCTGCCCCAGGTCTATGCGCCACAGCTTGGTGCCGTCCAGCTTGTAGCAGTCGATGATCACGTTGCCTGTAATGCCGTTCTGTGAGTTGTCTTTTGAGTTGGACGGATCCCATTTGACAAAAATTTCATATTGCCCGTCACCATCGACATCGCCCACCGAACAGTCGTTGGGCGAGTAGGTGTAGTCACTGCCGGCTGCGGGCTTGTCGAGTTTCAGCTCCAAGTAGGCCTTGCCCCATGGCGATACGGGACTGCCGGTCTCTGTCAGCTGTCCGTTTTGGTAAACGTTAACCTGATAGGTGTCGGTGGCGGCACCTGATACGGAGAAGAAAGTAGCGCCATAGATGTCTTTCTTCAGCGTCTCACCATTCCTCAGGATTTCAAACGTGGTGTTCTTGTCGTCTGTGCCGAACATGCGCCAACTGATGTAGTGCTTGCCGGACGCGGGTACGACGATGAGTCCGCGGTCTAACTTCTCCATCTGACTCGCTGGCGTGTCACTGGGCTTTTGTGCAAAGCCTGCTGAACATGTTAGCAGGCTGCACAGAGCTATAGCAATGTTTTTTCGCAAAGTCATGTTTCCTCTTACTTAATCACTACTTTTTTACCATTCTTGATATAGATACCCTTCTTGGTGGTGTTCTCTACAGCTTTACCATCGAGTGTGTAGGTCTTGCCGCTGGCGCTGCTGTTAGCGCGGTTGTTTTCAATGCCGGTAGCGGCTTTGACGCGCAGGGTGCCTGTAGTGGTCAGCAGGTCGGTGGTGTCCCACTCTAATCCAGCAGGTAGTTCGGGCAGGTTGATGGCGGTAGGTGCTGCGTCTATGGAGCCGCAAGTCCACATGATGAACTCATCGCCAGCCTGTGGCTCATACTCCTCACCCATGCCAATGTTGATGTCACCCTTAATCTCCAACTTGCCTTTAACGGTAATGTACGAACGGCCATTGTTATTGGTAAGTACCTTATAGACATTCAAGTTCAACTTTGAGGTGGGGTAGAAGTACATAAAACCTGTGGAGTTGATGGCACCATAATGGCGTGTCTTAGTGACGTCGCCAGGCTCTACGGTTCCACCCTCAATGACTCTTATGTTGCCCACGGTGCCTACACCTTTCAGACTTGCAGCATCTTGTACCGTGGCCGTGGCAGAGCCAAAGAGCGATGTGGTAGACCGTGTGTTGTTTAGTACCACGTCGCCTTCCCTGAAGGTGTATTCGTTGGCGTTGACAGCTGATTTGAGTGTCCAGGCGCCTGTACCTTCTTTAAAGACATTGACAGAACCATTGAATGTACCGCTGAAGTTCATGTCTCTGTCGGCCTTGCCAACTGTCAGGTTACCTGTCATGGACAGAGTGCCGCTGCCATCGAGCGCTCCGAGCGTCAATGTCGAGCCCTTGCAAGTGAACGTCGTTGAACCATCAATGTTCAGCGTTGCCTTTGGCAGTCCGTAGCCGTTGTTCCAAGTGAATTCATAACTGTTACCGCTATGGTTGGCAATCAACGTTCCTTCAAAATTACTCCAGTTTCCATTCAGGTTGTTTCTGACATAAGTAGCATAAACCGTCAGGGAGCCTGTGCCTTTCAGCGTACCACTATAATCACAACGTCCGTCCAGATAGAGTTTACCTGTTGCATTCTCTGCTACCTCAAAGTTCGTTGTGTTCTTCGAGTAGCTGTATGAGTTGTTTTCGTCAGCTACAGTAGTATTTGTTCCATTAAATATGATGGTTGTTGGGGCAGACATCATGCTGGCACTGGTCTCGCGGATGTTTACTGTACCTGCATCCACATACAGGACATCATACTTGTTGATGGTACTCAGCGTCAGAGTTCCACTGCCAGTCTTGTGCAGGAATGCATTGATGTTAGCTCCATTTCGCTCTGTTGAACCTGAGAGCGTAAAGTTTCCTTTCACTTCAAGTGTACCTCCGTTCTTGCCCAGTCCAATTGATTGACTTGTTCTGCCTCCAGCGGGTACCACCAGCGTACCACCATCGAGTGTTATCTTGTCATCTACACCACCTAAGGCACCATAGTCGCTGCCTTCCAAATCGGCTAAGGCTGATACGGTGATTTTACCGCTTTCAATCTTGGTGCCGCCAGTATACTTGTTGATGTTGTTGATGGTCAGGTTGCCCTCGCCCTTCTTTGTCAGTGTTGTGGCGCCGACGATGCTGCCATCACCTGATAGCGTGTAGTCCTTGCTGTTGTCGAAGACGACGCTGCCAGGATAAACCTCTTCTGCTACGTTGACATTGGAGGTGCTTGCCTGGTCGTTGAAGGTTACAGCATCGCCAGTAACGAAGATGCCGTTGGTGCCGTTAATGGTGAAATTCTCGCTCTCTGCGAAATCCCATACACCGTCAGTGCCACCGTTCCAGACAATTTCCGTAGCGTCGCGGAGCTTGATGATGGTGAGCACTATCTTGCCTTCCTCGAATGTCAGTGTGAACTTCTTACCTTTGATGCCTTCTATCTTGATGTCGCTGACATTGCCTGCCAACTCGCTAACAGTAGCCAGCGTATAGTTACCTGGAACGAGACCATTATCGACAATCTCAAAGACTGGGGCCGAGTATTCTGGACCATACTGCCAGTCTTTCTTTTCAATCGTCAGCTTGTCGGCAGTAACCTTATCTGTCTCGCTGGCATTGCCGTCGAAGACGATGCGTGAGCCAAAGCCCAGAGCCAGTGTCGTGGTGGTTAGTGTTCCGACCTGATCTTTGCCGCCAGGATAGATGGTGGCATTATAGTCTGCCTTGATGCCGCCCTTGAAATTACCGCCATTGCTTATCAGGTTGGTGTGGCGGTTCAGCCAGACGGGACTGGACTGCATGGTGCCGTCAAACTGCAGTGTACCAGCCCATACGTCAGTGTTGCCTGTGTAGGTTTCTGTGACGTTAGGCAGTACCAATGTACCGTCGCCCTGTTTCACCAGACGCATGCTGCCTGTGAAGGCTCCGCCAGTCAATGTGTGGGTATAGTAGTCGTAGATAATCTCTGCATCCTTGCCGCTGGTGCCGTTCACGTCAGTACCCTGTACCCAGCTGGGTGCATTGTCAAAGAAGATGTAGGGGCTGGCGCCGTCTGCTACTGAAGCTGTTGCATTGTCTGTAGCTGCCAGCATCACCTGCTTGTCGTTCAGCGTTGTGCCAATGCTGCCACCATTCTCAATCTCCGTACGTCCTGTGTTCGTCAGGGCAGGTGGAGCCATCGTGATGCCTTCCAATTCGCCCAAGAAGTAGCTAGTGTGAGGTGGCTGGTTGTAGCCGTTCATCTGCCATACCATCGCATTGCGGTACTGCATGTCGTGCCACAAGGTGTAGTTGCGCCACTCAGTAGGAATGGTGGTGGTATAGATGCGAATCTTATTGTCTGCTGTGCGCATCATCACTTCTTCGCGCCAGTCACCAAACAGGTCGCCCTGATAGCAGGGGGTAGCCTTCGTGTCGTTGTTGGTCAGTGAACCTGTCAGAGTAGTAATGTTGCCTACTCCAGGCTTGTAAATGCGTCCGGCAGAATTTCTGGTGCCTGTACCGTTAAAAGTCTCCTCCAGCAAGTCACCGTCCCAATAGATGCGGAAGTTGACATCAAAGGGGATGTCGACAGGAATGTGTGCATTCGTGACACTGCTGATAGCTGTATCGTGACCAGAACGGCCAAGGCAACCGGGATATTCATTACTAAAGTTGCCCATCATAGCACGACCGTCATCATTGCTGCTGGTCTGACGATAGTAGATCTTTGAGGTTGTGGCGTCACGGTAGTTGTTGTCCGGTCGATCCTCGTTGCAGGCATAGATTTCATGACCATGAATGTAAGGGTTGAAATCACCGTGATGCTGGGCATCGCCGTGGCCTAAACCTGTGGTGGAAAGACCCTTGCCGTTGTCGTCAATAACCATTGAACCGAAGCAAATCTCGTCGCGGCCGTCCCAATCAACGTCGGCGATGGCGTAGTTGTGGTAGCCGTTGCCATACCAGGGAGAACTGCTGTCGTTGCAGTTCCAACGCCAGCGAACGGTCAGCTCATGAGTGGCGGGATTGACGTCATAGGCTATCATCTTGTGACGGGTATAGATACCGCGAGCCAGGAAGATGCTGGGCTTACGGCCGTCCAGGTAAGGTGCGCCAAAGAAGTGCTTCGAGGAACGGTGACCATAGCCGTCGCCCCAGGCTTTGCTGAGGTCGGTCTCGCCGTCTTCCAAGCGCTTCAGGGGGTATTCCATAATCTGATAGGGTACACCGGTCTCGCCATTCATATAGACTAGGTACTCCGCACCGTCGTGCATAAACCAGTTGGCACCGCCACCCGTTGCTCCGCGATAGTTCTTGTTGGCGTCGCCGATGATGTATGTCTTGCCGTCAGATGCATGGATGGTCGTGCCGTCGGCAGCGCGCATGATAGCTTCGGCCTTGCCGTCGCCGTCCCAGTCGTAGGCGGCTATATTCTGTTCATTGTTTTGGAAGTCGCCCATGTTCGGACCGCAGTTGATCCACCACAGACGGGTGCCATCCAGCTTCAAACACTCGAAGAGGCTATACTCATGGGTGTCTACACCGTCTATCTTTGGCCCGTTCTTAGGATACGACTGCGATATCTCACTCTGATTGTCAAACTTCATCAGTATCTCCAGCTGACCATCACCGGTCACGTCGGCACAGCAGGCATCGTTAGGCACGTAGACTGACTTCAAATCGGCATGGGTGGGATTTATCTCCAGATACTTGTTCTCCCATACCGTCGCTACCTTGCTGGCGTTAGCTTCTTCCACGCCACGCACCACGGCCTTGACGGTGTATTTGCTGGCTGCCGTACCGGCAGCGTCGCTGTAGTTGGATACGTTGAGCGGCTCGCTGTTCACCTTGGTGCCGTCACGATAGAGGTTATACTTCACGTCGTAGTACTCCTCACCCAGAATGCGCCAAGAGCAGTATACGCCGTTGGCCGTCTTGATAGCAATGAGACCACGGTCGAGTGCGTCAGTCTTGCGCTGAGCAAAAGCACCTGTGACAATAGTCAGCAGCAGTGCTGACAGAATAAAGAAACGTTTCATTATCATATAGTTTGTTTTTAAGTATTCTTAGTAGTTCGTTATAACGCGACAAAGGTACGAATAAGTGAGCAAAAAACAAAGAAAAATCTGTATTTCTTTGGCTTTCGGACGAAATATAGTACAGCTGAGCCAGCAACGGGGACAGCTGATACGAAAAATCCTCCGCAAGGCGGTGTGCCTGCGGAGGATTCTGTATAGAGTATAGAGTTTATTACTTCACCACGAACTTGAACTTTGTTCAGTTTGTTCTCGTTCGATAAAGCAAGAGCAAGCTCTGCTTTATGCTTACTTAACCACAAACTTCTTGCCCTGCTTGACATAGATACCCTTTGTCAGAGCGTTGGGGTTCACCTGTACACCATTCAGGTTGTAAACAGGAGCGTTGTGGTCTGAAACAACCTTGTTGTAGTTCATGTTGTCGATACCAGTGCTGTTCTTTGCGCTCAGAACGAGTATGCGATTGATAGCGGTGTCGATACGATAGAGCTGGAAGGTCTCAGTACCCTTAACGGTTGAAACTACACCACCGATGTGAGAAGCCTTGTACTCAGCCTTTGCTGTAGCAGGATCTGTGCCAGCGGCAAACTGTGGGTGGAGTGAACCACCACCATAGTTGTCAATCTTTGTGATAACAACCAAGTCGTCGTCAGTCAGACCATCGAAACCTAAAGTAGCGTTGTTTACTGCAATGCTTCCGCTCTGTGCATCACCCTTAACACCTGTGCAAATCAAACCGATACCCTCGTTAAACTTAACAGCGGGAACGTCGTCACCAAGAGCTGCACCCTCAGCAGGTTCTGCAGCGGTGTTCCACAATACCAGAGGAGCGAACATGGTCTTAGCAGCCTCTTCAGTCAGCTTAGAAGGAACGAGCAGATGACGCTTGATAGGCTCTGCAGTAGATAAGTCCGCATAGCCTCTTCCATCTAAGAAAGCATAGACAGGAGTATCCTGCTTAGCACCAGCATCTGTATAACCCTTGACAGTTGCAGCATAATCGTCAGCAGATTCTGTAAATCCATATACAGGATAGTTATCTGAGCCAATGCTAAAATACATTCTCATACGGCCAGTCCAGGCGTTCTCACCGCTCATAGAAACAGTGTTCAAATCGTCAATAGCCTCAAAGCCTTTCTCCTTGAGAGCCTCGCCAGTCATGTGTTGGAAGTCGATATCGTTCTTGATTTCGTATTCGATGTCGTTGACAACGCTTGATGTGCTGCTTGCATAGCCAAGAGCCTTGGTGGTAATCTTCAATGTACCCTTACCAGGAACTTCTACTTTAGCACCTGAGGTCTGGTTATCTAATGTGAAACTGCCCTGACCACCTTCGCCTTCAAATACGAAGTCCATGAAGATAGTAGGCTGGAGAGGAACAGTACTGTTGTCAATAGTAAACTGATAGGTCTTTGCAAATCCTTCAGTAGCGCCTACAATAGCATTGGTAGGATTAGGCAGTACGACAGGCTCGCAAACGACATCTACTGTAGTGACTTCTGAAGTCATAGTTCCTGCTTTTGTCCAAGCACTAAGCTGACCAGAAGTTGAGGTTGTGTAGAAAACATTACCTTCTTCAACATCGTCATATTCATATTTCTTCTCTTGACCATCTGTACCCTTAACGTACAACGTCTCACCCTCAAGGAAGCTAATCATATAGGTGCGTTCAGTGTCTTTCAGTCCGGTCAGAGCAATAACGGGCTGATTAGCATAGTCAATGTCCAGATAAACCTGCATGTTATCAATGCTGTATACTGAATTTCTGCGGGCAGCCATCAGGTAAAGACCTGTTGCATAGAGACTTGCACCTTCATCCATGGTCTTTACGCCAGTTACTTCTGCCTGCTGAGTGTCGTAGTTGAAAATCTCGTATGAAACCTCTCTGCTCTGAGTGTTAACGGTCAATGTTACCAGATACCATGTAGCAGCGTTACCACCAGTTTTGGGAATGAAAATCTTTGAGGATTCTAATGCGTCTTCAGCATTCTTAGTTGGGTTAACCATCCATTCAGTTTTCTTGTCTGCATTGTTGGTCTGAACAAGGCTGAAAAGACAATTTTGACGAACTGCATATGGATTCCAGTCCTTCTGTTTACCATTGAGACTACCATTGATCATCTGGGAACCTCCCTCATCGGCAAATACCGCTACCTCACCATTGAACTGATTGTCACCCAGAGCGTCAAAACGTAACTCAAAGCTAAGGGTGTATTCGGCCTCTGTGCCTTCAAAGATAGAAGGGCCCCAGAAATCGTGAGCAGAACGACCATTGTTGGTGCCCAAAGAGAACTGGAAAATGTTACTAGCTTCTGTTGATGCAATAGCACCCGTACCGCCATTAATGGTCCATGTGGCAGGTACACCACCGGCTTCGTAGTTCTCTGAATAGAGAATACGAACAGCATTAGCATTGATGGCAAACAGGGCCAACAATGCTGTCATGAATACGTAAAGTTTCTTCATAAACATTAGTTTTTAATTAGTAATATTTGTTAATTATAAAAGTAGTTGTTCTATATGTTGTAGTTTGGTAACCCTATAAGTCTGCTATAGTCTTTGGGTCTAATCCTGTTAGTTGCAAGATGTCTTCTGTGCTCATGTTGTGAAGTTTCATCTTTCGGGCAACTTCAATGATTCCTTCAGTCCTTCCTTCTGCTCTTCCTTCAGCTCTTCCTTCAGCTCTACCTTCAGCTCTCCCAGCTTCTCTTCCTTCTGCCAAGCCTTCTAAACGAGCATTTCCAAGTACATCATTTTGTATCATAATGGCATTTATATGCTCGTCGTAGGCGTGCCGGTCTGCTTTGTCAAGCATTAGGTATTGCAGTTTTTTGCGGGCTTCCTGTAGTCCTGGAGCTGTAGTGTCGTCTTTGATATGTCCGTTTTTCAGATAGTCTATCCATTCTTCCAAGGGTGTTGATGCCACTTGGTTGAATTCGTTCACCCTGATGATAAAATATTCTGGGAATATTTCTTCAGGCGTCTTCATCTTAATGACACCATTCTCTTTGGTACTTATCTTCAGTGTGTCGTGAGTATGAACTCCGACGAACTTGTTTTGGCCATGGTAAAGGTAGTCTGAGCCTTTGCCAAGGTCAAAGTATATGATGTTGATGGAATAGACCTTCTTGATACTGTCGTAGGTTTTACCTAAGTTGATATGTTCTGTAATGGTTTTCGCCGTGCCATAAAGTATCCGTTCCAAATAATAGAGCTCTCGTGTCAGTTGGACTTCTACAAGAAAGATTTCTTCTTTGTCGTTTTTGGCCTTTATATCAACACGGTTGAACTTATCATCAAATGAGTTCTGGTTACCTTCACTTTCAAGGAGTTCAATAATATGTACGGGTTCATTTAAAAGTACTGTGATGAGTCCTTCTAATACGCCAAAATTAGCCTTGTCGCGTAACATGCGCTTCACGGCCCAATCAAATCGTACATATTTGTTGTCTACATCCATGGTATGAAATGTTTTAGCTAATACGATGCAAAGATAGGAACTATTTTTGAGATAATCAAGGAATAATGTTTTTTTAACACTTGTATTCTCAACTATTCATACTACTTGTATCTTTAAAGCTCCTTAGGGATTATTACGTGTTCCTGTTTTATCGCTTGCAAATATACATACTATTTTCGAAACGGCCAAGTAATTCATCAAAAATGCACATCAAAACAAACGAGGTGTACCTTCTGTCGGAAGGTACACCTCGAAAGTTTAAATTGTGGGCATGTTTACCAGCCTGGGTTCTGTGTTAGAGCACCACCAGACTTAAGTATTTCGCTCTGTGCAATGGGGAAGAGATACATCTTGTCGTCCCAGTATACACGGGTCTTGGCATCTGTCTTCACCTCTTCGTTGAATGTGATGTCACCAGTTGTTTTATCAACTACTTTGGTAATATACATGGTCTTGATGGTGCGGTACTTAGCCTCGCCAGCTTTCTTCCAACGGCGCAGGTCATAGAAGCGGTGACCTTCAAAAGCCAGTTCTACGAAACGCTCGTTCTCCAACTTAGCAGCGAACTCGGTTGCTGACAGGCCAGTAGCAATGTTGGCCAGTTTCGCACGAGTACGAACTACGTTAATAGCCTGTGCTGCTGTCATGCTTAAGTCAGAGGCAGTGCTATAACCGTCTCCAACATAATTGAGCATAGCCTCTGCATAATTCAAGTAGAACTCTGCCAGACGGAAGATAACCCAGTGGTGACGCTCGGTAGTGGCATTCTTGGCACCGATGGTCAGACTCTTGTTGACATATTTCTTAAGGTAATAGCCTGTAGGTGTGGCATAGGCAATGGGCTGGCCATTAGCACCACCAAAAAATGTCTCCAATGTGGCATTGGGCCACTGCTCGCCATTTCTCGCTACTGTGGCTTCCAGGCGGATATCGCCAGGCTCGTATGCCTCGACGAGGTTCTGTGTGGGGCAATTACCACCACCCGCATTCTCCAGACCAATGGGGAAGTTATACTTCTCGAAGGTGTTTGTAGATGATACCACGCGACGAACGAAGATACATTCCTCGGTGTTAGTCCAGTTGTCCTTCTGGAATAAACTTCCGTAGTCAGCTGTGAGTTTCATGCCGCGACTCTTACATTCATCTATAAGTGTCTTGTTGGCTAATGCAGCTTGATGCCAGCGCTCTTTGTCGTTTGTGGGGTTGAACAACGGGCTGGCATAGTAGAGTGCGGCGCGAGCCTTCAGTGCAAGAACTGCGAGGTTGTTGGCACGTCCAGTCTCATTCTTACTCTTCAATTGCATGTTTCCAAGGTCAGCATAGTCCTTGACGATGAGATCCTTAATTGCATCACATTCAGAAATGATGAACTGGAAAATCTCATCGGAGGTCTTTCTTGGCTGGCTGTTGATTTCGTTTGCGTCCATGCTTGTAGTGATAAGGGGCACACCACCGAACATGCGAACCATCAGGAAATAGTAGTAAGCGCGCAGAAAACGGGCCTCATACTGCAGATTTTGGTATTGCGCCAATTCCTGCTTGTAGTCAAGGTCGGTGAGATATTCTTCGAAGGTCTCGTCCTTGAACTTGTCGAGGAAGAGGTTGGCATAGCTGATACCACGCCAGCATTTTGTCCATGCTGAGGCATCGTTGTTGTTACTGGCACTCCAACCGCCATTATAGAACTTCTCAATGGCATTGCCGGCATGACTATAGACGGATTCGTCTGTTGCCGAAGCAAGCAACGCTCCGCTATAGTTACCGAAATCTGTGTCTAAATCGTTATAAACAGAAGTGACAATACCGGCCGCCCGGTCAAAAGTTGTCTTTATGTAGTCCTCATCGTAGACGCTGTACTCCTTGTAGTCCATCTTGTCGCCACATGAGGCAAGTGTAACGGCTACTGCTGTGAGGCTCAAAATATGCTTGATTTTCATATCCTTCTTTATTTTGAATTATGTGTTGTTAGAGTGTAACAGAAACACCGAGTGCTATACTGCGTGTAAGAGGGGTATTAGAACTATAGGCAGCTGCATCCACCTCGTCAAGATGGTCGATGGTGAAAAGGTCTACACCACGTAGATATACCTTGGCTGCATTGATAATCTTAGTCTTTTCCAGCAGACTCTTAGGCAGATGGTAATACAACTCAATGTTGCGAAGTTTTAGATAAGAGCGGTCGCGCAGCCAAAAATCACTAGTCTGGTAATTGTTGGCATTGCTTTCAGAACTCAGACGGGGATATTCAGCATTAGCATCATTGTTAGAATGACTCCAGCGGTTATCATATACCTGCTGAGCGAGGCTGCTGTTGTTGACGAGTCCCCAATAGTATCCCTGAGTGTTGAGCACTGCAGAGTAGCGACCTACGCCTTGGAACATCATGTCAAGTCCGAGTCCCTTGTACTCTGCACCGAGGTGGAAACTATAGTACAGTTCAGGAGCAGTAACACTGTAGCCAATGCGTACCTTATCGTTGGCGTCAACAATACCGTCTTCGTTGACATCCTTATAGCGTATATCACCAGGGCGTACTGTGCTAAATGTCTGGGGAGTTGCTGCGTCGATTTCTTCCTGACTGGTGAACAGTCCTTCAGAAATAAGTCCGTAGATAGAGTTGAGTGGGTCGCCAGTCTGTACTAGATTGCTATAGGCACGTGGCTCTTCAGCCATATCTTTAATCTCACTCTTTGACAAGGTCATGTTACCACCGATGTTGACAGTAACGTCGCCAAACTTGTGGGTGAAGTCGAGAGCAGCGTCGAAACCATACTGGTTGACAACACCTTGGTTGACATAAGGAGCGCCAAAACCAATCATGGAAGTGTATGCTCCGGCACCGGAACACCATATGTCGTAACGATGATTGTAGAAGTAATCGAATTCTACATTTAAGCCTTTGAAGAGAGTTGCATCAAGACCAATATTGAATTTGGTCGCTTTCTCGTGGCTGGGATCAACAGTTGCCATCGTTCCTAAAGTAGTGGTTCCATAGAGATCTTGTGCCGCAGTAGCATCTACAAAGTAATAGGCTGATGCACCGCTGACAGAGTAGCTCTGGGTGTAGTATGTCCAAACATTGTCGCCAGGCAGATAGTCGGCATTCAGCTTACCGATAGATGCACGTAGCTTCAGATAGTCGAGCCACTTGATATCCTTCATGAAATTCTCCTTAGAGATGACCCATGCAGCAGAGAAAGTTGGAGCAAAGGCCCACTTGGTATCTGGAGCCAGGCGGCTTGAACCACTGTAAGTCATGGCCAACTCTGCAATGTACTTCTGCTTATAGGCATAATGAGTCCACCAAGAGTAGTTCTGGCGATAGACGGTGTTATTGCCACCATTAAAGTGCTGATAGTCGTAGTCCCATTTCAACTGGCTATACACATAGTGGTCGCCAAAACTACGATCAAAGTTAAGACCGCCTGCCGCTGTCAGTCGGCGTGCGAAAGAGGTGTTGCCTGAAGTCTTGCCCATCTCTGTACGCTCACCGAAGGTAGTGTAGGTACCATCTGCTGCATATACATTATAAGCAAAACTCTTGCTGTGGTTCTCATACAGCACGCTATAGGTGTCATAACCTAACTTCAGGAAGAATCCTAAGCCTTTTACCCATGAAGACAAGTCTTGTGAAAGGGTCATGTCTGCAAACAGTCCACGCTCATGAAGCTTATAGTAAGCGGCATCGGTTGACAAAGCTACAGGGTTGAGTGTACCTGCCCATGTACTGGTACCGACCCAGTCTCCATTTTCACCTCTTACGGGGAAGGCTCCTGAGGGAAGGTTGTAAATGTTGCTCCACAGTGTAGCTTGGTTGCCAGGCTGTGAGTTCTCGCTTAACAGACCGCCAATGTTTACCTTTAGCATGGTGGATGGGGTCAAATCAATGTCGAGATTGATGCGCAGGTTGCCACGTACATACTTGTCCTGAGTGGAATATCCATCAGTGGCATCAGGCGTCTTAATGAATCCCTTGTCTGACAATAAGTTGAGAGCAGTGTAGTAGCGAAAACGCTCACCACCACCCGTGAAGTCGATACCAACTTTATTGGTTACACCATGATGGCGGAAAGTCTCGTCTACCCAGTCAGAGTTGGGGTAGAGGTTGGGGTTACTGCCATCTTGGAATGCTGCCATGGCCTCCTGGCTGTAGCGTGCATATTCGCCTTTGTCCTCGTTGAACAGAGCCTCGTTCATGGCTGCTGCATAGGTAGGACCGTTGATAAACTTGGGGCGGTCAATCTGATAGTTAATAAGATGGTCGTAGTGAATAGACATCTCATTGGTTTTATACTTACCACGTTTGGTGGTGATGAGTATAGCACCATTAATGCCCTTGTAACCATAGAGCGCCGTTGCGGCAGCATCTTTCAGGATGGTGACGCTTTCTACTTCCTCAGGAGCGACGACAGAGATTTCACGCTCGATGCCATCGACCAAGATGAGTGGCGTACTGGTGCTAAGACTCTGCAGACCACGGACGTAGAATGTCGGGTTCTTGGCATAATATGTGCCTGTACCATCCAGTGATATCAGACCATTACCTTGTCCGATGATAGAATTGCCGATGTTCTTTGCAGAACGCTTATCCACATTATCGCGGGTAATGACAGAGGCTGCTGATGTAGACTGTTCGCGGCTGAACGTCTTTTCGGCACCAACATCGATGGTCTGGCTCGCAAAGGCTTTGTCTGACTGCGCAGTGCTGTCTTGCTGTGCTGCTGCCGGCAGGCAGATGCCTGCAAGCAGAGTGAGCACAAATATATTTCTTTTATTCATAGTTGTTTCAATTATCAATTTTCAATTATCCATTTGGAAAATCACCAGCCAGGGTTCTGAATCAGACCATAGCCCTTATTAATCTCGGTGATAGGCAATGGGAAGAGGAACCATTTCTTAACATCAGGGTCATTAGGATTCTTATCCCACATGACACGGCGACGGTTCTGTAGGGTGAACTTCTCGTACTTAAAGTGGTCAGGTTCTGTCAGACCAGCATCCTTGTCATCACCGATGTATGGCTTGTAGTTTGGAAGCCACTCGCCCATAACGTTCTGCAGACGAGTAATCTTCAAACCATGCAATTCCTTACACATCCAGTCTGAACGCTTGTAGCGAATCATGTCGTAGTAGCGGTTGTTGCTCATACCCAGCTCGCAGGCACGCTCACGGAGAATTTCTTCAATGAGTTTATCCTTGTTAGTGGTCAGTGAGGCATCAAATTTTTCCATCTTGTCGAGGCCTACACGAGCACGTACTCTGTTTACACAGTTGAGTGCAGCTGGCAGGTTGCCGGTCTGAGCCAGCGTTTCAGCCCACATCAACAGCATCTCGTCGTAGCTCAGATATACCCAGTGCATAAACTTACGGTGATATTCCTCACCCAACCAGTACTTGATGGTACCAAAACCTGTGGAATATCTTTTGGTAAGCTGCTCAACGATGGTGCCATCAGTCTTTGCAATATCCTGGCCTGCATCATTACCACCCGTCCACAACTCATAGATGTCACCAGCTGACTTGCCGGTTGTCCAGTCAAGTGTTATCTGTTGACCATTGACAATGGCATTCTCATAGAGACGCGGATCGCGGATGGCGTATTTTTGAATAGTTTTCTTTCCCGACTTCTGTGGAGGACTAAAGAATAACTGACCATCGGGTTTTACGGTTTGGTTCGCATTGTTCTTGATAGCCGTAGTAGGTGCTACAGGACCACTGTTAGTGTCATCCCACTGGAAAGGTTCGCCAGATGCCCAGGGGAACATCTCAACATACTCGACGGTAGGACAGTAGCAGTTACGGCCTATGCCTACCCAGTTCCACCATGCATAGGTTCCCTGTGAGCCATAGATGGTAGAAACACGGGTGGAGTGGATAACCTCCTTGCTGCCCTGATAGATGTAGCCCATACGATAAGCCTGACGGTAAGCGTCAGCACTTTTTTCAGTAGCCTGATTCAGCTCATAGAAGGTACCGCCTGTGCCTAACGAGGCGCTGGTGGGGTCTGCCTCGCCATTAGCGGTGAAGAAGTCGCGACAAGCTTGCTCGGCACGTGCCCAGCGTGCAGCATCGTAGTTACCATACCATACGATGTGATCTTGCTCTGCTTGTGATGTACCACCATAATATCCCTGATTGTCATTATACAAAGGTGAGGCTGCGAACACAAGAATTTTTGCCTTCAGGGCTAGAGCACCAGCTTTGGTCCAACGGCCCGTGTTGTTGTACGCATCTGTGTCGGTGGTCGTTCCGTCCCATGCCCAACGGAGATCAGGGGCGGCTTCGTCCAACAGGTTTACCATGTAGTTGACAGTCTCTTCCACGGTGGCACGCTTCAAGTTAGAGTAGTCTCCCTCCAAGCCTGTATAGGTCTTGTCAATAATGGGTAAACCACCGTATACACTGAAGAGATCAAAATAACGAGCGGCAATCAAACATTTGGCCTGAGCTGCGATGCTCTTTTTCTCAGCATCGTCCAAACCGGGAACACGGTCGAGGTTGTCTAACAATAGGTAAGCTTGGCGAACAGCAGTCCAAACTTTCTCATGGGTAAATGAAACCAGTGCATCGTTGTTGGCAGACAGGGTGTTGCTGTAATAAGAATTGAAGATGGCAGTGCCGTTCCAGTGGATCTGGTAACAGTCTGTCAGTGCATCCAACTTACCTTGGTAGTTGTTCTGACTGGTGGGAGCAGCCGACTGACCGGTAAATGGTAGGCCGTAGTACTGCATTCCGTAAATACCGGTTAGGAATTGGCGCGTGTATTCGGCACTATTGAAAACGGTGTCGATAGTGACAGTTCCGCCCGGAGCTTTTTCTACAAAGCTATCGCCGACCTTTACATCGTCGGTGCATGCAGTGAATGCTGCACCTGACACTAACGCAATGGCTGAGGCGTATAAAATATGTTGAAGTTTCATGTTATCTTTTACTTTTATGTTAAACAGTAAACACCATTAGAATGCGAACTTAATACTTGCTGTGTAGGTACGCTGCAACGGATAAGAAGGAGCATTGCTGGCGCGGGTCTCAGGATCACCCCAGATGTATGGCGAGAAGGTCAGCAGGTTGTAGGCACTGAGTGACAGCTGCAACTGGTTCAGACCGAGCTTCTTCATGAAGGGGAAATTGAAGTCATAAGCCAATTGGATGGTCTTCACACGGAAGTACTTGGCGTCTTTCTCGTAAAGAGAACTCTCTGCATAGTTTTGGTCGCCGTTGAGCCATGTTGCACGAGGATATTCGGCATCCTGTGAAGGATTGTCGACGGTCCAAGTGTGGTTGAGGTGATATTTCAGCAGACCGCCATCAGTATTGGTGCTGGCAGCTTGGAATGGGCGGCGGAACACGTCGGAGATAAGGCGGCTCACGTTCCATGCACCAGTCATCTGTGTGTTGAATGACCAGCCTTTGTATTGGAAACCGATAGTAAGACCGGCGATATATTCGGGATCGTCTGTGTACATGTTACCACGGAATCGGTCGTTACCGTCAATCTTTCCGTCTTGGTTCAGGTCAACGAAGACGGCGTCACCAGGTTGCAGATTTCCTACGAGCTGAGTGGGGAACGTTGAACCGAACTCCTTCTCATAGTCAGCCTCTGCACCATCGTAATAGAACTTCCAGAATTTATAGAGAGAGCGTGAACCAATGCGTTTGCCGCGTTCATACATATAGTCGTAAGATTGAGGCGCTTCCTTCCTTTCGATAATCTCGTTTTGGTTATATGAGATATTGAACTTTGCCCAATAGCGGAAGTCTTTGCCAATCTTGTCCTGCCAGTTGAGCGATGCTTCCCAACCCCAACTCTTTACCTCACCGAGGTTGCTGTAAGGAACGGTAAAGCCTAGGACTAATGGCGCTGTCCAATCTTGTACAAGAATGTCTTTACGATGCTCACGGTAGTAGTCGAAAACACCACGCAGACGGTCGTCGAGGAAGTTGATGTCGATACCATAGTCCTGCTTAAAGGCAGTTTCCCACGATACGTCGGGATTGTTTTTTGAAGATTCTACGGCACCTTTGGATACTGTGCCATTCTCTACTCCGAAGTCATAAGCGTATGGATTCTTGTCGGCTTCGTTAGGACCACCCACACGTTCTGCCAGAGCAGTGGTGTTAACCAAATATGGGTCGGGAATATACATGAATCGGCTACCACCAATCTTGTCGTTACCTACGAGACCCCATGAAGCACGCAACTTAACAAAACTGAATACCTTCTTGAGTGGCTTGAAGAAAGGCTCGTCACTAATGACCCAACCTAATGATGCTGCAGGGAAAACACCGAAACGCTTGCCGGGAGCGAAGTTTTCAGAACCATTGTAACCGATGTTGAACTCGGCAATGTATCGGTTGTTCCAGTCATAAGTAACACGCCCTACCAAACCTACGTATGTACGGGGAATGTCTTCATAAGCACCGCTGATATAGTAGTCCTTACTCTGGTTGTACAGAGCAAGAGCAGAAATGGTATGCAGACCGAAGGCGCGGCTGTAGTTCATAGATGCTTCTATATACCAGTTACGTCCTTTTCCAGACATGGATGATGAATAGGCGGGAGGCGTGCTCTCAGCATTTTTGCGATAGATAATCGTTTCTCCGTCAGCCTGCAGGACAGGCGTATAGTTGGCTACTCCTGCTGTTGTAGTTCTGCGGGAAGAAAACCAACTGTTATACGAACCTTTCAGCTTAGCAGATAGACCTTTAGTGATGAAGTCTAATTTTTGATCCAAGATGAGGTCCATACTCAACTTGTTGGAGTTGTCATGATAGCCACCAGGTTGGTAAGCATAATAAGTCATAGGAGAACTGCCGACAAATGGTAGCATATTGTCTGGGTTCTGCTCGAAGTTTAGGTTGTCGGTTGTCGAAGCAGAATTGACAATGTAGCGGCCGTCAACAATACCAGGGCTGACAAACGGAGTAGCCTGATAGATAGCCTTAATCATACCGCCAGAACCCTGTCCGGTACGGGGGGAGTCCTTGTCGTCAACTTTACCAGAAACGTTTACACTTAGCAATGTGGTATTAGTGACGTTCAAGTCAATGTTTGCTCGGTAGTTGAAACGCTGGTACTGGTAACCAAAATCATAGTCTGTGCCAAACTGTTTGAATAGTCCATCCTGGGTAAACATACCTGCTGAAATGAAGTAGCGTACCTTCTTGTTACCACCGCTGATATTGATGTTGTGTTGCTGCTGCAGTGTGACATCTTTCATGATGTAGTCTGCCCAATCTATGCTCGGAAAACGAATGGGGTCGCTGCCGGTGCGGAATTTCTCAATAACATAAGGAGAAAATGTTGCGGACTGTCCGTCGTTTGCACGCATCTGGTTGTAGAAGTTGGCGTATTCGTATGAGTTGGCTAGTTCAACCATCTTGGTTGGTGTCATGGCAGAGAAAGTTGCGTTGGCGGTAATCTTAGCTTTACCCTCAGCACCACGCTTGGTGGTAATCAGAATAACACCATTAGCACCACGAACACCGAATACTGCTGTTGCAGAGGCGTCCTTCAGAACGGTGATGCTCTCAATTTCGTTGGGGTCAATATCCCACATCTCACGCTCAACACCATCCACCTGAATCAGCGGTTTCGCATTGTCGTCGGATGTAAATGTTGCCTTGCCTCGTACAAAGATGTCGGCGGCATCACTACCGGGCTCACCAGAGTATTGTACAGTGGTCACACCAGAGAGCTGACCAGCCAACACGTTGTTGACGGATGATACGGGGGTGCGTACTAAATCTTCAGACTTTACAGAAGACAGAGCACCGGTTACGGTGACTTTCTTCTGGACACCGTAGGCCACGATTTCGACGCCCTGCAGCATGGTGGACTCCTCTTCGAGGACGATCTTCATACCTTTGCTGGCCTTGACGACTTTCTCTTTGTAGCCAACGTAGGTAATTTTTAACTGAGTGCCTGGAGCACAATTTAACAAGAAGTTACCGTCAAAGTCGGTCACTGTTCCCTGAACAGTCTTACCACCTACGATGACTACACTTGCACCAATGATTGGTTCACCTTGGCTGTCGACGACCGTACCATTGACGCTACCTTGCTGTTGCTCAGCTGCATTAGCAGTCTGCAGACCCATCATGGGAGGGGTGAACAGCATTGAGGAGCATATCAATGCCATAGGCATGACAGTCTTCAAAAGATAAGTTTTGTTCATAAGATTATAATTAGTAGATATATCTTTTTAAGCTTAAGCGGTGCAAATATAAACATTTTTTAGTAAACAGGAAAATATTTACCGTGTTTTTTGAGCTAAAGTTACATTTTTTCAAAAAAAATATGTAAGTTTGTAGCCCGAAAGAGACTAAAACAAAGCAAAACAAATGACAATGATGAGAAAAATGCTTACTTGTCTGGCCATGATTGTTTCCATGACAGCCATGAGCCAGGTGACTGACCGAAATGGTGTGAAAGACGTGAATGGGGTTGTGGACAATACTCCAGACAGTATTGCTAAGGCTATGACGGCACGACCCGTTCCGGGCTCCAGTCGCAGGGGCAACAATCCGGTGTTGTTTCTAATTGGAAACTCAACGATGCGTACCGGTACGTTGGGCAATGGCAATAATGGTCAGTGGGGATGGGGCTACTATGCCCACGAGTATTTTGACCCGACAAAGATTACGGTTGAGAATCAGGCACTTGGCGGAATGAGTAGTCGTACCTTTTATAATAAGTTGTGGGAACCAATCCGTCAGGCTATTCGACCGGGCGACTGGGTTATCATTTCTATTGGCCATAACGACAATGGTCCCTACGACTCTGGCCGTGCCAGGGCCAGTATTCCCGGAGCGGGTTATGACACGCTGAACGTTACGATTAAGGAGACAGGCGAGCAGGAAACGGTCTATACTTATGGTGGCTACATGCGCAAGTATATAAATGATGTACGCGCGAAGGGTGGTTTCCCCATCCTGATGTCGCTGACCCCACGTAACGCCTACGACGAGAAGGGAAAGATAGTCCGCAAGCCCCATACGCAGTGGCAGATGCAGGTGGCTGCAGAAGAGGGCGTACCCTTCGTTGACCTGAATGAAATTTCTGCACAAAAGTTGGATAGCTATGGCCCCTGGAAGACAGATTATCATTTCTTCTTAGACAAGATACATACCAGCCGTTTCGGGGCAATGATGAACGCCCGTTCTGCTGCTGAAGGATTGATGGCGAGCCACAACCCCGCACTTAACCCGCTGAAGGCCATGATGCGCAACGTGCAGTTGCCAGTCTATGATATCACGCGTACAGAGGGCAAACCAGTGGTGTTTATCACCGGCGATAGTACGGTAAAGAATGCGGACAAAGATGAAGACGGCATGTGGGGATGGGGTGCCGTGGCCAATACCGTTTTCGATGAGTCGAAGATAGATATCGTCAACGCTGCCATGGCAGGCCGCAGCTGTCGCTCCTATCTGAATGAAGGCCGTTGGGACAGGGTCTACAACTCGCTCAAACCAGGCGACTTCGTGCTGATACAGTTCGGTCATAATGACATCAGTCCTATTGACAAACCTAAATATCGTGGCGCTATTGCCACGGCATCAGATACCTGCCATGTCTACCGGATGCAGGCTGCCAAGGAAGACTTGTCAAAACAGAACGTCATCGATCAGAAACTGAAGAGCAACACTCAGGCAGGCTCCTACGAGGTGGTATTCTCTTTTGGCTGGTATCTGAAGAAATTCATACAGGATGTGCGTGAGAAGGGCGCCACCCCCATCCTTGTCTCGCTGACGCCGCGTAATGAGTGGACAAATGGAAAGATAGAACGTCGCAATGATACCTATGGCAAATGGTATCGTGAGGTGGCCGAGGCTACCGGCGTCGAGTTTGTCGACTTACACAACATCACTGCCGACTTCCTAGACAAAAAGTGCGGCAAGAAAGAGAAGGCCATGAAATACTTCAATCACGACCATACCCACACTTCACTACTGGGTGCCAAGACCAATGCCCAGAGCATTGCCCAGGGACTGCGTGCCAATAACAGCCCCCTGGCCAAGTATCTGAAGAAGAAGTAAACGCTACATGCTGTGAGGTGTAATGTTAGAGGTGTTGCCTTAGGGTAGCACCTCTAACAGGTATATAGCATCGAGCGACCATAGAGCTGCATCGTTGGTGGAGATGCCTTTCCGCGGAGCCAGAAGCGCACTCCATACCAGTGCTTGCCGTTGTGCGTCGCGATCCTGCCATGCAGCGTAGGCATCCAGACGTCGTACGGGGAAATGGTTGCGGCTGACTTTGAGCGCCATCTCACGATAGCGGCGGGCATGGTCCAGCCACGCTTGTTCAAAGGCTTTGCAGCCAGTCATCGGCATCAGTTCGTTCATTACCTCAAAACCGCCCATGATGCTCAGCAGGTGGTTGGTGTTACGCAGTTCTGCCGGTCCGTCATAACTGATGCGTCCTGTCTGCGGGTCGTAGCCCAAGGCCTTGTTGCCGGTGAAGAGCCCGTCAGTCAGTGCCGCTATCGACTGCATACCTGCCATAATCTTGTCACGATAACGTGTGTTGCCCGTACGCTCCCATTCCGTCATCCAGTTGCCGGCATACGCCACCCAGTCAGGACCTATTCGCAGGCGTGCCGGAGCTGAGCAAGGATACTTCTCGCGTGGTTCGGCCAGTCGCATGGGGTCCAGGTGCCACAACAGTGTGTCGGCATCAGTCTGAGCATGCATCAGGTCGCCCAAGCGCTCGTCGGCAGTCAGATAATAGTAGTAGCGCAGAAAAGCTGCCTGCGAGATACGAGACTCCTTGGCGCCGCACCCCCAGTGGCTGACGTTGTGGCGGCTGCCCAGCGGCGCAAATGGTCCGATGTGGTAGGTGTCCACCTCGCTGTTGTGGCGTGTCATCGCCTCTGCCATGCGCCAGATGTCCTGTCGTCCGCTGCGCAGAAACATCATCCAGAGCCATACGGGTGATGCCAATTCGGTATTGTCCCAGGCATAACCTCCTACATCGTAGCGCCACTCGTCGCGCTCCGGGTCATAGGCGTGCATCACATCGCCGTAATTCCAGAAGCCATACCATTTATGGCGTTCTGTTTCTTTCTGATAGATGCTGATATATTCATCCAACCTGTCTTCCACTTCTTTCTGCTGTGTGGGTAGCGACCAGGTGCCAAAAGCCTGTCGACTGTGCAGGTATTCCGGTGTTGGCAGCAGCCGCTGTTCGTCGTCCAGCCTGGCTATCTGCGCTTTCGTTGCTTCCGGTCCCTGATAGCCCTCTTGTGGCAATAGCCACAGCTCGCTGGTACGGGCTATGCCGTAAGGTGTGCTCATTCCCTCCTGTACGTCCTCATAGCTCTCCAAGAGTCCGTGGGCGATAGTGTCATAGTGGCACAGGTTCATGGGTTCAGCCTCCGGGCTCCAAAGGTATAGTGTCAGGTGCGCTTCGCTGCTGCGGGCGTCGCTGACTTCGATGGTCGACGGGTATGCCTGCCAGAAGTCTTTCAGTCTGACGGCCAGCCCTCCCTCCGTGTCGCCTACAAAGGCGTAGCCTGGTGCACGTTCTCCGGTCAGTGTCCCTATCCACGGCGACTGGCTGGTGGCACGCTTACGGATGGAGAAAGCGTTATCGGTCAGTTGCGACAGCCGGAAACCGTCCCATTGTGCCCAGTGGTCAATGAGCGACTGTCCTAACTTGTCGAAAGCATCACGAGGCGGTATGCGCTTCCCTTGCATCTGGTCTGTCTGAATGTTATGCCGCTGAGGAATGCCTCGCCCCTCTTCCGAGGGCGACTGCGCCAGGCGCAGGTCCCGTCGTCCGTCCAGTGGCTGCACTGGTTCTGTCCACAGTCGCTCCGGCGACATGGCGAAGACGATGTGACGGTTGTAGGTCTCTGTGCGCATGGGTATTCCGAAACGGATGCCCAGCGACGTGATGAGGTCTTCAGTCTGTTCGCCGTCGTAGGTGAAGGTGTGTATCATCTTCACCTGCTCGCTGCCCTGCCAGAAGTGCAGACGCAGAGTGAAGGGCAGCCAGTCGCGTTGTCCGTCGCTGTGTGTGCCGTCAATTCTGATGATGGCGTCTACGTCACTGCGCCGTTCCAGCGCGACCTTATTGATTTTCGAGCAGTATGCTCCTTGGGCTGTTGTGGCTGTGAGCATGCCATTTGTGGCCACCGCCTTCCCGTTGACCACCATGCTGTCAATCAGCGTGTTGCCCGTCTTGCTCAGCCATGTCTGCAACCGTCCTGTGTTGACCACATACTGCTTGCCGTTGTCAATGATGGTGAGTGGCGTCGCCACCTTTACCTTTTTATTATGTTTCACTACCCGCAAGGTCTTGCTGTTGGCAACGGCAGACAGTGCCGCCCACTTCACGGATCCGTCAGGCCACCAGGCTGTTGCCCATGCCGACGATGGTGTCTCACCCTCCAGTGCCAGTAGTCTGGCGTCGTTCAGCTCACCTTGGCGGAACGGGATGCCGAAGGTTACGGGCTGTTCATCCTGTGGCTCTCGCAACCAATGGAGCGGTATGCCCGTAGCCCGCAGACTGTTGTCGACGGCTTTGATTTGGAAGTTGGTGATGCGGGTACGAGACAATGTGGTGCGGAAGCCAAACCATCCGCGACGGAGTGGGGTGGGGTCGAGGTAGTCTACCAGCAGCTGTCCGTCCATATAGAAACGGGTGCGTCCCCCTGTGCTCTCAATCTTGACATGATACCAGTGGTTAGCTTTTAGCAAGTGGTTGCCGTCCGTATATTCCTTTAGAATAGCCGGCCGGTAAGCTACGCTGTCCACGCCTCGCTCGTCACCGTCATAGCGGCGGAAACGGGTGGTGCTGTTATAGTTACCGCCATAGCCCAGATAGTACATCTGTAGGGTATAGCAGCGTACGAAGATGCCTTGGCGCCACTCTTGGCGGCTCCAGATGTCCTTGTGCCGTGGGTCACTGGCCAGCCAGAATATGTTCAGGTCGCTCACCCGGTCTCCGGGCTGACCTTCGTCTACCACTTGTGCGTCATATTCCACCACCATGTCAGTGGTCATGGCCTGTTTGCGCCAAAGTGTCAGCCCTTTAGGGGCTAACAACTCGCAAGTGTCGCCAAGGAAAGTGACGCGGTAGTCCTTTGATTCCGACTCCACCGTCCAATACTTGTTGAATTGTTGTTTGTTTAGTCCCGACTGAGCCGCCAGCGTGGTGGTACCCATCAATAGCAGACAGGGTAATAGCAGTATCGCTTTCATCGTAGTTCGTGATTTGTTTTTGTGGTGCAAATATAATAAAAAAAAGGAGAAATTCGTCGATTTTGCATAAATTAGTACAATTATTAGCGTAATTTTGCCGCAAAAATTGTATCTTTGTCAGCAGTTAACAAACAAACTACTTAAAAACTAATGTACGCAATGGAAAACAAAGAGTATTTCTTTGCCGTTGATTTGGGCGCTACCAGTGGGCGAACCATTATCGGCAGCATAGTGAATGGTAAGTTAGAACAGGAAGAGATCACTCGTTTTCCCAATAACCTGATTGAGACGGGTGGCCATTTCTATTGGGACATCTATGCCCTCTACTTTGAAATGATTCGTGGCCTAAAGGAGGTCGCACGTCGTGGTCTTTCCATCAAGTCAATAGGTATAGACACGTGGGGAGTTGACTTCGTTTTCATTGGCGGCGATGGAGCCATTCTGCGTAATCCTATGGCCTATCGCGATCCTCATACCTTTGGGCGCATGGAGGAATATCTGGAGAAGGTGATTCCTCAGCGCGAAGTCTATGATGTCACCGGCATCCAGTTCTTGAACTTCAATTCGCTGTTCCAGTTCTATGCCATGCAGCAGGATGGCAACAGTGCTATGCAGATGGCCCAGAAGATTCTCTTCGTTCCCGATGCACTGTCGTGGATGTTGACCGGCGAGGCTATCTGTGAATACACCATTGCTTCCACATCTCAGATGCTGGATCCCCGTACTGGCGATCTTTCCGAAAAACTTCTTCAGAGTGTAGGTTTAAAGCGTAGCCAGTTTGGACGTATGGTGCAGCCTGGCCAGCAGATTGGCATGCTGACTGAGGAAGTGCAGAAAATGACTGGTCTGGGTCCTGTCCCCGTGATAGCCGTTGCCGGCCATGACACCGGTTCTGCTGTGGCTGCCGTGCCAGCTCGTAACGAGCAGTTTGCCTATCTGTCGAGTGGCACGTGGAGTCTGATGGGCATTGAGACGAAGGATGCCATCATCAGCGACCGCAGCTACGAGTTGAATTTCACCAACGAGGGCGGCATTGAGGGCACCACCCGTTTTCTGAAAAATATCTGTGGTATGTGGCTCTATGAGCGCTGTCGTAAGGAGTGGCCGGAGGAGGTCCGCCAGTTGTCGCACCCTGAACTACAGGGCTCTGCCATGCAGGTAGAGGCTTTCCGTTCTATTATTAATCCTGACGACAAGGCCTTTGCTAATCCGTCTTCTATGATAGAAGCTATTCAGCAGTATTGTCGTCAGACTGCTCAGCCCGTTCCTGAGACTCCCGCTGAGATTTGCCGTTGCATCTTCGACTCGCTGGCTCTGCGCTATCGCCAGGTCTTTGGCTGGCTAAAAGAATTCTCATCCTTTGACCTCAACGTACTTCACGTCATCGGTGGTGGTTCTCTGAACAAGTATCTCACTCAGTTTACAGCTGATTCTCTCGGTGTAGAGGTGTTAGCCGGCCCACAGGAGTGTACTGCTATTGGCAACATTATGCTGCAAGCCAAGGCCATGGGCATAGTCGACGACATCTGGCAGATGCGCAAAATCATTGCTCATAGCGTTGATATGGTGGCATATCACCCTACAGCAGACCGTACTGTATGGGACAAGGCCTATGAGCGCTATCTTGAAATCACTAAATAACTAAAATAATATCAAGTATTATGGCAAAACCATTAGTAGAAACCAAAGCAAGGGTGGGTGTCTTCAGCATTGCGCTCCAGGCTTATCTGCCCCAGTTTCCTCAGCTTGTTCCTAACTTCGAACAGCAGTATGCAGACTTCAAGAAGACGTTGCCCGACACCATCGAGATCATTGATGGCGGCATGGTGACCACCAAGGAGCAGTCCATGGCTGCCGGCGACAAGTTTCGTGCTGCCGACGTAGACCTGGTTATTCTGCAGATGCTCACCTACTGCACCTCTTATAATATGTTGCCCGCCGTGCGCGACCTCGACGTACCCGTCGTCATCGTCAACCTGCAGAAGAAGTTGGCTCCCGACTATGCCAAGACCGACATTCCCACCTGGCTGGGCGACCTCTACGCTTGCGGTGCCATTGGCGAGATGGTGGCCGACCTCAACCGTGCCGGCAAGCGCTCGGCAGTCATCACTGGTGTAGTAGAAGGTGGCGACCCCGGCGTACAGGCAGAGATTGAGGACTGGTGCCGTGCTGCCCAGGTGCGTCGCCGCTTCCGTGATACCAATATCGCACAGATTGGCCGTCCGTATCCCGGCATGATGGACCTCTATATCGATGAAACCAACCTCTACCACCGCATGTTCGTCTATACCAAGCAGTTCGACTGGGAACAGATGTGGGCCATTGCCGACAACATCACCGATGAGGCTGCCATCCGTGCCAAGGCTCAGGATATCCTCGACACCTTCGAGATTGAGGGTGGCGGCACCATCGAGAAGGTATGGGACATGGCCAAGTATGTTGTTGCCTTCGAACAGTGGGTCAAGGACGAGAAGCTCGGCATGATAGCCTCTCACTATGCTGGCTTTGCCCAGGGCGTAGCCGGCAAGCTCGACTCCATGCTCATTCCTGCCTTCTCTATGCTCATCAAGCAGCACACAGCTTGTGCCGTTGAGGGCGACATGAAGGTGGCCATGGCCATGTCTATCCTGAAGACAATCTCTGGCACGGGCACCCTTGCCGAGATGTACAGCATCGACTTCCCCAAGGACATCTGCATCATTGGCCACTCTGGTTCTGGCGACTTTGACATCTCTCAGGCCCACAAGCCTACCATGAAGATTGTGCCCGTATTCCACGGCAAGACTGGTGGTGGCTACCTCACCCAGTTCTATCCTCCCACGGGTCCGGTTACTTACCTGGCTATTACGCAAGATAAGAACGGCGTCTTCAAGTTTGTGGCTGCTGAAGGTGTCAACGAAGAGGGCGAAATTTTCATGTTTGGCGACACCAACATGCGCACTAAGTTCTCTTTGTCCTGCCGTGAGTTTGTCAACAAGTGGAGCGAGGCTGGTCCTACCCACCACATGGCAGCAGCCGTTGGTCACCATATCGACACCATCCTCAAGGTGGCTAAGATTTTCAATATTGAGTGTGACGTAGTTTGCAGATAAATCAGTATGGCTAATAGTGGAAGTCTGAAGAGCACCCTTGCGGTATCGCTCAATAACTATCTTGATGCCGGTGCCATCGTTGCCGGAGCCAGTGGTGTCACCCTGTGGCAGAATTACTTAGGACTGTCAGAGATGCATCTTGGCTGGCTTAACGCTTTGAGTGCCAATGCACTTGGTGCTGCTATCGGTGCTATTATCGGCGGTTTCTTGGCAGACAAATATGGGCGTAAGTTTATCTTTACCTACAATCTGCTGGTCTACATGACGGGTGTGCTCATTGTGATGCTGGCTGTCAACTTCCCCATGCTGTTGGCAGGCTTCATGGTGACGGGCATCTCTGTTGGCATTGGTGTGCCGGCCTCGTGGACTTATATCTCTGAGTCGTCAGAAGTCAACAACCGAGGCCGCAACATCTGCATCTCGCAGATGTCGTGGGGCATCGGTCCCATGATTATTCTGCTCTTCGGCATGCTCTTCGCCCCCGGTGGCTATCTTTACGGGCCTGTTGAGTCATTGGCTCATGGTATTGTGGGAGCCGACGCTGCTGAGGCTGCCGTCCAGGTATTCAGTTCTCGTGTAGTGTTCTTCACTTTGTTCGTCGTGGCATTCATTGCTTGGAATCTGCAACGCCAGTTGGAAGAGAGTGCCGAGTTTACGGCTAACAAGGCGAAAGACCAGAATGGTATCTTGGATAATATCAAACTGTTGTTTACCAACAAGATAGCCGTCAAGACCGTTGCATTCCTGGCTGTTATCTACTTGACGTGGAATCTGGTAGCCAGTGTGATGGGTTTCTTTATGCCCCATATCTACGAGACTGCCGGCGGCCTGAGCAACGAGGCAGCCAATATGCTGAGCTGCGTCAGCTGGGTGTTTGTGGTGGTCACCACGTTCATCATTTCGTTCTTTGTCGACAAGGTGGCTCATCGCTTCTTCTATGTTTTCGGATTGGCAGCAGCGCTGACGGCATGGATTCTTATTATCGGTGGTGGCGTGTCTACCATTGCCGGCATCTGGCTGTTCACCATCTTGTGGGGCGTCAACAATGGCAGCTCGGTACAGGTGTTCTACGCCCTGTGGGGCTCCGAGCTCTTCCCTGCTAAGTTCCGTGCCGGTGCCCAAGGCTTCATGTTCTTTGTGGTTCGTGGCCTCTCTGCCGTCTGGGGACTCGTCTTCACCTTTATTTATGGTGACAATGGCGAGGGCTTCACCTTGGCAGCCTACTGCATGGTAGCCCTACTGCTCACGGCGCTCATCGTTGGTCTTATCGGCATGCCAAATACGCGTGGAAAGTCGCTCGACCAGATTACCAAGGAGCGCTACGGCGATAATTATTAACTCATAAGAACTAATACAACGAAACAAAAAATAAGATCACTATGAAATCAATTTTGGAAGGCCGCGAACAGTTGAAGGCGGTTGTTTATCAGATAGCCGAGGTGACAGGCTACCTATGGCAAAAAGGATGGGCCGAGCGCAATGGCGGTAACATCACAGTTAACGTTACCGAGTTTATGGACGACGAGTGCAAGCAGTTGCCGCCCATCTCCGATGTCAAGCAGATTGGCATGACGCTGCCCCAGCTCAAGGGTAAGTATTTCTATTGCAAGGGAACGGGTAAGCGTATGCGTGACCTGGCCAAGGAACCTATGCAGAATGGCAGCATCATCCGCATCCTGGACGACTGCGCCAGCTACGTGGTGATTGCCGACGAGCCCGTTGTGCCGACCTCTGAGTTGCCTACTCATCTGGCTCTGCAGAACTATCTGCTGGAGACCGGTTCATGCTATAAGGCTACACTGCATACACACCCCATCGAACTGGTGGCCATGAGTCATATCCAGCGCTTCCTGAAGGGCGACGAGATGACCCGCGTGCTCTGGTCTATGATTCCTGAGACGCTGGCCTTTGCTCCTCTGGGCATCGGCATCGTGCCTTATGCACTGCCCTCGTCGGTGGCTCTTGCTGAAGCCACACTGGAACAAATCAAGACCCACGACGTGGTCATGTGGGAGAAGCACGGCACAGTGGCTGTGGGTCAGGACATCATGGATGCCTTCGACCAGACCGACGTGCTCTGCAAGGCTGCCAACATCTATATGTGTGCCCGCTCCATGGGCAGTGAGCCTGATGGCATGACCGAGGCTCAGATGAAAGAGGTGCAGGATGTCTTCAAGCTTCCTAAGAAGCGCCCATGCTAAGTATTGTACGAGGATGCGTGGCTCCGATGTGAGCCACACATCCTCGTACATACAAAAAGAAAAAGGACTGCACCTGAGTGTAGCCCTTTTTTGTATGATTTTTTATTGACAAGAATTACTTGTTGACAGCTTCAGCAAGCTCTGCGCCGGCCTTAAACTTGGCAACCTTCTTGGCAGCAATAGTAATCTTCTGCTTGGTGGCGGGGTTGATGCCTTCGCGAGCGGGCTTCTCAGTAACAGCGAATGTACCGAAACCAACCAGCTGAATCTTGTCACCCTTTACCAGAGCGTCCTTGATAGCTGCTACAGTAGCATCGAGAGCCTTCTTTGCGTCCACTTTTGTCAGACCAGCACCAGCTGCAATCTGATCGATTAATTCTGTCTTGTTCATAATGAATGTGTTTAAAATGTTAATGATAAATAGTTTAAGTTAATATTTTGGCCACAAATATAAGGCAAACTTGGGAAAAAACAAACAAAAAATCCCAAAAAGTTACTTTTTTAGTAAAAAAAAGTGCGTATTGCGGCATTTTTGTGCCAAAAGACAGATATTTTTCGTAATTTTGCGGCGCAAAGGTACGTATGGTACTGCAAGTGCCCTATGTGTCAACTGATTAATTGATAACGACAGCTATGAACAATATGCCTACTATGACCAAAAATCTGTTGGTCATCAACGTACTGGCTTTCTTGGCCACCTATGTGTTGCAGCGCAGCGGCATCGACCTGAATGCGTTGCTTGGTCTGCATTTCTTCAAGGCCAGCAATTTCCATGTGTATCAGTTCCTGACCTACATGTTTCTGCATGGTGGTTTTACGCATATTCTTTTCAATATGTTTGCCCTCTGGATGTTCGGTTCCGTCATAGAACGGGTGTGGGGACCGAAGAAATTCCTTTTTTATTACATTGTCTGTGGTGTTGGCGCCGGCATCATGCAGGAAATGGTGCAGTATGTCAATTACGTAGTACAGGGCTTGGCAGCCTATGAATATGTGAACATGGGCGGTGCGCAGATATCCATGGACAGCTATATCAATATGTGGACCACCATTGGTGCGTCGGGTGCGGTTTATGGCATCCTGCTGGCTTTTGGCATGATATTTCCCAACGAGCGGCTGTTCATCATTCCCTTCCCATTCCCCATCAAGGCCAAGTGGCTCATTGTGGGGTATATCGCCATCGAACTGTTCTCGGCTCTGAGCGGCCCCGGCGACGGGGTGGCTCACATGGCTCACCTGGGCGGCATGCTGTTTGGCTTCCTGCTAATACGCTACTGGCAGCGGCATCCCGACAGCAGTCAGCGCTTCGGCCGTAGTTATGGCCAAGAGTTCTTCGACAACATGAGGCGTAGATATGAGGACCGCCAGCGCCGCCAGCAGCGTCCCGACATGCATGCCGAACAGTCTCGTCGCCGTGAGACCGACGAGGAGTATAACCAGCGTCAGCGCCAGAATCAGGAGGAGATAGATGCCATACTTGACAAGATTCGTAAGAGTGGCTATGACAGTCTTACGAAAGAAGAGAAGCAAAAATTGTTTGACCAGCGCCGTCCGTCGTGATTAGCAAGTTAAAGAAGTGGGTGGTGCAGATGCTGACGGGAGCCAATGTCGCTACTGTCATAGTGATGCTGCTGGTAGGTTTCAGCGACCGCATCAATCCTGCCGACCACCCTTTGCTCTCTACCATTGGCATGGCATTCCCCATCCTGGCTGTCATCAATATGGGATTCCTGCTGTTCTGGCTTATCTTCAAGTGGACCAGAGCCTGGGTGCCGGTAGTAGGATTTGTGCTGGCTTACGTACCTATTTCTATATATATGCCCCTCAATGTCAGTCAGTCACCGCCCGACGACGCCCTGCGGTTAGTGTCCTACAACGTCTGTAGCTATGGGGGCAACTATAAGTACGAACAGGGATTTGAGGCAGTGCGCGACTACCTGCAAAATCAGGAAGCCGACATTGTCTGCCTGCAGGAGGACAACGACACGTGGCGTCGCTACTGTTTCAAGCAGTTCGAAGAGCGTGGCCTGACCTATAACGACACCATCGTGCTGTGCAACGACGAGTTGCACTTCAACTGTCTGGGCATGCATACCCGGTTTCCCATCATCCGGCGTGAGCGCATCGACTACTGGACGGTCAGCAACAATGGTAGCGCAGCCTGGTGGCTCAAGGTAGGCCGGGACACCGTCATCGTGGTCAATAACCACTTTGAGGGATGCCACCTCAATGAGTCTGACCGTCAGCAGTACCGACAGATACTGAAAGGCCAGATGGAGCACGACTCATTGCGCTACGAGTCGCAGCTGTTGATGGTCAAGCTGGCTGAGGCCAATGCCGTGCGTAGCAGGCAGATAGCTGCGGTGAGCGATTTCGTTGACCGCTACTTGGGACGCTATCCTATCATTGTCTGTGGCGACTTCAACGACTCCCCCATTTCCTATTCCCGCCACCATTTGGCAGAGCAGTTGACCGACTGTTTCGTGGCCACCGGCAGAGGTATTGGTTTGTCATATAATCAGAGAGCCTTCTCGTTCCGCATTGACCATGTGTTTTGCTCGCCGGATGTCACTCCCTATCAGTGTGTTGTAGACGATAAAATGGATGCCAGCGACCATTATCCAGTCGTGTGCCGGGTAAAAATAGGTGCAAAATAGTAAAAAAGACACGAATTTTCTGAATAAATTTCCGTAAGTGGAGAAAAATGTGTATATTTGCAGGCTTAAAATGCGAAATCATTAAATAATACAATAAAATCAAACAATGCAAAACAAAGGAATTGTAAAATTTATCGCAATCGTCTTGATTCTCGTTTGCTGCTTCTACCTTTCCTTCACTTTTGTGACGCGCCACTACGAAAGTAAGGCCGCTGCCATGGGTGAAGAGGCTGGTCAGGAGTACCTCGACTCAATCATGAACGAGAAAGTGTACTGCGGAATCTATTCGTTCAAGCAGTGCCGCGAGTTGGAGATGGGACTTGGCCTTGACTTGAAAGGCGGTATGAACGTTATCTTGGAGGTTTCCGTGCCCGACGTTATCGACGTGCTGGCCGACCACAAGACCGATGCAGCAGCCTACAAGAAGTCAATGGAAGAGGCTAAGAAGGAAGAAGAGACTAGTCAGAACGACTTTATCTCGCTGTTCATCAAGTATTGGAAGCAGAACAGTAACGGTCGCCCCTTGGCTGCCGTGTTTGCTACCCAGCAGATGAAGGGCAAGGTAAGCACTCAGTCCAGCGACTCTGAGGTAGAGAGCGCCCTGCGTGCCGAGGTTCAGTCTGCCGTCGACAACTCGTTCAATGTTGTTCGCAACCGTATCGATAAGTTCGGCGTTGTACAGCCGAATATCCAGAAGCTGGAAGGTCAGTCGGGCCGTATCATGGTCGAGATGCCCGGTGTCAAAGAGCCTGAGCGCGTACGTAAGTTGCTGCAGGGCTCTGCCAACCTGGAGTTCTGGGAGACCTATAACACGCAAGAGATTGTACCCCTGCTGGCTCAGCTGAACCAGAAGTATGCTGCCACCAATGGCGTTGCCGAGGAGGTTGCCGACTCTACTGTTGCCGAGGCTGCTGCCGACACTGCCGCCGTTGCTGAAACTGCTGCCGCTGCCGACCTCGCTGCCAAGCTGACCAAGAAGGATGCCAAGGCTGACGACAAGGCCATCGCCGAGGCTAAGAAGCAGAACCCGCTGTTCAGCGTCTTCCAGCCCGTACAGGGTCAGGGCCTGGCCATCGTCGGTTATGCCAATGCCCGTGACACCGCTGATGTCGACAAGATCATCTATTCTGAGATTGCCGCCCAGGTGCTGCCTGCCGAGTGCAAGCTGCGCTGGGGTGCCAAGCCTGAGGACTTTGGTGGCGAGAACACCCACGGTGACATCTTCGCTCTCTATGCGCTGAAGATTACCGAGCCTAACGGCCGTGCTCCGCTGGAGGGTGACGTCATCACCTCTTCTAAGGACGACTTCGACCAGATGGGTCACCCCTCTGTTTCCATGCAGATGAACTCTGACGGTGCTCGCCGCTGGAGCCAGATTACCAAGCAGAACATCGGCCGTGGCGTTGCCATCGTACTCGACGACGCTGTCTACAGTGCTCCCCGCATTTTGACACAGATTGACGGTGGTAACTCCCAGATTACGGGTAACTTCACCATCGAGGATACCAAGGACTTGGCCAACACACTGAACTCTGGTAAGATGCCGGCTCCTACCCGCATCGTACAGGAAGAGGTTGTCGGACCGTCACTCGGTGCACAGTCCATCCGCCAGGGTATCATGTCCTTCTGCATTGCCTTCGTGCTGCTGATGGTCTACATGATTATGCTGTACGGCTTCATTCCCGGCATCTTGGCCGATATCGCTCTGCTCTTCAACCTGTTCTTCACGCTGGGTATTCTGACCTCGTTCCAGGCCGCACTGACCATGCCGGGTATTGCCGGTATCGTGCTGACGCTGGGTACTGCCGTTGATGCCAACGTGCTCATCTACGAGCGCATCAAGGAGGAACTGAAGCGTGGCCTCGGCCTGAAGGAGGCTCTGCAGAAAGGTTATTCCAACGCCTTCTCTGCCATCTTCGACTCTAACGTCACCTCACTCATTACCGGTTTCATCCTGTTGTTCTTCGGTACCGGTCCTGTCAAGGGCTTCGCCACCACTTGGATCATCGGTATCTTCTGCTCCTTCTTCACCGCCGTGTTCCTGACCCGTCTGGTCTACGAGAACCGCCTGAAGAAAGACAAGTGGCTCAACCTGACCTTCGTTACCGGCTATTCCAAGAACCTGATGCAGAACGCCAACTACAACTTCATGGGCATGTACAAGAAGTCATTCATCGTATGGGGTGCCGCTGCCGTGCTGTTCTGCGTGTCGTTTGCTGTCCGTGGCCTCAGCCAGAGCATCGACTTCACCGGTGGCCGCAACTACGTTGTTACCCTCGACAAGGAGACTCCCGTTGAGTCAGTCCGTCAGGCCCTGGCCGGTGCCTTCGTCAACACCATCGGCGAGAATGCCGGCAAGGAGGCTAACACCAGCGTCATCGCCCTCGGTACCGATGGCAAGACCATCCGTGTATCTACCAACTGGGACATCGAGTCCAACAGTCCTACTGTCGACGATGAGGCAGAGACCATTCTCTATAACACGCTGAAGAAGGGCGGCTTTGTCAGCCAGGCCAGTGTGGAAGACTTCAAGAACCCCGACGTCCGCGAGGGTGGTTCCATCATCAGTTCGGCCAAGGTTGGTCCCGCTGTTGCTAAGGACATCACCTATGGCGCTATCATCAGCGTCTTCATCGCCCTGGTAGCCATCTTCCTCTACATCCTGCTGCGCTTCCGCAATGTGGCCTTCTCTACCGGTGCCACCATCGCCCTGGCGCTCGATGCCCTCGTGGTTATCGGCTTCTACTCCGTACTGTGGGGTTGGGTACCCATGTCGCTGGAGATTGACCAGGTATTCATCGGTGCCATCCTGACCGTGATAGGTTACTCTATCAACGATAAGGTGGTGGTCTTCGACCGTATCCGTGAGAACTTCCAACTCTATGGCAAGCGCGACCGTCAGCAGCTCTTCAACGACTCGCTGAACCAGACGCTGGCTCGTACCATCAACACCTCTGTAACGACCCTGATTGTGCTGCTCTGCATCTTCATCCTCGGTGGTGACTCCATCCGCAGCTTCTCGTTCGCTATGATTCTCGGTGTTGTCTTCGGTACGCTGTCGTCACTCTTCATTGCTGCTCCCACCGCATTCCTCGTGATGGGTCGCACCATCCGTGAGGAGGAGACACCTGCCGCTGCATAAGTTGTAATAAATACCAGATATCATCAATAGAGCCCGCTACATTTTCTGTTGCGGGCTCCTTTTTTTAACCTTCGTTTCAATATATATATAAATAGGTATGGACATCAAAGAACTACTCAACCGCACCGACCGCTTTGCCGCTGCCGCCGGTTGCCAGATTACCGAGGCCGACAGCCGTCATGCCGTTGCCGTCATGACCGTCACCACTTCCCATCTCAATGGGGGCAACGTCTGCCAGGGCGGTGCACTCTTCACCTTGGCCGACCTCGCCATTGCCGCGCTGATGAACGTCTCCGGCCACCTCACCTTTGGCATCAGCAATTCCATCATGTTCGTCAGCAGCGCCCGCGAGGGCGACACGCTGCGTGCCGAGGCCGTCATGGTTGCCGAACATCATAAGATACCGTCCGTGGAAGTGCGGGTGACCAATCAGGACGGTGTCCTCATCTGCCATGTCACCGGCATGGGCTATCGCAAGTCCATGTCTCTTCCAGGGACGGTATCTTCTGCTGAGCAGTAGTGCTCTTCTTGGAGCCCTTAGCCCCCACGCAGCCCTACTCGAAGTAGTAGAGGAAGGCAGCAATGCCCTCCAGTGCTGGCTTGCGCTGGCCCTCAATCTCTATCTTGAACTTTATCTCCGCCTTGCAGATGCCGCGCAGGTTCTGTATGTTGTGCAGCGTCGTCACCAGGCGCACGCGGCTGCCCGTGATGACGGGCTGTCCGAAGCGCATGTCCGTCATGCCATAGTTCACCAGCATCTTGATGTTGTGCACCTCTATGATCTGGTCCCACATGTAGGGCAGCAGACTCAGGGTTAGATAGCCGTGGGCGATGGTCGACTTATAGGGGCTCTCCTCCTTGGCGCGCTCCACGTCGACGTGTATCCACTGGTGGTCCAGTGTGGCGTCGGCAAAGAGGTTGATACGGTCCTGGTCTACCAGCAGCCAGTCAGAGGCGCCCAGTTCTTCGCCCAGATGTGCGGCAAACTCGTCGTACGAGTTAATAACTAATTTTCCCATATTTTTTCTTGTTTACGTAAAATTCTCCTGCAAAGGTAGTCATTTTTCACAGAAAATGCTTACCTTTGCACCACTTTTTGTTGCCCTGATAGTTAAATGGATATAACAAGGTCCTCCTAAGACTTAGTTCCCAGTTCGATTCTGGGTCGGGGTACGCCTTTCTTAATCACGATGGCTTAAAAGTTCACGATGAACTTTTTTTTGTGGCGTGTACACAAACAAGTACATAAAAGTTTGGCGGTTTTGGGAATTATACCTATCTTTGCACCCAGAACCAAACTTTTAGAATTATGGCATCATTGACAATGAGAGACTTTAGAAGCAACCTGGCTACCTCGTTTGACCGGGTTGACAGGGGGGAACGTGTGTATATCCGCAGGAATAGCAAGCTCTACACGATAGTTCCGGTTGAAGAAGACGATTTGGAGATTACCCCTGCACTGGCGGCAAAGATAGAGAAGGCCAGACAGGAACACAGAGAGGGTAAGACATTGAGGTTTGAGAGTGCTGCTGCAGCACAGAAGTGGATGGACGAACTATGAGCTATTCCATCGAGTATTCAGCCAGTGTCCAGAAGGTTATCAAGAAATGGAAGAAGTCAAACCCGAAGGCCTTCAACAAACTTCGTGATCTCCTTCCAGAACTGGAGCAGCACCCCCGGACCGGCACTGGCCATCCGGAGGCTCTGAAGGGAGGTAGGGATATCACTTGGTCAAGGCATGTCACAGCCCATGACCGCATCATCTACGATATCTATGATGATGTTGTGACTGTGCTCATCGCCGAGGTCGAGGGGCACTACAACGACAAATAATCCGATATTGAATTGAAACCGATTCTGGGTCGGGGTACCAAGAAGCTCCGCTGATGTCCATTCCCTATACCTTATTACATTTAGGGCGTTAACCTCGTTTTTTAGTGAAACGGGGTTTTTCTTTTTTTGTCAATCTCCATACGCGGTAGAGCAGTATATTTTTTGTGCGAACTGCCGCTTACCTTTGCTCCCGAAATAGGCCTGTCCGCGCGTGGGCGGGTAACAAAATTAATTTTGTGGAACGAGACCTCAGGCCAGTTGTACGGCCAGTCTCGAAAGACGTTTTCGAACGTTACTGTCTGTTCTACCAAACTTCGCAACTTTGGAAACCATGTACAGCGGTGATGCAACTGAGAGCGTCTACGTGGGTTGATTTTATATCTTCCTGCGGCTAACTTCCCTTTTTATATATAATAAGGTGTACTCCTCCAATACGGGTGTACTATCTTTGCGTATATAGGGTGTAGTGGATACGTGTATCCATCTATACCATTATTGGGCTCCACGTTAGTCGTAGTGTATGCATATATCACGGCTGACGTGGGCAGGCTTTCGTTGCTTATCCTTACATGGGGGCAATGCGAAGGCCTGGTAGTTGGGATAAGCGCGGACGGAGCATTTTCCCACGTCTTTTTTGTTTCCATCAGGTCATCAAACATCAGCCATCAAACATCGATTCCAGTGTTGGGGGAAGCACTGGCAGGCACCACTATGTGCGTGCGTGTCTGACAAGGACCCCTGTGAAGGATTTATTTAAACATTTATAAACTTACAATTTTATTCACATTATTAATTAAACATTCAAATTATGAGAAAACATTTTCTTATTTTGATGCTGTTGACACTCTTGCCACTCGCTGGTTGGGCTGTTGATCTTGTTAAGGTTACTCCTTACAATATCAGCAAGTACTACGGTCAGCCTGATGAGGGTATTACCTTGATTTTTTCTGAAGACCAAGGTCTTACTGGTAAGAATGCAAGCGTATTGCGTGCTGGTCTCTACATCTCCAGAAATGGAGTAAATGCAGGAGAGGTTGTAGGTGATTACACTTACACTTTGGGTTTCGATCCTGACAACATTTCTGCTGCGAAAAAGACTCAGTATAGCATTAATGATGAGGACATTGCTACGTTTGTCAGTGCTCACACGGTAGCTGTTCAGGGTAGTGCAACTCTTTCTATCAGAAAGATGCCGTTGAATAATGCTGATGTTGTGTTAACCGCAATTCCTGATCAGGAGAAGACGGGTTCTGCCATTGATCCTGATATGATTCTTACCAATACTAAGAATCATGAAGTATTGGTTAAGGGCGTAGATTACACCGTTGAATGGGAAAATAACACTAATGGTCCTACTGCCACTGGTACCTTGACTGCTAAGGGTCCGAACTATTCTGGTATGAGAACTGGTGTTTCCTTTAAAATCAAACAGAGTATTGCTGATGCTGTGATTGTATTAGCAGGTCATACTGGTAAGGTTTATAATGGAGAATCTCAAACGCCATCTTCTATTACAGTTACTGTCGGTGGCGTTTTGCTGAATGATGGTAATACCGATGACTATGAGGTTGAATACACCAATAGTAACACGGGTAATGTTAATCCTACGACGAATGCAGGTACTGTAACTGTTACAATTAAGGCAAAGACCGGTTCTTCATATAGTGGTACTGCAACTACAACCTATCAGATCGCTCCAAAATCTGTAGGTGATACCTTTACATTTACTGTAAATAATAGTGGTAACTTTGAGTACACTGGTTCAGTTGCTACTCCAACCATTTCAACAGTTAAGGCTGGTGCTTTGGATATTACTGCAGATGACTATGAGATTTCAACTGAGAACATCAATAGAGGTGCTGCTACTGCAACGGTAACTCTGAAGCGCAACTTTATTGGTAGCAAGACATTTAATTACACTATTACTCCGAAGAACATTACTGCTCCTACGCTGACACTTGCTCAGGAGGAAGGTGCTACTACGCTTGATCACTATGTTTACGCCAAGGCTGATATCAAGCCTGCTGTAACTGTTCTGAGCGGAACTGCTACTTTGGCAGAAACCGACTATGAGATAGCTTACAAGGATAATAATGATACTAGCAACGAGGAAGACCTGAAGTCTGTTGGCCAGAAGAAAGTTGTGGTTTCGGCTACTGATAATGGTAACTATACCTTTACTGCAGCTGAGAAGACCTATACCATTGACAAGCGTAAGCTGACCATCAAGGCTAATGACCTGGTTGTTGGTGTCGGTGCTGACTTGAATCCTGTTGCCACTATCTCTAACCTGGCCGTTACTCCTTCTTCAATCGACCTGAAGGTTGCTGATGGCAAGAATGCTGAACTGAATGGTACTATCAAATTCACTTATAAGGATGCTGACGATAATGCAGTTACTCCTGCTGACGCTGGTACTTATACCATTGTTCCCAGTCTTGTTGCTGATAATGAACAATCACTCAACCCGAACTACGACTACTCCGCTATCGAGGAAGGTACACTGACTATTACCAGAAGTAACATTATCGTGAAGGTTGATGCAAAAACTATGACATATGGTGGTGCTGCTCCTACATTTACCATCTCTCATGTATCAGGTCTGTCACAGAGTCAGCAAACAGGTGATAATTTTGCTCAAATCATCGGTACTATTGATCAGAATAAGTTCAGCTATTGGGTTAAGGATGCGAATGAAAACTATGTCGCTAATCCCGCTATGAAGAATGCCGGTAGCTACTCTGTCAGTTACAATGGTGGCTTTATCCAGAATGGAAACTACACAATCACTGTAAAGCCTGGTACACTGACTGTAGAGCCTAAACCGATTACTGAAAACATGATTCAAGATATTGCCTCTGTAACTTATACTGGTTCTACACTTGCTCCCGTAGTTACAATTAAGGATGGCGATGATGTCATTCCTGCAAGTGAGTATACTCTTCAGTTCCAGCAGTTGGTAAACGCAGGTAATTATTATGTTACTATTACTGATAATGATGGTGGTAACTACAAAATTTACCGTGATGCCGGAACAACTCAGAATCCTAACTATGTTAATTACTGGACTAAGGGCTATACCATCTTAGGAAAGACCCTGAGAGTCACTGCTGATGAGGCTACTTGGAAGTATGGTACTGCACAGAACTTTACCTACAAGATTAACCGTGATGACCTCGTTGAGTTTGATAAGCCAAAGACCGAGGCTGAGCTTGGTATCAAAGGCATCAAGGTCAATATCGTAACCACCAAGACTGTTGGTGAACACGCTGAAGGTCTGAAGCCTGCTGGTGCCGCTACCTATGGTAACTACACTATGTCCTATCAGCCTGGTAAGCTGACCATCACGAAGGGTACCATCGTCGCTAAGGTGAAGGATACCACCATCCAGTATGGCGATGCTGCTGATGCTAATACCTTCCACCTGGAGGCTGTTAGCGGCATGGAGGAATCTGAGAAGGCTAACTTCGATGACATCGTAAAATATGACCATGAAGTTGCTAAATTCACCTATGATGCTGAGAGCATGGCTACCGTTAACATGGATGGCTACACCATCAACTATAATGGTGCAACACCTACCGCTACCAACTACGACATTACTGTTGTTACCGATGGTCTGCTGAAGGTTGCTCCTCGCAAGATTACTGTGAAGTCACTTAACCAGACTGTTGATCTCACAGCTGTACCAGCTCAAGCATTTGATCCTGTTCCTTCTATCACTCCTGCTGCTAGTCCTACTGTTGCGATTACCGCTGGTAACTTGGTAAATGGCCACACCATCGCTGACATCATTGAGAAACTGACTGCTGAGACCAGCATTGATGCTCAGGCAACCAATGTCATTAACATCGTGCTGAAGGAGAACCCGCTGTACGACGTGACTATTGACACCGAACATGCAGGTAAGCTGACCATCACTAATGGTGCATCAATCACTCTGGGTAACGATGAGATTACAGATCTTGCTACTATCGCTACGTATGCAGCTTCTGCCTACCAGGTTGACGTGACAATGAACTTCGCTAAGCGCAAGGGTCGTACGTTCGGTACTTATGGATTGGGTGCTAACTGGATAGCAGAAAATTGGGCAACAATGGTACTGCCGTTCGACATTACCGTTGCAGATCTCTCCAAGGCACTTGGTTATGGTATCGTGAACGTTATTGATCCTGATGGCTACAAAACCGATGCTAATGGTGATCCTGTCTTCAAGTTCAAGCTCACGATGAAGGGTGGTAACGGTTCTACCGAGGTCCTGAAGGCTAACCGTCCGTTCGTCATCAAACTTGCTGAAGATGTAAAGACAGAGAATGTTAAGTTCGGTTCAAGAAAGATTGTCGCTGCTACAGACGACGATGTTCTTGAAGCAGGTGGTGGCAACACCTTCGTGGGTACCTATACTACGAAGACCGTAACCGGTACCGAGAACTACTCATTCTGGTTCCTGCTGGGTGACTATGCGGACTGGGCATACATCAATGCTGGTGCTAAATTGTCATGGAACATCGTTCCGTTCGAGGCATACATCAACACCGCTGATGGTAGCGCTGCTCGCCAGGCAACCTTCATCATGGAGGAACTGGATGGCAATACCACTGAGATTAAGACTGTCAACGTTGACAACAAAAATGGTGTTAACGTCGAGGGCTTGTACAACCTGAATGGTGTGAAGCTGAACAGCCTGCCTGCTCAGAAGGGTGTCTACATCCAGAACGGCAAGAAGATTGTTGTTAAGTAAACAAATGCTGTAAATAAAAAGAGTTCGCTCACAACTTAGAGCGTGGGCGGACTCTTTATTTATGATACAAGTTTGAAACTTAAAAGAAGAAATAAAGAAAATGAAAAAATTTGAGTACAAAGCACCTGTGATGGAGGTCATAAAGTTCAAGGCTCCCGTAGTTCTGTTGGATGCGAGTGGCGAGGAAGCCCCTGGTGGTGGCCACGGATTCGGTGCTCGCGAAGATGATTTCGAGGATTAATGTCTGAGATACGTACAAATACTCTGGGGCGCAGCGCTGTAAGCGCCATGCGCCCCAGAATTTTATAACGCAAAGCTGTCATGTGATGACACGAGGATGAGCGAAACTTCGCTTTGCGACGATTTAATACTTTTGTAAATGAAGAAAATAGCCATTTTTAATCACAAGGGCGGTGTTAGTAAAACAACTACGGCCTTTCATTTGGGTTGGATGCTTGCAAAGAAAGGAAAGAAAGTCCTTTTTGTAGATGCAGATTCTCAATGTAATTTAACCATGATGTTCATTGGATATTCCCGATATGATGATTACTTGTTGTCGAATGACAAAAACAATATTAAAGATGCCTTAGAGCCTGCTTTTTTGGCTAAACCGCGCTTAATAGATAGCATGGAATGTCCTCAAAACGCCAAAAATAAGAATTTGTTTCTATTACCAGGTAGTATAGATCTGACAGAGTATGAAGTTGCTTTGGGAATGTCCTTTCAGTTATCTACCACATTAGGAACAATGAAGAATCTTCCTGGTTCTTTTTCTTACCTAATAGATAAATGTATGCAAAAGTATTCCATTGATTTTGCATTGATAGATATGAATCCAAGTTTGAGTGCTGTTAACCAAGACTTATTAATATCTTCTGATTTTTTTATGATACCCACGTCTCCAGATGTATTTTCCTTGAAAGCGTTACAATCGTTGAGTCGTATATTACCTACGTGGGAGGCTTGGGCTGTTCAGGCTCGCAAAGTATTTGAGGACGCTGAGTATCCTCTGCCACTTAGCATACCAAAGTTCATTGGTTACACTATCAATGACTTTAATCTTCGTAAACATGGTCAGCCATCTCAGTCTTTTGGAACCATTATGAAAGATATTGAAAAGAGTGTCATTAATGACTTGGTACCCTCATTAAAAGCAGCAAATATGTTGTTGCCCCATGAAAAGTACTATGAAGCGCAAAAATTAAACAAGGAATTGAAAAGCCTAAAACGGGAATTAGACGAGTATTGCATAGGTCAAGTTTCAAATTTCAACCGATTCATTGCAGACTCTAATAAACAATCAGTTCCGGTGTATGAATTAAATTCGTCTAATGTAAACTATACAGGACAACGTAAAACTCTAACATGGTTTTCCGCATTATTTGAACAAATGAGCAAAAAGATAATATATCTGACCAATGACTAAATCATACAATAAGTTTGTGAATAATATTTTATCCTCGTCTGTATTAGAGAGGATTTTTGAATATCTATATTCAAAAACATTACCATTTGAACCAGACGAGTTGTTAAGAGCAGAATATGTGATGATAGTGAGCGCATTTGACTGCTACATACATGATTATGTTAGAGAGAAAATGATTGATGTGTTCAAAGAGCATTCAGTGATGTCAAGTAGTACAAGAGGGTATAAAATATCATTAGGTACTATGGTGGATATTATGAATGAGAGTAATCCTGTTACTCAAGTCCAGTTGTTGGAGAAAGAAATAAAGAATATTGAGTCAAAAAACACATACCAATCTTCACGTAATGTTGAAAAAGCGCTTACGCTAATAGGATTCCGAAAAATATGGTCAACAATATATGGGGCTGAGGATGCAATGGCCAATAAAGATCAGTTGGATTTAATCGTACGAAGACGTAATCAAATAGCACATGAAGCTGATATGGATTTTGTAACAAACAAAAAAAATACAATAACACTGGAGGATACGGTGTATGCAAAAAAGTTCCTCTGCGATTTGGTATTAAAAATAGATAACTTGTAACGAGAAAAACGGGGGAATGAAAATCGTTGAGAAATCGGGGACGGTTCTGATGATCCACTTTTAAACATAATCAATAAACGCATAGCCGCCATGGGATGGCGCATGAGGATGAGCGAAACATCGCTATGTGACAAAGGAATATCGCCACAAGCATCTGCAAAGACAAAGCCGGGAGGCTGAGGTGGAAAGAACCCACCCCCGACCCCTCCCCAAGAACCCACCCCCAACCCCTCCCGATTGCGAAGCCACACTTCTACCTTTAGGTGGAAGAAGGGAGGGGAGATTGGATAGAACATAGGTGCGTAACAAGGGAGGGGAGATAAGATAGGAAGGATGTAAGATTAACGCGATCTTTGAAATTGATGAAATAGTACATAAACCTACACAAAAGGTGTATGGATATACGGTTTTGTGCAGGATGCGTAGAAAAAGTGCGTTTGAGACTGACAGACTGACAAAACGCCCTGTACATCGTGGTTTGCAGTCATTTTAGGGGGTGACAAGACTGACATGAGACTGACAGGGTGGCGATGGCTGATGTAAGATGTAAGATGTAAGATGTAAGATGTGGATAGCCATACACGGCTTGCTATTAGCCATACGCAACTCAGTATTAGCTGTTCTTGTCGAAAATTCACTAGAGAATTTTCTGAATTCTGTAACAAATCTCTGAAATTCACTAGAGAATTTCCTCTCACTACAGCTGATACGCACGTCACGAAGCCTCAGGCGGATGCTGTCAGTCTGCTGTCAGTCTTGACAGTCTCCAGAATGGCTGCAAACGCCCTGTACATCGGCGTTTTGTCAGTCTGACAGTCTTGGAAGCGAAAATTCTACAGTCATCACCAAAATATACAGAAATGGTGAATACTTATACGCGGGCGCACAATTGATGGCTGATGTCTGATGGAAGATGTAAGATGTGATACGCGGGTTGCCCAAGGCGTTGGGGCAGGAGCATCGGATGCTCGCCTGGCGACGACTATATTTCTCAATATAGTTTTAAAATTTAGTTAATGTCGGCTGGCTGGCCCGTGAGGGTCGGCCTGTCGGAAAGTGAATTAAAAACATTATGAGTGCTGCCGCTGGCCCGTGACGGGTCGGCGGCAGCTTTTGAACCCACCCCCAACCCCTCCCGAAGAACCCACCCCCGCCCCCTCCCGACGGGAGGGGAGTCTGGGTAGACAATATGCTTTGGGAAGTGCCCCAGTGCCGGTGCGGGTACAATGGCGGACAGGCCTTGCGAGTACCTGCAAGGACACAATGGTGCTTCCCAATTCGTTGTCATGCCATCTTGAAATCTTGGAACAAAAACAGGCTTCCCATTTTTGGTCATACGATTTATGGAAAAGATGAAATACGGAGGGTGTATGGAGCTCGCCTAGCGACGACTGTATTTCTCAATATTGCTTTATAGTTTAGTTAAACTTTCTTAAATGTTTGTGCTGGCAGTCCTGAGGTGAATGGTTTTTCGTAGAAAAGCTGTACCTTTGCAGTCCGATTATGGGGGAGAGACTTAGAATCCCCGTGGATTGGTGCGGAATAGCGGTGTCTTTGGCCGGGCATGGCGGTTCGTGAGAGCGCTGATTCAGTGTACGTTAGACTGCTTGCGGAGAGTTAGACCTCCGCCGGTAGCTATTTGTGCGCATAAGAGACCAAGTAAAAATGTTTTTTAGTAGTAAAATTTAAAATTAGAAATGAACACTTTAAGTTACAAGACCGTTTCCGTCAGTAAGGAAGCTGCTCGCGAACAGAAAGAATGGGTGGTAATCGACGCTACCGACCAGGTGGTAGGCCGCCTGGCTTCGAAAGTAGCCAAGATTATTCGCGGTAAGTACAAGCCCACCTTCACTCCTAACCAGGACTGTGGCGACAACGTCATCATCATCAATGCCCAGAAGATTGTCTTCACCGGCAAGAAAGAGACAGACAAGGTTTATACCCGCTATACCGGTTATCCCGGTGGCCAGCGCTTCAACACACCTGCCGAGCTGCGCAAGAAGCCTTTCGGTGTGGAGCGCATTCTGAGACATGCCGTCAAGGGCATGCTGCCCAAAGGTCCCCTTGGCCGTGCACTGCTGAACAACCTCTACGTTTACGAGGGTACCGAGCACAAGCACGAGGCTCAGAAGCCCAAGGCTATCGACATCAACCTCTACAAGTGATAAAAGGTAAATAGTAAATCGTTAAAAAGTAAATTATCAAGATGGAATACATCAATGCAATAGGTCGCCGCAAGAGCTCAGTAGCTCGCGTATATCTGTCAGAGGGTACTGGCAAGATCACGATCAACAAGAAAGACTTGGAAGTATACTTCCCCTCTGCCATCCTGCAGTACGTGGTGAAGCAGCCGCTGAACCTGCTGGAGGTTGCTGAGAAATATGATATCAAGGCCAACCTGGACGGTGGTGGTTTCACCGGTCAGAGCCAGGCTCTGCGCATGGCTATCGCCCGTGCACTGGTAAAGGTTAACGCAGAGGACAAGAAGGCTCTGAAGGACCATGGTTTCCTGACCCGCGACGCCCGTGAGGTTGAGCGTAAGAAGCCCGGTCGGCCCAAGGCTCGTCGTCGCTTCCAGTTCAGTAAGCGTTAATATACTGAACAGTTTAGCATCTAAACCGCAGGGACTCTGGCTAGTACTGCTAGTATACTAGTACAACTAGACTACCCTGATGGTTGATCTAACAACAGATTAAAAAAGAAAGTAAACAACAAAAAAAGAAGCAAGAAAATGGCAAGAACAAATTTTGACCAACTGCTGCAGGCCGGCTGTCACTTTGGCCACCTGAAGCGTAAGTGGAACCCCGCAATGGCTCCCTACATCTATACCGAGCGTAACGGTATTCACATTATTGACCTGCACAAGACCGTAGCCAAGATTGACGAGGCTGCAGAGGCTCTGAAGCAGATTGCCAAGAGTGGCAAGAAGATCCTGTTCGTCGCTACTAAAAAACAGACCAAGGAAATCATCGCCGAGAAAGCTCAGAGCGTTGGTATGCCTTACGTCATCGAGCGCTGGCCGGGTGGTATGTTGACCAACTTCCCGACTATCCGCAAGGCCGTAAAGAAAATGGCGAACATCGACAAGCTGATGCAGGACGGTACCTACGCTAACCTGTCGAAGCGCGAGCTGCTGCAGGTGACCCGTCAGCGTGCCAAGCTGGAGAAGAACCTCGGTTCTATCGCCGACCTGACCCGTCTGCCCAGCGCCCTGTTCGTGGTTGACGTGCTGAAGGAGCAGATTGCCGTCCGCGAGGCTAACCGTCTGGGTATCCCCGTATTCGGTATTGTGGACACCAACTCTGACCCCAAGAACATCGACTTCGTCATTCCTGCTAACGACGACGCTAAGGACTCCGTAGAGGCTATCCTGGGCGCTTGCTGCCAGGCTATCAGCGAGGGTATCGAGGAGCGCAAGGTAGAGAAGGCTGACGAGAAGGCTGCTGACGCCCAGGCTGAGGCCGAGGCTGAGGAGAAGGCTCCGAAGCGTCAGGCTCGCAAGCCCCGCAAGGAAGCTGAAGAGGCTGCTCCCGCTGCTGCTGAAGAGGCTGCCGCAGAGTAATTCCAACGGGAAACCGGAATAACGGGAAACCGGCACAACGGAATGCCGGGAAACCGGAATATCGGGAAGCCGGAATAACGCAATGTCGGAATACCGTCATACCGATAAACCGAAATAACGAACAATAATTAATTAAGAAAGAAAAAACAATGGCAATTTCAATTGACGATATCAAGAAGCTTCGCGCCATGACTGGTGCTGGTCTGGCTGACGTTAAGAAGGCTCTGACCGAGGCTGAGGGCGACTTCGACAAGGCTAAGGAGCTGCTCCGTGAGCGCGGCCTGGCCATCGCTGCCAAGCGTAGCGACCGTGAGACCTCTAATGGTTGTGTACTCGTAAAGAGCGTTGACGGCTTCGCCGCCATAATCGCCCTGAAGTGTGAGACCGACTTCGTGGCTAACGGTGCCGACTTCATCGCACTGACACAGAGCATCCTGGACGCTGCCATCGCCAACAAGTGCAAGGACCTGGAGGCTGTCAAGGCGCTGGACATCAACGGCCAGACCGCTCAGGAGGCTGTCACTCAGCGCTCAGGCATCACCGGTGAGAAGATGGAGCTGGACGGCTACCTGACACTGGAGGGTGACAACATCGAGGTGTACGACCACATGGGCAAGCACACCCTGTGCACCATGGTACAGACCAACAAGCCCGCTGCTGAGCAGGGTCACCTGGTAGCTATGCAGGTGGCTGCCATGAAGCCCGTAGCTCTGGACGCTGAGAGCGTTGACCAGAAGATTCTGGACGAGGAGTACAAGACCTCTTTCGAGAAGACCAAGCTGGAGCAGGTAGAGAAGTTTGTGGAGATGAAGCTGAAGAAGGCTGGTCTGAACCCCAACCTCGTTGACTCTGAGGACCACATCGAGAGCAACATGGCTAAGGGCTGGCTGACCCAGGAGCAGGCTGACGAGGCTCGCAAGATCATTGCTGACGCAAAGGTCGAGGGCGAGGCTAACCCCAGGAGTTCCAGTTCGGCGACGGCGACAAGGCTACTGTTGCACAGTGGCTGGCCAAGCAGGACAAGGACCTGAAGATTACTGCCTTCCAGCGTTTCACGCTGATTGCTGACTAACGCAGCGGCAGACTTATTTCAAAGATGAAGGCCGGAACTTAGTTGAGTTCCGGCCTTTTATCATTGATAAGAATTGCGTATTCACGGGATTACGGAATTACGGAATTACGATATTCCTCTATTCCTGTATTGCCATAGTTCCAATGAATTGATGATGTTCTGCCACAAGACGTAGCAGCCGGCACCCACGGAGGCTACGGGGTGGAGATACATGTAAGCCACCCAGATGGAGAGGGCGGTATTCTTTTGGAACAAGGCTTGGCCGGCATTAATCTCTTCACCCAGGTGGCGGCCTATGAGACGTCCGATGCCAAACTGTACCCAGCACAGCAGGAAGGTGGCAACGGCTATCATCAGCAACAGGGTAAGTGTAGCCTCGCTGTGGACGATGTTCTTGACGGTGATGCCCGTGGTGATGCTGAGCGAAATGGCCCAGCAATAGAAACTGAGGTTGGGCATGGCTGCTATTCTTGCACAGACACTCTTTACGTAATGCTGCATGATCCATCCTAAGACCAGTGGCAGCAGGAGTACGATGCTGACCTTCTGTAATATAATAAGGAACGCGCTAAAGAACGAGACATGAACCGTTTGTTCCAGCATGGGGAAAACAAGCGGAATCAACAATGCCGAAGCCAACGACGAGACGAGTACGTAGGTGGACATGGTAGAGATGTTGCCGCCCAGCTTGCCCGTCACCACGGGCGATGCCGAAGCCGCCGGTCCGATGATGCAAGTGAGGAGGGCTTCCCAAAGAAGTTTCTGCTCCACATCAGCCTCTACCATAAAGATGACAACGATGTTGACAGCCACCAGCAACAGCTGGGCAACGAGTACGCCGACATGCCACCGGTGAGGGCGCATCTGGTGGAAGTCGACCTTACAGAAGGTGACAAACAGCGTCAGGAAGACGAACAGCGGGAAGATGACATCGAAGACAGGTGCCAACTGCGTGCCCAGTGCATCGAGTTGGGGCACGTAGTAAAACGTCAGATAGCATAGCGACCCCACGGCGATAGCCACCGGGAGGGTCCAATCTTTCAGAAAACGTATCAAATTGTTCATATCCGGTTACAAAAGTAACAAAAAATTATGAATTATGGTACATCCATCATGAATTATTAGTATCTTTGCCCTACCTAATGATAAACATTCTTACTGCTGTTACTGACAACGGTATGGACAAACGTGACGGCACAGCAGCGCCGTCCCATTGACTCACAGCACCCGCTATGGCTAATCCACATCGATGTATGGAACTCGGCAGATCCACAGAAAATCATCGACCTTATTCCCAATGACATCAAACCCTATGTCTGCATGAATCTCTCACTGTCGTGCCAGTACGACACGGAGACAAATATGTACCGCATGCCACGCAATGCTGTACGCACATACAAGTCGTGGGCCACGGTATGTCAGCAGAATGGTATGTGGTTCTCTTGCCAGCCGGCATCAGGTGGTCATACACACATTCAGGACAACGACCTGGAAACTTTTGAATATTTCTTCAAGAACTACCCTAACTTCCTGGGGTGGAACTACGCCGAACAGTTTTGGGGCTTTGGCGACCCGGGTGATAAAGGCTCTATGACCACAGGTTCGCGCTGGGCATTGTTCGCCAATTTGGTGGAGATGTCGCACAAGTATGGCGGCTTCCTTACTGTCAGCTGGTGCGGTGGCGACTACCACATGGGTACCAACCCCATGGGGGAGCTCAAGAGCAACCCAGACTTTCTGGCAGCCTGTAAGAAATACCCAGAAGCCATTCTATTCCTTTATAAGTACACCCATGCCAGCAGTTTCTATAACAATGAGAGCATCTGCTGGGGACCATTCATCTCTGGACTGACAAAAAACTACGGTGTACGCTACGACAACTGTGGCTGGAACGACACGCTGGAGAAGTTGCTGGGCAAGAACCACGGCAAGAAATATCCTGGCAGTGCCGGCATCGGTACAGTGATGGAGCAGACGTGCGTCAATGGTGGTGCTGTATGGGATGGACCTGAGTTGATATGGCGCGAGGAGTGTTTCCTAAACCAAGCAGACAGCAATGTGGATGGCTATACACGACGGAACTGGGCAGCATCGCCCCATTTCAAAGGTATCTGGCTGGAGATGTGGCGCCGCATCATAGACGGCACCATGTACATACCATCACGTGAGGAAGTAGTTGGAAAGACCAAGATTGTCGTGGTCAACAACCTTGACATCTCCAAAGGCTACGACTCGTACACGTCGTGGGACGACCTTTACAATGGCGTCTACCTGCAGAAAGACCCTTTCAACCAGAAGAAAGAAGCCCGCCACAACTATGGCCAGTGGTATAACAACCTGTGCTACTTCAAGTCGACAGGGCGGTATGGTGCCATCCCCATCGTCATCAATCTCTACGATGAAGCCGCCCAGGCTATACCGCTGCAAATCAAGCGCTCCAACTATCAGTCACGCTGGTCGACAGAGGCAAAAAAGCAGGAAGACTTTGACGCTCAGTACCCAGAGGTGTCGTCAGGCGATCTCTATGTCAACCGCTATCGCAACCAGTTGGTGACCTATACACCATACAGTTATCTGAACAGCAAAAAGACGGCAAAAGCAGAGATACCACTGCATTATAACACCTGTGAGGCGCTGAAATTAGAATATGCCATGCTCTCCAGTGGTGTTATCCGCGAGTATGCCGACCATATAGACTTCTACTTCAACAACTACCGTAGCGACAGTCTCAGTCAGAAAACCGACAAGATCGTCATTACGGGTGTCACCTCAGAGCCGACATGCACGCTAACAAAGCCGACAACCAACGTCAGCGGACATAACGCCAGTCTGTCAGGACAGGCGTATGACGCTGAGGCGCAAACCTTCACCGTCAATGTCGTACACATGGGAGCAGCTATCGTGCGCATTGACTGTGCCGGAACAGCCACCGACAGAAAGACCGACATACTGCCCGCCACAGCCCTTGAACAGCCTCAGCAGCCAGAGCCATACCATGGCCCTATCATCATTGAAGCCGAAGACATGGACCGCAAGAACGTGGACCATCGCATGACACATTCCGGCTGGTGGGCACAGGACTACTACGACTTTGCAGGACTGGGCTTCATCGAGACAAAGGCTAATACCAATAGTGCGCTGCGCCATCAGCTGAAGCTGACTGAGGGTGGCGAATACAATATCCTGGTGCGTTATTGCAACAGCAGCAAGGCAGGGAGCATGAAAGCGACTGTCAACGGCGCAACACAAGTCATCAACTTCGAAAAAGTGGCCAAGAACGACTGGCATGAGGCCTCAGTAACGGTAACGCTGGAGGCTGGCACCAACGACTTTGTCCTGCAAAACAGCGGAGCCATCCAGATGACTATTGACCAGATTATCTATGAACCGGTGGGTACACCCAAAGAGCAGTACGGCATAACCGTTCGCAGTGCAGACTTCGGACAAGTCTCCACCGATGTCGACAAGGCGCTTGCCGGCGAGACGGTACACCTGACCATCACACCCGAGGAGGGCTACGGCCTCAAAGCACTGAACGTGGTCAACTCCGTCTACTATACTCAGGGCAAAACTATACCCTTTGAGGAAGATGCCACCGAGGTGTCGTTCGTCATGCCAGACAACGACGTTACCATCCAACCCGTATTCTACGACAAAGCTGCAATCTATGAGCTCGACTACTCTGAAGTGGCCAATGGTGCACTACCTGTAGGATGGCGTACCACCGATGGTAGCGACGTACGTGACTATCCCTCGCAGAACGGCAGTGGTCCACGCACCTTTGCAGGACTTACCGGCTATCAAGGCAAAGCTCTCTATTGGCGCACTACCAGTGCGGAATATGGCCGATTGGCCAACTACCCACTGACGCTGAATCCCGGCAAGTACCAACTTGTGTATGCTATGGCAGCATGGAAGGGCACACCTTCCTATAAAGCAAAGATCCTTTCCAGCAGCGGTCGCGGACTTGCCGCTTCTAAAGTGCACACAGCCGCACCCAACATCAATGGCAACAGCGCAGGAGACATCTCGACAGCCGAGCGCTACAGCTTGGACTTTGAGGTAACAACGGCAGGCAAATACATTATCCAGTTCCGCGAGGAAGGCAGCGGCATGCAGGAGTTCCTTTTGGCCGAGTGCCGTCTCAGGGACCTTAACAACATTACAGGCATCACGAACCTCCATATTGCCAAACGCCTGCCACGAGGCATCTATAGTCCAACGGGCATACGGCGACAGACATTACAACACGGACTGAATATTGTGGTCGATGCTGACGGCAATAGCAAGAAAGTATTTATACGCTAAATAACAAACAGAAAAAAGGCAGTCTACACAAGTATTCTGCCTTTTTTTTCTTCCCGTAACTTTTTTTTATTACCTTTGTCACATAAAACAATCCTATTATGCTGGTAAAAACATATTGCGCTGCTGTCAACGGTCTGGAGGTGACTACGGTAACCTGCGAGGTGAGCATGTCGCGAGGCGTGCAATTCCACCTGACGGGACTGGCCGACACAGCTGTCAAGGAGAGTTACGACCGCATCAAGGCGGCCCTCATCAACAACGGTTTCAAGATGCCCTCCATGGACATCACCGCCAATCTGTCGCCTGCCGACATCAAGAAAGAGGGATCGGGCTACGACCTGCCCTTGGCTATTGGCATACTGGCTGCCAACAGCAAAGTAGAGGAGGAACGGTTAGACAAATTCATGCTGGTGGGCGAACTGGGACTCGACGGCCGGCTACAGCCCATCCGCGGCGCATTGCCCATTGCCATCCGTGCCCGTAAGGAAAAGTTCAAGGGACTCATCGTGCCTCAACAAAATATCCGCGAGGCGGCTGTCGTCAACAATCTTGAGGTCTACGGCATGGAGACACTGATGGATGTTGTCAACTTCCTGAATGGCACCACCACCTACCAGCCTACCGTCATCGACACGCGCAAGGAGTTCTACGAACAGCAGAACCTCTTTGAGACGGACTTCAGCGACGTGCGTGGTCAGGAGAGCGTGAAGCGTGCCTTGGAGGTGGCGGCGGCCGGTGGCCACAACCTGATTATGATAGGTCCGCCGGGCTCAGGCAAATCCATGTTGGCCAAACGGCTGCCCAGTATTCTGCCGCCACTGTCGCTGGCCGAGAGTCTGGAGACAACCCAGATACACAGTGTTGCCGGTAAGCTGTCGCGCGACACCAGCCTCATCAGCCAACGGCCTTTCCGGGCGCCACACCACACCATCTCGCAAGTGGCGCTGGTGGGTGGTGGCAACAATCCGCAGCCGGGCGAGATATCGCTGGCCCACAACGGTGTACTCTTTCTGGACGAGATGCCTGAACTGAGCCGCTCGGTGCTGGAGGTATTGCGACAGCCGCTGGAAGACCGAAAGATTACCATTGCCCGCGCCAAGTACTCGGTGGAGTATCCCTGCTCGTTCATGCTTGTGGCCTCCATGAATCCCTGTCCCTGTGGCTATTATGGCGACCCTACGCACAACTGCGTCTGCACGCCGGGCCAGATACAGCGTTACATGAACAAGATCAGCGGTCCCTTGCTGGACCGCATTGACATCCACTGCGAGATACAGGCCGTGCCCTTTGCCCAGCTCTCGCAGATGAAGCCGGGAGAGCCGTCGGCCAACATCAGGGAGCGTGTCATCAAGGCTCGTCAGATTCAGACCGAGCGTTTCAGCTCCCTTCCAAAGCAGGGTGGGCTGGGGAAGGTCCACTGCAACGCCCAGATGACGGAGCGCATGCTCCACGAGTTTGCCGAGCCTGATGCCGCCTCGCTCGACATGCTGCGCATGGCCATGGAGCGCCTCAAACTCTCCGCCCGTGCTTACAGTCGCATTCTGAAAGTAGCCCGCACCATTGCCGACCTGGCCGGCAGCGAGAAAGTGGAGTCCATGCACATTGCCGAGGCCATCGGGTATCGCAACTTAGATAGAGGCGACTGGGCAGAGCGAGGGATTTAACAATTGATGGAATTTTTAATATTAGTATATGGGTACGAATAACAAACAGGAAGCTTACTGGGTAGATGAATTGGGAGTAAAATATACGAAAGATTTATGTTCGACAACTTGACAATAACATTGTGTCTATAGGTGAAGAGCTACTATCTATAACAATGCGCACATGAAAGAAAAATTTTATATCGGGATAATGTTCATAAATTTCTTCTACTGGATAGGAGTTCCAGCCGAGTGGGCCCCGTTGCCCGTCTACATAATTGCTGTACCCGTCAGCTTCTTGTTAGTTCGAAAAGCTTTAGTGTTGAAAAAACAACTATCTCAGGAATGATGGATATAAATAAAGTTAAAACGACGGAGGTTTGGGTGCTTTATAATAATATTATAATTATCTTTGCATAAAGTTTAAGACACTTAGAATGGAAACGTTATGAAGCCGTCAAATCCTTTCATTACTAATGGATACTTTTCTCCGCACTATTTTTGTGACCGCGTGGAAGAAACAGAATTGCTGACAAGACAGGTAACCAATGGCAACAACGTTGCTCTCATATCGCCTCGTCGCCTCGGGAAGACAGGACTTATAAACCACTGTTTTGAGCAAGAAGTCATCAAGGATAATTACTATACTTTCATCGTAGACATTTATGCTACGAAAAACTTGCAGGAGTTTGTCTATGAACTGGGGAAGACTGTACTCAGCGTGCTGAAATCAAGAGGCCGCAAGGCTTGGGAGAAGTTCCTGAATACGATAGGTTCATTGCGTAGCAACATCTCTTTCGACATCAACGGCAATCCTGAATGGGGGTTAGGTGTTGGTGATATCAAGGTGCCGGAGTTTACGCTTGACGAAATATTTGCCTATTTGGAACAGGCCGACAAGCCGTGTATTGTGGCTATTGATGAGTTTCAAGTCATTGCCGATTACCCTGACAACAAAGTAGAGGCCGTACTCCGTACAAGAATTCAGAAGTGCAGGAATGCTTGGTTCATCTACTCGGGTTCACAGCGGCACATGATGTCGGAAATTTTCGTTTCACCATCCCGTCCTTTCTATCAAAGCACAAGTCTGATGTCTATCGAGCCTATTAACTGTGAGAAGTACGTAGCGTTCGCGCAGGCATTATTCAGAGAATATCGCAAAGGAATAAGCCGGGAAGCCGTTGTTGCTACTTACCAACGGTATGAAGGTGTCACCTGGTATGTACAGTCTGTCTTGAATGCATTATTTACACTGACAGAATCTGGTGCTGTATGTACAGATGAGATGATAGAGCCAGCTGTTCAGCAGATTATTACCCAGCAGAGTTTTGCTTATAAAGCACTACTCTTCCAATTGCCTCCAAAACAAAAAGAAGTCCTGATTGCTATCTGTAAGGAGGGCAAGGCCACCAATCTGACTTCTCGTCCGTTTCTGCAGCGCTACCGTTTTACGGCCAGTATGGTTCAAGGGGCCGTCAAAGGCCTGTTGGAAAAGGATTTCATCACCCACGACATGGGTACTTATACGCTCTACGACCAATTCTTTGCCCAATGGCTGTTGCAACAGTAGCTTACTCCACACCATAATCGTATACTTGTGTCGTGGCGCTGGTGGGTGGTGGCAACTGAAGGTAGCCCGCACCATCGCCGACTTTAATCTTTGGTAAAACTTAGGGTGAGGACGCTGATGCGGATGCCGTCTACGGCTTTGAGGGCGTTGGCGCAGGCGATGAGGGTAGCACCGGTGGTGCAGACATCGTCGATGAGCAAGACATGGCGACCACGCAGCGGACGGTCGTCGGCAAGGATGAAAGTGTCGGCTACGTTGTCCTGACGTTGCAGGCGGTTAAGCACGGTCTGACTCTGTTGGAAATGCTTGCGACGCAGGGCTTTGGTGACAATAGGCAGGCGGGTGACGTCGCTGATGCCCAGGGCCAGCTGGTGACTCTGGTTGTAGCCTCGCTGACGCAGACGTTTGCGCGCCAGCGGCACAGGCAGCAAGACGTCGATGTCAGCAAAGAAGTCGGAGAGTTGCATCTCGCTTGCCATGATGCGTCCCAAGTCCTCGCCCATGTCCGGGCGGTTGTGGTATTTCAGTCGGTAGACCAACTCTGCCGTCTCTGAGTGTGGACGGAAAAAGAACAGTGCGGCAGCCTTCTCGACAGGTGCCAGGTGCCAGAAGAGTTGTGCCATGGGGTTGTCAAGGGGCTTACGATGGTAGTCTGTACGCGGCAGGTGGAACAGACAGACACCACAGAGCGTGCGCTCGGTAGGTGTCAGCCGCCGACCACACACCACGCAGAGACGGGGTGAGATGAAGTCGAGGATACGGGTCCACCAGCTAATCATAGGACTTTATAGGTTTCTTGACGGTCTAGACTTCTAGATTGTCTAGCCCTTCTATATCGGTTAGATGGTCGGAACTCAGACACTGGCGGATGATGTCGAAAGTGAAGCCGCGACTCAGGGCGAAGCGCACCAGCTTCTGGCTTAGCTCGTAGTCGCTGGCGGCACGCGTGGAGCGACGCTTTTGTTGCAGCAGCGGGCGCAGCACGGAGAGGTATTCGCTGTCGTCAACCTCGTCGAGTACCCGCTGGCGGATGTCGTCGTCGATGTGTTTCTGCCAGAGTGCCTGCTCCACCTTGCGGCGCCCCCACTTGTTGTAGTGCACCTTGTCGTTGACGAAGGCACGGGCATAGCGCTCGTCGTCAACATAGCGCTCGCTGACGAGCCGCTGCATGACGCGCGCCTGTTGCTCCTCAGACAGTTGCCAGCGGCGCATCTTCTCCAGCATCTCCCACTGGCAGTGTTCCGCCTGTGCGCAGAGAGCCGCCAGGGTGAGGTAGGCATCGTTTTCACTCTTCTGTCTCGTCTTATCAGGTATGGCTTGTTTCATCGTATGGCTTGTATAAATCGTGTCTTGCCAAACTGGTCGTCGTGGGCTGTGACGTGGCAGCCGGTGGCGAGCAGCAGGGCGGTTATCTGTTCTAAGTAGAGCGGGTTGGTCTCCAGCCACAACTGACCGCCGGCATGCAGGGCGGCGTGGGCATAGCTGGCGATGGGTCGGTAGAAGCGCAGCGGGTCTTCGTCGGGCACGAAGAGCGCCAGCCGCGGTTCGTAGTCCAGCACGTTGGACTCCATCTGGGCAGCCTCGCTCTGGCAGATGTAGGGCGGGTTGCTGTCAGAAGGAAGATGTAAGATATCTACCTGTTCAAATGATACATGAACATTGGCACGTTTGGCATTCTCGCGGGCAATCTTCAATGCCACTTCTGAGATGTCCCATGCCGTGACGCGGCTATTGGGTATGTCGAGAGCCAGTGTGACGGCTATGCATCCGCTGCCCGTGCCGATGTCGAGGACGGATGGCGACGGCGGGAGCACGGACTGCAGAATGAGGCGGCAGAGGTGCTCCGTTTCGGGCCGCGGAATGAGAATGCCCGGCTCTACGTGGAACGGGCGGCCGCAGAAGTCGGCCGTGCCCAGCACGTATTGCACCGGCTCGTGGCTGGCCAGCCGATGGGCAATTTCTTCCAGTTCTGCTTGGCAGTCTGCCGATAATTGTGTATCTTTGCCGCTGTAAATGTCAGACAGCGTGAGACCGTAGCGCACCTCATAGACCATGCGGGCAATGGCCTGTGCCTCGCCCCGGTCGTACTCTTGCGCCAGCAGGCGCCACAGTTTGTTGTAGGTCATGCGTGCAAAATTACAAATAATATGGAGAATAACCAAATAAAGACTGACGAAAAATACATGCGGCGCTGCATCCAGCTGGCAGCGAATGGTATCCAAGGAGCGCGCCCCAATCCGATGGTTGGTGCGGTGATAGTGGCAGCAGGCAGAATCATCGGCGAGGGCTACCACGTGCGCTGTGGTGAGGGCCATGCCGAGGTCAACGCCTTTGCCAGTGTGAGGCCAGAAGATGAGGCCCTGCTGCCGGACGCCACCATTTACGTCTCGCTGGAACCCTGTTCGCACTATGGCAAGACGCCGCCCTGTGCCGACCTGATAATCAAGAAAGGTGTGCGCCGCGTGGTGGTAGGCACCATTGACCCCTTTGCCCAGGTGCAGGGCCGTGGCATCAAGAAACTGCAGGCCGCCGGCATCAGCGTCAGCGTGGGCGTGCTGGAAGAGGAGTGCCAGTGGCTGAACCGCCGATTCTTCACCTACCACTCCTTGCACCGGCCCTATATCCTACTGAAGTGGGCCCAGACCGCCAACGGATTTATCGACGACCACGGACAGGCCCTGCAGATTAGCAACGAACAGACCCAGATGCTGTCGCACCAGCTGCGGGCCGAGGAAGACGCCATCCTCGTGGGCCACACCACCGACGCCAGAGAGCACCCGCTGCTGACCGTGCGCCACTGGCACGGTCCGGACCCGAAGCGGGTGGTGCTGACCCGCCAGCGCCCACTGTCGCAGCTCATCGACGACCTCTACCAGCAGGGTGTACAGTCGCTCGTCGTCGAGGGCGGGCGCCAGACCCACGAGTCGTTTATCCGTGAAGGTCTGTGGGACGAGATACGCGTGGAGACCGGTACCGTGACCGTCAGCGACGGCACCCGTGCCCCACAGTTGCCCGCGGATGTCGTCTTTGTGTCGAGAAAAGAATATGGTGAGAACAACGTTACTTCCTACCGAAGTCGGCAGGCACCTCGCCCCACTTCTGCGTCTCCCACTTGACGATGGGGTTCTGGTAGTCGTGGGTGCGCAGCCAGTTTTCTGCGCGCTGAATAATCTGGTAGAGCGGCTCCGTCTGCGGGGTGCGCTCTAATTTTGTCTTGCACTGTCGCTTCCTGACCCACAGCATGGCGTTCACCGAGTCGCTGTAGATGGTCTTGTGGTGCAAGCCCTGCTGCCAGCAGAGTGCCAAGGCGTGGACAATGGCCAGGAACTCGCCAATGTTGTTGGTGCCTCTCATGGGACCGAAGTGGAACACGCGTGCCCCCGTCTGCAGGTCGATGGCCTGATACTCCATGGGACCGGGGTTGCCGCTGCAGGCAGCATCCACCGCCCAGGCGTCTGCCGTCACCTCCATGGGTAACGGCAGCACGGTGTCGTGGCGGTAGTCGGGAGGTGATACTAAGTTCACGCTATTGTCGATATTAGAATTTATAGCGCAGACCAACCACCAGCATGCCCTGCTCGCCAAAGCCCAGTTCGCCGAAGGCACGCAGCGTCGTAGAGCCAGCCTCTATGCCCAGCAGTGAGGCCTGCCAGTTGAACTCGGTATTGTTCTCGCTGTCGTCGTTGCCGTTGTCGCTGTCATATTTAAATTTGCTGAACGTGATGCCGGCAGCCAGTTTGCTATACATGCCGAAGTTGCGCTTGCGCAGCCAGTTGAACTTCACGGCGGGCATGAAGGTGAAGTAGGTGTCGGTGTTCTCGCCCAGTTTGGAGTCGCCCAAGTAGGAGTCCTCCGTGTGTTGGCCGAAACCAGCCATGGCACCCACGCCAACACTGGGCGAGAGGTGATAGAAATACTCAGCCATGATGGTGCCGACGTGCGACTCGTTGCGGCTCTGTGCGCCAGCCATCGCATTGCCCAGTGCTCCACCGAAGCTGCTGATGATGTCGCTGTTACATTCGAATCCATAGCTGATGCCAATCTCGTGGCGAGTGTCGTAGCCATTCTGTGCGTTGACGCTCATCACAGCCATCAGTGCGGCTATTGCCGTCATCATTATTCTTTTCATCTTGTCATCTTTTTAACGTTACATTCTTTCCGGAACCTCAATGCCCAGCAGTGCCATGCTGTTCTTGATAATCTTGGCCACGTTCCTGGCCAGCACCAGTCTGACGGCCTTCTTCTCGGCGTCGGGCTCGTTGAGGATGGAGTAGTCGTGGTAGAACTGGTTGAAGACCTTGGTCAGTTCGTAGCAGTAGTTGGCAATGCCGCTGGGTGAGTAGTCCTTGCCGGCCTGCTCGACGGCAGCGCCATACTCCGACATCTTCTGGATGAGCTCCACCTCCTTCTCGCTTAATTGAGAATTGAGAATTGAGAATTGAGAATTCTGATTACCTGCCTTACGGAGAATTGAGCGGATGCGGGCGTAGGTGTACTGGATGAACGGTCCCGTGTTGCCATTGAAGTCGATAGACTCCTCAGGGTTGAACAGCATGTTCTTGCGAGCGTCCACCTTCAGGATGAAATACTTCAGCGCACCCATGCCCACGATGCGGGCTATCTCGCGGCGCTCCTCCTCGGTCATGTCGTCAAACTTGCCCAGCTCCATGGACGTCTTGTAGGCATCGCTGACCATCAGCTCCATCAGGTCGTCGGCATCCACCACCGTACCCTCGCGGCTCTTCATCTTGCCGTTGGGCAGTTCCACCATGCCGTAAGAGAAGTGCACCAACTCCTTGCCCCACTTGAAGCCCAGACGGTCCAGCAGGATGCTGAGCACCTGGAAGTGGTAGTTCTGCTCGTTGCCCACCACATAAATCATCTTGTCGATGGGGTAGTCCTGGAAGCGCATCTCGGCCGTACCGATATCCTGCGTCATGTATACAGAGGTGCCGTCAGAGCGCAGCAGCAACTTCTGGTCCAGTCCCTCGTTGGTCAGGTCGGCCCATACCGAGTTGTCCTCGTGGCGCTCGAAGAGCCCCTTGGCCAGTCCTTCCTCGCCGGCGTATACCCAGCTGTTCATCTTCTCCCACAGGGCGCGCACCTCAGGGTCGTTCTGCTCCCACTTCACCAGCATCTCGTGAGCCTCCTTGATGAGCGGTGCCTCCTGTTTGGCCTGCTCCTCGTCCATGCCCTGCGCCACGAGCTGCTTGACCTCGTCGCGGTAGTGCTTGTCGAAGGCAACATAGTAGTCGCCGATGAGGTGGTCGCCCTTCTTGCCGCTGGACTCCGGCGTCTCGCCGTTGCCCCACTTCAGCCAGGCCAGCATAGACTTACAGATGTGGATGCCGCGGTCGTTGACGATGTTGGTCTTCACCACCCGGTTGCCGTTGGCCTGCATAATCTGAGCCAGCGACCAACCCAGCAGGTTGTTGCGCACGTGGCCCAGGTGCAGAGGCTTGTTGGTGTTGGGGCTGGAATATTCTATCATGACGAGTGGAGAAGACTCGTCAGCGGGACGCTCGCCGTAGTGGTCGTCCTGGTCGATGTCCTGCAGCAGGTTGAGCCAGGCAGCGTCGCTGATGCTCAGGTTCAGGAATCCCTTCACCACGTTGAACTTGCTGACAGCCTCGCAGTGGTCCACCAGGTACTGGCCAATCTCCTGAGCGGTCTGCTCAGGACTCTTGCGAGCCATCTTGACAAAGGGGAATACCACGAGGGTCAGACTGCCCTCAAACTCGCTGCGCGTCTTCTGCAGCTGCACCATCTTTTCCGGCACGTCCTGTCCGTAGAGTGCCTTTACAGCAGCCTGTGCTGCCGACTGTATCTGTTGTTCAATCTTCATACTCTTAACGTTAAGTGGGTGCAAAGGTACGAAAAAAACGAGAGAAATACAAAAGGAAAGCTTGCTTTTCTTTTTATTTCCGAGTGCTAAGTACCTTCGACGAAGTCAAAGGTACGATTGCAACGCCACACTTTGCACCTTTAGGTCAAAGAATAAGCGAGCAAAATGCCAAATTTATTTGGGCATTTTCGAGCGATTATTAGCTGTAAATTCTTACCTTTGCAAACGATTTAACAAAAAAAGTTCAGGAAGATGCGAGATATTTCCCTGAACTTGTCGTATAACGAGTAGAAGAAGACAAATGATGAGTGCTCTAACCGAGACGGAAATCGTAGAGGCAGTTCGCTGTGGACGCCATGAGGGACAGACAGAAATGGTCGGTCGCTATGCCCAACGAGTATATGCCATGATAGTCCGCCAGGTAACTGACACGATGGATGCCCAGGAGTTGGCACAGGACACGTTTATGCGGGCCTTCAGCCACATCGACAGCTATGACCCCCGACGGGCGACGCTCTCCACCTGGCTCTGCAGGATAGCCTACCGGTTGACACTCGACTACCTGAAGCGGCGGCGCCCGCTGACGGTCTCGATGGAAGACAACGGGGTGGTGCAGAAAGACATCAGCGATGAGGACTTGGAGACCGAGCTAAGCACAGGGCGCGAAGAACGCATCCGGCAATTAGAACAGCTGATGGACACCCTGGTCGATGACGAGCGCATGTTGCTGACACTCTACTACTACGAGGACCGCCCACTCAGCGAGATAGCCTACATCACCGGCATCGACGCCAGAGCATTGGCCAACCGCCTGTATAGGCTCAGAAGAAAAATGTATAAACAACTATGCTCAGCGAATTGTCACTGAACAGCAAGAATGAAGAGTATGGAGAAACGATATACCGATACCGACCTGCGCGAGGCACTGCGCCGCCGCTATGCCGACACGCCGAAGTTGCCTGCCGACTTCATGGCAAGCATGGAGCAGCGGATGCAGACACCGCCTGCTGCCAAGAAACCCCGGCTTTGGCGTTGGGTGGCTGTTGCGGCCAGTCTGCTGCTCGTCGTGGGCATTGGAGTTACGTTGTTGCCTGAGCAGGAACAGCAGGGCTCGCAGCTGGCGCAGCAGACTGCTCCTAAGACTGTTCAGCCTGCGGCGGCCCAAGCGGTGGTACAGCCATCACACCAGCAAGAGTCCTCCGTCGTCAAGCAGCAACCCACACCTCCACGACCCGTGGTCAGCAGAAAGAAAACCATTACTCGGCAGGTAGAGACACAGTCGGAAGCAGATCTGTCAGAAGTGGACGAGAATCTGCACTACGCCACCCAGTTGCTGACGAAAGACACCGTGCCCTATCAGGACCCGGCCCGTGTGGATGAGTTCATTGCAAAGATGGCTCAATATAATAAGGTAAAGGAGGGTAGGCTGACGTGCTCTATTGTCCAGGACAGCAGTGTAGTCAGTACGGTCTATGTCTTCCCAGACAAGAACCGGCTGAATACCGGTTCTCAGGAGCCAGACCTCTTCAGCCGTCTGCTACAGATGGCCTGCTGCTATAGCGACGAGACGCCCGGCTACTTCCTGAGTTTCTCGCACCGGCAGTTCTTCTTCGAACTGAAGGACCTGCGCCGCCAACAACACTATCGCTGGATTGCCGAGCGCATCAATGGCCGGATTCTGCTCTACGGCACCCATGCCCCTATAGGTGCTGAGGTCTCCTCGGCCTGCTACCAAGAATATCGAGACGAGTTAATGCATACAAAAACTATTCAAACAAGAAACAAAGCGTTATGAAACGATTCATTACCCTAAGTCTGTTGGCTGTGGCCGGCCTGACCATGCACGCACAGACACCGACAGCCAAGACCTCCACCGTCAAGACATTGGCAAAGCCAGACGCCTGCTTTTGGGCGGCTCTCCCTAAAGTCACAACCGTTCCAACGGGCAAGAAAACAAATAAGACAACCGTGGTGTGGCCCAGTACCGAGAACAACTCCTGGCACGAGAACATGGGAATGATTACCAACGTTCCTACCATTGACAATATAGAAGATGTGTTCCCCGACCGTTGGATATCCGGTGAGGAGTCGTTCAGTCCTGTCATCTGGCAACTGACGGAAGAGAACAACGAGACCGTGTTGCACTGCTACCTCCGTATGCCTGCCGACGTGGTGGAAAACTTCTGGCTGTGCAGCGACGAGTGTGTCATTCTGGACAAAGAGAGCGGCACCATCTATCGTTCGCGCCGCACCGTGCCCGACTGCTATGGCAAGGTGTTCAGCTTCAAGGCCAAAAAGGGTTCGATGCTTGACTTCCAGATAGTCTTTCCCAAACTGGCTGACGGCACCAAGGAGATAGCCATCTACGGCGTACCCAACTGGTACATGCGAGGCATGAATGTCGATCTCACCACCCAGTCAGGACACTTCTGGGAAGACTATCGCGGCCAGGAAGCTTACGACAGCATACCACAGTTCCACAAGCCCCACCTCGTCAGTGAGGCCAAGAACTATGACAAAGACAAACACGAGTCATGGGCTGTCTATGACGATGCCCACCTCATCAAGCCCGTAACCGACGGCACCTATGCCATGTGGTGTACCCCGGAGGCCACCTATCTGGCTGAGGCTTGCGAGATGAACTGGATGCGCGAGTACTTTAGTCGTGGCGGCAACGTCATGCTCATCGACCAGCAGGGTCACCAGTACAAATGTAAAGGCGTGCTGAACTATCCTAACGACAAACTATTCTGGAACGAGGGTGTCACCGGTGACCACTTTGCCGTTGTCTGCATCTTCGAGCCCATCCCTCTTGAACTTGAGAACATCACCATTGTGGTGCCCGAAGGCGAACCCTTCGCTATGTGGGGTGCCGACTGGAGTGGTAAGGTGCAGGGACTGAATATTAAGGAACTGCGCCAGAACCAGAAGCTGTTCCAGTATCATCCCCGCGTCGTCGTCAAATGAGTGAATAACCATCAACCATATTCCCCAGCTTCTAATTATATTATCATCATAACCGTAAAACAAACATGTCAGTATTTGATTTCAGTGAAACACACATGAGATCGGCATGGAGCGTACAGATGCGCTCCGTGCTGATTTATTTTCTTGTCCTAACTGCACTGGCGGGCAACGCACAAACCCAGCAGCAGGACTCCGCACAGGTAAAGAAAGAAAAGAAACTGTATCTTTGGGGCTATCTCTCCGACTCGTTCACCAAGTCCCACATCCCCGACGTCAAGGTTGTGGTGCTGAGGCCCGACTCGTCGCTGGTAGACTCGGCCCATGTGGAGACGGGCGGCTACCGATTCAAGAGTTCGGAATACTACCTGCAGGTACCTGCCAAACCCGCCAAGTACATCATCAAGGCCACGCACCCCGACTACGAGACCACCTGTCAGAACTACGAAATCAAGTATGTGGCACGCAACCGCGACTTCGAGGTTCCGGCCATCCGCATGAAGCGCATCCAGCGCAGCAGCTACGACAAAGACGGCGGTTCGCTGCAGGAGGTTGTCGTCAAGGCCACCAAGGTTAAGATGGTGTATAAGGGCGACACCATCGTCTTCAACGCCGATGCCTTCAACGTGCCCGAAGGTTCCATGCTCGACGGACTCATCAAGCAGTTGCCCGGCGTGGAACTGAAGGACAACGGCGAGATATACGTCAACGGCAAGAAGGTGGAGAACCTGACACTCAATGGTGCCGACTTCTTCAAAGGCAAGAACAAGATGATGCTGGAGAACCTGCCCTATTATACGGTGAAGAACGTGCAGGTCTACAACAAGCGCACGCCGAAGAGCGAGTTCCTGGGGCGTGATGTGGAAGAGAAAGAATACACGATGGACGTGGTGCTGAAGAAAGAATACAAGGTGGGAGGCACCGTCAACCTGGAGGCCGGCTACGGCACCGACGACCGCTACAAGGCCCGCGGCTTCGGACTGCGCTATACGGACCAGAGCCGTGCCGTACTGTTTGGCGGCTTGAACAACCTGAACGAATACATCGACTATGACGGCGAGGGCAATGAGCGCGACAGGACACAAGCCGCAGGCGACCGCGACATCAAGACCATTGGTGGCAACTTGTCGCTGAGAGCCCCTGAGGACCGCATCACCAACGATCTCAGTTTCAGACTGAACTGGCAGGACATCCATTCGGAGAGTGAGAGTCATAGCGAGAACTACTTGGCCGGTGCCAGCACTTTCGGAGAGTCACGCTCGGTAGGTGACCGCCGTCCCTTCCAACTGACAGCCCGCAACACGCTCTACCTTCGTAAGCCCATCTACCTCTATTCGTCGCTGGACTTCGAGTATAACCATGACAAGAACAGCAATGAAGGCTGGTCGCTGACTGCCAACGACCAGCAGCTGACCGACTCGGTGAACCACACGTGGAACACTGGCCGTTCACGCAGCAACAGCATCCGGCTGAGTTGGGGCAACAGTTGCGACATCAAACTGCCCTGGGGCGACGAACTTGAAGTCAATGCCGACATGGGGTGGCAATGCAACTGGAACAGCCAGAGCTTCAGCCAGAACCGGTATACCATATTCAGTACGAAGACCATTGACCAGCGCAATCAGTATAACGACTATCCCTACACCTATTGGAATGCCAGCGGCGGACTGGGCTACAGACTGCGACTGACGGAAAACCTCAGCGTCACACCCCGTGTGTCTTACAACTATAGCGACGACAACAACGACAACCACCTCTACCGACTGGACTGGCTGGGACCGCAATGGGCTGTGGGCGGCCCTCACCTGATGGGCGACCTGCCTGCCAACGACCTGTTACAGCAGGCACTCGACGCTCCTAACTCGTCGGAACAGGGCGCTCGTGAGAATCGGTATACGGCCAGCATGATGATGAACTTCAACAAGTCGCTGAAGGAAGGTAATGGCTATACCTATGCTTACATCCAGCTGTCCAGACAATTCTACCGTAAACACATGTATTACGACAGCGACGTGCTGCACACCACCCTGGACCGCAACTACAACCACTGGGGGCTCAATTTCTATGGCAACTACACATGGGATAAGTATCGCAAGACCATCTCCGTCAACGGCAACAACTACATCTCACTGCCCAGCATCGGACAACTGGCAGACATCACCCAGACCAACAACCCGCTCTATATCCGTAAGGGTAACCCCGACCTGAAGCCGATGACCTACTGGTGGGTCAACGCCAGCTTCTCGGCTCGCGTGGACAGCATCGACCAGCACCTGACCATCAGTGCCAACGCCAACATCCAGCATAACTCCATAGCCACAGCCTATACCTACGACGCGGCAACGGGTGTACGCACCACCTGGGACGAGAACATCAATGGCAACTGGAACATGAGTGGCAACATCGACTACGGGCGTGCCCTCGGACAGAAGAAGTTCTGGCACATCGGTGCCAACCTCGGCGTCTCTGTGGGTCAGAGCACGGACATGTCGTCGGGCCAGACCAACCGTGTCACTAATACCGCCTATACGCTGTCGCCCAACCTGCGCTATCAACGCGAGAAGCTGACCTTTACCATCAGTGGCGGCGGCACGTGGCGCCACATCAGCCGAAGCATAGACGTCGCCGGACTGTCAACCAACATGTATGACTTCAATTACGGGGTGAATGCCAACTACAAACTGCCGTGGAACTTCACCATCGACACCGACCTGCGGATGCACTCGCGCCGCGGTTATGCCGACTCCGAGATGAACGACAACCGCCTCTACTGGGACGCCACGCTGACCAAGACCTGGAAACAGGGACGCTGGGTGGCCAAGCTGAAAGGCTACGACCTGTTGGGACAGGTCAACCAGTGGCAGTACTACGTAGGCTCTACCGGGCGCACCGAGCAGTGGTCCAACAATATGCGCCGCTATGTGCTGCTCTCACTGGCCTACCGGTTCAGTCTGACGCCCAAGAAATAGTAGCGGTTTTTCAATAAGTTTGGAAAACCAGATAGTAGCCGTCGGCGCAGAATGAGAAGCTGTTGCCGACGGCTTCGTTGAGTGTGCCCTGCCACAGCTGGCTGTAGGCGTAGGAGTTCCACTTCAGTCCCTCTGACGTTATCTTTGTGCAACCGAAATTGAAGATGCTGACCTGCTGGCCGGGGCGTGAAGTGAACGTGTGATGGCCGAAGACGGGGGTGAAGAAACCATGGTCGGTAAACATGACGGCGTCGACCTGCATGTCGCGGAAGTAACACATCAGCAGCGAGATGTTGCCCAGGGTGTGGTCCTCGCGCTTGCCCGTGCAGCCCAGATAGGCTATGCGGTGCCAGCCCCGCTGCAGACAGTAGCGCGTGGCCTTGGTCAGGTCGTTGTCGTCTTGTTCGTCAATGCGGATGAGCCGGTCGCGGAATGCTGCCGGTATGGAGTCGCCGTCGCCTATCACCACCTCGGCAGCGGGAAATGACGTGACGGCGCCATCGCAACAGACCACATGCTGTGTCTGGCGGAGTAGGTGCAGCGGCGTGGCATGGGTGGGAAATGTGCCGTTGGCTAAGATGACTGCTTCGAAAGTTGTTTCCATTTGAAATATCCTGCTATGGCAATGATGACGTAGAGTCCGTAGAGTCCGGCCTTGAAGGGAATGCCCTTCTGCACGTAGAGCACGCAGCAGACGGCGTCGACAAGCATCCAGAAGAACCACTGCTCGATGTATTTGTGTGCCAAGGCCCACAGGCCGACGAAGGACAGCGCGTTGGTGAAGGCATCGAGCACGGGGACGGTGGAGTTGGTCCATGTCACCAATACATAATAGGTGGCCCCCCATGCGGCGAAGAAAAAGAGGGCGACGGGCAGATAGAGGCGCAGCGGCATGTGCGTGATGGGCAGCTCGCTCACAGTAGAGGAGACTTCATGCTCGCCACTCCCCTCCCTTCGGGAGGGGTCGGGGGTGGGTCTTTGGGAGGGGTTGGGGGAGAGGCTCCAGACGATGTAGCCGTAGACGGCGGCAATGGTATAGTAGCACGCCATGCCTGCGTCGCCATAAAGCCCGTGGCTGTAGTAGAGGTAGATGTCGAGTGCGGGCATGATGATGCCCACCACCCAAAGAACAATGCTGGCCCGATACTCCAGCCAGATGTATATCAGGCCGAGTATCGTGGTCAGCATGTCGAGCCAATAGGCTTCAAGGAATTCCATGGTTGATTAGAAATTGATTGACAGATGGGCCATCATGTTGAACGGAGCCGACGGTGCGAAGCCGGCCTCGTACTGGTCGCTGGCGCTATAGCCGGTAGCCACCACCTTGCCGCCCTGCTTGGTGTAGGCGGGCGCTGCCCATCCGTTGTTGTCGTATTCGGCTGAGAAGAGGTTGTACATGGTGACGCCGAGGGTGACGTCCTTCAGTCCCAGCTTGGGCAAACGGAAGTTGTAGGACAGGTCCAGATTGGTGGTGAAGTGGCCGTCGAGCATCATGCTGACATCGGTGGGCTGGTTGTTGTCGTCGAGCGTCTGGTAGCTCTTGAAACCGGTGTTCGTCATGTACTGCTGGCTGACGTACTGGCTCTGAATGCTGGCGTTGAGGCCCTTATAGGTGAATGTAAAGATGTTGTTGCAGATCCAGTCGGGCGAGAAGGCCAGTGGCTGGTCGCCCAGGTCGGCTACGCTCTTGTCGTCCAGCTGTACGGTGATGCCCTTGACGCGGTTCTTCGACCAGGTGGCGTTGGCGTCCCAGCGGAACCAGTCGACGGGTTTCCATGCAGCCTCCACCTCTACGCCGAGGCGGTAGCTCTTGTCAACGTTGCGGGTGATGGCTTCGCCTATCTTGTCTATCTCGCCGGTCAGCACAAACTGGTCTTTGTAGTCCATCCAGTAGAAGTTGACGCCGGCCGAGAATACCTTGCTCTGGTACTTGTAGCCCACCTCCAGGTCGTTCAGCCGCTCGGCTTTGGGCATGTCCAGTTCGGCGTTCAGACTGTTCTGGTAGTTGTTGCGGGTGGGCTCCTTGTGGGCAATGGCATAGGAGGCGTACACCCTGTGGTTGGGAGTGAGGTCGTAGCTGAGTCCGAACTTAGGATTGAAGAAGTCGAACGACTTGTCCATGTCGTAGACGATGCGCTGGTTGGTGTCCCAGTTGATTTCGTCCGTGGGGCCCTGCATCTTGATGCCTACATGACGGTACTGCAGATCGACGTAGGCGTTGAGTCCCGACAGCAGTTCGTAGGTCACCTTGCCATAGATGTTGAAGTCGGTCTTCTTTGTGTTGTCGTCATAGTATTTGTGGTCGGGCAACAGCGCGTCGACAGGATTCTTGACCCAGGTGACCAGTCCGAAGTGGTCGCCGTCGTAGCGGTTCCAGCCGCCGCCCAGAACGGCTTCCAGATTGTCGTGGTCGTTGTAGAGCAGTGAAGCCACCACGCCATAGAAGTCGTTGTCCATCTTCTTCTGGCGCACCAGGTCGCTCGTGGCCCAGGTCATGGCGTTGTCCAGGTCATATTCAAACAGGGTGCGCTTGCGCTTGTATTCCTCATAGTATCCCTGTCCCTTGGTGTAGTGCAGGGCAGCGTTGAAGCTCAGCTCGTTGGTGACGCGCTGGTTCCAGATGAGCTGGTAGTTCTGCTGGTGGTAGTTGTCGGTCTGGTTGTCGTAGTAGCGTGTGTTGCTGTCAGCATCGTAATACTCGCCGCAGGAGTTGTAGGTGCGTCCGTACAGGCTCTGCTCATATTTCGACGTGTAGTTCCAGGCGTGGTAGGTCTCTTCGATGCCGTTGAAGGTGATGAACTTCACCACCGTGTTGTCGCCAAACCAGCCGGCCTGCAGGAAGTAGCTGTTCAGTTTGGTGGAGGCACGGTCCAGATAACCCTTGGAACCGATGTTCGACAGACGGCCCTGCAAGCCCCAGTGTCCGTTGATGAGTCCGGTGCCGAAGCGGACGGTCTCTTTATGGCTGTAGTAGCTGCCGCCGCTGAGGTCGATGCCCACGTAGGGCGTGGTGCCGATGTGCTCGGTCTGCATGTTCAGTGTGGCACCAAACGCACCGGCGCCATTGGTTGAGGTGCCTACGCCGCGCTGTATCTGCATGGACTGTACGCTGCTGGCGAAGTCGCCCATGTTGACCCAGAACAGTTGGGCAGACTCGGCGTCGTTCATAGGAACGTTGTTGGCGGTGATGTTGATGCGGCTGGGGTCCGTGCCACGCACCCTGAGCGACGTGTAGCCAATGCCGTTGCCGGCATCGCTGGTCATGGTTACCGAGGGTGTCAGCGAGAGCAGGAAAGGAATGTCCTTGCCATGGTTGACGGCCTTCAGCTGTTCCTTGCCCATGTTGGTAAAGGCCACGGGCGTCTTCCGGGTGGCGCGTGTTGATACTACCTGTACGTTTTGCAGCTCCACACTCTTCAGTGTGTCAACGTCTGCAGCCTGCGACATCATGGCCGAGGCCAGAGCTGTCATCAAGAAAAACTTTCTCATTTTTACCTTATTTAATATAACCTAAAAAATAAGGGGCATGTCAGTGTACTCATCATCCCTGTGTCGGCATTGTCCGTATCAGGTTCCGAGGGTATCATCTCAGCCCACAACCCGTGAGCACCCCTTGATAAATCGGCTGCAAAGGTACAATAATTAATGAAGAATGAAGAATGAAGAATGAAGAATTTTCGCCTGCCATGTCATTTTTAACATTTCACGCTTCCATTCTTCATTCTTCATTCTTCACTCTTCACTCTTCATTCTTCATTCCTCATTCTTCATTCTTCATTCTTCATTCTCCATTCTTCATTCTCCATTCTTCATTCTTCATTCTTCATGTGGCTGGTCGAGTAGGCCGGGCTGTTGTTGTCCGGCTTCGCGCTCGTCGGCTTTCTTGTTGTTCATGTTGCCGAAGTTCCACGTCACTTGGATGTTGACGCGAGGGTCGCGCCAGTTCTTCTGGTGCCGCCAGAAGGTGTCGCTCTCCGTGTAGTTCTCCCAGTGGCGGGTGTTGAAGACGTCGCGCCAGTTGAGGGCCACGGCTATCTTCTTGTTGAAGAAACTCTTGCGCAGGCCCAAATCCAGCGAACCGTTGGGCTTGCGGTAGCCCTGCGTGATGACACCGCGCGAGCGGTAGTTGCCCGTAGCCTGTACGGAGAGGTCGTAGGGCAGGATGACGGAGGCCAGCAGGCGGGCGTCCCACGAGAAACTCTCGTCGCCCTCGCCCGTGACGTGCTGCCCCTCAATCAGGTAGTCATAGCCGTCCAGTTTGTTGTAGTAACCGTTGATGGTGGTCGTCAGGTCCAGGATGCGCCACAGCTTGTTCTTGCCGATAATCTCCACGCCCAGGCTCTGCCGCTTGGTCAGGTTCATCTGGGTCATATACATCATGCCGTCCGTGCTGTTCTGGTAGCGTATGCGCTGCATGACGTCGGTGGTGGGCCGGTAGTAGGTAGAGATGCTCAGCGTGTGCTCGTCCCATGTCTTCAGGAAGTTCAGCGACAGCGAGTGTGTGTACTCCGGTGTCAGTTCGGGGTTGCCGAACTCCACCATCGAGGCGTCGCGCGTGTTCTTGAACGAGTTGAGTTGTCCGCCCCACGGCCGGCGCAGGCGACGCGTGTAGTTCAGCTGCAGCTGGGCGGTCTCCGTGAGGTTGTAGTTCAGGAACAGCGAGGGAAACAGCTGGAAGAAGTCTTTTCTGTAGGGAGCGTCCTTGGCTGCTGTGCCGTGCTCTTGGGCATAGTCGTAACTCTCGGTATCCACCTTCCAGTACTCACCGCGCAGTCCGGCCATCAGTCCCCACTTGCCCAGTTTGGCATTGGCCGTGGCATAGACGGCGTGCGTGTCCATGGAGTAGATGAAGCGGTTGTAGTATTGCTGGTCTTCGGTCATGCCGGTGCCGTCCCAGCTGCTGGCCTCGAACGACTCCTGCGGTGTGTTCTCATGTGAGAAGCGGCCGTTGTAGCCTGCTTCCAGCTTCAGGTTCTCCGTCAGTTGGTTCTCGTAGTCCACCTTGACTTCCCATGAGCGGTTCCTGACGTGCATGGGGCGCAGCTGATAATAATAGGTGGAAGGCTGTACCGGCGTGATGTATGTCACAGAGTCTTGATAGGTGTTGTCGTTGTCGCTCATCCAGCGGTTATACTCGGCGTGGGCTGTCAGCTTGTGCTGGTCGCTCCAACGGTGCTCGTAGCCCAACTCGCCATGATACATGTGCAAGCGGCCATCGCTCTCGGGGTGTCCATGCAAGGTCATACCACCCAGCGACAGGTCGTCATTGCGCGTGAAGTGCCATGTCAGTCCGGCACGGGCAAAGATGCCGCGTCCCTTGTTGTCGCTGTCGCTGGAGTAGTTCTGGTATTGGTTGGTCTGCTTGTAGTGCTGCTCGCTCTCGCTGCCCCCACTGCCGCGGCGCCGACGTGTGCCGACATTGACATAGGCGTCGAGTGGTCCGCTGGAGTAGTTGATGTTGCCGCTGGCATTGTAGCCCTTGTGGTTGTTGGCGCCCACCTGCAGTGAACCATAGTAGCCAGCCTTGCGGTCGCGCTTCAGCACGATATTGATGATGCCGGCAGAACCCTCTGGTGAGAACTTGGCCGAGGGGTTGTCGATGACCTCAATCTTCTCGATGCTCTCGGCAGGAATCTGCTGCAGTATCTCGTAGCGGTTGTCGGTGGTCAGTCCGCTGGCCTTGCCGTTGATCCACACCTCCACGCTGCTGTTGCCGCGTAGCGATATCTCACCGTCTGTGGTCACCTCGATACTGGGAATATTCTCCAGCAGGTCGGTGACGTTGCCGCCGGCAGCGGCCAGCACCTGGTCGACGGAGAATACCTTGCGGTCTACCTCCAGCTTCATCTGCGACCGCTGACCGGTGACCTGCACCTCGCGCAGCGTCTTGGTGTCTTCGGCCAGATAGAGTGCGTTGAAGTGCTGGTGGGGGTGCTGGGCGCTGAGCGTAAACTGGCGGGTTATCGTTTTGTAGCCTACAAAGGAGACCTGAAGCCGGTAGGTGCCCATCTTGAGACCGTTGATGTTAAATTGTCCGGTGGCGTCTGTGATGGCGCCTTTGACGAGTTTGCCTGCCGTATTCTCTACGGCGACGTTTACGAATTGCAGCACCTCGTCGGTCTGCTTGTCAATCACTTTTCCACGAACGGAGCCTTGAGCAGTTGCTGTCAGCACACTGACAGCGGTCAATAATACACAGAGTAGTCTTTTCATAACTGATATAAGACGCGGCGTTAGCGGAAAGGTTTAAATTCTTCCATTTATTTCATACATAATTCATATTTTCTTTGTACCTTTGCCGCAAAAATTCTGAGATATGGATACAATCAAGAAACTCTTTGCACAGAAGCTGATGGATATTGAGGCCATCAAACTGCAGCCTAACGAGCCTTTTACATGGGCCAGCGGCTGGAAGTCACCCATTTATACCGACAACCGTAAGACGCTGGGCTATGCCGACGTCCGTTCGTTTGTCAAGCTGGAACTCTGTCACGCCATCCAGCAGCACTTCCCTGAGGCTGAGGCCGTAGCCGGTGTAGCTACCGGAGCCATTGCGCAAGGAGCATTGGTGGCCGACGAACTCGGACTGCCCTATGCCTATGTGCGTCCGAAGCCGAAAGACCACGGTATGGGCAACCAGGTGGAAGGCGAACTGCGAAAGGGGGCAAAGGTCATCGTCGTAGAGGACTTGATTTCTACTGGTGGCAGCAGTCTGAAGGCTGTAGAGGCCCTGCGTCAGTATGGCGTTGAGGTCATCGGCATGGTGGCTTCGTTCACCTACGGTTTCCCCGTGGCAGAAGAGGCTTTCCGCGAGGCTGGCGTCAAGCTCGTTACCTTGAGCGACTATCATGCCGTGCTGGAACAGGCTGCCGAGACCGGATATATCAAGGCTGAAGACCTGGAGGTGTTGAAAGAGTGGCGTAAGGACCCCGCCAATTGGAAGCAATGACAAAGTTTGAAAGTAGCATCAAGCAGATACCTTATCCCGTGGAGGATGTGTATCGCAATATCAGCGACCTGAGCAACTTGGAGCGAGTCCGCGATCGCATTCCGCAGGACAAGTTGCAGGATTTCCAGTTCGACAGCGACTCCGTTGCGGTCAGCGTGTCGCCCGTAGGCACCATCAAGCTGCGCATTTGCGAGCGTGAGGAGAATAAGTGTGTGAAGTTCGAGACCGAGCAGTCGCCCATGCCCTTCAACCTGTGGATTCAGGTGCTGCCTGTCAGTGCTGCCGAGTCGAAGATGAAGGTGACGGTCAAGGCCGACATCCCCTTCATGCTGAAAGGCATGGTGAGCGGGCCGCTGCAGGATGGCGTGGAGAAGATAGCAGATGCCCTCTCGCAGATTCCTTTTGTTTAACTTCGTAATAACGAGATAACGTTATAACGTAATAACGAAAAACGAAACAGACGATGGCTAATAAACTGTGGGAGAAGAATTTCGAGGTGAACAGCGAGATTGAGCGCTTCACCGTAGGTCGTGACCGCGAGATGGACCTCTATCTGGCCAAGTACGACGTGTTGGGCTCCATGGCCCATATCACCATGCTGGAGTCGATAGGGCTGATTGGCCATGACGAACTGCCCCTGTTGCTGGCAGAACTGAAGAAAATCTACCAGACGGCAGAGCGGGGTGAGTTTGTCATCGAAGAGGGTGTGGAGGATGTCCATTCGCAAGTGGAGCTGATGCTGACGCGCACGCTGGGCGACATGGGCAAGAAGATACACTCAGGTCGTTCACGCAACGACCAGGTGCTGGTAGACCTGAAACTCTTTACCCGCCACGAACTGATGGAGGTGGCCGACAGCGTGAAGGTGCTCTTCGACGAACTCATCCAGAAGAGCGAGCAATACAAGCACGTACTGATGCCGGGCTACACGCACCTGCAGGTAGCCATGCCCTCGTCGTTCGGTCTGTGGTTTGGCGCTTATGCCGAGTCGCTCTGCGACGACATGCTGTTCTTGCAGGCGGCCTACAAGATGACCAACCGCAATCCGCTGGGGTCTGCCGCCGGCTACGGCTCGTCGTTCCCGCTGAACCGCCAGATGACGACCGACCTGCTGGGTTTCGACTCCATGGACTACAACGTGGTGTATGCCCAGATGGGACGTGGCAAGACGGAGCGCAACGTGGGTTTCGCCCTGGCCTCCATTGCCGGCACGCTGGCTAAGTTGGCCTTCGACGCTTGTCTGTTCAACTCGCAGAACTTCTCGTTTGTCCGTCTGCCAAAGGAGTGCACCACGGGCTCCAGCATCATGCCGCACAAGAAGAACCCCGACGTCTTCGAACTGATTCGTGCCAAGTGTAACAAGCTGCAAGCACTGCCCCAGCAGGTGACGCTCATCATGAACAATCTGCCCGTGGGCTACTTCCGCGACCTGCAGATCATCAAGGAGGTGTTCCTGCCGGCCTTCGACGAACTGAAGGACTGTCTGCAGATGACAGCATACATTATTAATAAGATAGAGGTGCGCGAGGACATCCTCGACAATCCGATGTACGACCCGATGTTCTCTGTGGAGACGGTCAATAAACTCGCCTCTGAAGGTTTACCCTTCAGAGATGCCTACAAACAGGTCGGCCTGGAGATTGAGGCCGGCACGTTCCGTCCTGACAAGGATATCCATCATACCCACGAGGGCAGTATCGGTAATTTGTGCAACGACCGCATTCAGAAACTCTTCAGTGACGTCTTCGACGGATTCTCCTTTGACAGGATGGTGGAGGCAGAGAAACGACTGTTGGCATGAGACAAACGGACAATGCTTTACTGCTGGCGAGAGCGGCTGCCCGTAGCCTGCTGGCTATGGTCTGCTTACTACTTGCTGGCTGCGAGGCCGACAACGAGTTTTCTACCCATGCCTGCCGGTTCTCCTATAACAACATGATTCACAACGACCCCACGCTGGCCTCGGCGCTGGACGCCAATTCGCGAGGCGTCTTCTGCTTGATTACTGAATACACCCGCGCCGGGGTTCGCTATCTGCAGTTTGAGAATAGTGCTGGTATGACATCGCAGCAGGTGGAGACGGCTCAGGAGGTGGAGGCTAAATTCATTCTGGGGCTGAACAACGGCATCATTGTGGGCTTCCAGACGCTGAACGCTGACGACCGGAATGGGGGCTTCGTGGCCTATGACGTGCAGTGCCCCAACTGTGTGGAGCGCGAGAATAACACCGCCAATCCTAACTACCGCGTCACGATGGAGAGCAGCGGACTCGCTACCTGCAGCAAGTGCGGTAAGAAGTATGACATGAACAACAGCGGACTGGTGCTGAACGGAGAAGAGGGCGACCGCGGACTCGACAAGTATGTAGCCTCCACGACAGGTCCTTTAGGTGTTGTTAGCGTGTTCAGAAGATAATTCTTGAAGAAAAATTTGGCTGTGTACCAAATTTTTCATACCTTTGCAACCACTTACGGCTGCCGCGATGGTGGAATGGTAGACACGAGGGACTTAAAATCCCTTGGCCATAACGGCTGTGCGGGTTCGAGTCCCGCTCGCGGCACAAGAAGACTTCTATCTAGGAAAGTCCTCTAACTCTAACCTTGACAAACACTGTAATCATGAAATCAAACGTATTCAAAGTTTTTCTGTTGCTGCTATGGCCGTTCTGTTCTGCTGTAGCGCAGAGTGACGTCAACATGAAGTTTGGCAAACCCACCAAGGAAGAGATGCAGATGACCACGTACGAGGCCGACCCTGAGGCCGATGCCGTTGTGCTCTGCCGCCTGACGGAAGTGGAGTATGCTGTACAGAACATCGGTTTTCTGGCCGACTATCGTGAGAAGTTCCGTATCAAGGTGCTGAAACCCGCCGGTGCCCGTTATGCCAAGGTCGTCGTACCTTATCAGGTGGCATTGTCCGTGAATAACAACATCGGCGGACTGAAAACCAACGCTAAGAGTCTGCCACAGCCCGATGGCAGTTCTAATTCCTATTTCGAGGGTGAGGGTGTATCCATGACGGACAATGTCTTTGCCAACGAGGGCGACGAGAACGTGGAGAGCATCAAGGCCACGGCCTTCAATCTGGAGGGCGGCAAGGTGGTGAAGACGCATCTGAAGAAGAGCGACATCGTCAAGACGAAGATTGACGACCACAACCGCCAGATAGAGTTTACCGTGCCTAACGTCAAGGAGGGTACGGTGATAGAATACGAGTACACCATCCACAGCCAGCTGTTTTGGCTGTTGCACGACTGGTATGCCCAGTGCGAGATACCTGTAGCGTATGCCAAGTTGGACATGAACATTCCCAGCTACCTGATTTTCAACGTCGAGGATCATGGCATTCAGCGCCTGACACATACCGTCACCGCTGGCTCCATGAACTTCAAGCTGGAAAGTGACCCACTGGCCAAGCAGTCGAAGGTGATGACAAACCACTACGTCTACGTAGGCCGTAACCTGATGGCTGTGCCTAAGGACGACTATGTGTGGAACACGCTGGATTATTGTGCTGGCATTACCGCCGAACTGAGCCAGTACCGGTTGCCGGGAACAGCGCAGATGGACTACGCCCGTACGTGGGAAGAGATTGACGAGATGATTCTCAACTCCGATGATTTGGGACTGCGACTGAACGACCATAGCCCTTTGGTGAAGGAACTGCAGGACGCTAAGGTTGCCGAGATTGCCGACCTGCGTGAGCGCACGGCAGCCGTGTTTAACCTGGTGATGAGCAAGGTGACGTGGAACGGAAAGTACGACATCAACCCTGCCGCCACAGCTGAGACGCTGAAGAACCAGGGGGGCACCAATGCCGACATCAACCTGCTGCTCATCCAGTCGCTCAATAGCGTCGGACTCACCGCCACACCCGTCGTGCTGCGCACGCGCGATCAGGGTCAGTTGCCTTACAACTTCCCCGCCTTGCGCAAGCTCAATACCTTCATCGTCGGTGTCGTCATGCCGTCAGGACCTAATGTCTATGTCGATGCCTCGTCGAAGAACGGCTATCTCAATGTGCTTCCAGAACCACTGTTGGTAGAGCGGGCCCGACTGGTGCAGAAGAAGGGCAAGAGTGCGTGGGTCAACCTGCAACGGCTCACGAAGTCGCAGAAGAGTACCATCATCAACGTTCAACTCTCTGCCGACGGCAAGCTGACGGGTACGCAGACTACCCGCTATGAGGGCCTGGCCGCCTTGAACTATCGCCAGGCCAAGGGCATAACGGCCTTTGCACCCGATGCTACTGAAGAGACACCATTCAACCGCCAGGGCAGCGTGGAGGGGAACACCATCAAGATTTGTCCCTTCCCCACCATCATCGCAAAGAATCCTTTCACTGCCTCCGTCCGTAAGGTGCCCGTAGAGTTCCATAGCCAGGGCACCCACAAGGTCGTCGTCAACATGACGCTGCCTGAGGGCTATACGGTCAGCGGCGAACCCAGAAACATGACCATCGTCACCCCCGACAAGGGACTTGAAGGTCGCATCTTGACCACCGTTGGTGACGGACGCGTACAACTGAGTTGCCAATTCAGCATCCATAAGATAGTGCATTCAGAACAGAGCTATGCCGACCTGCGTGCCATCTTCGATGCTGTCATGAAGTATACCACTGAGCAGCTGGTCCTCAAGAAATAACAGCCACTCGGAAAGAGAGCGTGTCCCAATAGGCACATCCTCCTTTTCTTATAGCCAAGCCCCGACTTTCTCAAGCCGGGGCTTTGTTGTGCCCAAGCTTTTCTGTACCTCTTGCCGAGTACTGATTCACACCTTCGTCTGTGCATAATAACAATATTTATGTGTGAATACCGAGAAAAACGCTGATTTTAATAATTTTTTCTGTAAAATCTTTGTTGTTTCACAAAAAATGTTTACCTTTGCTCCCGAAATAGGCCTGTCCGCGCGTGGGCGGGTAACAAAATTAATTTTGTGGAACGAGACCTCAGGCCAGTTGTACGGCCAGTCTC
>CACWFV010000009.1 GCA_902760315.1 uncultured Bacteroidales bacterium | reverse complement strand
ATCAGTTTGTCGTCAGCAGCTTCCTGCCTCATTTGCTCTTCGTCCATAGTCTTTTCTCTCCTCTGTGAATATAGTTATTGGTATGACGCGTATCTATTGCTTATCTTACTCTCAGCTTCTTGCCGGCACGGATGTTGTTGCCCCGGATGCCATTCAGACGGCGCAGCTTGGCCACGGTGGTGCCGTTGCGCTTGGCAATCTCGGAGAGGGTCTGTCCGCGGCGGATGGTCACGCTGCGGCCGCCTCCACGTCTGGCAGCCCTGCTGCGACGGCTGTAGCGCGTGCTCTTGCGGTAGTAGGTGGGGGCATCGTCGTTGACGTCTACCTCGACGCGCTTGTTGACTAATTCGTCGGCACGGTAATTGTAGATGCTGTCTTGCAGGTCAATGAAACGGCCCACCTCTGTCTGTGGCAGGCGGAGGGGGGAGAGTTCAGTAGTGCCCGGAATAATGTCGCGCCGGTACATGGGATTCAGGGAGCGTAGGAGGTCAATGTTGATGCCCATGACCTCAGCAACTTGCTCCAGGTGGATGTTGCGGTTGACCATGATGGTGTCAGTGCTGGCCGGCAGACGGGTGCTCATGGGGCAGATGTTATGCTCAGGTAGGGGTAAATCTGCCAGTAGTCTTTCTCGCCGTTAGCGCGGTGAATGGCTTTGTTGATGTTGGCAGGTCCGCAGTTGTAGGCGGCAATAACAAGATTCCAGTCGCCGAAGATTTTATAGAGGTCGCTCAGGTAGCGGGCTGCGGCGTAGGATGCCTTGACGGGGTCGCGGCGCTCGTCAACCAGTGAGTTGACCTGCAGTCCGTACTGCTTGCCCGTGGTCAGCATGAACTGCCACAAACCGGTGGCTCCCACGCGAGACACTGCCAGGGGATTGAGTGCTGACTCAATGATGGGCAGATACTTCAGTTCGAGTGGCAACTGGTACATCTCCAGTGCCTCTTCAAAGATGGGCATATAGAAATTGGAGGCCCCCAGCATGTAACTGATGGAGTGGCGCAAGCGTCCGCTATAACGGTCGATGAACTTCTGTACAACGTCGTTGTAGGCCATCTCCATAACGGAGGGTATACGGCTCAGACGGTCTACATAGTCCTCTTTGCTGTAAGTGGGGTTGACATTCTGCATGTTACAGTCGTCGGGGTTGTCAAGGTAGGTCTTGGCCATATAGAGGTTCAGCAGACTGTCCAAGTCGAAGGTCATGGCTTCGGGAAACTCTATGACTTCTTCGCGTCCCTCGTCGTCAATGACGGTTATCTCGTCTTCGTCAGTTGTCTCGTCAACGTCGTTATCGTAGACTTGTGCCCACGTGCTGGTAGCAAACGCGGAAAACATGCAAAGTGTCAATATACTCTTCTTGCTCATCAATCGTTTTTTTTACGTTTTTCGTTGTCAGTTAAAAATTCAAAAAGCAACTCAGCCCTACCGACTGAGCCTGTAGCGGGTTGCCTCCACCGCCCATGCGGTTGGGGATAACAGCGGGTCGTACCTCCAGGCTGAGGTCTTTGGATATGTCAAATTCTGACAGCTCCGCATCAACATAGGCATCAATGACGGAAAGGGCGTAGATGCCAATCATGACGAAGATGCTCATGTCGCGCCAACGGCGGTACTTGTCTTTACGTCCTTTGAAGATTTCTTGGTAGCGGCTCTTGTTGGCGTCAGTAATCTGAACGCCCAGGTGCAGGAATTTGTTGTAACTGGCTGTTGCAGGGTCGTCGTCCATGATGTCTATGTAGGCCTGTGAATAGTCTTTGTACATCATGTTGTTCCACGAGAGTGCATAGATGCAGCCCATGAATCCTCCATAGAAGATGGGGAGTTTCCAATATTTGCGGTTATAAATCTGGCCTGCACCCGGCAGCACTAATGCCAGCCAGAGTGCCCGTTGCGGATTGGGTTTCCATGTTGACCAGTTGCGGGGCAGCTTGGCCATTTTTGCAGAGTCTGTCTTGGCGGCGGACTCATGGATGTGGAGTGTATCGCTGTCGAGTTCTGCTCCTAAGTAGCGTAATGTATCGCTGTCGGGCACTGCTTCTTCCGCGTGGCGTAGCGTGTCAGGGGCTAACTCTGAGTTGCCTTGGGCGCGCCCTGTCAGAACCTGCGCCAGCATGAATATGATGACGAACAGCCTACCCATTGGCTCCGTCTAGTGCGTTCATGATTTGTTCCAGTTGTTCTTCATTGTCAAACTGGATGGTGATTTTTCCCTTTCCTTTGGGAGAACACGTCATCTGTACTTTTGACTGGAAAAACTGGGACAGGCGGTCACGCAGCAGGTTAAACTCTTCGGGCAGCTTGTTTTTCGACTGTATTTTGCCTTTAGCAGTCTTGATGTCATCGCCGCTCTTCAGTGTCTGTACCATCTCTTCTACTTGGCGTACGGAATACTGGCGTGCCTGTACTTCTTTGAAGAGTTTGATTTGCTGTGACGGACTGTCTATGGACAGCAGGGCACGGGCGTGACCCATCTCTATCTCGTGGTTTTTCAGTGCAATCTGTACCTGTGCGGGCAGTTTCAAGAGACGCATGTAGTTGGTTACCGCAGCACGGCTCTTACCCACACGCTCAGAAATCTTGGCCTGCGTCATGCCGGTTTCGTCGGCCAAATGTTGGTAGGCCAATGCTATCTCTATGGCGTTCAGGTCTTCACGCTGGATGTTTTCTACCAGTGCCATCTCCATGGCGTTCTGGTCTTCTACCGTTACTATATAGGCAGGGATTTTAGCGAGTCCGGCCAGTTGCGACGCGCGCCAACGGCGTTCGCCGGCAATAATCTGATATTTCTCGCCCGATATCTTGCGAAGGGTAATGGGCTGTATGATGCCCAGTTCGCGAATGCTTGTTGCCAAATCCTGGAGCGCTTCCTGGTCAAATTCGCGTCGGGGTTGGTTGGGGTTGGGCTCTATCTGGGATATCTCTATTTCGTTCAGGTTCGAGCTGCCCTCGGTGTGTACCTCGCTGGTATCTATCAGGGCGTCCAGTCCGCGCCCGGCACCAATGTCGTCCAGTCCGCGTCCTAATACGCTACTTGCATATTTCTTCTTTACAGCCATTTACTTTTCTTTTTTTTTCGGTATTCCGGTGTTCCGGTGTTCCGGTATTTATGAATTCTTGTTGATAATCTCCTTTGCCAGTGCCAGGTGATTCTTCGAGCCGGTAGAGTCGGCATCGTAGAGAATGACAGGCAGCCCGTGTGAAGGACTTTCCGAGAGTTTGACGTTTCGCTGGATGACAGCCTTGAAGACCAATTCCTGGAAATGGCGCTTCACCTCGTCGTAAATCTGGTTGGCCAGACGAAGGCGTGAGTCGTACATGGTCAGCAGGAATCCTTCAATCTCCAATTTGGGATTGAGTTTGGTCTTGATGATTTTGATGGTGTTCAGCAGTTTGGATATTCCCTCCAGTGCAAAGTATTCGCATTGTACGGGGATGATGACGGAGTCTGCTGCCGTCAGAGAATTAACGGTAATGAGTCCCAATGACGGTGAGCAGTCTATCAGTATGAAGTCATAGTCGTCACGGATGGGTTCCAGCAACTTGCTGATGACGCGTTCGCGGTTGTCTAAATTGAGCATCTCTATTTCTGCTCCTACCAAATCAATGTGGCTGGGTATGATATCCAGACCCTCTATGTCTGTTGTGTATATGGCATCACGTACGTCGGCTTTGTCGATAATGCACTCATAGAGTGAGCAGTCCACTTCCTGAATGTTGACTCCCAGACCGCTGGAGGCGTTAGCCTGTGGGTCGGCGTCAACGACGAGCACACTTTTCTCCAGTGTGGCTAACGATGCTGCAAGGTTGATAGTGGTTGTGGTTTTGCCCACACCGCCTTTTTGGTTTGCTAATGCGATAATCTTTCCCATAATAAATATGATATAGGCTGCAAAGGTACGAATTAGCACGCAAAATACCAAAGAAATTAGGATTTTTTGCCTTTTTATAAAGATTTGTCCGGTGTGAAAGCAGGGGGACAAGAAAAAAAACCGGGTGGCTTCCCTAAATAGTAGAAGACCACCCGGATAAGAGACTAAAAAGGCCTGTCCCTTATACTAAATGCTCTATCAGGTCAGCACGGTCACCCGGCAGCATGTCGATGACGGGAATCTCTACCATCGTGTAGCAGCCCGGCTGCAGGCGCTTGGAAGCGCGAGCCACGTTGACCAGTACCTGAGCTGTCAGAGCGGGGTTGTTAATCTGCATGTTAAATTCCAGACGCTGGTTCTGCGTCTGTCCGCTGACGCCCTTGCGCACTAAGTGAACACCATGTCCCATGTCGCGCACGTCGTCCACACTCTCCACCTGGAATACGTGTGTCTCGTCGTTGGCGAAGTAGGGGTCGGCCTTGATGTCCTTGGTAACCTGCTCCAGAGAGTAGCCATCTTCCAACTCCACGTAGACCATGCGACGATGAATGCCTTCACCCAGGGGAATGGTCATTGACAGTGCGTTCTTAACACCTGCCTTGGAGCGTGCGCAGACGCTATGTCCCATAGACATGCCTGGGCCGAAATTCGTGTAGCTCAGTCCTTTGGGAGCCAGACTCTGCATCAGTGTGCGTACGACGGAGTCCGAGCCGGGATCCCAGCCTGCCGCAATGACACTGACGGTTCCCGTCTGTTTGTTTAGCTCCATCTGGCGTTCGCGGTAGCCACGTATCTGTGTATGTATGTCGAAAGAGTCGACGGTATTGATGCCGAGGGGTACAATCTGCTTGGCATAGTCTTCGCATGAACGAGTGGGAGTTGCCAGAATCGCCACGTCGACATCCTTAAGTTCTTTGATATCCTTAACAACCTCATAGGGAGTCAGCTCGAGGGGTTTGTCGGCTGCTCCGTTTCTGCGCACAACGCCGGCAATTTCAAAGTCGGGAGCGGCTTCCAATGCCTGAATGGTGTACTTTCCAATGTTACCGTAACCTACTACGGCTGCTCTGATTTTTTTCATTGTCTTATTTGATATATTGTGTTGTCAGTGTTGCGAGAAAACAGCATTATTCTCATTTTCGTGTGCAAAGTTACATTATTTCTTGGAAATACGTAGCTTTTTTCTACTTTTTTTAGCGTTTCTTGTTAATTTTGTCAAATTAGCATGTTTTTTCCGTGTTGATACAATAAATGAGGTAGGTTGGCCGTTTAGGAAATTGTATATATACCTATTAGTAATAGTATGATTGAATATGTGAAGGGTGAGCTGACAGAGCTGACACCCGCAATGGCTACGGTTGAGGCTGCAGGCGTTGGCTACGGTCTCAACATTTCGTTGACGACTTACACTGCCATCCAGAACAAGAAGGATGTCAAGTTGTACATCTATGAGTCCATCCGCGAGGATGCTCACGTGCTCTACGGCTTTGTGTCGAAGAAGGAGCGTGAGATGTTTGAACTGCTCATCAGCGTCAGCGGCGTGGGTGCCAATACCGCCCGCATGATGCTGTCGTCGATGAGTGTTGCTGAGCTGTGCAATGCCATCTCGCGTGGTGACGAGCGCCTCATCAAGGGCATCAAGGGCATTGGCAAGATGACAGCCCAGCGCATTATTGTTGACTTGCGCGACAAGATAGTAGCCCTTGGCATTGCCGACGAGATTCCTGCCGGTGGCAGCATGGCTGCTCCTGTCAACAATGCTGTGCGCGACGAGGCTGTTGCCGCCCTCACCATGTTGGGCTTTGCTCCGGCACCTACTCAGAAGGTTGTCGTGGCCATTTTGCAGTCTCAGCCCGACCTGCCTGTTGAGCAGGTGGTGAAGCTGGCCTTGAAACAGATAAAATGAAGAATAAAGAATGAAGAATGAAGAATTTGCTACCGCGAGGTGGATATGCAGGGCAGTTGTAGGACTGCTTGTCGCCATTCCATTTCTGCTACCATCATTGATGGCGGCAGCGAATTCTTCATTCTTCATTCTTCATTCTTCACTTCCAGCGGACACGCTGGAGAAGGCTCGTTGGAAGATTCAGAAGACGGCACCGATTGAAGTTGCCGACCTCGACTCCAGTGCCCTGGACTTGCACTTCCCGGAGAATATCAAACAGCAGGTGGAGTATAACGACTCGCTGGATGTCTATCTGTTAGGAACAAAGATTGGCGAGTCGTATCTGAATGCGCCCGTGCTGATGACGCCTGAAGAGTATCGTCAGTGGAGCGAGCGCAGGGAGCGAGAGCGCTTCTTCCGCAGAAAGGATGCTGAGAATGTGGCCAATAAGGGCAAGGAAAAGTTTGACTTTGCCGATATGCACTTCGACCTCGGTCCTGCCGAGAAAATCTTTGGTCCCGGCGGTGTGCGCATCAAGACGCAGGGTACTGCCGAACTCAAGCTGGGTGCCAATTTCAAGAATGTAGACAATCCCTCGCTGCCTGAGCGTAATCGCAAGACCAAGGCCATTGACTTCGACGAGAAAATCAATATCAACGTCACGGGTAAGGTGGGCGACAAGGTGAATATGTCGTTGAACTATAACACCGATGCTACCTTCGACTTCGATAGCAAGAACCTGAAGTTGCGCTACGAGGGCAAGGAAGACGAGATTATCAAGCTCGTTGAAGCGGGTAACGTCACCTTCCCCTCTAATAACTCTCTGGTAAAAGGTGCCAGCAGCCTGTTTGGTATACGTACAGACATGCAGTTTGGCAAGCTAAAGCTGCAAACTGTGCTGTCGCAAAAGAATTCTACGACGAAGAGCGTTTCTTCGAAGGGCGGCACCCAGTACACTCCCTTTGAACTCAATGTTGCCAACTATGAGGAGAACCGCCACTTCTTCCTTGCCAAGTACTTCCGCGAGCGCTACGATGCCGCCATGCAGCAATTGCCGACATTGGCCACCGGCGTGAACATTACCCGTATAGAAGTGTGGGTCACCAACAAGTCAGGTACGACCAGCAACTCACGTAACATCGTGGCATTCTCAGACTTAGCCGAGAGCACGTCAGCCACATGGGGCGGTGGCACTCGCTCAGAGGTGCCCTCCAATAGTGCTAATGGCGAGTATGCCGCACTGACGTCTACCTATTCTGCTGCTCGCGACATTGACCAGGCATCATCCGTACTGGGAGCCGTGATGGAAGGTGGCGAAGACTTTGAAAAACTCTCCTCCGCCCGTCTGCTCACCTCGTCAGAATATACACTGAACAGTGCACTTGGCTATATATCGCTGAAGACTGCCCTGCAGACCGACCAGGTGCTGGCCGTGGCCTACGAGTTCACTTATGGAGGCCGTACCTATCGCGTCGGTGAGTTCGCCGCTGACCACACTCAAGCTCAAGAAGCATTGTTCGTCAAGTCGCTGAAGAATACGTCGAACAATCCGAAGCAGTCCAACTGGGACTTGATGATGAAAAACGTTTACTACCTGGCCACCAATGTGGAGAAGCAGAAGTTCCGTCTCGACATCAAATACCAGAGCGATACGACAGGCGTCTATGTCAGTTATATCCCTGAAGCGCAGACAAAGGAGATTACCCTTCTGCGCGGCTTGGGCTGTGACCGTCTGGACGATAATCTCAAACCTCATCCCAACGGCTATTTCGATTATGTCCAGGGCTATACCGTCAGCAATGGCCGCGTCTTCTTCCCATCCGCCGAACCCTTTGGCCAGACGCTTGAGAGTTTTCTCATCCGCCGTGGAGTTGACCCGCAGACTGCGGCGAAATATGCTTTCCACGAACTCTATGACACCACACGAACCGCAGCGCTTCAGATGACCGACAAGAACAAGTTTTTGCTGACAGGTCAGTTCAAGGGCTCGTCGGCCAACGTCATCTCGCTCGGAGCATACAATGTCCCGCAAGGCTCAGTCGTAGTGACAGCTGGTGGCGTCATACTGAGCGAGGGCAGCGACTATACCGTTGACTACTCTGCCGGCGAGGTTACCATCCTTAATCAGAGCATCATCGATGCAGGTACCAGTGTCAACGTCTCGCTGGAGTCTAACAACGACTACGGCATGCAGCGAAAGCGCATGTTTGGTTTCAATTGGGAGTATGACTTCTCCAAGGATTTCCAGATAGGCGGTACTTTGCAGCACCTCAGCGAACAATCCCTGACGTCGAAAGTCACCATGGGCTCTGAACCGCTGAAGAATACATTGTGGGGTTTAAATGTCAACTGGAAGACGGAGAGCCAGTGGCTCACCAATATACTCGACAAACTGCCTTTGTTGCACTGTACACAACCCTCGCAGATCACCTTCACGGGCGAGTTCGCACACCTCATAGCCGGTACTGCCAGTGGTACGCAGGACAATGCCTCATACATTGACGATTTCGAGAATGCCAAGAATGGCATCAGTGTTCTGGAACCCAGCGCGTGGGTCATGTCCAGTGTGCCCAGCATGTTCCCGGAGAGCAAGGACAAGACGTCAGTATCAAGTGGCTACAACCGTGCCCTGTTGTCGTGGTACACCATCGACCCGCTGTTCACCTACCGTTCCAGCAGTCTGACGCCCAGCCATATCAAGAGCGACATCGAACAGCTCTCCAACCACTATGTACGCGCTGTTTACGTCAACGAGCTCTATCCCAACCGCGACCAGTCCACCTATAGCGGTGCCACCAATACGTTGCCTATTCTCAACCTGGCTTACTATCCTCAGGAGCGTGGCGCCTATAACCTCACAACCGATGTGACGACGAAAGGACTGCTCAATAATCCTCAGCAGCGTTGGGGCGGCATGATGCGCAAGCTGGATACCAACGACTTCGAACAGGCCAACGTGGAGTATATCGAGTTCTGGCTGATGGATCCGTTCATCTATGACTCTGCCCTGTCTGACGGCAGCAGCTATGGTGGCGACCTTTACATTAACCTGGGCGAAGTCAGCGAGGATATTCTGCGTGATGGCAAAAAGTTCTATGAGAGTGGCATGCCTGTAGGCGGCACCGGCTCGTTTACCGAGACGCAATGGGGCAAGATACCTGTTCAGGCTACCCAGACCTACGCTTTCGCTACCACCAGTGGTTCCCGCGCTTTGCAGGACGTTGGTCTCAACGGACTCAACGACGAAGAAGAACGGCTCTACCCAGCCTATGCTGACTTCCTGCAGCAGGTTAACGTTGAGGACAGCGTACGTCAGGCATGGACCGCCGACCCTGCCAACGATGACTACCACTATTTCCGTGGCTCAGATCTTGACGCCCGCCAGGCCAGTATTCTGGAACGCTATAAGCGTATCAACATGCCTCAGGGCAACTCTCCCGACAACGACCAGCAGACGGAAGGTTACGACACCTCTTACAAGACCTATCCCGATGTTGAGGATATCAACCAAGACTACACCCTCAACGAGTATGAACGCTACTACCAGTACCATGTCAGCATCCGTCCCGAAGACATGCAGCTGGGTCAGAACTTCATCACCGACATCCGCGAGGCTTCTGTGTCGCTGCGTAATGGTAGTCGCGAGACGGTCAAGTGGTACCAGTTCCGCATTCCCTTGAGTCAGTATTCCAGTCGTGAGGGCTCTATCAACGACTTCACCAGCGTGCGCTTCATGCGTATGTTCCTCACCCAGTTCCAGAAACCCATCGTCTTGCGTTTTGGCTCTTTGGACTTGGTACGCGGCGAGTGGCGTATCTACCAGAAACCCCTGTCCACTACCAGTGAGAGCGGTACCTTGGAGGTCAGCGCTGTCAATATTGAAGAGAACAACAACAAGCAGCCCGTCAACTACGTGTTGCCTCCAGGCATTACTCGTGTCACTGACCCCTCGCAGCCCCAGCTCACGGAGGCCAACGAGCAGGCAATGTCTATGGTTGTCAAGAACCTTTCAGCAGGCGAGTCGAAGGCCATCTATCGTAACACTGTTCTTGATTTGCGCCAGTATAAGCATATGCAGATGTTTGTGCATGCCAACCATTTGGTCAATGACGCCACCGACTTGAAGGACAACCAGTTGGCTGTATTCATCCGTATGGGTAGTGACTACAAGAATAACTACTATGAGTATGTCATTCCTTTGAAGCTGACACCTGACCGCAGCGACTATAATAAATATAATGTAGACGATTGTCGTGCCGTCTGGCCGCAAGACAATATGCTCGACATTGACCTTAGCGTATTCACGCGTGTCAAAAAGGCCCGTAACAAGGCCCGCGGACTGGGCACTGCCAGTTACACCACACTCTTCAGTGACTACGACCCCGACCAGCCCAACAACCAGGTCAGTGTCATGGGTAACCCCACGTTAGGAGAGGTGAAGACCATGATGATTGGTGTTCGCAATCTGTCGGGCAGCCTGAAGTCTGGCGAGGTTTGGGTCAACGAACTGCGCCTGCAGGACGTGGTCAACAATGGTGGCTGGGCAGCCTCCGGTGCCCTCAATATGCAGTTGTCTGATGTCGGCACGGTGAACCTTACAGGAAAAATTATTACCGAGGGCTTTGGTGGCCTGGAAGATGGTGTGGCAGCGCGCTCTACCGATGATTACAAGACCTACTCGCTGACCACTACCGTCGAGTTAGGCAAATTCTTCCCCGACAAGATGAAGGTGACGGCTCCCCTCTACTATTCCGTCACCAAGGAGATTACCAAACCAAAGTACAACCCGTTGGATACGGATATGAACCTTGACGACGCACTCGATGGCGCTGCCAACAGCCAAGAGCGCGACTCCATCGAGAATATTGCCGTCACCAAGTCCACCAGCACTAATTTCTCACTCAGCAACGTGCGCTTCGGTATTAAGACCAAGCGCCACCCCATGCCCTACGACCCCGCCAACTTCTCTTTCAGCTATAGCCATTCCCATCGCCATACCCAAGGTCATACCACCGTCTACGAGAATGAGGACCAGTGGCGCGGTTCGCTGAACTACAGCTATACGCCCGTCTATAAGGCTTGGGAACCCTTTAAGAAGTCCAAGTCCAAGTCGAAGTGGATGGCTCTGCCTAAGGCTTTTGCATTGAACTGGCTGCCCCAGAACGTCTCGTTCAATTCTGAAATCATGCGCAGCTACTACGAGTTGCAAGAGCGAGACATGGACAATCTGGGAGACTCGTCGCTGCCCGCCACGTTCAGTTCTCAGTTCCTTTGGAACCGTGACTTCTCGCTGCGTTGGGACCTCACCAAGAACCTGCACCTCAACTTCCAGTCGGGTACGCAGGCTGAGATTGAGGAACCCTACAGTGATAAGCCTATCAACAAAGACCTCTATCCAGACCGCTACGAAGCTTGGAAAGACTCCGTCTGGACCAGCATCAAGCACTTCGGCCGTCCATTGGACTACCGCCAGACGTTTACCGCCAGCTATCAGTTGCCGCTCAACAAGTTGCCCATCTTCGACTGGCTGAATGCCGATGCCAACTATACCGCCACCTACAATTGGGAACGTGGTCGCGAGACGGAGGATGGCACGTCGCTTGGCAACACCATTTCCAATAACCGCCAGCTGACCATCAACAGCACGCTCAATATGGAGACGCTCTACAACCATATTCCCTTCCTCAAGAAGGTCAACGAGCGTTTCAAGAAAGCTATTCCCAAACCCGACCCCAAAAAGAAAGATACTAAAAAGAAAGACAGCAAGGCGGGAAAGTCTGGCAAAGATGACAAGGGCGACAATGCTTCATCCTCGTCAAACAAAAACGAGCAGGCTCGTCTGCCCAAGAACAAGAATGCCTACGAGAAGGAACTGAAGTTGTTGCCCGACACGACCTTCACCGTCTCACACAACAAGAAGTCTAAACGACTCATCGTTACCGCCAAGACCAAGGACGGACGCACATATCCTATTAAATATAAGGTCGTGGACCAAAATAAGATCAGCATCAAGGGTACTGACTCTACCACCATCAAGCTTACCGTATTGGCCAAGCCAGCCCTGGAGAACGAGCGCTGGTACAAGGTAGCCCAGTCTGCCGCCCGTTTCCTGATGATGGTACGCTCTGTCGGCATCAGCTATCGCAACCAATACGCCATGTCTTTGTCTGGATTCATGCCTGAGGTGGGTGATGCCTTTGGCCAGCGCACAGGAGGCGTCATGGCTCCCGGCCTCGACTTTGCCTTCGGACTGACCGGCGAGAGTTTCCTCGACAAGGCTGCCGACAACGGTTGGCTGCTCATGGTTGACAGCATTGCTACGCCTGCTACTACCAACAAGACTGTCGACCTGCAGTTGCGAGCCACCTTGGAGCCCATTCGTGACCTGAAGATTGACCTCAACGCCTCGCGCACCGAGAGCCGCTCGCGCAGCATTCAGTATATGTATGAGGGCAAGCCCACTACACAGTCCGGCACGTTCAACATGACGACCATCTCCATCTCCTCCGCTTTGGAGTCTATGGGTGACGCCAATAACGGCTACCCATCGGCAGCCTTCGACCGCTTCTGCGATGCTCTGCCGCGTTTCCAGGAGAGAGCCTCTGCCCACTATGGCACTACCGTCGACCAATACAGCGCCGCTGTCATGATTCCTGCTTTCCTCGATAGCTATACCGGCAGTGGTGGCAGTCTGGACTTCATTCCTGCCATCACCAAGCTCTTGCCGAACTGGACCATCCGCTACTCCGGACTTTCCAAGCTGAAGTGGTTCAACGAGCACTTCAAGTCCGTCAACATCAACCACTCCTACAAGAGCGTTTTTGCACTGGGCAGCTATACCTCCAGCACCGAGACGGCCTCCTTGTTAGGTTGGAACGTGCCTACGGTCAGTATCAATGAGAGCTTCTCGCCACTCATCGGTGCCGACGTCACGTTGCTCAACAATATGACCATCAAGGCCGAATACCGCCGCACGCGTGTCTTGAATCTCTCCATGACCAGTGTACAGATCAACGAGAGCCGCTCTAACGACATCGTCATCGGACTAGGTTATAAGATTAGTGACTTCCGCCTATTTGGTGCTGCCACCAGCCGAAAAATAAAGAAGGCACAGGGCGGCAAGAAGAACACCGCCAATGCCGACGAGTCTTCGTCAAGCAGCCGTGGCAGGGGTGGCATCAACCACGACCTCAACCTGCGCCTCGATGTTTCGCTGCGCGACCAGGCTGCCATCACACGCGACATTGCTACGCGCACCTCGGCAGCCAGCAGTGGCAACTCGGCACTGAAGATTTCCTTCATGGCCGACTACACGCTGTCGCGCCTGCTGACCATCTCGGCCTACTATGAGCGCCAGACCAACAAGCCGCTCCTTTCCAGCAGCAGTTATCCCACGACGACTCGTGACTTCGGACTATCCATGAAATTCTCGCTGACTCGGTAGGCCAGGGGGGAACATGTGTCAGCCCCCCAGTTTCCCGTTCCGTCAGGAGTGAACCAAATTGGAGATTAAAGGGTAGTGGACTTGTTTGTTCTCAGCTTCTGGAAAAGAGGAATCAGAAGGAACAAAACGAAAAGCGACAAAAGCAACAACGTCACAGGCAACGGCGCTGTGATGGAAGAAGCCTTCTCTGTGTTGCTGAACTGGCGCTGGTATTCCAGCAGCTTGTCAATGTATGCGTCGACGACATTCCAGCGTTCTGCCTCCACCTCGTGCATCATGCGTGGGAACACTTCCCTGATGTAGCGTTGGTGCTCCGGGCTGAGCGTAGCCGGCAACTGGTCAGTAGCTGCATACCACTGGCCGTTGTGTGGAAAAACGTGCAGGTCGCGCCAGCCATCGTACTGGAATACATATTCCGCAAACAGTTGGGCGTCGCCATTGGCAAAGGCATTGATAGACTTGATGTTGCCCTCTGCGTCCTTGACTAGCAGTTGACAGAAATGAGCCGCCGTAGCCTGCGGCATGGGTGCTGCCCATGACGCGCTGGCCACGACGGTCCATAGTAATAAGAGTAGTGTGCGTCTCATCATAATCCGTTGAGTAGTGTGGTCCCGCATCAGATGGACTCAATGAATTTGACCAGTGCCTTGCGGTCGGCCTTCTTCAGATTATAGAACTTCTCCGCGGCCCTGTAACCTTGTGACTGTTTGGAGTAGGCGTGCCACATGATAGCTTCCGTCACGGTGCGTGCGCGGCAGTCGTGCAGACGGTCGTCCGAGCCTGTCAGCTGGCGGCTCAATCCGCGGCCCCAAAGTGGGGTGGTGCGACACCAGCCGGTGCGGATGTCGTTCTCCATATAGAGCCGGTGCTGCACCATGTCAGTATAAGGCCAGATGGTCTGGTTGGGATATTTGGGCAGCATGCTCTGCGGGTCTTTGCCGATGCTCTGAGCGTAAGCCTTAATGCTGGCGTCCACCCACATGTTGTCACTGCCGGTTTTCCACGACGGGTGGTGACATTGTGCACAGCCTATCTCGTTGAACAGCTGCTTGCCGCGCTGCACGTCGGCATCGTTTAGGTTGCGGGCGGCGGGAACGGCCAGTCCGCGGTGCCACACCATGAACTGGTAGTACTGCTTATCGGTCATCTCCTCCTTGCCGTCATAAGGCTTGCCCTGCAGCAAGTATTTCTCGAAGGTCTCTTTCTTGCTGATGTGCTGTGCGCTCAGTATCTCGTTGACGCGCTGGCTGATGCCTGCGTCGGTACCGTCAGCGTAGTAGGGGTGCAGCAGACTGCTCTCCTGTGCACCAAACTTCTTGATGTAACTGATGACCTCGGCATCCTCGCTCTGAGCCTTGGCCCATGCTGCTGTAGTGTAGAGGAAGTGGCGGTCAGAGCGTGTCACGTTGGTAATGTTCCAGATGGCGTTAGAGCCGGCGCCGTCCTGCAGCGAACCACGCGTCATGGCATAGGTGAAGCGCTTCAGCGGACCGTGCGAACCGCGAAATGTACCCAGGTCGTTGTAGGGTGCTGAGTAGTAGGCGCCAGCCTTGAAGGTGCCAGCCTCCTTGTCCCACATCAGCGGGTTCAGCTCCACGTATTGCGACTCCTTCTTCCACTGAGCCTCTATATCCTCGTCGTCCAGGGCATCAATGAGTCCTGTGCCATAGATGCCGATGGTCGACTCCAGTCGAACCTCATAATTAGTAGGTAACGGGTTCGTGTTGAAAGCCGTCACGGGGATGGTTACTTCCGGGTAGATGAGCGAGTAGCTCTCTTGTTCGCCCTCCGGGTCGTTGGGGAACGTCATAGCCAGTCCGCTGGGCATGCGAGTCACCTGTTTCCACTCTATCTTTATCTGGCTTTCGTCGATAGGAGCTTTGAATGGAGCCATGGCTTGTGTCTGTGGCATACCGGTTACCTCGCTGATGTAGGCTGACTGCTCTGTGGTGTAGCGCACGCCATCGGTGGTGTAGCCCTCCTCTGGATGATAGACCACCAGCAGGTAGCCGTTACCTATCTGGTTGGCGCGATACTCCGTCTGGCGCTTGCCGTGACCGTAACTGGGGTGGCAGGCTATGCACGAGTTGCGCACCCAGGCCGGACCCAGACCCATGCGGGGGGCGGTGTCAAATGTGTAGAGATGTTCGAAGAAGTCTTCGCCGACATTGAAGTCGCCGTCCATGCCTGCCTGTTCAGCGGCAGGCGTGATGGCTGAATAGCTGGCATTCTCGGTTGTTCCCAGTTCTCCGCCGGGAAACCACTCTTCAGCGGTGAAATTGCCAGTCTGCTTACCGAACACTTGCTCAGAGGGTGTCAACTCTCCAAGCGAAGGACTTTCTTCTGTGTTGTCGCTACTATCAGAGCAGCCTGTTAGCGCCCATGAGCACGCTAACAGGCTACAGAGTGTAGCTCTTTCTAATTGTTTTATCATTTTATAGCTACTTTGGTTTGTTACTCAGAGATAGACTCCCAGTTATCCTGGTCGTCGAAGTCCTTGCCTGATACAACGCTGCAGTACTTGACGAAAGGAGCAGGCATTGCTGAAATATTGCTGATGGCCAGCTGGTAGGCATTCTCTACCGCTGTGTTGACAGCAGACTGGTTGACGTTGGCAAAGAAGTTGTGGAAACTCTTGTCAGCGGTTTTGCCCGTGGTAGAGCCCTGCCAGATGTTGCGAATGGAGCGGATGTTGTCGGCAAAGTCGGTGATGGAGTTGTAGCTGTAGGGCGACTCCACATAGGCGATGTCTCCGTTGGCAAAGGGATTGGCAATCTTGGCCGTGCCCACCTCATTGCAGATACCGAAGCAGCTGCCCTCATCGGCTGACAACAGCTGGCTGATGGCATCTTCCAGTGTGGCAAAGGTGCTCTTGCTGTTTTTGCCGGCTTGTCTCAGGTTGTCGCCAAACGAGAGACCATTCTCTGTCTGGTAATCCAGTCCGGCCTGTTTGACAACGGCCACACGGCTGGCATTCTTCTCGCCCTCCCAGGCCACCTGTAGCTGGAAGGTGCGCTCCTTCAGCAGTGTGCAGATGCGCTGTGCGTAGGCCAGCTCCGATGCACCGCTGATGCTCTCGAAACCCTTGTAGGTGTCGTTGCCTTGGAATTCGGTAACCTTGCGGGGCTGACCGTTGCGGAACAGCAGGAATTCCAGGGCGTGGAATCCCAAAATGCTGGCGTCCTCAATCTCTTCGTCGCTGAAGTCGGTACGGCCTGACTGCAGATAGGTCAGCAGCAGCGAACGGTTCAGCGGCCATGAGTCGATAGTGGGGTCTACATCGAAGTCAGAGGCTGCACCTCCGAGGAACGCTTCGCTGCGCTCCCAGTTCTCGCGGGCCGACTTGAAGTCCTGACAGGCTTTGTCAACGTCTGCCTGGGTAATGCTGTTGACACTCAGTCCATGGAGTGTCTTCTCCAGGTCTTCTGTGTCGTCAGCCAGTTGGGTATAAGTGGGTATGATGACGTTGTCTACCAGGTTGTCTATCACTTCATAGAGGTAGTCCTCTTGTGCGGTGCTCAGGTTGGCGGCAGCAACCACGCCATTGGCTTTGACGAGTTCGCTGGCCAAATCGTCGCAGGCGTCCATGGCAGCATTGCCATAAGTGACGTCGCTGTAAATATTGGTCTTCGAATTGTCGTCGTCGCTCTCACTACATGATGTTAGGGTCAGGGCTCCCATCAGGGCAGCCAGGGGAAGAATAAAATACTTTTTCATGTCGTTTTATTATATTATGGATTGAATTTATGTGGTTGTTCATTTCGTGAAGAAGCCCTCGTAGGCGATGCCGATGTTGATGGATGGCTCGTTGTTGTACTGGCTGTCCAGAACTCTGTGGCTGTACTCCGCCTTGACCACTATCTGCTTTATGGGCTTGTAGTTGATGCCGGCGGCCACGCGCTGCACCTTGGTGTAACCGTAGTGCGTGTCCTTGGTGTCCGACGCATAGGGATTGTAGTTTTCGTAGCGTCCGAAGATGTAGAGCTTCTCCTGCTTGTCGCGCATGGAGGCTATCTGCGAGAAGATGTCGTAGCCTGCCTCAATGCCCACGGCGTAAGCGTTGCTGCTGACAAAGGCCGAGTGCTTGTAGGGCGACTTCGAGTTCTTACGGTTGTACATGTATTTCAGTTGTTCGGCCGAGCCCAGGTAGCCGTAGTCAGCCTGGCCGCGCACTATCCAGTTGTGGGCGTTGTAGGTGAAGTCGATGCTGCCTATGGCCACGCGTCCTTTATATTTCGTGCTGACGCCGTCTTTCTCGGCAGGATAGGTGTTGCCAATGCTGTGACCATAGTATCCGCTCACGCCGATGCGCAGTCCGGGCACTGTGTAGTTGTCCACGCGCAGGGCTACGGCATATTTGTTGGCCACGTCGAACTCCATGGGCGACTTGTGACCCTTGTTAATCCAGCCGGTATTGGTGAAGTGGTCGCTGTTCAGCGCTGCCAGCAGCTGGGCTTCGTAGCGGAAGTCCTTGTGGCGCCCCCAGAAGGAGAAACCCGTCTGGTGCCACGTGGAGGGTAGTATGGTGTTTTCGCCCTCCGGACGGTATACGGTAAAGAAGTTTGTCGGCTCGTGGTGGGCATTGTTCAGACCTACGGGTACCACGATGTGACCCACGCGCAAGTTGGCCCAGGTAGCAAACGACTTCTGCAGCCAGAACTGCTCCAGCTCTACTTCGCCGCCTTTCTCGGTCTCTTGTTCCCACTCGCCGCCTTCCTCGTCTTCTTTCTCGTAGGCCACACCCGTGCCGCCGTGCTCAAACTCAATCTCCGTGCCCAGCGTCCAGCCCTTGCCGAAGTCGTAGCCCAGGTAGATGACGGCATGCGGTATGTCGAAACGCCCGTGCGAGGGGTCGTCCTTGTGCTCTTCTGGTTGGCTGTAGCGGCTCACGTGGTCGCTGTAGTAGTTGCGTGAGAAGGTCGCCTCTCCGTAGCCGCCTACCGTCAGCCGGCTCTGAGCGCTGACGGGTATCAGCCCGCAGGCCGCAGCCATGATTGCTAATACTGTTCTTTTCATTCTTTTTATTATATGTTCTTTTTACCTTTTGTTACAGTCTTGTTTTCTGTTTGCGAGTGCAAAGGTAAGAACTTTTAACAGTTTTGGCAATACCTAAAAATAATGAAATGTTTCACCGGATGCCAGTTCCCCTCAAAACCCTCCATCGGCGTCCGCAGCAGTGCGTGTGCAGGAAAGGGAAGAATTGTAATTTTTATTACATAATTATTAGGCTGATACGGAAACGTATCAGCCTAATACACTACAGTCTTAGCCTAATATGGCATCGTCTTAGCCTAATATGGCATTGTCTTAGCCTAATATGGCATCGTCTTAGCCTAATCTCCTACTCTTCAGATAGTAGAATCTTCATCATCTCGACAGCAGCCTTGGCCACGCTGGTGCCTGGACCGAAGATGGCTGCTACGCCGGCCTTGTAGAGGAAGTCGTAGTCCTGGGCGGGAATGACACCGCCGGCAATGACCATGATGTCCTCGCGACCCAGCTTCTTCAGTTCCTCAATGAGCTGCGGAATCAGTGTCTTGTGACCGGCGGCCAGCGAACTGGCACCCACCACATGGACATCGTTCTCGACGGCCTCACGAGCAGCCTCGGCCGGCGTCTGGAACAGCGGTCCCATGTCTACGTCGAAGCCGCAGTCGGCATACCCCGTTGCCACTACCTTTGCACCACGGTCGTGGCCGTCCTGACCCATCTTGGCAATGAAGATGCGCGGGCGGCGACCCTCTTTCTCTGCGAACTCGTCGGTCAGCTTGCATGCCAACTCGAAGTCCTTGTCGTTCTTTGATTCTGAACTATACACGCCTGATATTGTTCTGATTACTGCTTTATAACGACCCACGATTTCCTCGCAGGCATCTGATATCTCGCCCAGTGTGCAACGCAGCTGAGCAGCCTTGACAGCCAGGTCGAGCAGGTTGTTCTCGCTCTTGCGGCCCTCCTGGAAGTCACGCACACAATCCGTGATGGCCTTCAGTGCAGCCTGGCATGCAGCCTCGTCGCGAGTGGCGCGAACCTGCTTGAGGATCTCCTCTTGCTGTTTGCGCACAGCGGTGTTGTCGACCTCCAGAATGTCGATGGGGTCTTCGTGCTCCAAGCGGTACTTGTTGGTACCGACGATGGTTTGCACGCCACTGTCGATGCGGGCCTGTGTGCGGGCTGCAGCCTCCTCGATACGCATCTTGGGCAGTCCGGTCTCAATAGCCTTGGCCATACCACCCAGTTTCTCAATCTCCTGGATGTGCTCCCACGCCTTGTGAACCAGCTCGTTGGTCAGCGTCTCTACGTAGTAACTGCCAGCCCAGGGGTCAATCTGCTTGCAGACCTTGGTCTCGTTCTGGATGTAAATCTGGGTGTTACGGGCGATACGTGCTGAGAAATCGGTAGGCAGTGCGATGGCCTCGTCCAGGGCGTTGGTGTGCAGCGACTGGGTATGTCCCAAAACGGCAGCCATGGCCTCGATACACGTACGGCCTACGTTGTTGAAGGGATCCTGCTCGGTGAGTGACCAACCGGAGGTCTGCGAGTGGGTACGCAGGGCCAGCGACTTGGGGTTCTTGGCACCAAAGGACTTCACAATCTTAGCCCACAGCAGTCGTCCGGCACGCATCTTGGCAATCTCCATGAAGTGGTTCATGCCGATAGCCCAGAAGAAGCTGAGACGGGGTGCGAAGGCGTCGACATCGATACCGGCATTGACACCCGTACGCAGGTAGTCCATACCGTCGGCGAGGGTGTAAGCCAACTCAATGTCGGCGGTAGCACCAGCCTCCTGCATGTGGTAGCCGGAGATGGAGATGCTGTTGAACTTCGGCATCTTCTGTGAGGTGTACTCAAAGATGTCGGCAATGATCTTCATCGAGAATGCGGGCGGATAGATATAGGTGTTGCGCACCATGAACTCTTTCAGGATATCGTTCTGGATGGTGCCGGCCATCTCTTCCAGTTTGGCACCCTGCTCCAGTCCAGCCACGATGTAGAAGGCCAGGATGGGCAGCACGGCACCGTTCATGGTCATGGAGACGGACATCTTGTTCAAGGGGATACCGCTGAAGAGCACCTTCATGTTCTCCTCGTTACAGATGCTGACGCCGGCTTTACCCACGTCGCCTACCACACGGGCGTTGTCGGGGTCGTAGCCGCGGTGGGTCGGCAGGTCGAAAGCCACTGACAGACCCTTCTGACCAGCGGCCAGGTTGCGGCGATAGAAGGCGTTAGACTCCTCGGCCGTTGAGAATCCGGCGTACTGGCGGATGGTCCACGGACGGAAGGGGTACATCATCGAGTACGGACCACGCAGGTAGGGCGGAATACCGGCCGTGAAGTCGAGGTGCTCCATGCCCTCCAGGTCTTCTTTCGTATATACAGGCTGAATGTCGATCTGCTCCGGTGTACGCCAGTTGGCGCTGATGCCGTTCTCCTGCTGCCACTGCTGGCCATTCTTCTGCTTGATGCCAGCGTAGATATCTATGTTACTAAAATCTTTTCGTGCCATAATTATATTCCAAGTTTAGCATTGTACTCCTTAAGAGTGGCAAGCTGGTTAGACTTCACGTTGATAAAGTTCTCTATGCCGGCAGCCTTCAGGTCTTCTGAGCATGCGGGAGCACCAGCCACGACGAACATGGCGCGACCGTTCAGATACTGGAAAGCGGGGATGGCATACTCGGCATACTCATCGTCTGACGAACAGATGACCACGATGTCTGCCTTGGCCTCCAGAGCGGCGTCGACACCCTCCTGGACGGTCTTGAAGCCGAGGTTGTCCATTACCTTGTAGCCGGCAGCGGCCAGGAAGTTACAAGAGAACTGGGCACGAGCCTGGCGCATGGCCAGGTTGCCAATGGTCAGCATAAAGGCGACAGGCTGCTTCTGGGCCTTCTCGGTAGCCAGGCGCAGCGTTTCGAACTCAGAAGCCAGACGCTCGGTATTGAGCTGGGGCAGTGTAGCCTCCGTTTCGTGCGTTGCTGTGCTGCAGCAACATACCTGACTGGCGGGCTGCTTGCCCTCGCTGGTCTCTGTGAAGTTGGGGAACTGGTTGGTACCCAGGATAAACTCCTTGCGCTTGGCAGCGTCGGCATGGCGCTTGTCGTTAGAAGCATTGACGGCATTGGCAATGTTGCCGTTCAGTGCCTCAGCCAGGAATCCACCAGCCTCTTCTGTAGCCAGGAATAGTTTCCAGCCTTCTTTGGCAATGGCGTCGGTCAGGTGCTCAATGGTGTAAGAGCCGCCTGCCACGTCGACCAACTTGTCAAAGTGGGCTTCCTCCTTCAGCAGCAACTGCTGGTTGCGGGCAATGCGCTCCGCAAACTCTGTGGGTTGCTCAAAGGGCTTGTCGAACGGCGTGACGACGATGGAGTCGACGTTGGCAATGGCTGCCGACATCGTCTCGGTCTGTGAGCGCAACAGGTTGACATAAGAGTCGAACAACGTCTGGTTGTATTCAGTAGTCACGGCGCAGACGTGCATCTGCGAGCAAGTGCAGTTCAACGCATCGTCGCCAACAAACTGGCGGACAATCTGTGCCCACAACATGCGGGCGGCACGGAACTTGGCAATCTCCATGAAGTAGTTTTCAGAAACACCCATGTTGAACTTGATGCGCTTGGCAGCCTCACAGGGGTTGACGCCTGCTTCGGTCAGCACGTTCAGATACTCAGCGCCCCAGGCCAGCGCATAGCCCAACTCTTGGTAGATGTAGGCTCCGGCATTGTTGACGGCGGTGGTGTTGACGTTGATACACCTGTAGCCGGGCAGTTCGGCCAGTGCCTCGATGAGCGGCTTGGCCTGTGCCAGCACGGGAGTTACGTCCTTGCCCTTCTTGAGAATCTTCTCAATGGGGTCAAAGTTGATGCTGCCCTTCAGCTCTGCCAGCGGGTACTGCTTCTGCTTGAAGTAGTCAACCAGCAGGGTAGCCAACTCTACGCAGTGGCGCTGGCATGTCGTGAAGTTCAGCTCCACATACTGGGGCAGAATGCCGTCAAGCAGCGTGGCGATGAACTCAGCGCTGACGTCCCGGCCGGAAATCTTGAAGCCCAGCGAGTCGATGCCCTTGTTCAGAATGTCCAGTGCCTTGGCATTGGCTGCCTTGGCGTCCTCTGCTACAATGTTTTGACGGACATACCATAAATTATTGTCCTTCTTGTTGCCGCGTACATACGGGAATTCGCCAGGCAGCGAGTCGGTAGCCTTCAGGTCTCTCAGGTCCTCGCGGCGATAGAAAGGCTGTACGTTAAAACCTTCATTCGTTCTCCATACCAAGCGCTTTTGGAAGTCGGCACCTTTCAGGTCGACCTCAATCTTGTCCAGCCACTCCTGAGTGGTAGGCGCGGTAAACTCAGTAAAGAGTTTCTCTTTGTTTGCCATACTATGTATTTATTATTATATAAGTGTTGTTTTAAGTTATCAGAATGCAAAGGTAACAAAAAAATATAGAGCAACAGACGTTGGCGATGTCGTTTTTCGTGCTACAACGTATTATTTATTGTTAATTAACAATTAGCGGACACTATTTGTTGCACATAAATGCTTGTTGTGAGCAATTTTTTTAGTAATTTTGCACACCGAAAAGAACAATTATTTTTATGGAATCATTACAATGGTTAACTAATTTATTTACGACTACCGACTCAGTGGCCCATATAGCCCTGCTCTACGCGGTAGTCATCGCAGTAGGTGTGTATCTGGGGAAAATAAAGATTGGCGGCATTTCGCTGGGCGTCACCTTTGTGCTGTTTGCCGGTATCGTAGCCGGTCACATTGGGTTTACAGCCCCCACACCCATCCTCACCTTCATCCAGGACTTCGGTCTCATCCTGTTTGTCTTTATGATAGGTTTGCAGGTCGGACCCGGTTTCTTCGAGAGTTTCGGTACTGCAGGCATCAAGCTCAACGGACTGGCCGCGAGCATGATTCTGCTGAACATCTGCGTGATGTTCGCCTGTTACTTCATCTTCTTCGATACCTCTGACAAGTCCAACCTGCCCATGATGGTGGGTACGCTCTACGGCGCCGTCACCAACACGCCGGGTCTTGGTGCTGCCAACGAAGCACTGGGTTCGCTCTTCGGCTCGAACGCCCCGCAGATAGCCTCGGCTTATGCCTGTGCCTATCCGCTTGGTGTAGTAGGCATCATCGGCGCTATCGTGATGATCCGACTCATCTGTAAGGTGTCTTTCGAGAAAGAAGAGGCCGCACTGGAGGAGCAGAGCGGAGCCAAGGCTACCCAGAAGCCGCACCACATGCACCTGGAGGTGACCAACAAGTACCTGGAGGGTAAGACGCTGCTGCAGGTGCACAACTTCCTGAACCGTGACTTTGTCGTTTCGCGCATCTTGCACGAAGGCCACGTCTCCATCCCTAACCGCGACACCATCTTCCACCTGGGCGACCAGATGTATATCGTCTGTGCCGAAGCCGACTACGAGGCCATCGTAGCCTTCATCGGTCCGGTTATCGAGGTCAACTGGGAACAGCAGGACCAGCCGCTGGTGTCGAAGCGCATCGTGGTGACCAATCCCAAAATCAATGGTAAGGCGTTTGGCGAGATGCACTTTTCCAGTGTCTATGGTGTCAACGTCACCCGTGTCACCCGTCACGGCATGGACATCTTTGCCTCGCCGTCACTGCCACTGCAGGTGGGCGACCGCATCATGGTGGTAGGCCCTGCCGACGCTGTTGACAACGTAGCCCACAAAATGGGTAACTCGGTGAAGCGACTCGACGCGCCCAACATTGCCACCATCTTTGTGGGCATCTTCGTGGGTATTATCTTCGGTTCGCTGCCCTTCATTCCTGGTATGCCTTTGATGAAGCTGGGTATTGCCGGTGGACCGCTGATCATAGCCATCCTTATCGGGCGCTACGGCTATAAGGTGAAGCTGGTGACCTATACCACCACGTCGGCCAACATGATGCTGCGCGAAATAGGACTGGTGCTCTTCCTGGCCTCGGTGGGTATCAAGGCGGGTGCGGGCTTCTTCGAGACGGTCATGCAGGGCGACGGACTGCTCTACGTGCTCACGGGTTTCCTCATCACCGTTATACCTATTCTTATTATAGGCCCCATCGCACGCTGGAAGTTCAAGTTCAACTACTTTACCATCGCCGGCATGGTGTCGGGCACCTACACTGATCCCCCCGCACTGGCCTACTCGAACAGCATCTGCTCTAAGGAGGCTCCTGCCGTGGGTTACTCTACGGTGTACCCGCTGTCCATGTTCCTGCGCATCCTTACCGCACAGCTCATCGTGCTGTTCTTCTGCGGATAATCGTTTAAAGACCTCAATAATACACGTAACAACTACACAAAAACAATGAAAAAAAATGGTATTCTTCGACACGGATATCGAAGCGTAACACGTATTCTGGCGGGCTGTCTGCTCACGCTTGCCTCGCAGCCGGTGCTGGCACAGATGGATGCCAGCATCAAGCTGAACGAGGTTATGACAAACAATGAGCGCAGCCTGATTGACGAATACGGCCAAAGAAATGCTTGGGTCGAGATAGCCAATATCTCGCACTCGACCTACAACATCCGTGGCATGTATCTTACCACGGACCGCTCTGTGCTTGACAAGTCCATGAGCGTGCCGGAGAGAGTGAAGCGAATGAGCCAGATACCTAACGGCGACGCGCGTACCAATCTCAGCGGCCGACAGCTCATCGTCTTCCAGTGCAACAGCATCCCTGCTCAGGGCTCACTGCACCTGACGGTCAAGGTGGACAACACCAAGCCCACGTGGATAGCCCTCTATAACGGCAATGCCACCCAGCTCATCGACTCTGTCACCGTCCCCGTGCTCGCCGCTGACCAGTCGTTTGCTCGCATCAGCAACAATGGTACGCCAGCCGACTGGGAGGTGAAGTCGGCTGACCGCGTGACACCGGGCATTCAGAACCAGACAACCGTCAGCGAGTCGAAGGTGGAGAAATTCAAGCGCGAAGACCCTTATGGCATCGGCATGGCTGTCATGGCCATGGGCATCGTCTTTTTCTGCTTGGCACTGCTGTGGATAGTGTTCTCGCTGTTCGGATTGCTGATGCGCCATATAGATACTGCCAAGAAGGTAGCCCACCACCAGCCTATCAAGCCCATCACCAAAACGGTAGAGAAGACGCTGGAGGTAGGCCACAAGACCGGCGTCATCCTGCAAGAGGGCATGAAGACCAAGGGCATCGACCGCGAAGTCTATATGGCTGTCATCGGCATGGCTCTGAAACAGTACGAGGACGACGTACACGACGTGGAGTCGGGCGTCATCACCATCAAGGCGAAAGAAACGGGATGGGACGACGAGTACACGCAGATGACTCAGTTCCACTCGCCCATTCTGCCCACTATGTCTAAAGCACCGAAAATCCCTACGGGGCCTGAACTGAAATAAAGGTTAAACACAGATAATTATTAAGGTAAAGCTATGAGCAAGAAATATCAATATAAAGTACAGGGTGTCGACTACGAGGTAGACATCGAGGAAGTAGAAGGCAACATCGCCAAAGTCAACGTCAACGGCATCCCCTTCGAGGTAGAGCTGCAGCAGCCCATCAATGCTGCCAAGCACCCCAGCATGGTGAAACCCAAGGTGGCCGCACCTGCCGTCGCTCCTGCCGCTGCCCCCCAAGCAGCACCGGCAGCCCAGCCCGCACCGTCGGCCCAGCCTGCCGCCAACGGCACACCGCTGAAGGCTCCGCTGCCAGGCACCATCTCCACCGTCAACGTCAAGGTGGGCGACCAGGTCAGTGCCGGCGATACTGTCGTCGTGCTGGAAGCCATGAAGATGCAGAACAACATCGAGGCTGAGAACAGCGGCACCGTGACAGCCATCAACGTAAGTCCTGGCGACTCAGTCATGGAGGGCGCCGTTTTATTAACCATTGGATAAGACGACTATGTGGCAATTCATCATAGAAAACTTCAATGAGTTCCTCACCTACACGGGCTTTGCGAACGTGTCGGCGGGCAATCTCATCATGATAGCAGTTGGTGCCTTCTTCATCTGGCTGGCCATCAAGAAGGACTTCGAGCCGCTGCTGCTGGTGCCCATCGGACTGGGCATCATTCTGGGCAACATACCGTTTCGTGGCGACGCAGGACTGGAGATAGGCCTCTACGAGGACAACTCCGTGCTGAACATCTTCTATCAGGGTGTGCGCCAGGGGTGGTATCCGCCACTCATCTTCCTGGGCATTGGTGCTATGACTGACTTCTCGGCACTGTTGGCCAATCCTAAGCTGATGCTGATAGGTGCTGCGGCTCAGTTTGGCATCTTCGGTGCCTACATGTTTGCACTGGCACTGGGCTTCGAACCCAACCAGGCTGCCGGCATCGCCATCATCGGAGGCGCCGACGGTCCTACGGCCATCTTCCTGTCGAGCAAGCTGTCGCCTAACCTGATGGGTGCTATTGCCGTCTGTGCCTATTCCTACATGGCGCTGGTGCCGCTCATCCAGCCGCCGTTGATGCGCCTGCTGACCACCAAGAAGGAGCGCCTCATCAAGATGAAGCCTGCGCGCCAGGTCAGCCAGACGGAGCGCATCCTCTTCCCCATCATCGGACTGCTTCTGACTACCTTCATCGTGCCCTCCGGTCTGCCCTTGCTGGGCATGCTGTTCTTCGGCAACCTGCTGAAGGAGTCGGGCAAGACCACCCGTCTGGCCAAGACTGCTGGAGCTGCGCTCAACGACATCGTCGTCATGCTGCTAGGACTCACCGTGGGTTGCTCTACACAGGCCTCTGAGTTCCTGACCATGAACACCATCTACATCTTTGCTATCGGTGCCGGCGCCTTCATCATCGCTACCATGAGCGGCGTGCTGTTCGTCAAGCTGATGAATGTCTTCCTGCCCAAGGACAAGAAGCTCAATCCGCTGATTGGCAATGCCGGCGTATCGGCCGTCCCCATGGCTGCCCGCATCTCCAACAACCTGGGTTTGGAGTACGACCGACACAACTTCCTCCTGATGCACGCCATGGGTCCCAACGTGGCCGGCGTCATCGGTTCGGCAGTGGCAGCCGGTGCACTGCTCGGCTTCCTCTCGTAAGCAAACTGCACTGTAGACAGCAGGGTTACTATAGTTTATTACTATCACTGTCACGCCTAACAAGCTGTACAACAAAGCGTTAGGGGCGACAGTGATCTATCGGCTGCTTGAAGAACTGACACGGAGTCTGACAATGAAATGTCAGAGAAATGTCAGACTTCTTTTTCAGCACTATTAGAATCTCTTCATACCTTTGCAAACAAAACGCAAATTATGAAGAGATTTTTTGTTAAGTAATGCTAAAAGAAGTTTGGTTTTGGTAGGTTGACGTGTCTAATATGTGTACAGCAAGAAAAAGGCATGGACAGAAGTGCATTTGAACAGCAGGCCCGCTCGTGGCGGAAGAAGGCTCTACAGGTGAGCATGAACTACGGAGCGGGCAAGGACGAGGCAGAGGACATCGCACAGGATGTGATGCTCCGCCTCTGGCAGATGCACGACGAACTGGACCGCTACGAAAAGCCCGAGGCTCTGGCGGTACTGATGGCCCGCCACCTGCTGCGAAACCACCAGCGGCGACGAAAACCGGAACTGCTCGAAGAGGCCATGGTGGTCAGCCTGAGCAACAGCCCTCACGACCTGCTGGAGATGAAGGAGGACGACGCCTGGCTCGACAAACGACTGCGTCAACTGCCCACGACACAGCGCACCTTATTATATATGCGAGAGGTGGAGCGGCGAAGCCACGAAGAGATAGCCCGACTGTTAGGCATCGAGACGACATCAGTCAGTACGCTGCTGGCAAGGGCAAGACGGACACTATTAGATGAAATCAGACAAAGAAACAAACGATGATACAGTACACGAAAGCATTCATACTGTCGCTGCTCGACAAATATATGGAGGGCACGACAACATTGGAAGATGAAGACATTCTTCACCAATACTTCTCTCGCGGCGATGTGCCTGCGGAGTGGGAGGACTATCGAATGCTGTTTGCCGAGATAGACAGCATGAAACTTGTAGCCAAGCCCAAACGAAAGATGTGGCGTTGGGGTATGGCAGCGGCAGTAGTAGTGGTTTTGGTGATGTTTGCTACAACGCAAATACAGCCAGAGAGCCGGTCCGAGTTAGATTTGACAGCCCAAGTGACAGAAAAGGATACCATATCTAATTCGAAGGGTGTTGTGGCTCATCCAGACTCCATACTTGTCCCCAAGCAAAAGCCGCAGGCACCATCGAGCACCAAGCGTCGACTGCGCAAGCCCCAGCCCACGATGAATGACTACGACAAGGCCTACGCCCTGATGGCTGAGGCGGCAAAGGAGCAGCAGCAAGTAAAACAGGAGATAGAGCATGCCCAGCAGGAGATACTGCATGCCCAACTGACAGCCGTTGGCTACGTGGCCATCCAGCAGGAAGACGGAACAATCATTTATACTAACGAACCTAAAGAATATTTTGCATATGAAGAGTAAAAGCATTTTTATCGCAGGTCTGCTCATGCTGTTGCCTACCGTCAGCATGGCACAAGAGAACATACAAAAGGCGTTTGATGCCCTAAGACAGAGTAAGGACATCAAAGAAGTTTCTGCCAGGCATTCCTTGGATAAAGACCCCGATACGGGCGCGATGGAGGGGCTGGAGGATACCTTCGACTTTATGATTAAGAATTCGAATGCAAGGCATTTGGTGGACGGCATCCGAAAGGCTTTCCAGCAGGATGAGGCGCAAGCCTATAATGTTAGTTCGGGAAGTCATGGCAGCAATGAAAATTATGTTTCGCTGGCTGTGGGTAACAGCAACAAGGGTGGGGTAGCTATCGGTCTGATGCAAGGTTCCCAATGGATTTATGCCTGCTTCCTCGACCCAGAGGACTCCCTGCGTCAGCACCGTTATGCCTATGCTTTGGAGTGGGTAGACGATGGCGATAAGATACGTGGGCGAATAGCCAAGACCTACGCTACTACGCAGAAATTCCGTCAAAGCAGATATCAGTCAAGAACGATCACGGTGAATGGAAACAACATTAAACTAAGCGGTAGTGGCTTCTCGTCAGGCGACGGTGTCACATGGTCTGGATTTTCGTCAGAGAAGACATCGGAAGTGTGGCTGACGGAGTTTAACACGTATAAGAACCTGTTCCTGAAGAATCCCAATGGTACGGCGGCCAATAGCTATGCCACGCAGATTTACAAGCTCTGCAAGAATGCCAAGTCGCTCGAAGACGTGGAGAAGAACATGGTGGCGACAGAGATAGTGAAACTGAGAAAGAAAACCAACGACGAGTTCATAGAGCAGTTGTTCGACATGAGCATCGAGCGACTCAAGTAATAGACAGATAATCCAATGAGACATCTTAGAATCACGTGTCTTTCACTGCTGATGGCGGTGAAAGCTGGGGGACTACTGGCCCAAAACCAGAGCGACACCGTGAGTGTAAAACGCGACAGCATCACCTGGAACCAGGAACTGGAAGGCGTGGAAATCAAGGCCCAGCGCCAACTCATCAAACAGGAGGTAGACCGCATTGGCTATGACGTACAGGCTGATGACGAATCGAAGACACAGACCGTCATAGACATGCTGCGAAAGGTGCCGATGGTGACGGTAGATGGTCAGGACAACATCCTCGTGAAGGGCAACAGCAACTTCAAAATCTACAAGAACGGCCACTACGACCCCAATCTGTCGAAGAACGCCAAGGAGGTGCTGAAGGCCATGCCCGCCTCGATGGTCAGACGCATAGAGGTCATCACCGACCCAGGTGCCCGCGAGGATGCCGAGGGCGTGGATGCCATCCTGAACATCGTGATGATGGACGGTTCGAAGCTCGACGGACTGACGGGTGTGGTATCGGCCACCTACACGTCGCTGAACAATCCCAACCTCTATACCTCGCTGACAGGGCAGATGGGCAAGTTGCTACTCTCGGTAGATTACGGCTATGGCGGTATGTCGTCAAAATTGACGGAGAACAGTCAGGATACGGAGCGCACCTTCCTTGAAACTGGCAACCGTCTGTTGGCGCATAGCGACGGCAGCAATCCGGGTGGCATCCACTATACCAACCTCAATGCCAGTTACGACCTCGATTCGCTCAATCTGCTGTCGGCTTCCTTCGGTGGCTATTTCTACAAGTTGAATGTGCAGGGAGACGGCTGGACGAAAATGAGCGACGCGGCTACCCAGCCTCTATACAGCTTCAGCAATCACTACTGGATGCCAGGATACAGTCACAGTTCGTGGAACGGCAGACTGGACTATGAGCATCGGACGCGTCGGAAGGGCGAGCGGCTCACTCTCTCGTACATGCTCGCCCTGACGCGCCAACATACTGACCAGGAGAACACCTACGACGACTTGGTCAGCGTGCCCTTCGCCTATACCAACAGTCTGCAAACTGAGCGCGAGCGCTTCACGGAGCATACCCTGCAGGTCGACTGGCTGCGCCCGTTGGGCAAAGGCCATCAGATAGAAGTGGGTGCCAAGTATATTGACCGCAACAACAACAGCCACAACACGCAGGACTTCCGTGGCAGCATGCCCACTGCCGATAACCGTTTCGAGCACACCACACGTGTCCTCGCTGGATATGCCGACTACATCTACAATGCCGACAAGTGGTCTGCCCGTGCCGGTTTGCGCTACGAATTCAGTTATATGTGGGGCAGTTATCCCGACGGCAGCCATGCGGCCTTCAGTCATCGGCTGAACGACTGGGTGCCTCAGGCGAGCCTGAAGTATCAGTTGACGCCATCGCAGTCGCTGAAGTTGAACTACACCACGAGCATCAACCGTCCTGGCATCTCCTATCTTAACCCCGCTGTCGCAACCTCGCCCAACGTGGTGCAGCAAGGCAATCCGCTCTTGGTGAGTTCCCATTCGCAGAGCCTCTCGCTCATCTATATGTATATCGGTCGGCGGCTCACGCTGCAACTGGCTCCCAGCTATCGGTTCAGCAATGGCGGCATTGCCTCTGTCCAGACAGCCCAAGGCGATGTGCGCTATCTGACCTACGACAACGTCCAGCGCTATCGCCGCTTCTCCTTCGAGCAGTATGTGCAGTGGAAACCGTTCGATGGTACAACACTCGTTGCCAACAACAACATCCGCTATGAACATTATGCCAACCCCAATCTTGGCTATCGCAATCATGGCTGGTCCGACAACTATTATGCCAACCTCTCGCAGCAGTTGCCCTGGAAGTTGAGGCTCAATCTGGCGGTGTATGGCAAGATAGGCCACAGCCCTTCGAGCATCTACTACGTGCAGCACTCCTATTACGATTATTATGCCTCCCTGCAGCGTTCCTTCCTCAAGGACGACCGCCTGACGGTGCGCCTCGGAGCCAACAATCCGTTCAACAGTCATATGGCATCTAGCGCAGAGACCGTCAATGGCGACTACCGCGACCGTCAGACCTCCTGGAATCACGGCCGCTCGTTCAGCCTCTCCCTTACCTGGCGCTTCGGCTCGCTCAAGGCCACCGTGAAGAAGGCAGAGCGCAGCATCGAGAACGATGACGTGGTGGGTGGTATCACGAAGGGGCAATGAGGCATATCCTACAGGCCTTTTCGCCTAAATATATATAAAAGGTGAGGCAAGGCGAACATGGCCACCACCAGAAACTACGACCACACCAACTGGCTCATCGTCACACTCAAGATAGAGGCCACCAACCCGATGCTCTCGCTCAGCGTCAGCAAGGACCTCTTCAAGCGGCGGCTGAACATCAAGCTCACAGGTAACGACCTCTTCAATCAGGGCAAGAGCCGTGGCACGTACTACTTCGACCGCATGATATTACGCAAGACCGAAGACAACGACACACGCTGCGTCTCGCTCTCCCTACGCTACTGCTTCAACGTCACCCCGTCGAAGTACAAGGGCACCGGTGCCGGCAATGCCGAGAGGAACCGACTGTGATAGGAGCTAATGATAATTATGGACACTGATGCTGATTGGACTGATGCCACAACCACTTTCGTGGCCAACCCCGCTGGGCGTCACCGTTATCAAGAGCCTGGCATCCTACAATGGAGCGAGGATATGCTCCAAAAAATCAGGGATTACACAATAATCAGATAAAGTATCAGATATCAATTCGGGTATAATATTTGGATACACATCCTAAATTATACCCGAATTAGTATCATAAAGCGGTTGGGACTATCTAACGGTCATGTCTTTTTTACATTCAGATAGCTTTGCAGCGCTTTCACATAATCCTCAAAGGCTTTCAGCCCAACAGGCGTGATGCGGCAGAGGGTACAGGACTTCTTGCCCTTGAAGGTCTTCTCCACCTCGATGTAGCCTGCTGCTGAGAGCTTGTCTATCTGCACACTCAGGTTGCCCGCCGTAGCTCCCGTCTGCTCTTTGATGTAGGGGAACTCGGCTTCCTCGGCACTGATGAGCAGCGACATCACGGCCAGTCGCAGCTCGGCATGCAGCAGGGGGTCTAATGGCTTGAACATGGGCTATGATTTTTTAAGTTTCATGCCTGGGAGCGTCAAGCCGATGAATGCCAAGATAGTGACGATGATGGCAGGGATAATGCCGTGGGCTACGCCAAAATAGTGAGCATTGGTATAATAAACCAACCATCCGGTCAGTGTCTGCGTGACGTAGAACGACTCCCAGATGAAGCCACCGATTCCGCCCACAATGCCGCACCACACCATCCAACGACTCTTCAATATGTAACCGTTGATGGTAATGGTCATGCCCATAAGCAGGAGCACGACACGAAGGGGATGAATCGCAAGACGTGAATAGACTTCGGGCTGCTCGAAGTGTGCCATCAGCATGTTATACAGGATGCCGAACACGAAGTATGCGAATACGAAAATACCAAAGGTCTGCCAAGTCTTGTCGACCATCGATCCGACCAGACTGGCGGGAACTTTCGGTTTGCCTCTCTTTGCATAGCGGTCAGCAGCGAAGATAATGACAGGCAGTAGGATGTACATCAGATACCAAGCCGTGTTGGACGTAAGATAGATAATGATGCCTATAAGAATGGCCATCCCCATTGTGCATAGCCCTGCCACGTAGAGTGACAGTCCTGTGTCCTCAGCCACCACCTGGCGGCTACGCTCTATCTGCTCCGTGATAATCTCCAGACTGCGCTCGGCAGTCATGTTATTCTTTTCTTCCATTGTTGTTTCATTTTTAATGATGTTCTACTTTGGTTTACTACTCTCTGGCCTCGTCCGTGCTCCTGCAGAAAGCACGTCTTCGGCCAATCGTGTCCGGTTCACGCTGCAAAGATAGACAAGTTTATAATATAAACCAAATTATTCCGTAAATATTTTGCTTCTCAGGCAGATATTTAACATTTCATTAAAGAAATCGCTCTATGCCCCTGCCGAAATTGGCACTTCGTAATGCCCCAAAAGATGAAAGCAGTGCCAGCCTCACGACTGGCACTGCTTCAACGAGAGAGTATTTTAGAAACGGTATTATTCTGCGGATAGTTCGTCAATCTCGCGTATGGAACGGTTCACGCGGCGCATCTCCCAGAAATAGCCGCAGAAAACAATGAGAAGGCCGATGAAGAATCCTATGCCCGCCCTGATGCCGATGGCTGCAACTCTTTCTGTCGGATTATCTGCGAAGACTCCTAACTGCCAGCATAAGGCGAATGCCCAGAGTGCAAGCAGCGGTAAGGATATGAGCATCTGCAGGCGCTCCCCCTTCTTGAACTTCAGCAGCCCGCGGCGAACGGCCAGCAGGTCGTTGCCTTCGGTGAAGAGTCGCTGTATTCGTCGATGGCAAGTGATGTTGTAGGCAAGTTCGACGATAACACTTAAGAGCACGATGAGTCCGAGATACCAAGAAACGCCCATCTTGGAGAACACCCAAAAGACGAGAGGCATCATGAGCAATACGACAATATCTGCAATGACGCTGGTCTTGGTGAAAATGCTGATGCGGGCGTTCATCGAGCGGCGCATAAGTCGGTCGCTGATGATTTCCTGCTGGTCCAGTCGTTGCTTGAACAGGGCGAGTTGCTCGCGGAGTTCGTCTACTTCGTTCTGAGGAATGTTGTTATTGTTTGTCTGAGTTTCCATCATTGTATTCTTTTTATGAAATTAATAAATAGGTATAGTTCCGGAACCTACGTTTCTTGAGTCTATTTCATTCTTTTCAGTTGTTCCCTGATGCGCACCAGCCTGACGCTGACGTTCTTGGCAGAAATACCCACGATGGCACCAATCTCGTCGTAGCTCATGTTCTCCAGCCACAGCAGTACGATGGCACGGTCAATAGGCGGCAACTGGTTGATGCGATGGCGCAGCATCTCCATCTGGCGCGAGTTCTGGTTATCCTCCTCGTAGGGGTTGATGTCCATCGTCAGCGGGATGGTCGGATGGCGGCGCTTCTTTCGCTCCAGGCTGACGCAGACATTCAGGCAGATGCGGTATATCCACGTCCGCACGTCGCTGCGATGCTCGAAGTTGGCCCAGCTTCGCCACAGGTTGATGAGGCACTCCTGATAGAGGTCGGCCACCTCGTCTTGGTCCTTGCTGAACATATAGCAGACGGTATAGATAGTTGCCTTGTGCGCCCGCACCTGCCGCTCAAAATTTTCTTCGTTCTGGTTCATTGTCTCAATGTAATTTGTTCGACATTTGTCCTTTAGTCGCTGCAAAGGTACGATTTGCTACACGAAAAGACGAAAAAAGTTCATAATTCACTGCATTATTTTTTTTCTAAATTTATAAAAGGTGAGGCAAAGATGAATCTCTTTCGGATAATTTTCGTAATTTTGCAGCCAAAATCACGTGTTAGTATATGGACATCGCTTTTCTGTTAGACAAATATTTCAAGGGAACAAACAACGTCTCAATTGATGTGTTTGACGCACAGACGCTGAATGCTGTGTATAGGAATGTCGTCAGTGCCATGACTTCTCATTTCGAGATAGAGGTCAGCGTACTGCAGGCATTAAGTTATTGTCTGTATGAGATGATGGATAATGTCCATATACATTCAGGAAAACCTCTGGGTACTGCCATCACATATTTCGACAAATCCAGTAAAATCTTGCGCATCCTCATTGCCGACGATGGAATGGGTATCCAGGCATCACTGGCTGAGAACAAAAAATACAGTGACATTACAGAGGCTGAGGCTCTCAGGCTATGCCTGCAAGACTCAATAACCGACGGCAGGGGTATGGGATTTGGCCTGTACACTACGGCCAAACTTATCGAAAAGATCGGGAAAATGTTTATCCTGCATTCAGGAAGTCACAAGCTGATGATGAAAGACGGAGAGACCACCTGTGTGGAGAATGGCTTTTGGCAAGGAACACTCATCTATATGGAGATTGGTACGGCCAAGGAAATAGACCCTAACCAAGTGGTTGACCACAGAGTGGATGCGGCAGAAGAATATAACGAGGCATTTGTAGAAACAGAAGAATTGGAATCGCTATGGTAGAGTTTAAGTTTATAGAATACGGAACAGATTTCGGTACCCGCGACATGGGCATGAAACTCCGCGAGAAGCTGTTACCACTCATCAAGGAGAACGACAAGGTTGTTCTTGATTTCACTGGTGTGAATGTTGTTTCCAACAGTTTTGCTGATGAGTGTATCGCCAAACTGCTTTTGGATATGCCGCTAAGCGAACTCAAGCTGCACACCACCTTCCGTGGGCTCAATCCTATGGCTGAGCGTAGCGTGCTCGTGGCCCTCCAGCGAAGATACAAGGTGCTGAAAACAAGCTAAAGAGTTGACATACCCACTGTGAGCGTGCCCATGAGGCTGAAATTAAATTATTCCCTAACTTTGCACTACCGAAAACGAGATATCCTCAGAGTTAAGAGGATGCTTTAATCGAAACAGAATATGAAACAGCAACATGCAGTCATCGTGCTCTTTGCACTGATATTGGTATCAAGCCTGACGAGCCTTGACAGTTATCGCTATACGAGCCAACGAGTGAGTGAGGATATGGACAGGGCTCTGGCCATCACGATGCAGGAACAGCAGAGCGACGTCATCAGCCAGGACACCATCCGTACGTTTAACAGTCACTTGCAGATAGCAGCTCTGCGAGGCAGGGCTACACTGGCAGTGGATACCCGCAACAGGCAGTTCAAGGCATATGCCCACTGTTCGAAGGCTACTATCTTCAGTCTCTCCGACCAACGACCGGCAGTATTGCTTTGGGTGCTGACCGGATTTTGGGCGATGTTTGTGTGGTATCGCAGAGCCGGGAATCATGGCATTGGCTTTGGGAACTTGACTTATTCAGAAACAGAGGGTCGTTTCTATGCTGCTGACGGCAGTCTGATGCCGCTGACTCCCATGCAACAACAGCTGATGGAGATGTTCTTCCATTCGCCCTCCCACTCATTGTCAAAGACAGATATCTGCGAGGCCCTGTGGCCAAAGAAACCCGATGCCAGCGATACGCTCTACACGCTGATTCGAAGGCTGAAACCCGTCATTGAGCAACATTCCAATCTCAAAATCGAGTCTGACCGCAGTAAGGCCTACCGACTGACTATGAAGTAGATAGATGTCTGACAAAGAGTCTGACAATGAAATGTCAGGTATTGCGTGCCACACTCTGACCCAAATGTCAGAGAAATGTCAGACTTCTTTTTCGGCACGTTAGTTGATTGTTGCTACCTTTGCAAAATATAATTTGCGAAGTATGATGCAACAAACAACCTTTTCAAAAGTCAACACCTGCGTGGCATGGCTGATGTTTGCCATCGCTGCTGTAGTGTATGGACTGACCGTTGAACCTACAGCCAGCCTGTGGGACTGTCCTGAATTCATAGCCTGTGGCTATAAGCTGGAGATTGGCCATCCGCCTGGTGCACCCTTCTTTATGCTGGCGGCCAACCTCTTCTCTCAGTTTGCCAGCAGCCCGTCGCAAGTGGCGCTGATGGTCAACCTGCTGTCGGCCCTGCTGAGTGCCGGCTGCATCTTCTTCCTCTTCCTCACGATTACACATTTAAGTGAAAAGTTAATAATGAAGAGTGAAGAATTTTCAAAGGTCATCACTATCGAGGCTTGCGGCGTGGTGGGCGCATTGGCCTACGCCTTCAGCGACACGTTCTGGTATTCGGCGGTAGAGGCTGAGGTCTATGCCTTCTCCAGTTTCCTGACGGCGCTGATGTTTTGGCTGATACTGAAGTGGGAGACGCAGGCTGACGAGCCCGGCAGCGACCGCTGGATTATCCTGATAGCCTATATCACTGGCCTTTCGATAGGTGTCCATCTGCTTTGCCTGCTCTGTCTGCCAGCGATGTCGCTGGTGGTTTATTTTCACAAGGCCAGGCAGATTACCACATTTGGCCTACTGAAAGCCCTTGCGTCAGGCGTCCTGTTGCTGGCAGTAATCCTTTATGTCATCATTCCCGGTGTCGTGAAATTAGGGGCCTATGTCATCCTGCTTGTGGTGGTGCTCGTGTACCTATATTATAAGGTACGAGGCAGACGGTACAAACTCCCGCTGGCATGCCTGCTGATGATTCTTGCGGGCTACAGCAGCTATGGTGTCATCTACATTCGGGCCAATGCCAATCCACCGATGTGCGAGAATGCTCCTGGCAACGTCGCTGCCCTCGCCAACTATCTGAACCGCGAGCAATACGGCAAGACACCATTGCTCTATGGGCAGGCATACACCAGCGAACTGGACTATGAAGCCTACCAGCGCGAAGGTGAGTACCGTTTTAAGGAAAACATGGCGTTCCCCCGCATGCACTCCCAGCGACATGCCAGGGCCTATGAAGACTGGATGGGCGGTGTAGAGAAGAAAGACAATTTGCCAACGATGAAGGAGAACCTGCGCTTCTTCTTCACGTATCAGGTGAACTTCATGTACTGGCGCTACTTCCTATGGAACTTCGTGGGCCGGCAGAACAATATCCAGGGGCATGGCGAAGTGGAGCACGGCAACTGGATTACTGGCTTCCAATGGATAGACGACTGGCTGCTGGGTTGCGACACATCACTAATGCCTTCAGACCTTGCCGAGAACAAAGGACGAAACGTGTTCTACGGCTTGCCATTGTTGTTAGGACTTGCGGGCATCTGCTGGCAATGGCGACGCAGACGTGAGGGTCGGCAGCAGTTGCTGATCGTCACCCTGCTATTCGTCATGACAGGACTCGCCATCGTGGTCTATCTCAACCAGACGCCCCTCCAGCCTCGTGAGCGCGATTATGCCTACGCAGGTTCCTTCTACGCCTTTGCCATCTGGATAGGCTTGGGTGTGGCGGGCGTAGCCCATATAGTCAGCAAGGTGTTAAAGTTCCCCTCCCTTGGAGAGGGGGTAGGGGTGGGTCTCTGTCTGCTGGTCCCGTTGCAGATGGTCTCGCAGACGTGGGACGACCATGACCGCTCTGGCCGCTATACCTGTCGCGACTTTGGCGCCAACTATCTGGAGAGCATGCAGCGCGAGGGTCACCCCATCATCCTGACCAACGGCGATAACGATACGTTTCCGCTGTGGTACAACCATGAAGTGGAGGGTGTGCGAACAGATACGCGAGACGCCAATATGGAATACCTGCAGACCGATTGGTACATAGACCAGATGAAGCGACCTGCCTACGACTCCCCAGCCCTGCCTATCAGTTGGCAACACAAGGACTATCAGGAAGGCCAGAGGGAGTATATCCCCATTCGCCCAGAGTTGAAGACGGAGATAGAGGCATACATGGCTCAGCATCCTGAAGAGGCTCGGCAACTGTTAGGCGACAACCCATACGAACTGAAGAACATCATACAGAAATGGGTGCTGGGTGATTCTGCCGACATGCAGTGCATTCCCACGGATAGCGTCACCATCACATCCAGTGAGGGCACGATGCAGATTTCCCTCAAGGGCAAGCGGGCACTCTATAAGAACGAACTGATGGTGCTTGAGATGTTGTCGCACGGCGATTGGAGCCGCCCCGTCTATGCCTCCATCAGCATGGGGCCAGACCAGTTGTCGTTTCTTCGCGACCACATGGTGCTCGAAGGGCTGGCCTATCGCATCTCCCCCACAGCAACAGGTCGGAGTGTGGATACCGAGCGGCTCTACGACAACGTGATGCATCGCTTCCGCTTCGGCAATCTCAGCCAGAAAGGGATCTATGCTGATGCAGACGTGCTACACATGGCCAACACCCACCAGATGGTCATGGCTGTCCTGATAGACTCACTGCTGCAGCAGGGAGATACTCAGCGGGCTCTCGAAGTATGCCGGAAGTGGCAGCAGGAGATGCCTGAAGAAAATGTGCCTTACACCGATTCGGCCCTCACGATGGCCCGATGCTTCTATGCGGCGCAACGATTGGAGCAGGGAGATAAGATTGTCAATAGTCTGCTGCGCCGTGCTGACGAATGGCTCTCGTGGATTGCCACCATCAGTCCAGCCCGTCGTGCAGGTTCTCTCTACTCTCAGTACTCTTGGTTACAGACCATGCAGCAAGCACTCGTCGTGACCATGCAATATAATCGAACAGACATTTATCAGAAATATAGCAAACAATATGAACGCTACATCCAGCAATACCCCCAAGACTAATCGTTCCAGGTCTGCCCATTTCACTCGCCGCCGCATCATGGTGGCCTCCTGCCTTCTGATAACCACGGGCTATCTCCTGATGGCTGGGCCTGGCAGCACAGAGCAGTCGTTCTGTGCCGACATCTTCTCAGCGCGAAGAATCGTTCTCGCTCCGTTGCTATGCCTGAGCGGTTACCTGCTCATCATCGTAGCCGTTTTGAGATTACAACATTCCTGACTCGCACCTATGTCCTATCGCATCATCATTTCCAGTGGCATTTTCGCACAGGATTAAACTTTTTTGTCCATTCCCGACCATTATTCGTGGAAATTTCTTATCTTTGCAGCATATATGACAGTCAAGGAAGTGTTCGACCTGCGGAAGCAAGGCAGGATAGAGGAGGCCTACGAGGTTATCCGTCCGATGTATGCCGTACACAAGGGCAAATACACCACACTGTGTATGTTCTGGACAGCAAGCGACATTCTGAAGAAGCGTGTCCGTGAGGGAAGGCTTGACGAGGCAGAGAAAATTTTCGCGGCGCTGCAACGCATCCTTCCCAATATAGAAGATAAGGATGGACGGGCATTGAGCAGCATGCTCTACGAGGCAGTGATGCTCGACAGGGAAATTAAGACCTTCAGTATGCTCGACTTTGTGGCCTGGTTGCGAGTTGAGCAACTATGCGAAAAGGACTGGGAAACCGTCACTGCCCCCGCTGTGGCAGGTACCCCCAGCCATCCGATACCCTCCGTTGCACAGCGGTTGCTCACCTGTGCGTTCCGTGAGATACAGGAAGAACCTACGGTGGACAATGCGCTGAAGGCGATGCCGTTGCTGCAGGAGGCCGTGCGCCGCTATCCGCGTAACAAGAACTGTCTGCGCTACATGGCTATGGTCTATCGCTTGATGGGTGAACGCGAAAAGGCTGCCAGCATCTATCAGCAGATAGAAAAGAATCCAACGAATTTGTCGGATTGAGACACAAGTGTCCAGGAATATATGATGTAATATTTGGCGGTTTGGAAAATAGTTCGTAACTTTGCAGATGGTAATGAATATGATTTAGTAGCATGCACATTGCAGTAGCAGGAAATATAGGAAGCGGGAAAACCACCTTAACACGTCTGTTGGCCAAGCATTACGGCTGGGAGGCACGCTTTGAGGCTGTCGACCACAATCCTTATCTGGAAGACTATTATCGTGATATATACCGTTGGTCGTTCAATCTGGAGGTGTACTTCTTGAAAGAACGCTTCCGCGACTTGATAGACATTGCCCATGCCGACCACACCGTCATACAAGACCGCACTATCTATGAAGGCGTCTACGTCTTTATGGAGAACAACAAGGCCATGGGCCATCTTTCTGACCGCGACTACGAGACGTTCATGGAACTTTTCCAGCAGATGACCACCGTCGTGCAGCCTCCGGAACTGATGATTTACCTGCGTGCCTCGGTTCCTCATCTGGTGGGCAATATCCAGAAACGCGGCCGAGACTATGAGCAGAGCATTCAGTTGGAGTATCTGCAAAACCTCAACGAGCGCTACGACGACTTCATCTACCACAAATATCCCGGCAAGGTGATAACTGTCGACAAGGACCAACTGGACTACCTCAACGAACCTAAGGACCTGGCTCAGATTATTGATCGTATCGACAGCAATCTCTTCGGGCTTTTCAAATAGTGAATATGTAAATCGTCAAATTGTAAATAATACTATGCACATCGCAGTAGCAGGAAACATCGGAAGTGGCAAGACCACCTTGACAAAAATGTTGGCTCATCGTTACGGATGGACGCCCCGTTTTGAACCCGTAGACAACAATCCCTACTTGGCCGACTTCTATGCCGACATGCCCCGCTGGTCGTTCAACCTGCAGGTGTATTTCCTGAATAAGCGCTTCAAGGAGGTGGTCGAGATTTCCAAATCTACCGACACCATCATCCAGGACCGTACCATCTTTGAAGACGCACGTATCTTTGCCCCCAACCTGCACGACCAGGGCATGATGTCTGACCGCGACTTTGCCAATTATACTGATTTGTTTGATCTGATGATGTCGCTGGTTCAGTTGCCCGACTTGATGATATACATCCGTTCCAGCATTCCTACGTTGGTGGCACAGATTCAGAAGCGTGGACGTGACTACGAGCAGACCATACGACTGGACTATCTGGAAGGGCTGTCCAAACGCTACGAAGAGTGGATTAGCGGCTATAAGGGGCAGCTTATCATCATCGAAGGCGACACCTGTAAGTTTGGCGAGCGTGCCGAAGACTTCAAACTGGTCACCGACATGATTGACGCCAAACTCTATGGCTTGTTCCCCATGGAGTAGTGACTATCTCCTGCGACGGCTACGGGCTCTCTTCGTCCGATGGCGGCGTGAGCGCTTTTGTTTGCGGTAGCTTTGCTTCTTGTGCACTTCCGGTGCGGCTGTGCTTTTCCACGTCACGCAGTCTTGCGCTGTATAGAAAGGCACTTCACTGGAGGGATAGCGCTCGCAGTATTTCAGAATGGCGTAGTAGTCGATATTCCGCACATGGTGGTTCTCGTAGAACCATATCTCAACAGCCGTCTGTGCAGTGGCTATCATCACGATGTCGCGGTCGTAGTCTATGAACCAGCGGGCAAAGCGGTGGCTGCGCACTGTCGACTCCCACGTCGGTTTGCCGTAGTGCTTTTGCATCCATTTCATCAGTGCCACGTAGTCTTCCTGCTGGCTGATGCCCTGCTGCCGGCGGGTGGTCAGCATCAGATAGTTACACCCTACGGTATCCTTGCTGGCGTCAATATGCAGCCATACCTCAAGACCGGATATCCGGCCTGACAGATTGCTGTCGTCATGGCGTGTCATTCCTTTCTCCACCAGCTTCTGTATTAGTTCCTGCGGCTGCTGTGTCAGCGGAATGCCCAAAAAGTCAGTATGCTTCTGGGCCAGCGTCAATAGCGGAAACAGGAGTAATAGTAGTATCTGTGCGATATGTTTTTTCATCATTATATAAAAAATCGTCTGCAAAGGTACAAATATTTCGTGAATTATTTGTATATTTGTAGCCAAATATCAAAAGATAACACTATGCAGCACAGTATTACCTTAGACAACGATATCGAACAAGTACCGACGTTGGCCGATTTTGTCGACCAGGTATGTGAAGAGGTGGGCATTGACCTTGCTGTGGCTATACAGATGAACCTGGCCATGGAAGAAGCTGTCGTTAACGTGATGAGTTACGCCTATCCAGAGGGAACGGAAGGCCACGTTACCATCGAAGCCACAGATGCCGACCATGTGCTGACATTTACCGTCACGGATAGCGGCAAACCCTTCGACCCCACTGCGAAGGCGGAGGTGGACACCACCCTCTCTGCCGAGGAACGCCCCATCGGAGGACTCGGCATCCATCTGGTACGCCAGCTGATGGACAGCGTCAATTATGAACGCAGCGACGGGAAGAATATTCTGACGCTTCGCAAGAAAATAGATTAATGACTGACATCATTCTATCCAGCTTCATCAGCTTGTTTGCCCTCTTTGGTAAAGAAGAACAGGTGGATGGAAGACGGGCAAAGGCCATGCTCGTCAGTTATCTGCGACGCCATTTCGGTATACGCAACGTTGATCTCTATCTCGACCTTTACAGCGACATGCGCCTGGCCTACGAATCCAGCGGTAACTTGGACACCAGGGTGGCTGTCAGCGACATCTGCTCAACACTGCACGGCAACATTCGTGCTACGGAAGAGGCGCTGCTGCTGTTGCGCTTGATGGAATTCTGCAGCGACGACGGTCTGCAGGCTGAGAGCATCTTCAAGGAGATGGCCCGCATCTTCAACATCCCTGCCAGCCACTATCGCTGCTATTTGGACTACGTCAACAACGTACCAACAGAATACGTCAAGTTTCACAGTCTGAAACATGTTGACGGACAGCTGAAAACACTGCTCGACCCCGCTACCGGTTTTCTGCTGTTCACCTATCTTGGCCACGACACCGTGTTGCTCAACGATATTCCCGTGCTGCCGGGCACCTATCAGGTGTGGCTGCAGAGCAGTGTACTGAAAAGCCGAGATGGGCACCCGCTCTATTACTCTACCATCATTCGCAGCTACGAACAGGACGAGATGACTACCCAGTCCGTCACCTTCTGTGGGCGCGACGTCAACTTCCGGTTCCCCGGCAGTGACAATGGCATGCACAACCTCAGCTTCACCCTGCATAGTGGGGAAATGCTGGCTGTTATGGGTGGCTCCGGAACCGGTAAGACCACCCTCATGTCGTTGCTCAACGGTAGCCTCACTCCTCAGCAGGGCACCCTCACCATCAACGGCCACAGCATCACGGAGCCCGCTGCCAAGGCACTCATAGGTTTTGTGCCTCAGGACGACTTGCTCATCGAGGAACTGACCGTCTACCAGAACCTCTGGTACACTGCCAAACTGTGTTTCGAGGGTATGAATGATGCCGACTTGGACCGCCGTGTCATGAAGACGCTGAAAGACCTTGGACTCGACTCGGTAAAGGACTTGAAGGTCGGCTCGCCCATTCATAAGCTCATCTCCGGCGGACAGCGCAAGCGTCTGAACATTGCCCTGGAACTCATTCGCGAGCCGGCCGTGCTGTTCCTCGACGAGCCTACCAGCGGTTTGTCGTCGGCCGATACGGAGAAGGTTGTCAACCTGCTGAAAGAGCAGACGCTGAAGGGAAAACTCATTGTTGTCAACATCCACCAGCCTTCCAGCGATGTCTACAAGCTCTTCGACCGTCTGTGGCTACTCGACAAGGGAGGCTATCCTGTCTTCGACGGCAATCCCATTGACGCCGTCACCTATTTTAAAGAGGCCGCCAACTATGCTGACGCCGAAACCAGCGCCTGTCCCACCTGTGGCAACATCAATCCTGAGGTGGTGCTTAACATCATTAACGAGAAGGCTCTGAACAGTAGCGGTGAACTCTCTGACGTGCGTAAGACCAGTCCGGAAGAGTGGCACGAGTTGTACCTCAAGAAACAAGAAAAGCTGCTGCAGGAGCCTGTGGCTGTAACCGATATTCCCGCTTCCGACCAGAAGAATCCCGGAGTGCTGAAGCAGTTCTGCATCTTCCTGCGTCGTACCGTTCATTCCAAGATTTCCAATACGCAGTATTGGGCCATTGCCCTGCTCCAGGCACCTCTGCTGGCACTGGCCTGTAGCTATCTGACGCGCTTTGCTCCACCGGAGGGCTACAGCGTGATGAACAACAAAAACCTCGTCAGCTACTTCTTTATGGCAGTCATTGTGGCTACGCTTACCGGCATGACTGGTAGTGCCGAGGAGATCTTCAAAGACCGCGCACTGCTCAAACGTGAACGCTTCCTGCATTTGTCGTATGCCGGCTACATCTGGTCGAAGGTGGTCTTCATGGGCTTGCTCTCGCTGGTGCAGACGCTGCTCTTCATCGTGGTGGGCAATCTGGTGATGGGCATCAGCGGACTGTTCTTCACCTGGTGGCTCGTCCTCTTTGTTACTGCATTCCTAGCTAACCTCACGGGATTGCTGCTCTCGCAGTGTCTCAACAGCATTGTAGGCATCTACATCAGCATACCTCTGCTGATTATCCCCCAGATACTGCTCTGCGGACTGGTGGTTAGCTTTCAGGACCTGACGCCAAAGAGCACCACGGGTAACGTCCCGCTGGTGGGCAACCTCATACCTTCCCGTTGGGCTTACGAGGCGCTGGCGGTTACGTCGTTTACCGACAATCCTTATGAGAGACATTTCTTCGACGTTGACCGTCAGAAGTATGAGAACCAGTTCTTCAACATGGGCTACCTCTATGAATTGCAGTCGCAGCTGCAGACCCTGCACAACGAACAGCAGAGAGGACTGACTGGCGACCAACACCATTTGGACGTTATACGTACCAATATGCCCAGACTGGCCACCTTCTGCGGACTGCAGCCCTATACGGGTGACTATGGCTACCAGTCGCTCTCTGACTACATGCACCGGGCTGAACAGCTGCTCAGCAAGCGCAGCAACCAGTTGGCCCTGCAGCGCGAGGCCGTTATGAACCGACTGATAAAACAGTACGGCAAGGAGGGTGTCGTGCAACTGAAGCGCGACAACTATAACCTGAAGTTAGAAGAGTGCGTCGTTGGCGCCGACCAGCAGACTGTTGTTGACGTTGTAGGCAACGTCTTGGTACCCCGTGCCGGCTTCGTATTCCTGACGCCCTTCACCACGTGGGGCAATTCGCCCTTCTACTCCAGCCAAAAGGTGGTGGGCCCGCTGCACGTCAAGACGCTTTGGTTCAATCTGTCGGTTCTGCTGCTGATGAGCCTTCTGGCCATCGTTCTGCTACTCACCGACTGCCCAGGTCGCTATTTGAGGCGGTAACACAACACGCAGAAGCCCCGTTTCTCTTCCGTTAGGGTGGGGCGGTGGAGTTAAAAAAGAAAACAGTAAACATTAATAATAACTCATAATTAAAGTACAAGACAAATGAAAAAGTTAACAATCCTTGCTCTCGCGGCTATCGTCTTCGCTGCATGTGGAGGCCACAAGAATGTTGAAAGCTCAGAGGAGACAGACACCCTGAAAACCTTCGAGCAGCGGCAGATAGAGAGCAGCATCAAAATCCACTTGGACAGTCTTGCTACCGAGCTTGGCAACCTGAAACGGCCGGAGTTCCTGACAGAAACCGACGGTAAGTTCCAGCTCACCAAGAAAGAGAAGCAGGTGAAGCCTACCTATCTTCTTGATGCCAGCATTGCTGACGAGGCTGTAACACTGGCCGAGAAGTATCGCGTACTCGCTGCCCTGGGCATTGACAGACGCATTGCCCGACTCTACGAAATGCCTGAAGATGCCTATAACAAGAGTATCTCCAAACTGCTTGCAGACATCGACGACCCCTCGTTCAAGAATGTCAAGTCTGGTGGAGATCTCTTTGAGGCTTCGGCAGTCCTCTATCAGGCCATGGAAGAGAATGGGCGCATCAACTACTACTGGCAGATGGCTGCCTCGTCGCTCGTTGAAGAAATCTACTTCGTCAGTCAGAACCAGGAAAAGTTCCTCAGCACGTTCACAGACGAGACAGCATCCAATGTTTCCTTCCGTGTCAATCTCCTCATTGATGCCCTCAACCACCTGTCGCAGTACGATTCTGAAATCTCGCCAGTAGCATCGGTCATGGCTCCGCTTGAACAGCTCAATGCCACGACTGTAGAGGAACTGAAAGAACAAATGGACAGCCTGAAGTCAGAGATTGAGGGCGCCCGCAAAGCACTTATAAAATAATCTTTAAAAACTTTATAACTATGATTTTCGACATTCAAGAACAAGAACAAGGCATGTATGCCACCGTTAGTGGACGTTTAGACACTCCCTCGGCTGTCAAGGCTCAGCAGGAGATTACCCCACTCATAGCTAATGCAAACAAAGTGATTACCCTCGACTGCAAAGACCTGGAGTACATCAGCTCCTCAGGTCTCCGCCTGTTCCTAACCATCCGCAAAGAGGCTTCAGCCAAGGGCGGTACCGTCATTATCCAGAACATCAACGACGATATTCGTAAGGTGTTTATGATGACCGGATTCTTCAATCTCTTCGACATTCGTTAAGCGGAGAAGACATCACGGCGCAACAGCCACACACATGACCGGAGACCATCCAGCGACACCTGCTGTCGGGGTAGGGTGGCCTCCGGTTTGTTTTCTGCATTCCTCCCGACAGGCTGTTGTATAAATATGAGAGAAATATTTCTGATCGACACACCCTAATATGAAATAAATTTCGTACCTTTGCACCCGTTATGATGGAAATGCAGATGACAGGCAGGCCCAAGATGGCCATTGTTGGCAGCAACACGCTGGCGCTGATAGGACTCAGACAACTGTTGCAGAGCGTGTCGCCCATGTTGGAGATTGACACCTATGGCTCTTTTGCCGAACTCTCAGCCAACCAGCCCGACCAGTATTTCCATTATTTCGTCTCTACAGACATCTTGCTGAGCGAACTGTCCTTCTTCCAAGAGCGCAAGCGTAAAACCATCGTGATGACTACGGCTCAGACCGAGACGTCGCAACTCACCGGTTTCAACAGCATCTACATCAATCTTCCCGAAAAGCAGTTGGTCCACTCGCTCTTGCAACTCATACAGCATGGACACGGAGATGCACGCAACATGCCGGCCATGGTGAAGGAATCCGTCCGTCAGGACATTCTCTCGCGGCGCGAGATAGAGGTGATGTCGCTTATCGTCCAGGGCTATATTAATAAAGAGGTGGCCGACAAGCTGAACATCGGACTCTCGACGGTTGTCACCCATCGCAAGAATATCATGGAGAAACTGGGACTGAAGAGTGTGTCAGCCCTGACCATCTATGCCGTTACCCACGGCTATGTGGAGATGGAAAAAGTAAAACAATAGAACTTTATAGTTTCACGCTGCTGATGTCTACCAGCCCGTTGACTATGGCGTAGATGGTCAGTCCGGCGGGCGAGTGAATCTGCAACTTACGGGCAATGTTGCGGCGGTGGGTTATTACCGTATTGACCGAGATATACAGCCGCTCAGCAATCTCCTTGTTCTGCAGTCCCTGCACCACGCCAATCACTACGTCGCGTTCCCGCTCCGACAGTGCCTCGCCAGAGTCCACTCCACCCTTGAACACCATCGACGAGATGTTTTTCGTCACGTCGCTCTGCTTCAGCCGTTGTTCCATGCGGCTAATGGCTGGCGTGAAGATGTGGTCCTCCACCTCAGCGTGCAGTTGCAGCCATTCCTCGTTGTTGTAGATGTCATAAAGTGCAGCCGTCAGTTTGCTGTTCAGGTGAGCGTCGCCGGGCAGGTATTTGATGATGAGTAGTTTCAGCTCACGCAGTTTCTTGTCAGCCGACTCATGGTGCTTGGAGAACATCTCCACATTGTAGTCTGGCTGTGGGTTTCCGTCAATGAGCGACTGCACATAGGGAAACAGCGTCTTCTCCTCATACTTCATGTGGCGGCGTATCTCCTGCGCATATTCGTCGTAGAAGCGCAGCATCAATTGCCCCAGCGTGTCGTCGCCGGCTATGCTCTCCTCCAGTTCTCGGCGTATGAAGGGCAACTGGAAGTCCAGGTAGTAGCGGTGGCTGGCCTCCAGATAGTGCAACAGAGTAGGTATGCTGATGCGCTCGTCGTCAGCATCTATGGCATAGTTGTTGATGGTGTAGTTCACCACCGCCAGGAACGTGTAGCAGTCCACGCCGTTCAGTTGGCAAGTCTCTTCCACCGTCTTATCTCCAAATCCCAGGTTGATGCCAAAACTACTCAGCGACTGCAATACGCTGTAGTTGTCCTTGATGAGCGTTATCATCTTGTCCTGAGGCTCATACATCTTCACGTTCTTCATACCTAATAAGTATTAACACTGCAAAAGTAATCATTTTCCATGAACCATGCAATAGTGTGCATTAAAATTCACTATTTTTGGGTATCTCTATTTCCAAACCCTCACAGATGATTATTACGTTGGAAGACAACGCACTCATAGCCGACATCAATAAGGCCCGCCGCGAGTATGCTAACGGCGAAACTATTATTCTCCATGCGCTTCTTGTCAAGCATATAGCTGCGAATGGCATATTGCCGCAGCACGCTCGTAGCCCACTGTCGGAACTGAGTGGCACGGATGCTGTTCACACGGTAGCCAACTGCGATGATAGCGTCGAGCTTATACATCACGACAGAGCGTTTTACAGTTCTGCTGCCTTCTTGCTGAACTGTTTCCATTTTGGAAATAGTTGCTTCTTCCTTCAGCTCTCCCGTCTCAAAGACATTGGCAAGATGCTTGCTGATGGCAGGCTATAAGTTTGGCGTGGTCAATGCCAGTAAGTTAGATGGTGTGACGGAACGAAACAACATGCAGACAATTGCCGTTGGCTATCTGTTCTAAATTCCAGCCCACAGACCCAATCTCGTCTACCGTGCTGAATACGTATCCAGTGCAAGTGTTTTTTTGAATACAGCACCTTCATCTCGTTCAATTCTGCTTCGAAGGCGGGGGGTGCCTCAAAAAAATTAGTACCTTTGCAGTGGCATAAACATCCGAAACAATTATGGCAAAGACTATCAACATGTTGTGATTTGCTAAAAAATTAGTACCTTTGCAGTGGCATAAACATCTATCCGTTTGTAAAGAAAAGCAACAACCGTGTTGTGATTTGCTAAAAAAATTAGTACCTTTGCAGTGACATAAACATCAATATGTACTTTAACTTCATCCAAAGTCTGTTGTGATTTGCTAAGAAATTAGTACCTTTGCAGTGACATAAACATCAGCATCCAAAATGGAAACTATCACTCCAGAGTTGTGATTTGCTAAAAAATTAGTACCTTTGCAGTGACATAAACATCGATTATGTCGGGCGAGAAAAAGTATGAAATGTTGTGATTTGCTAAAAAATTAGTACCTTTGCAGTGACATAAACATCTCGTACCGAGTGGACCAACTATGATGAGTTGTTGTGATTTGCTAAAAAATTAGTACCTTTGCAGTGACATAAACATCACGGAACCGTGCCCTTTATCAAATGGAAAAGTTGTGATTTGCTAAAAAATTAGTACCTTTGCAGTGACATAAACATCAGATAGTTGAACACGCTGTAGAAACACTTCGTTGTGATTTGCTAAAAAATTAGTATCTTTGCAGAGGCATAAACACTGCAGCTCGACAGCATAAATAACCGCAAGGGTTGTGATTTGCTAAAAAATTAGTATCTTTGCAGAGGCATAAACACTGAAACAAAATAATTATACAGCGCACAATGGGTTGTGATTTGCTAAAAAATTAGTATCTTTGCAGAGGCATAAACACTGCTGGTGCCCGCCTGTATGCGCCCTCAGCGGTTGTGATTTGCTAAAAAATTAGTATCTTTGCAGAGGCATAAACACTGCCCTGGACTGGAGCACCATGACGCAGGCCGTTGTGATTTGCTAAAAAATTAGTATCTTTGCAGAGGCATAAACACTCCGAGGGTGCGCTTGACGACAAGATAGATAGTTGTGATTTGCTAAAAAATTAGTATCTTTGCAGAGGCATAAACACTAGTAGCACTCGGCATTCTCGTCGCCACTCAGTTGTGATTTGCTAAAAAATTAGTATCTTTGCAGAGGCATAAACACTATCAGATTACTTCTTCAGATCTTGGAGTATGTTGTGATTTGCTAAAAAATTAGTATCTTTGCAGAGGCATAAACACTTTTGCTACTGCCATTTCCGTCATGCTGACCGTTGTGATTTGCTAAAAAATTAGTATCTTTGCAGAGGCATAAACACTCACAGGATATGGATAAGCATCGTGGCGCTGGTTGTGATTTGCTAAAAAATTAGTATCTTTGCAGAGGCATAAACACTCTTAATGAACTTTTGAACGTCAGATTTATTGTTGTGATTTGCTAAAAAATTAGTATCTTTGCAGAGGCATAAACACTGCCTTTGGTGTAATAATACCCGTACGATCCGTTGTGATTTGCTAAAAAATTAGTATCTTTGCAGAGGCATAAACACTTGGTTGAAAAACTTGCCTCCTATCATGCCGGTTGTGATTTGCTAAAAAATTAGTATCTTTGCAGAGGCATAAACACTCGATGGCCGACGTAGGACTGCCCCAAGAGAGTTGTGATTTGCTCTTGAATGGCCACAATAAGGATTTAAATAATCTAAAGATTTGCCAAACATTCTAAAACAGCTCTAGCTGTTGACCTGGCGCGTTTGGCTGCTGTGGTTTGGTGCCAAAGAACAATTCTATATTACCAAATTGTTTGTCAGTGATGCACATGATACCTACTTTGCCAAACTCTGGTAGTATAGCCTTGACTCTTTTGCGATGAACCTCCGCATTTTCCATGCTGGCACAGTGACGAACGTAGATGGAGAACTGGAACATAGTGAATCCATCTTCGATGAGACGCTTGCGGAATTTTAGATATTCTCTTTTGTCTTTCTTCGTCTCTGTAGGCAGGTCGAATAACACTAAGAGCCACATAACCCTGTATTCGCTAAATCGTTCTGCAATCATGATAAATCGGGATAAGCGATTTTTCGTAATTCGCCACTGAAACATTTATAAAGAGAGGCTGTCGTTTGTGCAACACCAACCATCAAAGGACTCCGCTTGCCACCAATGATAATGTCAAGGGTAGGGATGAAGAGCAGTTCAGACTTGATGTCCTTTGAGAGCTCTACGTCTACACCATATTGCTCTGTAATATCATAAACCAAACGATCCACATAGGGACGATAAGGTTCCATGATGTCGTCAGCCAAACAGTAGGCATTGTATTTGTTGTGGTGATGAATGCCTAGGGTGGGGAGTAGACCGCTTGCAACCAACGAACGTGCTACCACAGCTCGAAGGATAGCATAACCATAATTCAACAAGTTATTAGGAGCAACACCTTCACGTTCTCTGATGAATCCAGGGATATGACCAAAAAGATTCTTCCAATAATAGACAGCTGCACGAGCCTCGTAGTTGTCTGGGTCGCCACTACGTACATCATTTGCCCATGCCAGCATGCATTTTGTTTCAGCATTGGAACAGAGGTTAAGTACTGCAGCTTGGTTCCTAATTTTCTGTTGCATAGTTTGCTGCCAGAGTTGCTTTCGTAAGGGTAAGGAAGCGTCGAGTTGTTCTCGGAATCTCTCGTTCTGAGTGGTGTTGCCTACTAATGGCAGTAGCAGGCCAACAGGCATGTGGTTTGAGTCACATGTGATGACTGCACAGTTGTTTTCGAGCATTGCTTCCAATGCTCCTTGTGTAATCGTAATCTGTTTATTGTCCAATACGACTACACCAATATCTTCTATTGGACGAGTAACCTCAGCAGACTTTTTGAAGTCTGCTGAGAGGTTCTCGGCCTTTTCTACTTCTGGAAGTTTAATTACCAGTTGGGCATCTCTCAATGAGAGGTATGCAGGATTGCTAAAACATAGGGTCTTTTTGATCATAGGCTATAATTTCATACCATTAAATTCAATGACGTTGCCGAGCCAGTCTGTTTTTATCTTGACACAATAGTCTTGTATTTTCCGAGGTCTCTCGCCTTTGTATCTTTTCCCTTCTCGCATAGATGTTGTGAATAGTTTATTCATTTCTAATGGCGTACAATTAGAGTATGTGCCAAATTCTATATAATTCTGTTCTTGCTTGGGGATGGCTTTGTCTTTGTACTTGGATTTCAGTTCTTTGAGTTCCTCTATTGACAATTCCTTAGATATGCTTATTTCCTTTGCAACATTATTGGGAATAAAGAAACAATCTTTTCCCGTAAATTTAACGACCTTATATATTCTTTTTGCAAATTCAATCTTGTTACTGGTATTTAATAGCCAGTTCTTAAGCTCCAATTTATTAAATCTTAATATCTCATCGTCCTCTTTTGGCATGTACACTAAATCGTTTTGTTGAAGATAGAATAAGATTTTGTCAGCCTTGTTTTCCTTACTAGAAATTCGGAGGTCATCACATATTTTCTCTTTAATATAATTTATGTCAGCAACTCCTTGTTTTACATACTCTTTCGCCAATGCAACAGAGTCAAATAAAGATGCGATGTCAAAGACTCTATTTCCACTCTTTTCCATCACAACGAACATATAATTGTCTCCGGTAACAACCGTTTTCTTTGCAGTTTCTCCATATAGTGGTTGGAGGTTGCCAGTTTCTTTTTCTTTGTTGCTATACCATAATCTAACCTTGTATACAGGTGGCTTAAGAGCTGATTTGTTCTTTGTTTGGAATCTAGACTCATTAAATGCGATAAGACCTTCTCCAGTGAATGCTTCTTTCATTGATTCATATTTCTTGCGATGGGCATCTATTTCTTTTTTCAAGACTTCATCAACAATTTGAGGAATGTCTTTTGCTTTTAACATGGAAATAGCGACGGTTTTAGTATCGCGACCATTAGTCTTTCCATAATATGTTTCTTGATGCAAGGCAGCTCGAATCTTCAATTGTTTCTTGCCATTCAGGTCTTCCTTTATTAATAATTTATCTTTGGGCTTCTGTGAAACAATCATTGATTCAAGTAGAGTTTTCGCTTCTGCAACTAGATTGTCAAAGGGAGCATCAAATTTGCGGGAGCTTTCCATCTCTTGCATTATCTTGTTACGTTTCTCCTTTGGGAGGTTAAAGAAGGCAATTACTATTGAGTCTTCATCTACGATTGGGATGGAGCTCTGATGCTTGGATAATTCTTCTTGGAAGTATTTATTGAGGTCGTTGAGCCGTTTGATGAATTTCTCATTGCATAATGCAACGACAAGAGCATCAATAGAATGGTGTCTGTGATCATATCGTTTGCTCCAACCTTTTATCTCGTATATATTTTTATGAGTTGTTTCGTCATAGCCTTTCTTTACCCATAATTCTTTGGAAGTTCCGTCTTCATTTAGATTCCATAGTTCCATCTGTTTGAAACGAGCCTCAGTCAGTTCCATGAACAGTTTTCTTAATCCCCATTGGCTTCTAAGATAATCAGTAACGCCACCTGTCGTTGTCTTAACGTGCTCACTTCCAACAATCTTTGCCAACTCGTCTTTAACAGCAATAGATATGTATTGAGTATCTTTCATTTGTCTTGCCACAGGGTTGGACGGTATCTTCTCTGCCAAAAGATTTTTTTTCTTTTGGCCAAAGAATGAGCTGTTGATATGATTAAGATAATCCTCTGGCGTCAGTATAGTGTATTGAGAGCTTTGTTGACTGATATACTCCCATGCCGTGCGATTATCCTTTTCTTCATTAATATTGCTTTCACAAATCACTTTATTAGCGATAGAGTCATCAAAATAACGAGACTTAGGTATGATGTGGTCTATATTATAGAAGCTATCGTCAAATAATTTGCTAAAAACAATGGTATTTTTCGTATAAGGAGAGATATACGATTGCTGCTCGTATAATTTGTATTTGAGAATGTTTAAGTCTGTAACGGGAACGTTCTCCTGTTTTAGCCTTTCCTTGATTCTCTCATTAGTACTACGGTTCTTATTTTGCGCTTTGAATATGTTTTCTCTTTCTTGTGCGCTGTTCTTTAGATCTCTGGCTAATTCCACTCTTATTTCCAACTCATTTGGATTTAAATGAAATTGTTTCCATAATGATTTAACAACTTGCATGGTTTCGTTGGCGATTTGCTCAACTATTGGATTCCTCAGATTTCTTTCAACGTATTTGATATCATGATAATCTTTAAGTTGAGGCTTGACATCCTCCTTAGTGTGTCTACCATATACAAGGGAAGAAGCAAAAGCGTACATTAAACCGCCATGCTCCAATGCCTGTGGATTATCTTTTACGAAGTCTATGATGTAATCTTGTAGTACTGACTCGTCAATAACCTCACCAGTATTGATAAGCCATTTAATTTTCTCCCAATTATTCTTAACCTTCTCAGGAATAACTCCTGGATTAGGTCGCATAATGGGGAGAATGTTCTCGATTGCTTTCTTTGAGAGACTTGCGTATTTTCTGACGAATCTGATGTTCTGGGCAATTTTCAGAGCCAATTCCGTTCTTCGTTCATTTTCAAGAGTCTCAGGTAATGCGTTTCTGATAGATAAAACCCGTTTGCTGGCCTGATCGTATTCACTTCCTTCATGTACATTATTATAGACTGCTTCCCAAATGTTCTCTATGAGTGCTGTGTCAGGTTCGCAATATCCTTTAAGAATTTTCTTAATTGAGATTTTTGTATCGCAACCGGATAATTTCGCCTTTACATGTAGTCCATTCAAGAATTCAGATTTGTCATCTCCCAAATTTACAATCTTGGCAACTTCCTTGAAACCTAGTTGTTTCTGTTCTTGAAGCCGGTTGTAAATAGAGTATTTCTGCTCTTCTGTCAGGTATCGATTTTGATACTGTAAGACAAACTTGCCTTTCTTCTCATTCCATATCTGCTGCTTGCTTCGTATATATAAACGGTTAATCTGATCCCAGCATCTAAATTCCTGAAAAAGGGGATGTGTAACAGGAATAACTTTTTCTTCTTTCTCAAATTGGCATGTACCAATAAGATCGGATTGCGATTTTAGTGGTCTCTGGTAGTATATGATTTGCTCTTTAATGATATACTTCAGCCCATTACTTAATCCAAGTTCTCTTAATTTCTTTTGAGAGTCACTTGGACCAGGAAAGATATAACTGACAATTTCGTTCAGAATATCATCTGGGCATTTCTTTAGAATTGGATAATACTTTGCTTGTTCGTCCCATACAGCATCAAATTCTCGTTTGTATTGTTCGCGAAGGATAACTCTGTTCCTAATTTTAGTCCATTTGTTATTTCTTAAGTCTTCTGCAAATAGTTGGCAGGGATAATAATTCTTTGCCTTTAAAATTTGCTCTGTTTCCTCCATTTGCTTCCTCCAATTTGTTTTCTGTGGCAAAGCAAATGCGATACTATCACCTTTCTTTGTTTTCTTTATTCTGATTTCTAATTCTATTTCCTCGCCTATCTTTTCTGATAAGTTTTGCAGTTTCGTCGTTCCTTCAATTTCTTCGTCTTCGTCAAGGGCAATGACATTGTAAATGGGTAGTTCGCTGCCTTTGTCTTTTCCACCCTTTGCAGTATATGTATTGCCTGTCTTAACAACATCTTTTAATATGAACTTCTGAATTCTAACTTCATATTTTTTGTTGTCGTCATCTTCTGTTTTTTCTTTTTTAGAATCGTTGTCATCTCCACCGCCAGAATAACCTCTCAGCCTATTGTACTGATAGAAAATCTTGCCAAGGTCCTGCATTTCAATTTTCTCATGAAGAGCTTTCTCTCTCAACATATAATGCTGTAGAGAATCCAGTTGCATAGTATTTTTTGCGATTGGCAGTAATTCCAGATCTTGGATTTTCGTTGCTTCAGGAAAGTCTGTCTTAAATTGAATATGTTCAGGCAACATGTTCAACTTTGAAAGAATAAAAAGTAACTTGTTACGTCTCATCTTATAGCGTTTTCCCATGCGCCTGGCAGAACGTTTTGCCCTTCTATCTGCATTCTTGGTTATTGTGGCGCCTTTCTCATAATCAATCTTATCACTTCCCATGGGGATAATGCGGCTTCCCATACCTTCTATGTGCTTTGGATTACCATTCTCATCCGCACTTACCACTGCCCATCCAATACTATTTGTCCCTAAGTCAAGACCAAGAATCTTCTTCATAATTTTTAGCGTTTTTAATTATTTCTGCTACAAATGTACAAATTTCTTTTGAAACATTTGGTACTATCATTAAAAAACTTTATCTTTGCAGCACTAATTTTTAGCAAATCACAATAAGGATTATTCCGTTGTGAAAACATTAGGTCCTGGTCCATCGTCCTTTAACGGTGGACTTTTTGGAAGTGTATAGCCCAGTATCTCAATACTTCTGTTGATATTTGATTCCTTTCATTTCTTTTCTTGTTTATTCAGAATATTTTCTTAAATTTGCAGCGAGAATCAATGAGATTCTCTCGTGGCTCAATGCTGCCCGTCAGCGTAAAGAGGCATGGGAAAAGAAAGTGGATGCCAAATTTGCTGAACGACTGCGGAGCAAGAAGGCTTTTATTGAAGAGACTATTACGAGAGGGTATCGCGAAGCTCAAGAAGGTCGCTTTGCAGGAAAGAACCTTTCTAATCTCGACGCACTTGTTGAAGAACTGAGAGCAGAGGCATAATACAGAACAATCAGAGGGACAGGTTTGATTGAATTTTGAATCATTGTTCTTCATTGTTTTTCCAGATATCCTGGCGATTGATACCACGTAACATTACATGGTATATACCTGTCCCGCTTTGCTCTCTTCCAACCCTTGGCATACATTGATTGTTTAATCCAA
>CACWFV010000008.1 GCA_902760315.1 uncultured Bacteroidales bacterium | reverse complement strand
TGTAAAGTGGCTGCCTGCAGATGCGAAATTGATATCACATTTAAGATGTCTGAAGGAAGAGAGAAGATGCTGAATTGAGCAATAGAACAGAAATCAAAAACGTTATAAGAATATAAGGCAAAAAAGCAAGAAGAAAGAGGACGAAACTATAAAGGTTGTCGCAAATCGCGAGCTCCCCAATTGTGTGTATGAAGTATCCTGCCAATCTCCATCATCCCCGTCAACGTTATTTGCTGACGGTAAAAGGTTTGATGTTGTTGGACGGAAATAATGGTTAAGTACTCAATAAGTCAAAAGCATTTGTCCGACACTTACCAAATTATTTGGATAGTGTCGGACAAATGGTCAAACAAAAGCAGGCATCTCCAATTTGGGAAACACCTGCTCTTCTTTCTTCTCTTTGTCCTTCTTGCGCTTATTTGACCTCCTCGAAGTCGGCATCCTGGATGTTGTCATCCTTCGGAGCCTGCTGCTGGCCACCGGCCTGCTGACCTGCGAAGGGGTTGTCCTGACCGGGCTGTGCACCCTGGGCCCCCTGATACATCTGCTGAGAGGCAGTCTGCCACGCAGTGTTGAGGGCGGCAATGGCGGTGTCGATGGCGTTGACGTCGCCGCTCTTGTGGGCGTCCTTCAGCTGCTGTAGGGCTTGCTCGATGGCGGGCTTGTGCTGGGCAGGAATCTTGTCGCCAATCTCCTTCAGCTGGTTCTCCGTCTGGAAAATCATGGAGTCTGCCTGGTTCATCTTGTCCACGCGCTCGCGCTCCTTCTTATCGTTCTCGGCATTCTGCTCTGCCTCGGCCTTCATGCGGTTGATCTCGTCCTGTGACAGACCGCTTGAGGCCTCGATGCGGATGGCCTGCTCCTTGCCGGTAGCCTTATCCTTGGCGCTGACCTTCAGGATACCGTTGGCGTCGATGTCGAAGGTTACCTCAATCTGAGGAATACCACGACGGGCGGGAGCAATACCTGTCAGGTTAAACTGGCCGATGCTCTTGTTCTGTGCTGCCATCGGGCGCTCACCCTGCAGCACGTGGATGGTTACCTCTGTCTGATTGTCAGCTGCAGTAGAGAACACTTCGCTCTTCTTGCAAGGAATGGTCGTGTTGGCCTCAATCAGCTTCGTCATCACGCCACCCATGGTCTCGATACCAAGAGTCAGAGGTGTAACGTCGAGCAATACGATGTCGCCTACGCCACCCTCCTTGTTCAGAATGGCACCCTGGATAGAAGCACCTACGGCTACTACCTCGTCGGGGTTGACACCCTTCGAAGGCTCCTTGCCGAAGTAGTTCTTTACCAGCGTCTGTACGGCGGGAATACGGCTTGAACCACCTACGAGGATAACCTCATCGATGTCAGCAGTAGTCAGGTGGGCGTCAGCGATAGCCTTCTGACAAGGAGCCAGACAAGCCTGAATCAGGTCGTGAGCCAACTGCTCGAACTTAGCGCGCGTCAGGGTCTTCACCAAGTGCTTGGGCACGCCGCCTACAGGCATGATGTAGGGCAGGTTGATCTCCGTAGACGTAGAGCTTGACAGCTCAATCTTAGCTTTCTCAGCAGCCTCTTTCAGGCGCTGCATAGCCATCGGGTCAGCCTTTAGGTCGGCACCTTCGTCGTTTTTGAATTCCTGTACCAGCCAGTCTATGATGACCTGGTCGAAGTCGTCACCGCCCAGGTGGGTATCACCATTGGTAGAAAGTACCTCGAACACGCCGCCGCCAAATTCCAGGATAGAGATATCGAACGTACCACCACCCAGGTCGAAGACAGCAATCTTCATATCCTTGTTAGCCTTGTCAACACCATATGCCAGGGCTGCTGCCGTAGGTTCGTTGACAATACGCTTCACATCGAGACCTGCAATCTGGCCAGCCTCCTTGGTAGCTTGGCGCTGTGAGTCAGAGAAGTATGCCGGCACGGTGATGACAGCCTCTGTCACCTCCTGTCCCAGATAGTCTTCTGCCGTCTTCTTCATCTTCTGCAGCACCATAGCCGAGATTTCCTGCGGGGTGTACTTACGTCCGTTGATGTCCACACGCGGATAGCCACCCTCGTTGACTACTGAATAAGGTACGCGCGAGATTTCCTTCTCCGTCTGCTGCCAGTTTTCACCCATGAAGCGCTTGATGGAGTAGACGGTGTTCTTCGGGTTCGTGATGGCCTGGCGCTTGGCGGGGTCACCGATCTTGCGCTCACCATTGTCAACGAAACCAACGACAGAAGGCGTTGTGCGCTTGCCTTCGCTGTTGGCGATTACTACTGGCTCGTTACCCTCGAATACGGCAACGCAGCTGTTGGTAGTACCTAAGTCAATTCCAATAATTTTTCCCATAATTCTATTGTTTTTTTATTGTTAATATGCATGTTTTGTCACTATCCAAATAGCAAAGCGTATGCCAAAACACTTTTTTTTCAATATTATAGTGACATTTTGGCACAAGTATCAAAAAATATTCTTATCTTTGCATCCAAATAAATAAAAATCTGACAGTCATGAGAAGATGGTTACTATTAGCTGCTGTGTCCTTCGCTATGTCTAGTGCCATGGCGCAAGACAATCCTTATATCGTTAAGACCAACGGCGTCAAGAAAGAGGCTGCTGCCAATACCTCCGGTGCTGCCGGTGAGACAGAGCCTACCGACTTCATGGGTAAGAATTTCCGTTACTACAGCATGTGTGACTGGAAGGAAGGCATGCGCTTCATGGTGGTACCTGAGAAGATCGACCTGCTGGTCAACACCTTCTACGACGCCGCCACCCGCAAGCAGGTCAGCAATGGCTCCTTGCGCCATTTTATCATGGTCTACCAGGGCCATGAGATGCTGCTCAGCGGCCGTGTGCACATCAATTTCTTCTGCGAGACCAATGGCCGTTCCTACTATTTCGAACAGCCCTACGGCACCTTCGAAGACTATTGCTACTCCAAGCATGGCGTACCCACGCTGGCCTATCTGGGCGATGTCGATAAAGCTCGCGAGGTGCTGATGAACCAGCCTCTGCTGACGCGCACCCAGAATTTCCGTGTTGACACCGAGTACGACGGTGACGGCTATCGCGACGTCGTCGTCGACAAGAATATGCTCGTCGTCGTCAAGGCCATTGGCGTTGGTACCCGTGCCTGTCCTGTCAAGATTATCGTAGAGGACGAGTATGGTAACCAGTTCTACCAGAACGTGGCCCTCTCCTATACCAATAGCGGCCGCCGAGAAGACTTCTCCATCGATGGCGATCCTAACAGTTTTGCTACCTGCTTCGAGTTTCTGGGTGCCAATATGACGGTATCCTCCAACATTCGCGAGTACCTGAACAAAACCGTCCATACCAAGTACGCCACTACCATGAGCAGTAAGGGCTCCGGCAAGGTGCGCGACATCAAGGTGCCCCGCTTCACCGGTTTCATCATCGACGAGATTACCCCCGTGCGCAATTCCAAGTACTATACGCTCACCGTGCGCGAAACCGAGAGCCGCCGTATATATTATAAAGATGTAGTCTTCAGCGAGGACGACATTGAAGGCGGCGCCAATGGAGCCCCCGACGACTTCTTCGGCTACCTTTTCGGCATGGGCGAGGGCGAGGCCCGCAGCACCAGCAAGGAGACGCGCACCGCCATCCGCGAGGGTCGCGTTATTGTCAGCATGACCAAGGACGAGGTAGAGCTGGCCGTCGGCGAACCCTTCAAGCAGACCCACGATGCCGAGGGTAACGAGGTTTGGCAGTATGCCCGCTCCAATGGTGTCATCCTTGACGTCTTCTTCGACGAGAAGGGCTACGTCACTCTTGCCAAGGCACGCAAGGCCACTGACCACCCCGTCAAGGCTCCCAAGGGCACCCGTACCGCAAAAAGTAGAGGCGGCCATGCTAGTAAGTCCAACAAGACCGCCACACCTCTTGAGCAAGTAGCCTCCGGCGAGTAGGGCTTTTTTAAGCCTGCTCGCCGATGGCCTGCATGATTTTAGCCTCCAGTTCCTCGCACAGTTCGGGGTTGTCCTTCAGCAGCGTCTTTACGGCGTCGCGTCCCTGTGCCAGTTTCGAGTCTTCGTACGAGAACCACGATCCGCTCTTCTGCAGAATGCCGTACTCTACGCCCAGGTCCACGATTTCGCCAACCTTCGAGATGCCCTCGCCGAACATAATCTCAAACTCGGCCTTGCGGAATGGCGGTGCCACCTTGTTCTTCACCACTTTTACGCGCACCAAGTTGCCCAGCACCTGGTCGCCGTCCTTGATGGGCGACACTTTGCGGATGTCCAGGCGTACCGAGGCGTAGAATTTCAGCGCATTACCGCCCGTAGTAGTCTCCGGGTTGCCAAACATGATGCCAATCTTCTCGCGCAGCTGGTTGATGAAGATGCATGTCGTGTTCGTCTTCGATATCGTACCCGTCAGTTTTCTCAGCGCCTGCGACATCAGTCGTGCGTGCAGGCCCACTGCCGAGTCGCCCATGTCGCCCTCAATCTCCTTTTTCGGTGTCAGCGCCGCCACGGAGTCTATCACCAGTATGTCAATGGCCGACGAGCGTATCAGCTGGTCAGCAATCTCCAGCGCCTGTTCGCCGTTGTCTGGCTGCGAGATGTACAGGTTGTTCACGTCCACGCCCAGTTTCTCGGCATAGAAGCGGTCAAAGGCGTGCTCCGCGTCGATGAATGCTGCGATGCCACCCTGCTTCTGACACTCCGCCATGGCGTGTATGGCTAGTGTTGTTTTACCCGACGACTCCGGACCGTATATCTCTATGATGCGCCCCTTCGGATATCCTCCAACGCCCAGTGCTGCGTTCAGCCCTATCGAGCCCGTGGGCACCACCTCTACGTTTTCTATCTGCTCGTCGCCCATCTTCATGATGCTGCCCTTGCCAAAACTCTTCTCTATCTTGGCCATGGCCTCCTGCAGCGCCTTCAGTTTTCCCTGTGCCGCGCTCATCTGCTCGTTGCTTTCTTCTTTCTTTGCCATCTTGTTTATTTACAATTTTACTATTTACAATTTACAATTTATTGGGGCATTTGGCTATTTTTACCATTATACCATTTTGCTATTTACAGTTCCAGGTCTCCGTCGTGAATTTCGTACCACGGCAGTCCTTGCTTGTTCAGCTGCTCCATGAATGGGTCTGGGTCAAACTCCTCCACGTTGTGCACGCCCGGCTTCTTCCACAGTCCCTTGCAGAACATCATGGCACCTATCATGGCCGGCACACCCGTCGTGTAGCTCACGCCCTGCATGCCCGTCTCCTTGTAGGCCGCCCTGTGCGAGCAGTTGTTGTACACGTAGTACGTATGCTCCTTGCCGTCGTTGCCGATGCCCCTGATGCGACATCCTATCGACGTCTCGCCCTCATAGTTCTCGCCCAGTTCCTGCGGGTTCGGCAGTACCGCTTTCAGGAATTGCAGCGGCACAATCTTCACCTTCACCGTCTTGCCTGTGCCGTCGGCCAGCGGAGCCTCGTACTCCACCTCGTCAATGCGGCTCATGCCAATGTTCTGTATCACCTCCAGGTGCTTCAGGTACTGCTGTCCGAAGGTCATCCAGAAACGTGCCCGCTTGATGGTGGGGTAGTTCAGCACCAGCGACTCTATCTCCTCATGGTGCAGCAGGTAGCTGTCCCGCTTGCCGATGTTCGGGTACGTCAGTTCCTTGTGTATCTCCAGCGGTTCCGTCTCTACCCATTCTCCGTTCTGCCAGTAGAGTCCCTTCTGGGTTATCTCGCGAATGTTTATCTCCGGGTTAAAGTTGGTGGCAAAAGCCTTGTGGTGGTCACCCGCGTTGCAGTCCACGATGTCCAGGTACTGTATCTCTTTGAAGTGGTGCTTGGCGGCGTATGCCGTATAGATGCTCGTCACGCCAGGGTCAAATCCGCAGCCCAGTATGGCCGTCAGTCCCGCCTGTTCGAAGCGCTCCCTGTAGGCCCACTGCCACGAGTACTCAAAGTGCGCCTCGTCCTTCGGCTCGTAGTTTGCCGTGTCCAGATAGCTGCATCCGCACGCCAGACACGCCTCCATAATCGTCAGGTCCTGGTACGGCAGTGCCAGGTTCACCACCAGTTCCGGCTTATATCCGCCCAGCAGCGTCTTCAGCTGCTCCACGTCGTCAGCGTCCACCTGTGCCGTCTTGATGTCCAGCGTGTAGCCCGCCTTCTTGATGTCTGCGGCTATCTTGTCGCACTTCTCCTTCCTTCTGCTGGCTATCATAAACTCCGTAAACACGTCAGCGTTCTGTGCTATCTTGAACGCTGCCACCGTAGCCACGCCACCGGCGCCAATCATTAATATTCTGCTCATATCTTGTTGATTTACAATTTGACGATTTACAATTTACTATTTATTTCCTCCCCCCTGATGCCCAGTGCCGCCATCAGCGAGTATCCCAGCAGTTCCTGCCTGAAGCCACCCGCCGCCGTCGGGTCCATGGTCAGCAGCGTGATGTGCTTCTCCGGGTCAGCGTCCCTCAGCGCATCCTTCACCCGGCCCGCAGCCTGCTCCATGTCGGCCACCACCAGCAGCCGTTTCACCTCCTTGGCGTTAGCCAGCACCCGCAGCGAGTCCATATACAGGTTCTCCTTGCTCACCATTTCCTCCACCTTCACGCAGCTCAACAGAAATTCACCCAGCCCACTGCCGAAGGCCTTGCCGTCCAGTGCGTCAAAGTCTCCCGGCTGGAAGTTCGCCATCTTCTGCTGTTCCCTGCCGTATATCAACACCACCTGGATAGCCGTCTGCAGGCTGACGTCTGTCGGCTGAGGCCTCAGTCCGCCGTCCAGTGCCACGCACTCCAGCCATCGTGCCGTGTCCGCCTGCTGGATGCGTCGTCCCAGCATGCGTTCAAAGTTCACCGTCAGGTCGAAGGCCACGCGGTCAACGTATTCTGCGTCCACCAGCACCACCGTTTCTTTCCATTCCGTATTGTTCATACCTGCAAAGGTAGTGAAAAAAAGCAATACCCAAAAATTCTAAGCTATAAAAAAAGCAAAATGACGCCCGAAAGCGGATCCGAAATTAATCAGTGAACACAGGTTTAGTCTTATCCAGCTATATAATCAGCTATATAATCTCAGAAGTCTAGTTTTTTTGCATTTTCTTTTGATGTTTCAAAATTATTGATTATCTTTGTCCCCGACTAAGCCAGTCCCAATAGTCAGCAGTCAGCAACGACCGAAGACTATGAAGGCAGGGCGGGTCACAATAAACATCGATGGACTCCAGAGGCCGACGAAGCCATTTGTAGGGCTGGCCAATGGAAAAAGGCGTTTACGGACGTTACTATTCCACAGGAAATCAAGGATGTCTGAAATGTGGAAGTTATTACATTGGTTTCCGTGTAAGTTGTTATAAATTAGCCCATTTGCACTAATTTGCGTTTTTCTTTTACTTACTAACTCGGACGAATATTGAGGCAGTTCCGTTACCAAAGTGTTACCTGCAATTGTTTGGGTAATATGTGTAGAATCGGGTAATCTGTACAAGATTCATTGTGGCTCGGAATAATATACATGTTCTGACATATTTTGCACGACAGGGAATGCTCTGAGATTGTTTAATTTTGCAACCCAAATTCAGAGCATGATGAAAGTAACAAAATTCAAGGTGCTGCTGTACCTAAAGAAAGGCAGCACAGACAAGCGAGGAAAAGCACCCATTATGAGGCGCATCACCCTCAACAATTCGATGGCGCAGTTCTCCTGTAAGTTATCATGTACCACTAATCTGTGGAATCTCCGTTCGTGTTGAAGCGTAATGTGAACTTCACCACCCAAAGCATACAGAAAAGTGGGAAAAAACATTAAAATGAGATTATTTAATAAATATACGAATGTTTTGAGTGTTCTTTCAGAGAAAATTTGTAACTTTGTACCAAGAACAATATAAATCCATTATGGACAAAGACATTAATCGCATCAAAGTCGTGCTTGCAGAGAAGGGAGGTGCCGCGAGACTATTGAGTGTCTCGTGGAGGGATACCAAAGAACCAATAAGTGGTTGGCAGAACAGTTGGGGTGAGTGCCTACTACCGTGTCAAAATGGTGTACCAATGACTGCCAGCCAACAATGGAGACATATCTAAGAATTGCAGACCTGCTTGATGTGGAACTGACAGAATTGGTAAGAACAAAGAAAAGTCAAATAGAACACCCTTCTTTTTGAGTTCTTTGCAAGCAAAGCGGCAAGCCGAGCGAGTGGGTAACTATAATACACTTAGTGAGTAACTCAGAAAAGTTAGTGGGTAAGTTGAAAATTGATTATTTCATCATAAAAAGGATATCTACAAATGAAACTAAACAAACATAAATATACAGAAAAAGAGAGGCTGTCGGAATTTGACAGATGGATAACCCCATCTCTTGGTGATATTAAAGACAGCATTGAATTCCGAAATATTTTAGCTAGGCTGGAGGATGGATTCGACTCTTTATCTAATTACACAAATAATTTCTCCAGTTTAGAGACATGTTCTTCGAACCATGTCGCTGAGAGAATAATATTCTCTATACGTGAAGTTGCTGATATTCAATCACATTTGGCGAATATATTAAATGCCATACTTTTATCAACAGGCAAGACCGACAATAATCTTAAATGTCAATATCCTATAGTATTAAACAAAATTTATGAAAACGGCGAGATTCCTGCATGTAAGAATGGAAAAGCAGTATTAGTGAAGATACCACGCGTATTTGATTTAGATAAAGTCATCAATCATTTTGAGGCTCTTTCTGCCTATCCTGACATACTGGCACCTCAGCTAAAATTATATCTTGACCTATTATTGAGTGATGAGCAATACATGTCACAACTTTACACTCTCGGAGTATCGTATCATAAACTGAAAGAAACGGGGCAAAGTTTGAATCTTCTTGCATCAATAGCTATTTTCCAATCGCGTGGCTCTATAACAGCTAAAGCGGGTCATGAACCAGAACGGATACTTCGCTCCTATATGGCAGATTGGGGGCTTAATGCTGGATCAGATTACAATACTGACGATATTGACATTTACGAGTTGCTTGGTATTAAAAAAAAGAAAAATGACAAGGCACGTAAATACGATTTCATCGTACCTTTCCGTTCAAAATCGGAAGGGAAGAAACTTTTCGTACAATGCCAGTTTTACGCAGGCGATTCTGGAAGTGTTTCTCATAAAGTTGTAGACCAAACAGATGCATCTCGAAAGCAAACGTTAAAGTTCTATCCTGATGCAGTGTTTGTGGAATACTTAGATGGTGCTGGCTATTTTGCCTCATTGAATGGCGATTTAAAGAAAATGTTGGCAAAGAAAACGACAAAATCTTTCATTCAGGTAAAAACACCTCCTGTGAAATTTAGGCGTGAACTACAGGAGATAAATTTCTTGACACCACTTGAAATTGAACAGCTAATTTTGTCAGGTAATAGCAGAGAAGAAGAAATTGTAGATATATTACAAAAGCAAGGCTACGGTAAAAAAGAAATCTACAGATGCCTTGAAATTTGCAAGCACAGTAGTTTACTTGCATTCGAAAAGGGCAAATACAATATAAAAGAGGAGCGTAGAGACATTATTATTAAATACTGTCTTCTTGATTGTATTGCAAATTTTGGCCATGTTGTAAATGTGAAAAAAGAAAAGGGTATTCTGTTTGTACCAGGCTTTTCGAATAATTGGGGTATGAGCCAAACCAATCTATTTGATACTTTCAGCAAAGAATTCCCAGATATAGAATTGTCAGCAAAAGACATTCTGGGAAAAATTCAGTGGCTGATAGAAAATGAATTCGTAATATTGAAATAAGACACATATGAACTTAAAGCAAGCAATAGCAGAAAGTATTGAGAAATCTGGGGTAGCCATACTTCCTCCAATGGATGTTAATGACTCCATGACATTACTCATAAATAACGATATTAAGGCAACGACAAGCATTCTTGACCCCTGGTATAACAAAGGTATCGGAGGCGTGTTACCAGATGCAGAGTATGATGAATTCATAAGGAATCTCTTGAATCAAAGTGCTATAACAAGTGATATCTTGTATTTATGGGGGTTCCCTGAAGTTATAGGTCCGTATGTTCGCTTTGCACCTAATGGCTTTAAGATGACGGCGTGGCTAACATGGTTCTATAAGAATTGTCCTTCAGTAATTCGTGGTTGGAGATCAAGCCAAAATGCGTGCATTCAATTCACAAGAGATGGTGCCAGCTTACATCCTGAGAACTTTCTTAATCCAGAGCAAGAACTCAGGTTCGACGAAGGCAAGATGCGATTTATACCTGGCCCAACAAGTGTCATTGAAGCCCCTCTAATAGTCGGATTCGTTGGAAAGAACGAACGTACAGGACACCCTTCTCAGAAGCCAGAGACCGTTTTTGAACGTATCATTTTAATGAGTACAAAGAAGGGCGATACAGTTATTGATTTAATGGCAGGCTCTGGAACGACTGGCAGTGTTGCAAAAAAACATCACCGTTCAGCTATATTATGCGATTGCAATGAGGAATATATTGAAATGATGGAAAAACGTCTCCGTCAGAGGCGCATTCAAATTGAAGAGAAAACATTATTAATAAAGAAAGTGTAGAAAGACTGATAGCATTCTATTGAGAAATAGGCAAAGAAGTGCTGATAGGAATGGGCTACCCAAACAAAAAGCCAAGGAAGAACTATATGTCGTTCTCTCTAGAACCTCTTGAAATAAATTTGACTTTCTTAGTTGAGCACCATCTAATAGAAAGGATTATCGAACTGGATGCAGACCATGCGAAAGGTACACCTATCTTTATAGAACCATAAATAGTAAAAATAGAAAATATGGAAAGTAATATCGTTCTATATACAACTGACTCTGGAAACGTGAATGTCCAAGTGCAGTATGAGGACGGCACATTCTGGCTGACGCAGAAGCGAATGGCAGAATTGTTTGGGGTGGAAGTACCTACAATCAACTACCATCTAAAAGAGATCTATAATAGTGGAGAACTTACGGAAATGGCAACTATTAGAAAAATTCGAATAGTTCAGCAGGAAGGTAAGCGCAATGTAGAACGCGAGTTGGATTTCTATCAGTTAAAAGCCATCCTTGCAGTAGGCTACAGGGTGAACAGCAAGGAAGCAACGGCTTTTCGTAGATGGGCGACGAACACCCTAGACGAATTTGTCACCAAGGGCTATGTTCTTGACAAGGAGAGGTTGAAAAAGGGACCACAGTTCGGAAAGGACTACTTTAAGGATCTGCTGGAACAGATTCGTGAGATTCGTGCCAGTGAGCGTCGGTTCTATCAAAAAATCACAGACATCTATGCCCTTTCTACAGACTACGATAAAGATGCACCCGAGACACGCGAATTCTTTGCCACTGTACAGAATAAGCTCCATTGGGCTATCTCCGGCAAAACTGCTGCAGAGATTATCTACTACACGGCAGATGCCACTCAGCCACACATGGGGCTAACGACGTGGAAACATGCACCGGAAGGAAAGATTCTGAAGTCGGATGTCACCGTGGCTAAGAACTATTTGCCAGAAAAGCATATCAAAGCACTTGACCGCATTGTATCTGCATATTTAGACTTAGCAGAAGACCGTGCCGAGCAGGAACTACCAACGACAATGGCGCAGTGGGCACGTATACTTGACAACTTCCTGACCGTAGCTGAGCGACCGCTACTGATGGATGCAGGCACCATATCAGCATTAGAGGCTAAGATAAAAGCAGAAAGCGAATATGAGGTGTTCCGAAAGATTCAGGACGAGCAGTATGTTTCAGACTTCGACAAAGAAATCAAACGGCTAAAGGGCGAATTGTAATGAGGAAAATGCGACTTTGGCAGACTTGGATGAACTGACGGTTGGTCGGTAGAAGAGTTATTGAGTAATAGTGGTATCATAATTGATGGCAAACTTATTCGTGCTGCCATCATCTTATTGGGTAAACCAACGGCAGTATTCAAACTGAGACCTGCGGTTGTGGAAGTGACATGGACGCTACGCGATGCAAAGGAAGACGTCGTTGATTACGAACATTTCACGGCTCCATTCATATTGACAGTGGATGAGATACTTGGTAAAATCCGCAATCTGACTATGCGTGAGTTGCCAGGAGGTACTTTGTTCCCAGATACGATGAAGCAGTATGACAACTACAGCATCCGTGAAGCTTTGCATAATGCCATTGCACATCAGGATTATACATTGCAGGAGCGCATCAACTTTGTTGAGAATCCCGGCTATGTGTATTATGAGAATGGTGGCAGCTTCATTCCTGGCACCTTGCAAAAGGCTTTGGCTATTCGTGGACCACAGCGCCATTTTAGGAACGAATGTCTCTGTAAGGCTATGTATGGACTTTACGGAATAGGCAACTTCTGACATGCAAAATCTGCCAGATATCTTCATAGATATTTGGCGGATTCATTTTGTTTTGTTATCTTTGTCGGGTAATCAATGAAAGGTAATGATGATGGCAAGAATGATACGGAATTTTCAAGACCAGGTGGATGAACTGCGTGACAGGGTGATGGGGCGTATTCGCAAAGAGATGCCGGAAAGTGGCGACTTTGCCGACATACTGGAGTTGTTTGATAACTTGGACGAACCGACACAGTGCTATGTGGGAAAGTATGGCATGAGGGTTTACAAGATGCCGCGGTATGCTGATGCTGACCCCAGAAAGCGATATGTGGAGATTGCGGCTTATGTGCCGTCTGGTGAATACAAGGCGGATAAGATTGTGGCTTCCGGTACTCGTGATGAAATCTTGCTGAAACTCTGCGATGCGGAGTTTATTGACCAGATATGTAGCCAATATGGTAAATTGCTGGACATGATAAGGTGGATGTAAAAAAAAGACGGTACCATTAAAAAATATATCACCATCACGCCTAACGCTCTATGCACAAGAGTGTTAGGTGTGACACTTGTTCTCAGTCCCTCACAATCCAATTCTCCAGTTTTATGCCCTTGAAATTCTCAAAATGTTTAGTGTTGTCCGTCACACATACAAAATCATAGGCAATAGATGTACAGCCTATCAGCAAGTCGAAATTGTCTTCGCAAGGCGTACCTGCAAGTCTGAGTCTGATTTTCTCCTTTGCTGCTAAGTCGATGGCATCTGCCTGAACTTACGCTCAGCCCTGAGCGCTTCTATAAATTCATCGTCGCTCATGCCGTCGTATCCCCAGATGCCATAGAACTCACTGGCAGAGATTTTCTTCCGATTGCCAGAGTCTTTTAACGACTGAGTCAACATCGTTATGAGATCTAACTTGGAGTCGTCGTCCAGATACTTCAGACTGTTCCACCTGCTTTCCAGTCTCGACCTTAACATTGTTGCTGTCATAAATCTCGCTGTTTGGTTTCTACGGCTGCAAAGATACGACTATTTCCCCGAATATCCAAGGATTCAGGAGATATTTATCCGTTTGTGTAAGTAAGTCAAAGAGCACGTTGAGCGAGTAAAGTACGAAAACGAAGATAATCTTAGTGGCTGTATTGGTGCTGGAGAGTATACGCGGAGGCTGTTTCAACCATCCATCTCAGGCTGATGTGCTTGGTGCGATGGCCGTCGAAGATATGTGCGACGGCCATCGAAAATATGTGCGACGGCCGTCGCACGAAGTGAGTCAGGCTGATATGGTGATGGGTATGGCTGATATGGAGATGGGGCAGGCTGATACAGAGATGAGTGTGGCTGTCTTGCAATGTGTTGATATTGAGTGTGTTCCTGTGACACTGTATTTTTTATAATGCAGAAGTTGATGGATGTTTTGCTGTTGGTTATGAGAATTGAAATACTTCTGTTTTAACTTTTGTTTTTATTTATTTTGATTCGTTATGAATTGCTCCGGAATAGCTCTGAATTGCTCCAGAATAGCTCTGAATTGCTCCAGAATAGCTCTGAATTGCTCCAGAATAGCTCTGGATTTGCTATAGAAGAGTTCTAGATTTGCTCTGGAATAGCTCTAGATTATACGAAATGGATATGATTTGTAATGATAGACAAGCTCTGTGTGCTACGCGCATGTCGTTTCAGTGGGTCTGCGGGACAATGAAAAACAAGTGTCACGCCTAACGCTTTGCAGTACAGCTTGTTAGGCGTGACGGTGACACAAAAAATACGGTGTCGTCGCTTTGTTAAATAGGTAGCAATCTTCTTGATGTCCTCTTCGAAGGTCTCCTTCACCCGCAAAGAGGGGGACTGCGAGATACTGGTTGTGCTCAATATGGCCACCACAACAACGTCTGCCACCCTGACCGGTTTGTCTGCCGGTGCATGGAGCCTCTCGGCTCAGCACAGCCCATAAAAAAACTCATCCGGCATTCCTTTTACTGGAAATGTCGGATGAGTCTGTTTTTCGGTTGAGCCTGTTAGCAGAAGAGGTTGTTCCTCCGCTTTGAGAGACTATGCGGAAATTATTTGGCAGCCTTAGCAGGTGCTGCGGGAGCCTCTGCTGCAGGAGCCTCGGTAGCGGGTGCTGCAGCGTCCTTGGTCTGGCTGGCGCCGAAGCCGGGCAGGTTGTTCGGGTTGGTGACGGGGTTCTCGACGCCCTCCATGACTGAAGAGTCGGTGCTGGCGGTAGGAGCCACCCATGCACAGATGATGCTGATGACCACCATGCAGGCGGCCAGCGTCCATGTTGCCTTCTCGATGAAGTCGGTAGTTTTGCGAACACCGGCAACCTGGTTGTAACCAGCGAAGCTTGACGACAAGCCACCGCCCTTAGACTCCTGGATGAGCACGATGCCAATCATGAGCACGGCTGCAATCACAATAAGAATTACGAATAATGTGTAAAGTCCCATTTTTGTTTACTTGTTTTTTTTGTTATTACTGTTTATTATTAATTTTTCTAAGAATCTGATTTGGTCGGCAAAGTAGGCGTTCTTCTGCGGATACTTGTTGCTGAGCCGGCTGATGATGTCGAGTGCTTTCTGATAGCGTCCCTGCTTGATATAGATGCGTGCAAGGGTCTCGGTGAAGTATTCTTCGTCATTGTTGTCGCTGTCGGCAGTTTGGTCGGCGTCTTCCTCGTCGGTTTGTGGCAGTTCACTCAGCATGATGCGTCCCTGCTCTTGTTGCAGGAAGTTGTCGATGAGGTCATGCCCTTTCAGTTGCGGCGTGTTTTCGTCGGCAGGGGCGTCGGTTTCTGACTCCAGCAAGTAGGCCACGTAGTCGATGGCGGCATCAGCTGGTGTCGGGCGGCGCTTCGTTTCTTTCTGTTCTTCGTCGGCAGGTATGGAGTCGAGGAAGGTGTCAATGAGGTCGATGGTACGGCTGGTTGAGCCTGCTTGTGCCTGCGTCTGAGTGGCGGCCAGGGGAGCTTGCTTGCGAAGCTGGTAGTGGGCAGCCTCCACCATGTTGAAAATGACTTTGCGGTCGGTGATGTAAAGGGCAGCACGGCGCAGTTCCTCGTCGAATGCCGAGTCGTGGAGCAAGTAGAGATTTTGCAGCATGAGTAGCCGCGCCGTCTGGAAATACGGATTCAGGGCCAGCATGGAGCGCAACTCGTAGAGCGTGTCGCGGTCGAGTCGTTCCGGGTGGTTGATGAATGCTGTCAGTTCCATTTCCTTGTCTCCTTAGTATGTTTATACCTTTTTCTTTTTACCAGTTGGCAACGGTGGCGTTGAATATCTGGTCGCAGAGATCCTTGCACATCTGGGTGACGAGTTCCTCTTGTACCTCGTTGAGCGTATGTGTGGTCTCGTAGCTCTGCGTAGCCGTAAAGGTGCGCTCGAAGTCTTCTGAGTGCTTGACGTTATTGGTGAAACGCACGTTGACCGTCATGGACAGTTCGGTGAGCGACGAGTAGCCCTCGGCGCTGACAGACTTGTTGCGTTGCTGGTATTGCGTAATCTCGCCCTCTATTTTCAAGTCGCCGTTGCGCTTGACCTGTATTAGTCGGGTGTGTGCCGAGAACTGGTCTCTCAGCTCGTTGTTGAACATGGGAGCCATGGGTCCCCAGACGTAGCTGGAGCGGATGGGGAATTCCGCTATCTGGATGGTCTTGGTCTTGGAATAGTCTATGCTGGCTCCGTTGAACTTGTAGCTTACGGAGCACGCTGCCAGCAGCACTGTCGCTGCCAGGCAGAGGGTGGTCAGAGTCCTATTTTTCCAATCCATATTGTTTCAGTCTGCGATAGAGTGTTCGGTCACTGATGCCCAGTTCCAGGGCTGCCTTTTTGCGGTTGCCACCGTTGCGTTCGAGTGCTTTTTCCAGCATTTGTCGGCCCAGGTCGCTGAGGTTGAGGCTTTCCACCTCCGGTTCTACGTATTCTTCCGCCTCGGCATCTTCGAGCGACGGCATGCGTGCGTCGATAGTCGAGATGTTGGAACCGATGGGTGCCAGTTGGGTTGTCGGTAGCGGAGCCTGTGCGGGTTTGCTGACCTGTACATCTTCCATTTGCTTTTTCAAGGTACTCATTTCGCGCCGCATGTCGTTTACGTTGCTGCGCAGTTCGAAGAGAATCTTATAGAGAATCTCGCGCTCGTTCTCGAAGGAGTGTTCCCCCTCGCTATGAATGGTGGCCAGCTGGGTGGTCTCCTGGTCCTGGGGAATGAAGCGAGCCAGCGTCTGCTGCGTTATCTGGCGCTCAGGGCTGAGGATGGATATCTGTTCAGTGATGTTCTTCAGCTGGCGCACGTTGCCAGGCCACTTGTAGCGCATGAGCAACTGCTTGGCCTCGTCCGTCAGTACCACCTTGTCCATGTGGTACTTCTCGGCCATCTGCATGGCAAACAGACGGAACAGCAGCACGATATCCTCGCCGCGCTCACGCAGTGGCGGCATCTGTATGGGCACCTGGTTCAGACGGTAGTAGAGGTCCTCGCGGAAGCGTCCCTCGCTGATGGCCTGTCGGATGTTGACATTGGTGGCCGCCACAATGCGCACGTCGGTCTTTCGAATCTCCGTGCCTCCAACGGGAATGTATTCGCCATTCTCCAGTACACGCAGCAGACGAGCTTGCGTAGCTATGGGCAGTTCGCCCACCTCGTCGAGAAACAGCGTACCCTTGTTGGCCACACCGAAGTAGCCCGGTGAGTCGTTGATGGCCCCCGTAAAGGAACCCTTGACGTGGCCGAAGAGTTCTGAGTCGATGGTGCCTTCGGGTATGGAACCGCAGTTGATGGCAAAGTACTTCTCGCGGCGTCGTGGCGAGTTGTCGTGAATGACGCGTGGTATGATCTCCTTGCCCACGCCACTTTCGCCGACGATGAGTACACTGAGGTCAGTCGGCGCCACCTGTAGTGCGACGTCGAGTGCTCTGTTCAGCGCATCGCAGTTGCCCACGATGTTGTAGCGCTGTTTGATGCTCTGTAACTCAGTTGTTTTCATTTTAGCGGACAAAGGTACAAAGAAAATCTGACATTATGGCACACTTTGGCAGAAATTTAACTTTTCGCCTCTGTTTCTGCCTTGTCCTCAGCTCTGCCCCCCGGTCTGCCTTCAGGTTTGCCTTCGGGTCTGCCTTCGGGTCTGCCTTCCGGTCTGCCTGGTTTCTCCTTCTTAAACATATCCTTGGGGCGTGGTTGTGCAAAGCGGGCACGGTTACCATCTTCGCGCTTTTCGTGAAACAGCTTGGGCAGCGGGTTCTGCAGTGGTTCGTCATACACCTGACGGTTGCGCCAAATGTCGATGGCAGTGTAGATGGCCTGACGCAGTGAGTTCTCGTCGGCCTTGCCCTGTCCGGCAATGTCGTAAGCCGTACCGTGGTCGGGTGAGGTGCGCACAATGGGCAGTCCGGCGGTGTAGTTGACACCGTCGTCCAGTGCAATGGTCTTGAAGGGAGCCAGTCCCTGGTCGTGGTACATGGCCAGCACGCCGTCGAAGTAGTTGAAGTTGCCAGAGCCGAAGAACCCGTCAGCGGCGTAGGGGCCGAAAGCCTGGATGCCACTCTCGGCCAACTGCTCAATGGCGGGTAGAATGATGTCTTTCTCCTCGTTGCCCAGCAGTCCGTCGTCGCCGGCATGTGGGTTCAGGGCGAGCACCGCGATGCGCGGACAGGAAATGCGGAAGTCGCGGCGTAGTGCCTGATGGAAAATGGTAGCCTTCTCGATGATGGCCTCCTTGCTGATGGCGCCGGCTATGTCCTTGACGGGCAGATGGGTAGTGACGAGTGCCACGCGCAGTCTTTCGTTCATGAGTATCATCAGCGCCTTGCGGCCTTCGCCCAGACAAGTCTCTATGTACTCCGTATGACCGGGAAATTTGAAGTCCGGACTCTGGATGGTGGCTTTATTGATGGGGGCAGTCACCAGCACGTCGTAGAGTGAGCCTCGGTAGTCAGTCATGGCACGGTCCAGTGCACAGAGCGCTGCATGGCCGGCTTCGTCGGAAGGCTGTCCGAAGTCAACCTTCGTGTCAGCGTCTGTGCACTCCAGCAGGTTGACGCGTCCGTCGGTGGCCTCTTCAGCCGTATGGATGATGTGGAGGTTAGTCTCCAGGTTGAGTGCCTTCTTGTGGTAGGCCGCAATCTTGGACGAACCATAGATGATGGGTGTGCAGAGTTCGAGGATGGCCGGTTCCTGAAAAACCTTGAGTATCACCTCGTAGCCTACACCGTTGGTATCTCCTTGCGTGATGGCCACGCGTATTTTCTTTTCTTGTTCCATGTATGTTTTAGTTATTCGCTGTCAATAATGTGTTGTTTTGTCGCTTCTGACTGTCTGGCTGTGGAGAGTAGTCCGCAGGCTGCAAAGATGTCTTGACCGCGCGAGGCCCGGATGGTAGTCGTAATGCCATGAGCCGTGAGATAGTCGCGCAGAGCTTCCATGCGCTGCTCGTTAGAGCCCGGCAGGTCAACGTCTGGTATTTCGTGGAAACGGATGAGGTTGACGCGACACTCCAGTCCCTGTAGCTGGCGCACTATCTCGCGACCGTAGAGCGGCGAGTCGTTCAGCCCGCCAAAGCAGATATACTCAAACGAACAGCGGCGCTGGTGGGTGAAGTCGTATTGCTTCAGCAACCGGATGGTTTCCTCCAGTGGCATGGCTTTCTCGGCAGGCATCAGCTGCAGGCGCTGCTCGTGCAACGGTGAGTGCATGGAGATGGCTACGTGGCACTGGCTCTCGTCAAGAAAACGCTTCAACTTGTTGCGGACACCCACGCTGCTGACCGTGATGCGCTTGGGGCTCCACTGCCATCCCCAGTCGGCCGTCAGCACCTCCGTAGCGCGCAGTACAGCGTCGAGGTTGTCCATCGGCTCACCCTGTCCCATGAAGACAATGTTGGTCAACTGGTCTACCTGAGGCAATGCGTATATTTGGTTCAGGATGTCGGCCACCGTCAGGTTGCCCTGCCACCCTTGTTTGCCGGTCTGACAAAACAGACAGTTCATCTTGCATCCCACCTGGCACGACACGCAGAGCGTGGCACGGTCGTGGTCGGGGATGAACACCGTCTCTACGAACAGTCCGCCGCCGCCCGTCTCCACCGGGAAGAGGTACTTGATGGTACCGTCCTTGGAGCGTTGGTGGTCGATGGGCTGCATGGCCCCCACCTCGTACTCGGCACTGAGCAGTTCGCGGTTGTGCTTCGAGATGTTGGTCATCTCGTCAATACTTTTTACATGCTTCGCATACAGCCATTGGGCTATCTGCCTGGCGGTAAATGCAGGCATACCCAAACTCCCGACAAGGGCTTTCAGCTCTGCCGGAGTAAGTCCCAAAAGTCTTTTCTTTTGCGGATTCATGGGTGCAAAGGTACGAAATAAAGTGAAAAGTGAAGAGCGAAAAGCGAAAAAATTGCTGGCAGCTTAGCGTTTTTCGTCAATTCTTTGTACCTTTGCACAACAATAATTACTGAAAACAAGCAAAATACATGAAACAGAAAACCGATTGCTTCATTGCTTGCCAGTCACTTGCTGACGCCATGCCTGCTATAGAGCAACTGCGGCGCAGCGTGACGGTAAGGAATATTTGCCTTCTGGTTAGCAACGAACAGGCTGCGCAGATGGAAGTTCCTAAAGACTGCAAGCTGCTGACTACCCATAACCTGACAAGCACCGCATTCATCAGACTGATAGCTGAGTACGCAGAAGCCACCTACGCCCTGTTGTGCCTGAAGCCGTCAACGCTGCAGTTGGGACCGTCGGCACTGGAGCGAATGGCGCTGGTGGCTGGCGATACCGGCGCCGCCATGGTCTACAGCGACCGCTACACCATGGAGAACGGCGTAAGGTGTCAGCATCCGGTCATCGACTATCAGCAAGGTGCACTGCGCGACGACTTCGACTTCGGCAGCGTGTGGCTGGTGCGTGCTGAACTCCTGCGACAGTATGCCGCTGCTGACCATGCTCAAGACTATCAGTACGCCGGACTGTACGACCTGCGTTTGTTCTTGAGTCGCAAAGGCGCTCTGTTGCATCTGAACGAATACCTATATACAGAGGAAGAGCACGACCTCAGAGCCTCCGGTGAGAAACAGTTTGACTACGTGAACCCCCGCAACCGCGAGGTGCAGATAGAAATGGAACAGGCCTGCACACAGCACCTGCGCCAACTGGACGCATTGGTAGACACATCACAGTATGCCGACGTTGACTTTGCCGAGCAAGACTTCGATGTGGAGGCCTCGGTGGTCATACCCGTCTACAACAGGGAAAAGACCATCCGCGATGCCGTTGAGAGCGCACTGGCCCAGAAAACGGCCTTCCGCTATAATGTCATCGTCGTTGACAACCACTCCACTGACGGCACTTCCCATATACTGGCTGACATGGCACAACAGCATGGCGACAAACTCTGCGTAATAGTGCCTGAGCGCACAGACCTTGGCATTGGAGGCTGCTGGAATCAGGCCATCAACAGCGCACGTTGCGGACGCTTTGCCGTGCAGCTGGATTCTGACGACCTGTACTCATCTCCCAAGACGCTGCAGACCGTGGTCGACGCTTTCTATGAACAGAAGGCTGCTATGGTGATAGGCTCGTACCGCATGTGCGACTTTGAATTGCGCACCCTGCCGCCCGGACTCATAGACCACAAGGAGTGGACTGACGAGAACGGGCCTAACAACGCACTGCGCATCAATGGTTTGGGAGCACCACGGGCATTCTTCACCCCGCTGTTGCGTCAGGTGCAGTTTCCCAATACCTCTTATGGCGAGGACTATGCGCTGGGACTGATGTTCTCGCGCCGCTACCGCATAGGACGCATCTACACCGAGCTCTACCTCTGTCGTCGCTGGGGTGGCAATTCCGATGCTGCCCTGTCGGTAGAGAAAGTCAATGCCAACAACCTCTATAAGGACCGCCTGCGTACCATCGAACTTCATGCCCGTCAGCAGATGAACAGTGGAGCTGCCGGCGTGTTGGGCGATTCGGCACTGATGCGATTCTTTAACCGCCAGCTCCAAATCTGGGACGACGTGCGCCAGCGCTACCGTGACCTGGAGAGCGTACAGACCCGCGAACTGGCTGACGACACGTTTTCGCTGATGGCCCAGTGGAATCCAGCGCGTATTGCGTCCACTGGTGCCAAGATAGATGCCAAGTCGATAGCCCAGCGCCCCTGTTTCCTGTGTGCCAAGAACAGGCCGAAGGAACAGATGCACCGTACTCTTGACGGGCTCTATGAGTTGTTGGTCAATCCGTATCCCATACTGCCGGTTCACTTTACCATTCCTACCTTGCGCCACCGGGCACAGCGCATACTGCCCATGTATGGCGAGCTGTTGCAACTGGCACAGCGTAACGCTGATCTCACCTTATTATATAATGGTCCACACTGTGGCGCATCGGCTCCAGACCATGCTCACCTGCAGGCCGTCAGTAGCGGCATACTGCCCATACAGTGCTCCTGGCAGCGGCTCAGTCGCAACATGGCAGAAATCGTCAAGCTGGACGACGATGCCGGTATTTGGCAACTGTCCGACTACCCCGCTACGGCCTTTGTCATCAAAAGCCACGATGTGGAGGCGGGCGAACAGCTCTTCAAGCAACTCTACAGATGTCTGCCGCCGTCAGCCGACAACACCGAACCCATGATGAACATCATAGCGTGGAGTGGGGGAGGCAGCCTCGTCAGCGTGGTACTGCCACGCAGGAAACACAGGCCTGACTGCTACACCGCTGAGGGCGACGCACAATACATCATCAGTCCGGGAGCCGTTGACATGGGTGGACTTATTGTTACACCGCGCGAGCAAGACTTCCGCCGGCTGACCCTGGAACTCATTCTCGACATCTATCGAGAGGTGAGCATCACGCCGGAACAGGCTCAGCAGGTCGTAAAGCGCCTGCAGCAGACACCACTGTCGTCCAATCAGTCGTCGCTGGTCTTGAAGCATCAGCCCGACGTCACGGTAGGCATCGTCAGCGGTCAGAAAATCCACTTCTCGCTCAATGGAGCTTACGAGGCCAAGGGCGAGGTAATCAGTGGTGAACAAATAGTAGAATTCTCTGAAGGCGGCATCCTGTGGAACGGCAATCAGTATCGCTCACTGACCTTCAAACCGCAGTCCTCGCAGTCGTCGTTCTCGCTCTACGATGTCACCATCGGCGTCAATTTCCATTGGGAGCGCAAGGAGACCCAGATATTCCTGGGCACGCTGCGCCTGGTGGTGGAGTCTGACAAGATTACGGCCATCAACGAACTGCCGGTAGAAAGCTATCTGGCATCGGTCATCTCCAGCGAAATGAAGGCTACCGCCGGTCTGGAGTTGTTGAAGGCTCACGCCGTCATCAGCCGTTCATGGCTGTTGGCACAGATGCGCCGCCGAGAGGCCAATAAGGAACAGAAGAACGGCTTCTTCTCGTTTGTCAAGAAGGACGACGAACTCATCCGCTGGTACGACCGTGAGGACCATACCATCTTCGACGTCTGTGCCGACGACCACTGCCAGCGCTATCAGGGCATTACCAAACAGACCAGCAAGAACGTGGAACAGGCACTGAAGGCAACCCGCGGACAGATACTGTGCTACGACGACGACATCTGCGACGCCCGCTTCTCCAAGTGTTGCGGTGGTGTCACCGAGGAGTTCCAGTACTGTTGGGAGGACACTCCCAAGCCCTATCTGGTCAGCGTCGAGGATCCCTTCTGCAATACGCACGACAAGGCGGTACTCTCGCAGGTACTGAACGACTACGACCAGGAGACCAACGACTTCTACCGCTGGACGGTGGAATACTCGACGGAGGAACTCTCCAGACTTGTCAACGAGAAACTGAAGGACGACTTCGGCACCATTCAGGACCTCATCCCCCTGGAGCGTGGCAAGAGCGGACGCATCTGGAAGCTGAAGATTGTGGGAACCAAGAAGACCTTCACCATCGGCAAAGAGCTGGAAATACGACGTGCGCTTAGCGAGAGCCACCTCTACAGCAGTGCCTTCGACGTGGAGAAGACGGCCAACGGATTCCGTCTGCACGGCAAAGGGTGGGGCCACGGTGTGGGTCTCTGTCAGATAGGCGCTGCCGTCATGGGACAGCAGGGCTACCGTTATGATGAAATCCTGCTGCACTACTATCGTGGAGCAGAAATTAAAAAAATCTATTAAGAATGGAACAAAAAAGAAATCCTTGGTGGTGGATACCCACCTTGTATATCGGCGAAGGCTTGCCCAACGTGGTGGTGATGACCGTTGCCGTTGTGATGTATATGCAGTTGGGCATGAGTGATACCGACATTGCACTCTATACCGGTTGGCTGGGACTGCCCTGGGTGGTGAAACCTCTGTGGAGCCCCTTCGTAGACCTCTATAAAACTAAGCGCTGGTGGGTGCTCACCATGCAGCTGCTGCTGGGCTCGTCGCTGGCGGGCGTGGCATTCACGCTGAATACGCCACTATGGTTCCAGGGTACTATGTGCTTCTTCTTCCTGATGGCTTTCAGCAGTGCCACCCACGATATTGCCGCCGACGGCTACTATATGCTGGAGCTCGACGACCACCAGCAGGTCTGGTTTGTCGGTATTCGCAACACATTCTACCGGCTGGCCGTCATCTTCGGCAATGGCGTGCTCATCCCCGTGGCTGGCATACTGCAAGTGGTGTTCCGCAATCAGAAGGCCTTCACCTGGAGTCTCGTATTCTACGGACTGGCGGCGCTCTTCCTAGCCATCTGGCTCTATCATGTCTATATCATGCCGCGTTCCAGCGCTGACCAGCGCCACCACACCAACGCCCGTGAGGTGGCTACGGGAATTGTGACAGCCTTCCGCACGTTCTTCCAGAAGTTGCCGCCGCGCGAGATGCTTTATGCCATGCTCTTTCTGCTCTTCTACAGGTTTCCGGAAGCACTACTGGGCAAGATGAGCGTTACGTTCCTGATGCGTCCCCATTCTGCCGGAGGACTGGGACTCTCGCCACAAGAGTTTGGACTGGCCAGTGGTACCATCGGCGTCATAGGACTCACACTCGGCGGCATCCTCGGCGGCCTGCTGGCCGGGCGCGACGGCTTTAAACGCTGGCTATGGCCCATGGTTTGCGCCATCACGCTGCCTGACATAGTCTACGTTTACATGAGCTATGCCATGCCCGACAACCTGGTACTCATCAGCTCGTGCATCTTCATCGAACAGTTTGGCTATGGACTGGGCTTTACGGCACTGACGCTCTATATGCTCTACTTCTCGAAGGGCCATTTCCAGACGTCGCACTATGCTTTCTGCACGGCTATCTCTTATCTGGGACTGATGCTGCCGGGCATGATATCTGGCTGGATGAAGGACATGCTGGGCTATCGGCAATTCTTTATTATTGTCATGTTCCTGTGTCTGATAACGTTTGCCGTTACTGCATTCATCAAGGTCGACCCCCAGTTTGGTAAGAAACAGGAATAGTGGCCATTTCTGCTACTTTCCCGCATCGATAATAGGCATTTCCCTACCGACAAATAGGATTTTCCATTTGCACGTGTACTGAAATGCCTTTATCTTTGCAGTATAATAAAACAACTCAAGTCGAACTTTAAAACCATACAGCTATGAAACAGATTTATACATCCCTCATCCTGATAACAGTGACCCTCTTCACACTTACCGGTTGCGACATCGACGACGACCGCATGGAGGCACGTACGCTTGAAGGCACCTGGACCGGATATATCGATAATTACTATTACGACCGCTGGGGTGAGACGGGTAACTCCTATCGCACCGCCTTCTACTTCGAGCGCGAGAATGCCTATGGCGGCTGGGGCTACGAATTGGACTATGATGCCCGCAGTCCGCATCAAGACTACTGGTATTGCGATTTCCGCTGGAACTCGTGCATGGCGACATCCGCATCCAGTACTATGACCGCAACTATACTGACATCGTCATCTACGACTACGTGCTCGACGACTACCACTTCAGCGGCTCCATGGACGATGGCTACAGCGACACGCGCACTTACTTCACGCTCGACTACGACCGCACCTTCAACTGGAGCTATTGGACACGTGGTATCACTCGTGGAGTCAATGACGAGTATCATGCTACAAGCTCAGGTTGCTTTGCCAGAGAATAGCAACAACCTAAGCAAACAAAAAAAGAGGGTTTCGGCCCTCTTTTTTTTCGTTTACTCCTTTAACATCGTTAACTCTTTAAACATCTTTATTGCTTCGCCACACTCAGATTTTTACATTATTACATTTTTAAATTTTTACATTAAAAAATAATTTCGGAAATTATTTTTTTGTATTTCCCTTTCTTCACTCGCTCTACGAATCCATGCGTTACCCATCGTTGGCACTGTTTAGATGCTGCCTCCATCTCCAAGTCCAATACCTGTTGCACGTCCTTCGTGGTGAAGGTTTCAGGCAGACTGCTGTAAGCATCTGCATTCTTCGAGTTCTTTCGACGAGGCACATATTCGCGTTCCGCATTGTCCCACGAGTCTTGCAGCATCTGACCAAAGAAATAGTCTTGAAACCAGATGACGGCATCGTACATCAGCGTGGAGAATTTCAGGTCGTCGTCAGTGACTTCCAGCTTTCCCGTCTTTTTGAACTCGTTGTACTGGCGGGCTACGATGCGAGGAATAGTAAACCATGTGGCATAGAACACGGCACGCTTTCTGAGGTAGTCCAGCACCAGGTCGCCAGCTGCCTCTGCCTCTTGTGCAGACAACTCGCAGAGATTATAGACGTGGTCTACCAGCCTTTCCAATGGCAGTTCGCCATGCAGCTGTTCCATCTTGAAGCCCCACTGCTTCAACTCTTCGTTGGTCTTCCAATCTACCACGTTCTTACGTACCATTTTGAAGTTGGCCCGCTCCATCAGGAAGATGGCCACACGGCTACACAGTCCGTCGTTGATGTTGCGGAGCGTGAACTTCTTGTGCAGGCTAACGTTTGTACCCGTTGTTACGCTGTTCCAGTAGACGGGCAGGATGTCGTTGATTGAGTCACCATTGGCATAGTCCACACCACTGAGCTCGTTATGAAACGCTTTCAGTTCGAGGTCGTGCTTGCCAATCCATGCACCACCGCTCTGTGCACTAATCGACGAATCCAGTTCCGAGTCGAACATATACAGATGCAGTGGCAGCTGCTCCCCGTTGACAATCTCCTTTGCCCTCTTCAAGCGACGGAAGAAGATGTTGTTCGAGGTCTTGGTGGGCAGATACCTAATCATGCCCTCAGGCTCCACCAATGCGTCCTGCTTCTGTGCCTTGCTGCTGGTGCCACGCTTCTTCTGCTCCTGTTTGTAGCGGGTTTCAGCCAAGCGGACCTCTTCATCCTGTGCTCGCATAGAACACATTATCTGGTCGTCTAGCTGCTTGGCAAACGACTTACCACTGGCAGGGTGTCCGATAATCAGCACCTGCGGGTTCAGTCGCTGTATGCCACCATCGTAGTGCTTGTACCAGCAGCGTGTCAACAAGGTACAGTACATCGCTCCCGAGGCAAAGACGGCACCCAGCCAGTTCGCCCTGCTCACTCCACGACAGGCCTCGGCATAAGGAGCGCTAAGGAGAGGTTCCAGCCTTTCAGCGAACTGATCGTAAGGCACGTCAACTGTTGCCACAGGTCGCTGAGTTGTTGTCGGCTGGCTGTTGTGAATACCCACACTTTCAAGCACCCCTTGCATCCTCTTGGGGATGTCCTTGTACATCCTTCTTTCACAAGCCGTATCAGCAACTGCCCTGACCTCTTCTTCCCCTCGCTCTCGGATGATGTCTTGTACAAATCCACACTCTCGCAAGGCCCTATCGACCAGCTTGGGCTGGTTGTCGCAGATATACCTAAGGTCGAGAGCCAGTTGCAACATTGTTCGGTGACGATCTCCAGGGGCTGGCGCACCACCTTGTGCGGCCTGCCACGCTTCGCAAATTGTTTTGTATTCAACTCCATGATAATTTAATTCCTTAACTTCTTTAACTTCCTTAACTTCCTTATCTTCTTTAACCTCTTTAACTTCCTTCACTTCCTCGAAGCTGTGCGTCTTTTTCGTAGGTAATAGTTCAGCAGTTCTTTTTCATTCAGATAATACACATCCTCCCGCATGGGAGCATAAGAGATTCTTGACGCATCGATGCAGCTGGCATCAGCCTTTACACCCAATGCCTTGGCCAGTTCAATCTGGTTGTCAGCAATGTTGCCGACCTCCACTTTGGCCTTACACACCAGTCGCAGACCCTTTCCCGATGATGTCAAGTGGGCAAATACCACCTCCCAAGGGAATCCCTCGCCTTGTGTCCGTTGGAAGATTTCACGAGGGTTGTCCACATGGTCAACGTCAAACATAAACAGGCCACTCAGATGAATGCCAGCCAGTACCCTGCGCTTCATGGTGCGTGACGGGTCTTTCTTCAATGGCGTCTCGTCAAAGTCACGAGCCCCGAATATCAGAGGTGGCAGACTCTCCTTCAGTGCCGTAGCCCAGCGTCCCAGCTTCTCTTCATCAGTCAGTGCCTTAAAAGCCTCGCCAGCACCCTTCTTCTTCAATCCTTCTTTGATGCAGAATTTCTGGAAGTCCGTATTTGAAGCCCATAGCCTGATAGCTCCGGGCTCCCTGACACTGCGAATGGTCTCTATCTTCCATTTCACCCTGGGCGAGTCCAGCACCTCATTCAGTTTCTCCAGTGTGCCTGGCACAGCTGGAGAAATAAATTGGTTATCTTGTACGCAAAACATAGCTTAGCAGAATTCGATAAGTTCTAATTCTCGTTCGATGAGCACCGCTTTGGCCATCTCGTTATCTCTGTCCATGAGGGCCAGCTTCTCCTCCAGCGACATATTCTTCGGGAAACTCGTATAGCGTTTCTGGTTCGCCTTCGACTCCTTCACCCAGCCCCACGGCAGCTTACCCAGCAGCTCATCCTTGTGGTGGTCATGTCTGCGACGATGGAAGGCATTAAACGTCTTCTTCCCAGTCATCAGGTCGTACCCTATGGTACCTTCTACTCTCTTGCCCGTTAGCATTCGGGCCATGGTCTCTTCTGAAATTTCTACTTTTATAATCATAATCTCTTGAGTTTTGCTGAGGTTCACGTTGAGAAAGGCGCCTACATCCGTTTCCGTGATGCTCAATTGATTCCCTCCGCTTCGCTCAAGATTCGTTAACTTCTTTAACTTCTTTAACTTCGATAACTTCGTTAAATACCCTTTATATTACTGATGTACGCTCTGTTTTCGTAGCGAGTCTGTCCCTGCTGGTCTTGCCAGTCACGAACACTCATCGAGAGTTGAACGCGCACAAAGTCGCCTTCATTCAGATGTCCCACAAGCGAGCGGGCGTAGTCGCCTGTCGCCTCTGCAAACAGAGTGTCTATGCCGTCCGTGAGCACCATGCCCATGCTGGTAAACACCCTTGGTTGACCTTGCTGGTCGTTGTACTGTCTATCCTGGATAGCCAGCAGCTTCTGAATCTTCATTGTTTTTTCCATAATTGTTTTGATTTTATAATTAATAATGTATATAGGGGTAAACCTTTTCAGAAAGAACAGTCGTGCTGTCACAGCAGGGCTGATTGTGGCAGTCCGCTGACTGCCTAAAGCCTATGAAAATGACAAAAGAAAACTAACCTAACGAAAGACTTTTATTTTGTACCAGTAATTTCAATGAGCGCTTGTCTCAGGGCTTTTGTCCTTTCGACAATGCAAAGTTAGGGATAAAAAAAAGGCGACGGAAGTAAATTTCCATCGCCTGGGAGTTTTCCAGAGTTTTTCCTGGAGTTTTGCTTGTTTTTGCCAAAACTCTGGAGAAAACTCTGGGAAAAACAGCAATTCTCCAGAGTTTCTCCAGAGTTTTTAGTTATTGTTGCCTAAATTCTGAATCGCTCATTGTCAATAATCTGGTGGTTCGCTCAGCTAACTCTCTATACGCCTTGTAGCGTTTACCCTTCACGGGTGCCTTCTTTTCGTCCCACTTGCTGACAGACTTTGAGAAGCTCTCCACAGCCATAGCCTGCATCTCGTCAGTTCGGGGCAGATGCTCATGATAAGGCACCACCTGTTGTACCCTGTTGCAGAACACGTCGTACTGTTTGTCGGCCACAATCAGTTCGTCAATCATACTACGACATACGGCATACCACATGCGCGCAATCTTGATGTCAGCAGCGACTATCCTTATGACCTCATTCACCCGCTGTTCAGTTATCTTGGGTTCCTCATCAGCGTGGGGTTTTAGAGCTGCCAGAGTTGAGCGCAGCGACTTCGTCGATACACGGGGCAAAGGCTTTAATATTTCCTTTACCACGCCACACAGATACACTTTCTCATGCGTTTCTTCCAGACATATCACCTTATATAGTCCCTGTTCCGCCTTGTTCTGAGGTATCAGCCAGTGTGCGCCCTCGTCATCCTCATAGTAACTCTTTACCGTACATTCAGACCCGATGACCACCACGACGATGTCGCCGTCTCTGGGTTGCTGCCCAATCGTCATCTTCACCCAGTCGCCATCATTGATGCCAGCATCAAGCATCGAGTTGCCTACAACCTTCACCATACTTTCCGGACACATCGATAGGAATACCTTAGGCACCATTATCATATCCAAAGGCTCTTGTCCTGGCTCTGTAGGATTGCCAGCATGTACCGATTCATAGGCAGGTAGTGGCGTATCACACAGCTGGGGCTGCCATCCTGCTTTTTCCAGCAGTAACATAATCTCTTTCAGTTCTTCTTCATTCATGTCTTTACACCTTAGATTAGCAATTTTTGTTATCTGAAATCGGGTGCAAAGATAAAACAAGACTGTTTCAAAATATGAAACAGTCCCATAAACATTAAGTTAATTTAAGAAATTACTCACAATGGGGTCGGTTGACTTTCCCCTTCGGGCCGTCGAGCAAACCTTCTCAGACCTAGGTCAGAGTGTGGCTTTGCAATCTGCTGTGTACTCAACTATAGCTACGAATCAATGCTTTTTATTTATTCCACCCATAGGGACGGAAACTATTGAGTGCCATATCTTCTTTGCCCTTTCCAACATGTTCCTTTCATGATTAATCTTTCGACGCTCCTTGGCTATTTGGGGCGAAGGCGATACATTTGAAAAATCTGGCTCAGGATGATATTTTGCCACCCTTGCTTTATTGGCAGCAATTTTCTCTTCCTTTGTCATGCCTTGAAGCGAATTCTGAAATTGCTTTGCTTCACGTTGAGCTAATTTATTTCCACTTAGTTTCACATTCATCTTCTTCTTTTTTTTCGAAGCTTTTATATGATTTACTATATTGGAAACGATGTTGCCTGTCGACTTGTTTTCTTTATCTTTGCCTGCCATTAGGTTTTATTGTTTTAGTTATTGTCAGCTTACTCATTGAAACAGGTGCCAGTCCCCGATGTCTTTCCCCGATGTTTTCTCAAAAGTCTGCATCATTGAGTGTTCCTAAAGCATCTTCTAAACTGGATATTGTATCATCCAATTCTACAATAAGGTCACCCATGCCATCTCTCATATCATCGTATTCTTCATCATCTGGAAGTTTTGACAAAGCATCTTTTTCATCATACAAGACCTTGTTCAATTTCTCCTGAGCATCCTCCAATAATCTGATGCTCTCACTTATTCTTTTTCTTCTTGAATTATTCATAATAAATAGGATTAGAGAATGAGATATCCTTTTTCAAAAGCATCTGGCAGCATAAACTTAGAAACTTTATCTGGAAATTTAACGGAAATATGTTTCTCTTCCATAGAGACAATAACTCCAGGGCCAAAACTTTTATGCTTGACGACATCGCCGACTTTCAATTTCTGCCACGGATCTATTTCCATAATATCAGGATTATTCGCCGTTGATATTGCACTCTCCAAGTTGGATATTACTTCATCAATATTATCTACAGACTCATCTAAGGTATCTATTGCCTCCTGCATCATGTCACCTCGTTCACTATATTGCAGACCTTCTGGCATATTGTCATAAGCTTCCTGTTCTTCGTCTCGGACTTCTTCTAACAAATCATGTGCTTCCTGAATTGCATCTAAGCAGTCATTTAGCATATTATATCTTGCTTCTTTCATATTATGTATTATTAGTATTCTTACTTCGTAATAACATTCCTCAGTTCCTCATAGTTCTTCACTACGCCATAGGTAACTGCTGAGCTGGAGATGGTCTCGAAGTGGCGCTTGGCACACTCGATTTTGACTCGCTCAGTCTCACGATAGTCTGTTACTTCATCGCTGCTATAGCCCTTGGTCTCTGCTACAAAGTAGATGTGCTTGATGTCTGCACCTTCTTTGAACACAATCGCCCAGTCGGGGTTATAATGGCCTACAGGCGTATTGATATAGAAGCCACCAGGCAACTTGGTATAGACTGCGACCTCGTTCTGTAGCTCCAAATCTTTGGCGAAGTTCATTTCAATACCCTTAGAATCCACCACCACAATATCGTAAAGCGATTTCACTGACTCCAATGCATTCACGCCCAATTTTCCTTTCAGCGAAGCAGCACTGAAAATGTCAGAATCGAACTCTTGGTTGAGTTTATGATACTGCACATGTTCCACTACCGCAATAGCCTTGCACTGGTTAATGATATTGCCTGCCTTGATGATAAACTCCTCTGGATTGGCCTTGAACTTATTAAAGGTCTTGGGACTTATCTTCTTCAAGATATTGACAATAGCAAGACGTGTCAGTCCTGTAGCTTCAACCAGTTTTCCTATCAGGTCGTATTTTACGTTTTCGCCTACCAGCTCGTGAACGCTTTCCGTCTCTGCTTCACTGGCCAACATCGCACCACCTTCCAACAACTGCTGGCGACTCTTGATTTCCTTCATCGTACCAGTCACCACTTGGATTCTGATTTCTGACACCTGCAACTTTGCATCCAACTCAATGATAGCACGCTTAATCAGGTCTTCAGTCTTGAAGTCAACCGTGTAATATGTCTGCTGGTTTATCTTACGCCATAGGTCTTGGAACTCCTTACGAGCAAACTTCTGCTGGTCAAACTTCGCCTCACGTACTCTTCTGGCATCTTCTGGCATGACGCTGTCAGGATTGAAGATGCTGTCAAGACGCTTTACGATGTCTCCTTTGAAGTCATTGTAGTCACCGCCAAAGTCCAACGTACCTTCCTTCTTTTCATCGTGGAATTGCTGAGTCAGCTGGCCTTGCTTAGTCACATAGCCCTTCATGCGCATGATATAAAGAATTTCCTGAGCATCGTCCTCGTCCAGTTTCTTTTGTACGCCTCGCGCATCAGTAACCACCATATCTTTAAACAGGCTGGGCTGTACTTTCTGCGGACGGTCAGCTACCGCCTCAGCAATCTCTGTCTGCAACTTCGAGGCAAACGAGTTATACGACTCACTGGCTATTACTGTCAGCTCATTCACATCGAACACAGCACCATGTAGTACACTCTCGTCCTGACGTTCACCCTTTTTGTTCACACAGAGACGCATGCCTCGTCCTACTTCCTGCCGTTTTTTTGTCTGATTGTCAGAATCTTTCAGCGTACATATCTGGAACACGTTGGGATTGTCCCAACCCTCTTTCAGGGCTGAGTGTGAGAAGATGAAACGTGTAGGCTCTTCAAACGACAACAGACGTTCCTTATCCTTCATAATAAGGTCGTAGGCAGAAGCATCGTTACTGCTTTCATTGCGCAGTTCTGTTGCTGATGGCTGAACAAAGTTACCTTTCCTGTCTCTTGAGAAATAGCCGTTATGCACTTCCTCAGCCTTATAGTGTTTCAAGTAGGCCACATAGGCTGGATCGTCTGAAAACTCCAGTTGCAGTTGCCCCACAATATTGTTATATTCTTCCTCAAACATCTGGGCATACTGTCCTTTCTCTGTTTCTCCGCCCGCCTTGTAGATACGATAGTTGTCCACATGGTCAATGAAGAACAGCGACAGACACTTGATACCCATTTTAAAGAGTTTCCTTTCCTTATGAATATGCGACAAGATGGTTTCTCTAATCTGATGGCGACGCACATAAACATCGTTCACGCGTCCTATCATCTCACCCTCATGCAGCACAGTACCATTCAGTAGCCTGACAGTATGGTTATAGCCATCGATGTTTTCCACGCGATAGCCATTCTTGTATTCCTCCAATCCGCCACTCTGTTGGTAGATGTCAAAGCCATCGCCCACCAGTTGTGTTACCTGCTTCACGCTGCTTGCCCCTTTCTTGTCGAAGCCAATACGAGCCTTGGGGTTTCCCTCACTCAGTTCGATGCTTTCCAGATACAGATAGCCATTGGTGGCAGTAGTACCCTTTTGTTCGATACCCTTTACTGTGATTTTCTTCACCAGTTTCTTGTTGTAGGCATCCATCGCATCCAGTCGATACACCATGTTTACGATGTCGCCAGCTCTGTGTGTGGCACTATATAATAAGGTAAAGAGGGGCTTGAATTCCTTCAGTTTCTCTCGCGTTGCATTTTTCTTGTCTGCGCCTAATACACTCTGAGGCTCATCGATAATCAGAATGGGGTTCGTGGCTGCTATCACATCGATAGGTCTGCGACTGCGGAAGGCATCCAGCTTCATGTAGATGCGTCGTGCATCCTCACCACGTGCAGCAAACGCCTGTGTGTTGATAATCATCACATGCATATTGGCATCGCTGGCAAACTGATCAATCTTTGTCAGCTGTTTCGAGTCGTAAATAAAGCTCTGTATGCGCTTACCATATTCTGCCGCAAAGTGCTCACTCATTATCTCGAACGAACGACTTACGCCCTCACGAATAGCTATGCTTGGCACCACGATAATAAACTTTGACCAGCCATAGAGACGATTCAGTTCAAACATCGTCTTGATATAGGTATAGGTTTTACCCGTACCAGTCTCCATTTCAATGGTCAGTCGCATGTCTTTCAGCAGCACCTCTTCTGAGGGTTTCAGCTGTGCAGGTGTCTGTACCGCCCACATGTTCTTTAACAGGTCTTGCGTCATTACACGGATGGGCTGATTGCGAAAGCCCACCACGTCGAACATGTCTTGCGAGCCATCCATGCTTTGGCCCATGTCGTGGGTAAACTCCTGCATCGACTGGTTCGGCTGCCCTTGAAAGACATCCGTTACCGCCTTAGCTGCTTCTATCTGGAATTGCTGATGTTTAAATTTTAATTGCATAAATCCTTAACCATTAACCATGAACCATCAAATCACTCTGATGTTGTTCCTTACTTCCTGCTCGTCCCATCCGCATTTCTGCTTAAACAGCTCGAAGATGTTCATCTTCTGTGCAGCCTCTTCAAAGCTACTGTCACGGAACACTACTTTGGCAGGATACATTTCTGCTATGGCATCAATCACAGCCTCTGTCACTACGCCATCGAAGCAAGCCACGAGTGCACCCTCATTCACATTATGAATGGTGCATCCACCCACCTTTTTCTTGGTCATTGGCAGGTCGAGCGTCACACCCCAGCGTAGCATACAGTCGAATAGCAAGTCGAGGTCTGTGCGATCTTCCTTAATGTTATCCACAAACAGGTCGAGGCTCTCCTGGGTATAGTCTTTTGGTGCAAATGCCACATCTTTATAGTTGCTATCGTCGCACTTAAACACACGGAAACCAATATCGAGGTCTTTTGCCTCAGGATGTTCTTCTTTTATCTTCTTTCCTGCACGACGAATACGCTCCTTGCCGATTTCGCAGATATTCTTGTAGCCGGCTTTATAAGCTTCACTATCTTTGGGAGTTTCTTCTGGAAGTTGGACCATGATAAATTTTCGTTTTCCCTCATCTTGGGCGTTAAGCTGAATCATTGCATGAGCTGTAGTTGCTGAACCAGAAAAGAAATCTAACACAATCATATTTTTATCATAATATGCAAGAGTATTTATCAAATAACGTAATAGAGAAGACGGTTTGGGATAATCCATAATTCTTTCTTTCCCGAACAATTGTTCAACCTCAGAACTTGCATCTTCATTTGTTCCAACACTTACCTTCGAGTCAATTATACTAGAAGGTCTTTTCACTTTGTCAAGTTGATCAGAACGAAATACGTTGAATCCAAATTTATTTGATAGAGAAAACTTTGTTCCTGCACTAATTTCTTCTTCTAACTTCGTTTGAGTCCAGACAAAAGGCCCACTTACTCTGAAACCATTTTCAATACGTCCATTCCTAATAATGATATTATCAAGAAACTCTATTGGTGTTGTATCCTTAGCATATATGCCGGATGTATATAAAGGTCCAGGTAAAGACGTTTCTATAAGATTTGCTGGAAATGTTAGTACTTTAACAGCATTAGTCTTTTTGACAATTGGTTGCCATTTATCTGAATATGCATCTTCACCAAACAATTCAATCAATTCAACGTTCTTGGCATAACATAATACATACTCCGTCATTGAACGGAATGTTTTGGAAAGATGACTACCCTTTTTTTTCTTTGTCCATACAAAAACTCCAACCAGATTTGACTGGCCAAAGATTTCATTACAAATTTTACGAAGATTATCATCCTCATTATCGTCAATAGACATAAAAATCACCCCATCATCCTTCAACAAACTCCTTGCCACCATCAACCTCGAATAAATCATCGAACACCAATCAGAATGGAACTTACCATTGGATTCTGTGTTCTTAACCATGCGCTCGCCCTCTTCATTGAAAACGCCCGCCTCCTCATCCTCTTCGCGCTGAGTGCGATGGAAGTCATCATGATATACAAAATCATTACCTGTATTGTAAGGTGGGTCGATATATATCATCTTCACCTTACCCATATAGGAATTCTGAAGCAGTTTCAGCACTTCGAGGTTGTCGCCCTCGATATAGAGGTTCTGCGTGGTGTCCCAGTTCACGCTCTCCTCAGGACAGGGGCGCAGGGTCTTGCGAATGGGAGCCATTGCCTCACGCTGGGCAGCACGTTTGCCCACCCAAGTGAAGTCATAGACCTCAGGGGCATCCTCTGTTGCATTGTCGCCAAGCAAAAGACGTAGTTTTTTAAAGTCTACGACTCTGTGTACTGTTCCATCTTCACCTTTTGCTTCTGTGAAGCAAGAAGGAGCAATATTATAGAGGGCATCAATATTGAGTTGAGCGCCATCTAATGTTGTTTTTGAGATATGATCCATAACTCTTTTATATTATTTTCAATTTAACTTCAATATTATATGAATTTATGTCCTTATCTTGTAAGATGACTATATCATCTGCATTGATAATAGTATTCAAATTCAAACCTGCAATTCGTTCTGAATCAGCTCGGATTATAAGATTGTCAAAATCTGAAGGCAAACCTTTTGTGTCTTTATCGAAAATTTCCAATACGATATTAGGTGTAATTGGATAATACAGGAAACATTTGCTTTCGTCAATGTTTCCAATGGTAAAACGTTCTGGTTGGGGGCCTTTCAACGGAATCCAAACGACCGGATTGTCTGATGTTAAAAATACTTTTTCATCAGAATATCTAAACACCCATTGCCCTCCGACTAAATACGAGACCACCTTTTTAAGCATATGCGGGTTTAAATATGTAGAAAGAGCGTGAACTAGAACTGGATCTAAAATTTCTTCTTTCGTAAAATCATGTGTAACAGAAGAAATGCCTTGCCGAATGAGTTTCTTGCCCTCATAATAATTCTTAAATCGAGGTGTCCTATAGAACTGGATAAAAATCATTGAAGCAATAGACCTTCTTGTTTCTTCATTAAGAATGATTTTGGCTATTGAACTATCGTTTGCCAAAGATGATTTAATTGACTGTTCTATATTAGTTATCATTGGTCCTAATGGAGATTCAACGTTCGAGCAAAAAAAATCTTTTTCTATCTCAAATGTACTCCACCAGCTTTCTTGTGTAATCTTGTAAAAATATGGCAATTCGCAAACAGCATCTACACCACAGGCATATTCATTATTTCTCTTCTTACTGTAACAGTGAATATGTCCGTCATCTTGCTTAAAACGATTCAAGTAACAAACTGGAACGAAATGATGTTTTCTATCTTTTGCCATTATTTAAGTTCCTCCAATTTCTTTCTGAGATTATCTACTTCCCTACGTTTTGCCTTCACCTGCTGATGCAGTTGCATCTGGATATCTACCTGAGGCTCACGACGCATACGTTTCTCCATCTTTTGTAGTTCGTCTTGCTGTTTGGCTATCTGCTGGCGAAGAGCCACAATATCCTCCATGCTGCCAGCGCGATGTTCACCAATGCCAGAGATTTGTGCCACAAAGTTGTCATAAATGCGAGGCAAAGACTGACCATCAATCTGTAATTGCAGACTCGTTGTAGACACCCAAGGTGAGGCAAACATCTGAGTCATCTTAAACTGCGTATGCGTATCATCTTTCCATTGCTTGTAGTTGATGAGCAACATACAGTTGTCGTTATGCAGCAGGATGAACACCAGATGACGAGGCATGTGAGTATCGATAAAGGTAAAGAGGTCAGTAGGGCAATCTGCTTCTTTGAGCGTAGCTACAAACACCTCTATCTCCTTCATGTCTTCTGTTGCAGTGACATTCAGCGTGTCAGGAGACAACTTATAGAGCCAACGAATGCTTTCTACATCGTTCACGAAATGGCTCTTCATGCGAGGATTCACCTCCATAAAGCGATAGAACTTTGTCTTGGGAACTACGCTGTCGACAATGGTTCCCGCAGGAAAGTGCAAGATATTATCCATGCATGCCTCCTTCCTTAATAATCAAGAAACAAATGAGTTCGAAGTCATCCAATCCTCTGATATCTCCCACCAAGGCTGTTGTCTCGCCAAAAGAGAACAAGCTATCAATATCGCTTTGTTCTTTCTGTTCTACGATGCTGGCAACAGCCTTACCCAACAGGTCACTATAATGACTCATCTTTCTGCCATTCTGTGTTTCACGATTCACCTGTCTGCAGAGTTCTATGATGGGTTCTGTCTTGCCCTTACAACTCATACGCATGATGTCGAGCAACTTCTTGGGTGACAAGTGGTTGATAATGGTCTCACCATCGTCAGAGAGATAGACCATATAGAAAGGATGAAGCAGGTTTTGATGGCCTATGTTGACGGCATTGTTCCTGTTCTTCAGAATGTAGATAACGCCTGGCTTGGCTTGCTCGTTGGCTGGCACTACAGCACTCATGCCCCAAGGTGTATGCTCAATATCTGGATGGTTCTGCATATAGGCCAAGAGGTCGAGGCGGAACTCATTCAAGCCTAAGTCCATGATGTTGATACCTGTATTCATATCTTCGAGGTCAACCACCTCTTCTTGCAGACGTTGCAGTTGGCTCTTTCGATAGTCAAGGTCTGCCTGTTCCTCATCAGAGAGCAACACGTTGCTGTTACCTGCACCAGTAATATTAACGCCCGTCATTCGAGCTTCCACACGCCCTTTCAAACTCAGATAATCATCGAGTTCTATGTCTGGCCAGTAGTTCACTAATTGGATGACATCATTGCGCGAACCAATTCTATCTACGCGACCAAAGCGCTGGATAATACGAACGGGGTTCCAATGGATATCATAATTAATAAGGTAGTCGCAGTCTTGTAGGTTCTGACCTTCAGAGATACAGTCTGTAGCTATCAGCACGTCTATCTCATTGCTATTGTTTGGTAATAGCTTGTCTGCCTCTTTGGAGATAGGCGAAAAGAGAGTAAGGATAAGGTTGAAATCTGCTTTCAATCCTGGAATAGTAGATGCTAAGGCATCGCCTGTCACCAAGCCTGTGTGTAAGCCTGCTTTTTCCTTGATAGCAGGAGCCAGGTTTTCGTAAAGATATTCTGCTGTGTCGGAGAAGGCTGTAAAGACAATAACCTTCTTGTTATTTCCATTAATTGGATGGGCAAACTTCTCACGCAGATTTTCTATCAGCATCTGCAGTTTGCTGTCGTGCTCGGGAGTAATGTCTTCCAGCATCGTCAACAACAACCCTAAGATTTCTTGGTCAGCCTCCAAGTCTCGTTTCCATGAACGACAGTCCATATCCGCCAAGGCAACACGAGTTTTCTTACCACCTATCAGAAAATCGTTTTCGCTGTCATCACCATCAAACATATTCTCCAACGTCTGGGTGGAGATGCGCACATCTTGACGAGTGGTCAGGAACTTATCAATATCTTTTAAGGTGGCATCTATCTGCTGCTTCATACGCTCCAGCGTCAGGCGGAAAGAGTTGACACTCGACTCCAAACGTTTCAGCAGATTGATGGCCATCAGTTTCTTCAAGCCTTTCTCACGACCAGACATTCCCAGATGCACACCACTGCCGTCCTTTTCAATCTCGTACTTATCGCGCTTAGATGGCAGGATATAGGCAGAGGGAGCATAGACACCAAGATTCAGGTCATACAACTGGCCAGAAATATCGCGATAGGTAATAGCATCGTTAAGGTCTGTAAGGTGTGGACGTTTGGAAATGGGGCGCAGACGTGTGGGGAACTTACCAATGTCTGCTGTATCGTAATACTTCTCAATGTGCTTACGACTTCGAGCAATAGTGACAGCATCGAGTACTTGGAAGAAATCGAAGCTGAGCATATCCAACAGTTGCTCTGCTGTGCGCTGGTTGGATGGAAGGTTAGACCAGAGATTATACTGTCCTTGAGCAGCACGGAAAATGTCCTCAATAGGACGATCCATATTCAGCTTGTCATTAATCAGGTTTTGGTCACCTTCGTAAGCCAACTGCAACTGGTTCTTCAAGTCGTTGAAACGATTGTTGACAGGTGTGGCAGAAAGCATCAACACCTTCGTTTTAACGCCAGCCTTAATCACCCTGTTCATCAGGCGCAGATAGCGATTCTCACGAGGGTTCTCGTCGTCTTCGTCGGTAGTAATCTTACCACCATTGCGGAAGTTATGACTCTCGTCAATAACAATCAGGTCGTAGTTGCCCCAATTCAGCAAAGCTAAGTCGAGGCCATTGCTCAAGCCCTGTTCACGAGAGAGGTCGGTATGGAAAAGCACGTCGTAGCGCAGGCGGTCTTTCTCCAATGGATTGTTCTTGTAGTTGCTCTTATAAGTCTGCCAGTTGTCGTAGAGCTTCTTGGGACAAAGCACCAATACAGACTTGTTACGATTCTCGTAATACTTGATGACGCTCAACGCTGTAAAGGTCTTACCCAGACCTACGCTATCAGCAAGAATACAACCATTATAGGTTTCCAGCTTGTTTATGATGGCGAGGGCTGCATCCTTCTGGAAGTTATAGAGCTTGTTCCATATCTGTGAGGACTTGAAACCTGTAGCCTCGTTGGGCAACACATCTTCGCTGATGTCCTCCAAGAATTCGTTGAAGATATTGTAGAGCGTCACAAAGTAGATGAAGTCTGGCGCATTCTCACGATAGACATTCTCGATATTCTCAATAATGGCTTCTGTCACATCCGTGAAGTTCTCCTTATCCTCCCAGAAATCATTGAAATTCTTCAGATAGGCATCACTTACTGGCGATGGCAAGCGCTGAATAAGTTGGAAGATATTGTTGCCGCGTTCACACCCCAGTTCTGTGGTCGTCAGTTCATTGAAGGGCATATAGGTAAAGAGGTCTTCCTCATTGCTGACATTGAGGAAGCCAGGCATCTGCATCTGCGAGGTATTGGTCTTAAAATGCACCTTCTGGCGAATCCAGTCCGCACACTCTTTGGCAATGGCTTTCTGCGTGAGATTATTGCGTAGCTTGATTTCAAAATCAGAACCATAAAGTGTTCGCTCGCGATTGAGCTTGGGAATATAGAACTCACGTTTCTGCTTCTTCTCGCGCTCTTTGTTGAAGGTTGGTGAGGTGAAGATAAAACGCAATTCTTCCACTTGCTCCAACTCCTTTTGCAATGCTTCAAAGGCATAGATGGAGAAGGAGGCTGCAGCCAGTGACACCTTAGAACCACGTTTCAGTGTAGTTCTTAAGTCGTCTATTACCCTCGACGTGATATTGTCGAAAGAAGCGATGCCACCAAATCCACCATAGTCTTTCATTGGCCTGTCTGTTTTAAGTTAGGGGAAATAGAAAAGCGCACCCTCATCCCTTATGCACTTACACTCAGGCCGTCGCCAAACAAGCCTCACTACGATACACAAGGAAAGGGTACGCCATAAAGGCGTATCCCTAATCCCGCGAGGTCGTAGTTTCAATTTAGTTGGCGACTATTTGAGTGTAAACCTCATCAGAATCTTCGATACGAATTATTCTTAACCCACAATGTCCTGCAAAGTGACCTGTAACTCCGTTGTAGCACAGTTTACGTCACAATGCATTTGCAAAGATACGGATTTATTTATACAACAGCAAGATTTTCGAGAAAAGATTTGGAAACAAAAAAGAAATTAGCGAGATATTTTCATGAAATACCTCGCTGAGTGTATGAAATGAGCCTTTTTTTGTCTGGAGCTAATGCCAGAACTTATACAAATTTCACGATGCAATCAATACAAATAGGCTTACCGCTAACCTCATCAATAAAGACATTGGCGGGATGCATATCCTCTAATGCCATGCGGTCGGAGATATAGTTTACACCTTGACCATCCCAGTTGTCACGAAAGCCTTTTGCAGCGACCATATCATCTATCTCTTTCTTCGTTGCTAATCGTAAACAGTTCACATATGGTTGTGTCAATACGATGCGCATAAGTCCATCGCTATCACGAGTGAATCCAATCACTTTCATTGCTGTTTCTGGAAAGAGGTAGTTATGTAGTACGATAGCATCAAGAGCTTTCTGTGTAGTAGAATAGATGGAAGCTCGTTCTTTTACGACAGAGGTGTTGCCTTCTTTATAATAGACCTTGGCCTCTGCTCCTTGTGCTATCATGGGGCCAAACTCTTCTACGAGAAATTGTTCTGAGTTGTCTTCCCATAGGTTGGCGGCCTTTGCCCATTGTTCTATGAGTTGTTCCTGCTTCTCGTCTATTTCCCAATTTGCTGGGCTTCCTTGGCAGCCTTCAGCATTGCAACCTGCTCTAAGGCTTGCTGTCGCGTAGCATGCGACGATGGACGCCCCAATGAGAGGCGCACCTCCCTTGCTGAGTCCTGCATGCTCTGATAAATTGAATCGAGGAAAATCTTCTGTCCCATTTTGTATATCGTTTACTTGTTCGTCAATGAGTTGTAGTGTCCGCTCACAGAATCCGTCAGCAGTGATTGCTTCGTATATGTTTTCGATACTCCCCATTGTTTACTTCTTTATTGCTGCAAAGATAATTATAATTCTTGAAACAAAAAAGAAATCAGCGAGATATTTTCATGAAATACCTCGCTGAGTGTATGTAAACAGAATACTACGAACGCGAGGGACTGGTTGACTTTCCCCTTCTTCGACCTAAAGGTGCGAAGTGTGGCGTTGCAATCGGGCCGTCGAGCTAAACCTTCTCTCTAACAGAGTGTGGCGATGCAATCCTGTTTCATCTTTGTACAACAGCAAGATTTTCGAGAAAAGATTTGGAATATAACAAAATAAATAAGGTGTTTTTATTTGTTGAAACTGGACATCTGGACTATGGACTATGGACGTTTTCCTAAAAATTAAGTGGAAAACGGGAAGAAAGGAGGGGAAATTATAATTATAATAATTATTATTCAAATATAATATAATATTATAATATTATATTATATTTGCTATAAGCGTCTGCGCAATTGAAAATCACCAAAACGTCCATAGTCCATAATCCATTTGTCCAGTTCGAGCCCCGAATAAGTGTGTGGTATCAGGTAGCAAAACCCTCGCAGGAGCGACCTCGGATTTTTCGTGAAAATTAGGGCGGGAAATACCCCTCAAAAATGGCGGATTTTGGACTGAAAATTTGCGCGCCTCGGCATTTTTTCGTACTTTTGTATTGTCAATCAGAAATACATGTCAATCAGAAATACAGCTGATACGCTGAAAAGCCAGCCTGATACGCGTGCGGGCAAGCCTAATAAGCAGCAGTTGTAAGCCTGATAAGGAAGCCTTACAAGGCTGGTAAATCCAGCGGGAAGGCTGACAAGACAGAGAATAAACAACCAAATCATTAACCATTTAAAAAATTACTAGTTATGTCAGTATTTTATCGTTTGCATCAGGACAAGTCGACCGGAACGAAGCGCTCCGGCAAGTGGTACGCCCGCGCCGTGCCCACCGCAGTCATCAACACCCGCCAGCTGTCGGAAATCATCCAGCGCAACTGTACCGTCAAGCGCTCCGACGTGATGGCCGTCATCGAAGAGATGGTCGAGGTCATGCGCGACCAGATGCAAGACTCCAAGCGCGTCAAGCTGGATGGCTTCGGCTCGTTCAAGATCGGCATCGAGTGTAAGGGTGCCGCTTCTGCCGACAAGTTCACCGTGGCCGAGAACGTCACCGGACTGCACGTCGTCTTCACCCCGGAGCGCACCACCGACTCCGCCGGCAACCGCCAGAAGCAGTTCCTGCAGAACTGCAAGGTCGAGGAGCTGCCGCTGAACACGGTAGTGAAGGAGCAGCCCTAAAAACCCAACAACCCACCCCCAACCCCCTCCCGGCTGGGAGGGGGCTTTTAAAAGCGCAGGGAAACATTGTTAAGAGGTAAGAGGTAAGAGGTAAGAATTAAGAGGTAAGAGGGTATGAAGAATTCACGTTTTTGGGAAGTGCTGCTGAAGGTGATGACGGCTTTCGACTGTACGTTGTCCTTTGCCGAGAGGCTCGATTCAGCTATCTCGACACATTGTTGTCCGTTGGACTCATCTTTTTTATGATATTTGTTCATTTAAGGCAGAAAAATTGTAACTTTGCACACAAATCTCACAACATGGAGAAGATTCTGCGTGTTCATAACGTCAACGACTATGCCCGCTACATCGGTGCGCCAGAGCTGCACCCGCCAGTTCAAGAAACATTTCGGCCAAACACCATCGGAATTTATCAAGGAATAATAATCACAAAATAACCCATAGATTGATATGAAGAAATTTTTTCTCACGCTATTAACAGCCCTCCTTGTCGTGACGGCAAATGCGCAGGGCTTGAAAAAGGTATACGACGAGACCATCAACCCCATTGAGCAGATAGACCAGGCCGTTGCGAAAGCCCGTACTGAGGGCAAGTTCGTCGTCTGTCAAGTGGGCGGCAACTGGTGTCCTTGGTGCTTGCGCTTTGCCGACTTCATCACGAACGACACCACCATCAGCAAGGTTATCAGCGAGAACTTCGAGTATGTCCATGTGAACTACAACCCTCGCCGCTCTGGAGGTGAGTTGCAACAGCAGCAGGCCGCAGCCCTGATGAAGCGTCTGGACAACTGTGGCCGTTTCGGATTCCCCGTGTTTGTCGTGCTTGATGAGGAAGGAAAGGTCATCCATATCCAGGATTCCAGCTTCTTGGAGGAAGGGCAGGGCTATCATCAAGAGAAGGTACTACGCTTCTTCAAGAACTGGACGCCCAAGGCCGTGAAGCCATAGCTCCGTGCTGGTGAGGCTGATTTGGCTACGTATCTAGCTGATTTTGCAAAAAATTCAGCTTATACAACTAGATTTAATAGAAAACGACAATGACAATGACAACAAAAGACATTTACCTCGCAGGAGGCTGCTTCTGGGGGACGGAACATTACTTTAAACAGATTGAGGGCGTGGTGGAGACCGAGGTAGGCTTTGCCAACGGACACACGGAGAACCCGACGTATAAAGAGGTGTATACCGACGAGACGGGATATGCCGAGACGGTGCATGTGAGATATGCGCCCGATGTGGTGAGTCTCGACTTCCTGTTGCGCATGTTTTTCAAGGCCATCGACCCCACGAGTCTGAACAAGCAGGGCCACGACGAGGGTACCCGCTATCGTACGGGCATCTACTACACCGACGCTGCCGACCTGACGGTTATTAACCAAGTATACGACGACGAGCAGCAACGCTACGACGAGCCGCTGGTAGTGGAGCGACAGCCGCTGGAGCGTTTCTACACAGCCGAGGAGTACCACCAAGACTATCTCGACAAGAATCCTACCGGGTATTGCCATCTGCCACAGTCGCTCTTCGACTTTGCACGACAGGCAAAGGACAGAAAGCGATAAAACAAAGAGAGGGGGCGCCTGCCCTCTCTCTTGCTGTTTCTAAACGTCTCTTTGTCCGTCTCGATGGTCCACGCGTCAGATGCCCAAGCCGCCGTCGTAGGAGGCGTCGACAGCCTTGGACTGCAGAATGCGCGAGTTGGGTGGCACGCTGTGTGTCAGCCAGATGTTGCCACCGATGGTGGAGTGGTGGCCAATGGTGATGCGGCCCAGAACGGAGGCGTTGGAGTAGATGGTGACGTGGTCCTCGATGATGGGGTGGCGCGGCACGTTGAGCATGTTGCCGTCGGCGTCGTACTTAAAGCTCTTGGCACCCAGGGTGACACCTTGATAGAGGGTGACGTGGTTGCCGATGATGGTGGTCTCGCCGATGACGACACCCGTGCCGTGGTCGATGGCGAAATACTCGCCAATGGTGGCGCCGGGGTGGATGTCGATGCCCGTCTTGGAGTGAGCCTGCTCGGTGATGATGCGCGGAATGACGGGGACCTTCAGCTGGTGCAGGCGGTGGGCTATGCGGTAGTGCGTCATGGCGTTGACCACGGGGTAGCAGAAGATAACCTCACCGTAGTTGGGCGCGGCGGGGTCGTTGTCGAACATGGCCTGGATGTCGGTGTAGAGCACGCGTTTCATGTCGGGCAGCGAGTCGATGAACTGCAGCGACAGCCGCTCGGCCTCTTGGTAAACCTGCTGCTTGCTTTTGATGCACTCGCAATCCTCGCAGAATTGCAGTCCGTGGGCTATCTGCTTAGTGAGCAGGCGGTGCAGCTCCTCCATGTGTACGCCAATGGTATAGGAGCGTAGCGTCTCGTCGGGCTGGCGCTGGTTGAAGTAGTCCGGAAAGATAATTTTCTTGACGATGGCCACGATTTGCTTGACCTGTTCCACTGATGGCAGTGGAGCCACGGTAGCAGGCATCATGCCAACCTCCTGCTCGGTGAGCTTGGAGAGCTGGGTGACATTCTTCAGTAGTATGTCGTTGGTTGTCTGGTCCATAGTGGTTGCAATTTTTTTTGATGAAACGTATTTCCCTTGCTTATGCCAGCGTGTGGGAGTCGAAATATTGTTGTACGTCTTCCTTGTAACTGTCAGAGATGGGTAGATATTGGTCGCCGAAGACGATGCGGAAACGCTCGATGGTTTCTACCTTGGCCATGTGGACAATGTAGGAGCGGTGGGTGCGCAGAAATTCGGGACGGGGCAGGTAGTCCTCTATTTTCTTCATGTTCATCAGGCTCGCAATCTTCTCTCCGTTGGTCAGACAGATGCTGATGTAGTCCTTCAGACCTTCAATATAGAGGATGTCGTCGAGGGCCACGCGTACCAGTTTATAGTCGCTTTTGACATACATGAAGCGGTCAGCAGCGTAGGTGCGCTTCTTTTGCACGATGCAGAACCAGTCGAGTGCTTTGTTGGCAGCCTTGAGGAAGTCCTCGTAGCTGACGGGCTTCATCAGATAGTCCAGTGCCGACACCTTGTAGCCCTCGACGGCATACTGCTTGAAGGCGGTGGTAAAGATGACCTTGGTGTCGGGTGGCAGGATTTTGGCAAATTCGATGCCGGAGAGTTCGGGCATTTGTATGTCGAGGAACAGCAGGTGGACCGGGTTGATGCGCAGGTCGCGCATGGCTTCTACGGCGCTGCCGTATGTTCCTGTAAGGTTCAGAAAGGGTGTTTTTTCTGCATAGCTCTTCAGCAGTCCCGCTGCTAAAGGTTCGTCGTCAATAATGGCGCAATTGATAATCATAATTGGATGGTAATAATTGAATAATAAATGGTTGCGTTCTCAATGGTGCCGTGCTGCCAGGTATGTCTGCCTGGGTAGGCCAGCTCCAGTCGTTGCTGCACCTGTCGCAGTCCGATGCCGTGGCCGCTGTGGTCGTCGGCCGTCTTGGGGTGGTTGGAGTTTTCGATGTGGCAGACGATGGTTTGCGGCGTTGCTGAGATGTTGATGTGAATAAAAGAAGGCTCCGTAGGGCTGATGCCGTGCTTGAAGGCATTCTCGATGAGCGAGATGAGCACCATGGGGGCTATCTGGATATTGCTGTCCCGGATGTCAGTGTCGAAGCGGATGTCTACCGACTGAGGCAGCCGGATGCGCATCAGTTTGACATAGTTCTCCAGAAAATCTACCTCGTCGGCAATGGCAATGGTGGACTGCTGATAGTCATAGAGAATATGCCGCAGCATCTTTGATAGTTCCTGAATGGTCTCTTGCGCTTTCTGCGTGTCGAAGACCGTCAGGGCATAGATGTTGTTCAGCGTGTTGAGCAGGAAGTGGGGGTTGATTTGGTTGCGGAGGTTGCGCAGTTCGGCCTGCGCACGCGCAGCCTCCAGTTCCTTCAGGCGCTGATCGGCCGTCACCCAGCGGCGAGCCAGGGCCAGCGCCGTGGCGCCTGCTCCGAAGACGGCCAGGTTGAGGCTGTCACGGAGTATGTAGGAGATGGTGCCCAGCGTGTCCTGATGGTTCATGTAGTGGTAGGGCATGTAGAGCGTGTTGGCCCAGTTCATCCAGTAGTGTAGGAAGGTGCCCAGCACGGTTACCAGAATGACGTTGACGAGCAGGTCGTAGCGATGCTTGCCGGCCACGAAGAACTTGGGCGTCAGATAGAAGTAGTTCAGGTAGAACACTATCAGTAGCACCAGTGGCTGCATGCACGTCAGCAGGTAGTGGGGCAGGGTGATGCCTGTTCCGCGCCAGTAGGTCAGTGGCGAGAGGAACATGTAGGCCCAGAAGGTGAAGTGACAAGCCAGGGCTATGTGCTTGTTCATGGAGTAGACAATCTTACTCATGGCGGATGGCTTCAATGGGATCCATGTTGGCAGCTTTCTGGGCAGGAATGTAACCGAACAGTACGCCGATGAATACGCAGACCAGGAAAGACACGTAGATGGACCATGCCGGCACGCTGGACGGCATGCCGAATGAGGATACCAGCGTGCTGGCCGTGACGCCTACGATGACGCCGAGCAGTCCGCCGGTGACGCTGATGAGTACCGACTCGATGAGGAACTGTAGCGAGATGATGGGGCCTGTGGCGCCCACGGCCATGCGCAGTCCTATCTCCTTGGTACGCTCGGTGACGCTGACCAACATGATGTTCATGATGCCGATGCCGGCCACGAGCAGCGAGAAGGCTGCCGCCACAACGAGGATGATGGTGACGGTGTCCATGGTGGACGACATGGTCTGCATCATCTCGGCTTGCGAGCGAATGGTGAAGTCGTCGGCCGCGTCGCCGCTCAGCTTATGGTTGTTGCGCAGTATCTGGGTCAATTCCTCGATGGCAGCGTCAGACAACTCCTCGGTGATGGCCGAACAGACGATGCTGGAGAAATACGTCTGGGCATTGATGCGCTTCATGACCGTCGTGTAGGGGGCGATGATGACATTGTCCTGGTCCATACCCCACGAGTTGTAGCCTTTGGACTTCAGCACGCCAATGATGCGCATGGGGATGGACTTGAAGCGAATGGTCTTGCCGATGGGGTCGGTCTTTCCGAACAGTTCCTTGACAATGGTGGTACCGACAACACATACCTTGGCGGCTTTCTTGATGTCTTCGTCGGTGAAGCAGTCGCCCTCTTCAACGCTCCACAACTTGATGTCGAGATATTCCGTCGACTCACCATACATAGATGTTGTCGTATTGTTGTTGCCGTAGATGACCTGGCCGCTGGCCGTCACCTCAGGCGACACCTTGGTGACAAACTTCTTCTCGCGGAGTATGCGCTCGTAGTCAGCCATCTTTAGTGTCTGCATGGCCGACGGGTCTTGGCGCACGCCACCACGCATGTCGGCTCCCGGCCTAATGGTCAGCAGGTTGGTACCCATGGTGGACAGTTCGGCACGGATGCTCTCCTTGGAACCTTGTCCGATGGACATCATGATGATGACGGCCGCCACACCGATGATGATGCCCAACATGGAGAGGAACGAGCGCATCTTGTTGTTGGCTACGGCGCGTATGCTGATTTTAAAGAGATTAAGTAAATTCATTTCTTTCTTTTTCTGTTATTCCGGTATTCCGTGGTTTCGGTATTCCGGTATTTTCGGTATTCCGACGGTCAGTCGTCTACGGGTTTGGGCAGTGCTGCCAGGGCCTCTGCTGCCGATTTGATGTTTTCGTTGATGGTGTCCTCGCGTATCTTGCCGTCGCGCAGATTGATGTTGCGGCTGGAGTATTCGGCAATCTCAGGGTTGTGGGTGACGAAAATGATGGTGTGACCCTGGCGGTGCAACTGCTGGAACAGCACCAGCATTTCGAATGATGTACGCGTATCCAGGTTACCCGTGGCCTCGTCAGCCAGCAAGACGGCGGGGTCGTTGACCAGTGCACGGGCGATGGCCACGCGTTGCATCTGGCCACCCGACATCTGGTTGGACTTGTGGTACAGACGGTCTCCCAGTCCCACGGCCTCCAGCGCTTTTACGGCACGCTGGTGTCGCTCTTCAGCAGATACGGCAGAGTTGTACATCAGCGGCAATTCTACGTTCTCCACGGCGGTGGTCTTTGTCAAGAGGTTGTAGTTTTGGAATACGAAACCAATCTTCCTGTTGCGCAGGTGGGCGCGTTGTGTCTTCGACATGCTGCGCACGCTGATGCCGTCCAACAGGTACTCGCCACTGGTGGGCGTGTCGAGACAACCCAGCTGGTTGAGCAGAGTGGACTTGCCGGAGCCCGACGTGCCCTGAATGGTGACGAACTCTCCCTCGTAGATCTTAAACGAAACGCCACGCAGCGCCTTCACCGTCTCAGAGCCTACCTGGAAGTAACGTTTCACATTCTGTAGTTCGATGACTACTTTGGAACCCACCCCGTTCCCCTCCCGAGGGGAGGGGGCTTGGTTACCTATTATATTATTATTGTCCATCATGTTTGCTATTAAACCTCCCCTCCCTTGGGGAGGGGCAGGGGGTGGGTTTTTATTTCTTTTGTCCCTGTTGTCCTTGCTGATTCCTATTATTTCTTGGACGGGGCATGAAGGGGTTGGCTGCCTGCTGGCCTTGCGCCTCCTCGCCACCACTGATGTTGAAGTCGACCAACACCTCGGTGTTCTCACTGAGTCCGCTGGTGATTTCAGTCAGTATGCCGTTGGTAATGCCTGTCTCCACCTTGTGAGCCTTAAACGTGCCACCCTCTAAGGTCCATATCTTGAAGGGAGCCTCGATGTCCTCTATCTTCTCGCCCTTCTTCAGTAATGCCTCATTGGGCATGAAGCGCAGGGCTTTGGAGGGCACGGCCAGCACCTGGTTCTTTTCGAGTGTGTAGATGGTGACGTTGGCTGTCAGTCCAGGCTTCAGCTTCAGGTCTTTGTTGGGTGCGGAGATGACTACCTCGTAGGTAACCACATTGCTCGTCGTGGTAGCTTCCTGGCGTACCTGGGTGACCTGTCCCTCAAACTTGTCGTCAGGGAAGGCATCGACGGTGAATGTGACGCGCTGGCCTTCCTTTACACCACCGATGTCGGCTTCGTCGATATCGGCAATGACGCGCATGTCGGTCAGGTCCTGAGCAATGTTGAACAGTTCCGGCGTATTGAACGAGGCAGCAACCGTCTGGCCTTCCTCTACCGACTTGGACAACACGACACCGTCAATGGGACTGGTGATGGTGGCATAGCCCAGGTTGGTCTGCGCTTTCTGCACACTCTCGCGGGCCGAGTTGACGGTCTGGCGAGCCTTCTCGTAGCTGAGTTTGGCATTCTCGTAGTCGTTGGCGCTGACCAGTCCTTTGTCAAACAGCGTCTGATAGCGTTTGAAATTGGCCGTCTCGTAGTTCAGCGTGCTCTGAGCCGACGTGAGTTCCGCCTTGGAGCGGTTCAGCTCGCTGGTCAGGTTGGTACGGTCCAGTTCGGCAATGACCTGGCCTTTCTTGACGACGGAGTTGTAGTCGACATAAAGTTTCGAGACAATACCTGACACCTGCGTACCGACAGTAACTGACGTTACCGGTTCGATGGTTCCCGTGGCGGTTATGGTGGTGTGAATGTCTTGACGCTCTGCCTTGGCAGTTTCAAATGTCACCTCTTCCTCTTTCTTACCGCCTGACAACATCCAGGCAACAATGGCTATCAGCACTACTGCGCCTGCGGCTATAAGGAGCTTCTTATTCTTCTTCATATTTTTATAATGTGATTTGTTTCCCTTCGTAAAAATGCAGTAATTGGATGTTTAGTATCGTGGTGTACTTAGATTGCAGCTTGTTTTGCTGAGCCTGTAGCAGATTGGTTTTGCCGTTCATCAGTTCCACGATGTTCTTCAGCCCCAACTGGAATTGCTCGCTCAGCAGGTCGTATGACAGCTGTTCGCTGTCAACGCTGACCTTGGCTGCGCGGAACTTCTGCTGGTTGCTGTTGGCGTCGAGCCAGAAACCCTCAATGGTAGTGTAGAGCTCCTTGCGCACCTCTTGCTGGCTCAACAGCGCCTGTTCGCGCTCTATCTTCGCTTTCCTGACGGCTGTCTTGTTCTTGCGGTTGTCGATGAGCGGAATGCTGACGCCGACGCCTACCGTAGCATCGAAGTTGGTTTTCATCTGTTCGCCCCAGCCGTTGCTGCTGCGTGACGAGGTGCTGGTTCCTACACCTCCCGTCAGGCTGACTGTCGGCAGGTAGCCGGACTTGGCAGCATCAATCTGTAACTCGCTCTTGGTGATGGCCAGTTCCTGGTTTTTTACTTCTGGGCGTGTCAGCAGTGCCTGTTCGTAAACGCTCTGCAGCGACGGTATGTCCGTCAGCGCCTGCTCGTCGGCGGCTTGTGGCATGGCAATGTCAAAAGTGGGGTCGTCTGTAATCTCTAACAGCTGTTTCAGCTGCAGTTTGTAGTCGGCCAGGTTGCTTTGGGCTGCCACTAAGTTGTATTCGTCGGTGGCGCGCTGAGCGGTTAGCTGTGCAAGGTCGGCTTTTGACATCTTTCCAACCTCTAACATGGTTTTGCCGCGCTCTTCGTTTTTCTTGCTGGCTTCCAGGCTTTGGAGATTCACGTCAATGGCTTCGTTCATGTATAATATTTGTACGTATAGCTGCGCAATGCGTTCCTGAATGTTGTTGGCCGTCTGTTGGGCTGACAACTCAGCCTGTTCCTCGGCCAGTTCGCTTTGCTTCAGTGCATTCACGTTCCTGCCACCATTCCAAATGGTCCATTGCGCGTTGATGCCGTAGGTGCCACTGTAATATCCTTTTTTTACACCTACCGTCTCTTGCCATGGCGCATAGCCCACTGACTGGTTTGTCGTTGCCGTCAATGAGGGAAACAATGCCGCTTTCGACTGCATGCGGTCTTCCGTTGCCGACTGTTTTTTCAGTACGGCCTGCTTCAGTGTGATGTTGTTCTGTGTGGCATAGTCTATGCACTCCTTCAGTGTCCATTGCCGTTGTTGGCAGTGGGCGCTGAGGCTGGTCAGTGCCATCAGGCTAAATATTAACTTTTTCATCCTTTTTGGGGCTTTATTCAAATCTATATCAAGTGTAAAACTTCCCTTTTGTGGGATTTTCCCGCTGCAAAGGTAGATAATATCGACGAAACGACAAAATAAATTTGCAATTATTTTTCAGACTTAGTAGAACTTATTGCTCTGAACTTCGATAATATTCCCTGATTGGTAGGCATTATTCTGTTGTGGTGCTGTGAAAAAGTATTGCCTCGGCGGTGGTTCGCTCTAAATATCTTCCGGTTCACTGAAGAGTTGTGCCTGTTTGCTGAAAGAGTAGGGGTGGCACTTAAACTATTGCCCCATTGGAGCGTCTTAATTACAGAAAACGACACAGAAACATGTATAACCCTTTAAAACCGTAAAAGTATGAAAAAGATGATTTTAACTTTGGTAGCCCTCCTGTCGATGACAGCTGTGCAGGCCCAAGAGAGTGACAACAACCAGCAGCGCCGTGGTCCGAAGAAGATGACCCCCGCCGAGTTGACAGACAGGATGGCAGAGAACTTGAAGCTGACTGACGAACAGAAGACAAAGGTGTTGAAACTGAACGAGGAGTACGAGAAGGTTGTTGGCGGACCAGCCATTCGTCCGCGTCGTCAGATGGCAGATGGCGAAAGTGGCGCCACCGCCAAGGAGGGACAGCAACGCCCTGAGCGCCCGCAGCTGACAGACGCTCAGAAGGAGGAGATGAAGAAAAACTTCGAACAGCGCAAGGAGTATGAACAGAAGCTGAAGGAAATACTTACCGAAGACCAGTATAAGCAATACCAGCAGTCGCGCCAAAGACGTCCGGGCAGAATGGGTCGTCCGGGAAGAGGTGGCCGTCCAGGTGGTCCGCGTCCTCAGTTCTAAACACACGACTCCACACATGGCTCAGTGCTGAGCAATAAGAATAATTAAGTAGGGCCTGTCCTCACGGATAGGCCCTACACACTTGGTTAATTAGCAAATTATAACAGGTAGTAGTTTTTCCCTAATTGTTACTAACTTTCTCTATAAAAGTCGAGCGCCTCCATAATTTCTTCCTCAGTGGCCGTCTGGTTGATGCGTAGTTCGCCAATGCCAGCCAGCAGAGTGAAGTTGATGGCGCTGCCTTCGTTCTTCTTGTCGTGATGCATAAACTGCAATAGGCGTGGATAGTCATTGCAGGTGATGGTCATCTTGCCGTATTGCTCCTTGATGAATTGCACCGTCTGGTGCATCTTGTCGGTGGGAAATCCTGTCTTCACGCACGACAGGTAGAGCTCCACAATGAGCCCATAGGCCACGGCGTAACCATGAAGTATGGGGTGGCGCTCCAAGGCCAGCGACTCGAAAGCGTGGCCGGCAGTATGGCCCAGGTTGAGTGCTTTGCGCAGTCCGCGCTCGGTGGGGTCTTCGGTGACGATGTGCTGCTTGACGGCTACGCTGTCGGCCACCATCTGAGCCAGATGGGTCAAGTCAAAACGCAGGTGTTCGGCCCACATCTTCTCGTTGCTGATGAGTGCGTGTTTCAGCATCTCGGCATAGCCGGAGAGCAGGTTCGGCTGGTCAAGGGTTTTCAGAAAGGTAGTGTCGAGGATGACGCTGTCGGCATTGTTGAAGACTCCAATCTCGTTTTTCAGTCCACCGAAGTTGATGCCGGTTTTGCCACCAACGGAGGCATCGACCATGGACAGCAGCGTGGTGGGTATATTAATATAATGTATGCCGCGCTTGAAGGTAGACGCTGCAAAACCACCCAAGTCTGTTACCATGCCACCTCCGAGATTTATCATCAGCGAGTGGCGTGTGGCACCCATGCGCTGCAGCTCGCTCCATACGTGAGTCAGCGTGTCAAGTGTCTTGTGCTGGTCGCCGGCACCGATGGTGATAGTGGCGTAGTTTGTGCCCGACTCGGAGAAAATAGTTGCAAGCACGGGCAGGCAGAGCCGCTCAGTAGTTTCGTCGACAAGTACAAACAGACAATCGTAGCTGCAGTCAGCCAATGCTTGGCTTACTGACAGCGCTAAATGCTGAGATATAATAACCTTTTGTTGTTCCATGGTGGTTTACGGGGTGCAAAATTAATACAATTATGGCAAAAACGTATACAAAACAGGATAATATTGTTGTTTTTTACATCATTTTTTTTCAATATTGTTAAACTTTTCAACGTTTTGAGCGTCATAGAAAGCAAAACATCAATCATACGAACAATGAGAAAGCATCTATTCATTATCCTATTCTTACTGAGCAGTCTTGTAGCGCAGGCCCAGCGCCATGTGAGCGGAGTGGTGGTCGAGAGCGACACCAATGAGCCTGTAGCACAGACTACCGTCAAACTGCTACGCACTGACTCTACGTTGGTGACAGGAGGACTGACGTCGTTAGACGGCCGGTTCCGTGTGACAGCACCCAAATCCGGAAATTATATTCTGCAGGTGACGTGCGTGGGATTCAAACCATTCACCCAGCGCGTCAAGGTGACCGACGACAAAGACGTGGCACTCGGAACGCTTACACTGAAACCCGACGCTATCATGCTGAAGGGAACCACCGTGACGGGTAATGCGTCGAAGGTAATAGTAAAGGCCGACACCTTTATATATAATGCTGCTGCATATCGTACGCCGGAAGGTTCCGTCGTTGAGGAACTGGTGAAGCGACTGCCCGGTGCCCAGGTTGACGACGACGGCAAGATAACCATCAATGGTAAGGAGGTGAAGAAAATCATGGTAGACGGTAAGGAGTTTATGACGGGCGACACAAAGACCGCCATGAAGAACCTGCCGACATCTATTATAGAACGCGTGAGAGCTTACGACCAGAAGAGCGACCTGGCCCGTGTCAGCGGTATTGATGACGGTGAGGAGGAAACGGTGCTGGACTTTGGTATCAAGGCAGGCATGAACAAGGGTATCATGGTGAATGCCGACCTGGCAGCAGGTACGAAGGACCGCTACAGCAGCCGTATCTTTGGTGGCGTGATGAAAGACGACTTCAAGGCTTTCTTGATGACCAGTGCCAACAACGTCAATGATATGGGATTTGGTGGTGGCGGCGGCCGCTTTGGTGGTGGCCGGCAGGGACTGACGGCTACCAAAATGGTGGGTCTGAACCTGAACTATGAGAAGAAGGACCTGATTAAGGTGGACGGCAGTGTCCGTTGGAACCATAGCAACACGGATGCGGTCAGCAAGACGTCGTCAGAGAACTTTATGAGCCAGACGCTGAGTTCGTTCAGCAACCGTCTGAACAGCAATGTGTCACGCTCGAACAGCTGGAACGCCCAGTTCCGTCTGGAATGGACGCCGGATTCCATGACCAACATCATGTTCCGTCCGCAGTTTAGCTACAGTTCAAATGACGGACTGTCAGACGGTTCAAGTGCGACGTTCAGCAAAGACCCGTTCAAGGTGAATGGTATCACTGACCCGCTGAGCCAACTGGCACGGTTGGCTACCGAGACAGATGACGACGGTAACAGCATCGTCAAGAACAGTAATCTGAACAATAATCTGAGCTATAGCGACAGCAAGCGCGTAGGCGGTTGGGGACAATATAATCGCAAACTGAGCAACAACGGCCGCAATGTTACCCTGCGCCTGGGTGCCAACTATAGCGAGGGCATGAGTAAGTCGTTCTCGAATGACTTAGTGAAATACTATCTTGTCAACCCGGCTCCCATTCCTGATGTAGAGAACAACCGCTATGCCGTGACGCCTACTAAGAACTGGGACTACAGTCTGCGGCTGACCTATAGTGAACCCATCCTGCCGCGTACCTATCTGCAATTCTCGTACCAGTACCAATACCGCTATACTAAGAGCGACCGCGGTACCTACAGTCTGGGTGGCAATGGCTGGGACTTTATGAGTGTCATTCCCTCCTATCGCGGATGGGACGACTACCTGTCACTGCTGGGGGACGCCTCGCTGGAGGACTATAAGGACAATAACCTGAGCCGATTCTCAGAATACAAAAACTATATACATACTGCCGAGGTTATGCTGCGCGTGGTGCGCAACAGCTATAACCTCAATCTGGGTGTACAGTTGGTGCCCCAGAAGTCGCACTTCATTCAGGACTACCAGGGTGTACATTCAGACACTACACGCACGGTGACTAACTTTGCACCTACGGCCGATTTCCGTTGGAAGATTTCACAAGTCAGCCAGATGCGCCTGACCTACCGTGCCAACACCAGTCAACCGTCGATGACTGACCTGCTGGATATTACCGACGACTCCAACCCGCTGAACATCCGCAAGGGTAATCCGGGCTTGAAGCCTTCGTTCACGCAGAACATGCGTTTCCAGTATAACAACTACTGGCAGAGCTATCAGCGCAGCCTGATGGTGAATGCAAACTTCTCGACGACCAGCAATAGTATTTCAAACATGGTGACCTACGACCCGGTGACAGGTGCCAACACTACACGCCCGGAGAATATTAACGGCAATTGGAATGCTTTTGCCATGGTGGTGTACAACACCAGCATCGACTCTGCAGGCTACTTCAACGTGAACACCTTCACGACGGTGCGTTATAACCACAATGTCAGCTACGTCAGTCTGGCCAAGCAGAACTCGCAGGAGTCGGTGACACGCTCAACGAGTTATGGTGAGCGTCTGGCTGCCAGCTATCGTAACAGCTGGTTGGAGTTTGAACTGAATGGTGCCGTGGAGTATATGCATGCCCGCAGTGAATTGCAGACTAACAATGATCTGGACACCTGGACATTCTCTTATGGTGGCAGCCTGATGTTGACAGCGCCATGGGGCACTCAGTTGTCGACTAACATGAATATGAATAGCCGGCGCGGATATAACGATGCGTCGATGAACACGAACGAACTCATCTGGAATGCCCAGCTGTCGCAGTCATTCCTGCGTGGCAATGCGCTGACCGTATCGCTGCAGTTGTACGACATCCTGCACGAGCAGTCTACCTTCAGTCGTGCTATCTCGGCCATGTCGCGTACTGATACGGAGTATAACGCTATTACCAACTATGCCATGCTGCACGTCATCTATCGTCTGAACCTCTTTGGAGGCATGGGCAACCGTCGTGGCGGTGGCGGCTTCGGAGGTCCTGGCGGTGGCCGTGGCGGTCGTGGTGGCCGTGGCGGAGGCTTCGGTGGCGGAGGCTTCGGCGGTGGCCGTCCCGGTGGCGGTTTTGGTGGCCCCGGCCGTTTCTAAGTCATCATAATTAATAGATTAATAGTAAATAAAAATGCTGCGTCAGACTCGTTGAGAGTGTGACGCAGCTTTGCTGTTTTGTTTGTCGTGTTAGCCGGTAGCTATTGCTTGTCTGGCAATTTAGGCTGATGGCTATTGCTTGTCCAACTCAGCAAGATTCTCGGCTATCATCTCGTCGGTGACTTTGTAGTTCTGCAGGTCGCCATTGATGTAGGCTTCGTAGCTGGGCATGTCAATCAATCCATGGCCAGAGAGATTGAAGAGAATAACCTTTTCTTCGCCTGTTTCCTTGCATTTCTTTGCTTCACGGATGGTGGCAGCGATGGCGTGTGTGCTCTCAGGAGCGGGAATGATGCCTTCGGTGCGGGCGAAGAGCATGCCGGCCTCGAAGGTCTCCAGTTGTGGAATGTCGACACCGTGCATGTAACCGTCCTTGATGAGTTGCGAGATAATCATGCCGGCACCATGATAGCGCAAGCCACCGGCATGGATGTTGGAGGGCTTGAAGTTATGTCCCAGTGTGAACATGGGCAGCAGGGGCGTGTAGCCGGCCTCGTCGCCAAAGTCATAGCGGAACTGGCCGCGCGTCAGCTTAGGGCAGCTGTCGGGCTCGGCGGCAATAAACTCAGTGTGGCGCTCACCGCTCAGGTTGTGGCGCATGAAGGGGAACGAGATGCCGCCGAAGTTGGAACCGCCGCCAAAGCAGCCGATGACAATGTCGGGGTATTCGCCAGCCATCTGCATTTGCTTTTCAGCCTCCAGTCCGATGATGGTCTGGTGTAGCGCAACGTGGTTAAGCACGGAGCCCAGCGTGTATTTACAGTTGGGCGTGGTGGTGGCCAACTCGACAGCCTCGGAGATGGCAGTGCCCAGCGAACCGGGGTGGGTGGGGTCCTTGGTGATGATGTCCTTGCCGGCACGGGTGGACATAGAGGGCGAACCGGTGACGGCGGCGCCAAAGGTGCGCATGACGCTGGAGCGGTAGGGCTTCTGCTGCATGGTAATCTTTACCTGATAGACGGCGCACTCCAGTCCGTAGAGCTTAGCGGCGTATGAGAGTGCCATGCCCCACTGACCGGCACCGGTCTCGGTGGTGACGTTGGTGGTGCCTTCCTGCTTGGCGTAGTAGCACTGCGGAATGGCTGAGTTGATTTTGTGGGAACCAAGCGGGTTGGTAGACTCGTTCTTGAAATAGATGTGGGCAGGGGTACCCAAGGCCTGCTCAAGTGCATAGGCACGGACGAGTGGGGTAGAGCGGTAGTACTTGTACTTGTCGAGTACTTCCTCTGGAATGTCTATCCAGCGGTGCTCGGTATCAAGCTCCTGAACGCAGCATTCGCGCGGGAATATGTGTGCCAGGTCGTCAACACCCAGCGGCTGCTTGGTCTGCGGATGAATGGGCGGCAGGGGCTTATTGGGCATGTCGGCCTGAATGTTATACCACTGTGTAGGAATCTCACTTTCCTGTAGGATGAATTTCTTTTGTTTTGCCATTGCTTTTTGGTTGTTGGTTAGTGATTACCGTCTGCAAAGATAAGCATAAATTTACAATTTAGCGATTTACACTTTACATTTTATTCACTAATTGCATTATTTTTTGTAATTTTGCACCCGTTATGATGATGATAATCGTAGTATTGTTGTATTTCGCCCTGCTCTTTGGCATCAGCCGGTGGACTGGCCGAAGGGCTACCAACCGGACCTTCTATAGAGCCGACCGCCAGTCGCCCTGGTATCTGGTAGCCATAGGCATGGTGGGAGCCTCCATTTCCGGTATCACTTTCGTATCGGTGCCTGGCATGGTGAACGGCATTGGTATGACGTATTTACAGACGTGCATGGGTTTCATCGTGGGTTACGTAGTCATAGCACTGGTACTGCTGCCACTCTACTACCGCCTGAACCTGACCACCATCTACGGCTATTTAGGACAGCGTATTGGACCGCGGGCATACAAGACAGGAGCCTCTTTCTTCCTGTTGTCGAAAATGACGGGGGCGACAGTGCGTTTCTATGTGGTTTGCTGGATACTCATGGAGTGTGGCTTAGCTACGGCCAATGGTGGTAATAGTCTAAGCCCTGCCTGTTATGAATGGCTGTTTGCCGTAGTCGTCATCAGCATGACTGCACTCATCTGGCTCTATACGCGGCAAGGCGGTATCAAGACGCTGGTATGGACTGACGTGCTTCAGACTATTTGTCTTTTTGGTGCGCTACTCCTTATTATATATAAGGTGATGGGCGAGTTGGGCTTTTCGGTGACTGATGCGGCTATTGCCATTCAGAAAAGCGAGTTGTCGCGCGTCTTCGTCATGGATGATTGGGTGTCGAAACAGTTCTTCTGGAAGCAGTTTCTGAGCGGTGCATTCATTGCCATTGTCATGACGGGACTCGACCAGGACATGATGCAGAAAAACTTGACGTGTCGCTCGCTACGCGATGCACAAAAGGATATGTGCACCTATGGCGTGGCTTTCCTGCCGGCTAATCTGCTGTTTCTATCGCTGGGCGTTCTGCTCACTTTCTGGTACCAACAGCATGGTATGCCATTGCCAGCTAAGGGTGACGAACTGCTGCCGACGTTCGTTCTGAGCTCTTTGGCGACAACTGACGGCCAACTGCTGGTCGTTGTGTTCCTGATTGGCATGGTGGCAGCCGCATTTTCCAGTGCAGACTCAGCACTGACGGCACTGACCACCAGCTACTGTGTAGATATCTGCAGACGGGCTGACGACGAGCACCTGCGCCCACGGGTACATGCCGCGATGGCAGTGATTTTTGTCTTGTTCATCCTGCTATTCAGGGTACTGAATTCTACAAGTGTCATTGATGCCATTTATATCCTATGCTCCTATACATACGGTCCACTACTGGGACTCTTTGCTTTTGGCCTGTTGACAAAGCGGGCTGCCAATGACAGGGTAGTGCCTTATGTTTGTGTGGTGTCTCCGTTGCTTTGCTACGTGTTGGACGTAGCAATAGGACAACTGACGGGCTACCGGTTTGGCTATGAGTTGCTAATGCTAAATGGCTTGTTGACTTTCTGTGGACTTTGGTTCAGCAAGCGCTAATCCGGGCTAACGGCATTTCTGCTCTCATACTGAGTCTCACGGCTCTTTTCTCTGAGTTGGGTAAAGTACTCCTTGGGTTGAACGCCCATGCTGCGCTTGAAAGAAGTGGCAAAGTATTTCGGGTCTTTGAAGCCTACCTGATAGGCAATGTCACTGACACGCAGGTCCGGATTCGCTTTTGCCAACCGGCAGGCTGTCTTGATACGTATGTCACGTGAAAAATTACTGATGTTCTTTCCTGTCAGTTCGCGAATCTTATTGTATAGTGTGCTGACGCTACACCCCATGTCGGAAGCAAAGGTCTGGCGATCGTAGTCGCCATTACTGATGTTATCATTGATACACTTGATGGCACGCCGCAGAAACTCCTGGTCGGCGGATGGTGGTGTTTGCATAATCTCCCTGAGACTGTTGTTCCCTGCCTCGTATCCGTTGGGGATGTCAATGGTAGGTACGTGCAGTTCAATGTTTGTGGGAATATGAAATGCTGACGAGGCATTGTTTTCCAGCTGTTCCGTCTCGTAAGCATCTTTCTTGATGGGTAGTTCTATGTCAATCGTGTTCCCTTGCTGTTCGTAGTATTTGCTTCTGATGCTACCATGGTGGAATGCAACCATGTAGTGGGTGATGAGCAGTCCGGTGTCGCTGATTTTCTGTCCGTTGTCGCTGATGCGTATGTTGATGTTGTCGTATTGCTTGTTGGTATAGGCTGCAATGTTTATTTTCCCGCCGTGGTCTACTCGTTTCACGATGTCTGACAACAGCAGTAGCAGAATGCTGTCTAACACCTCCGTGTCGAACCAGCCCATCATGCTCTCAGGTTCGCACTTGACGTTGAAGTCTATATTTTTGCTTTCCGTGATGGGCTTCAGATTACTGAGCGCGTCTTTCAGGAATTGCATGACGTCATTGTTGCTGACGTGCAGCCCTATCTGGTCCGGCAGTGGGATGCGCTGGCTTTGCGACGGCTGGCGCAGCTTTTGCCGGACAATAATGGTGGCCAATATAATGATGATGGCGATGAATATAATGTGACTGCTGCTCATGTTTAGGCGTTTTTGCGTAACAAAAGTACAACTTTTACTCTAATTTTGGTGTGATAGATGTTTGAAAAGATGTTAAAACGGTGAATTTTGGTTTGAAAAACGTTATTTGAGGTTGATTTAACGTATAAATAATGATATTTAAACCATAATTAATGTTATATGAACCCTGTTATAAAAAATATTAATTACTTTTGCATTGTCGATAAAAGATTAGTGAATCATATCGACAATAGAGTGTTTCATACTCTAAGTCATAACAAGAGATTTTTAATGGTTAAGGTTTATGGTTGATTAATTTAGTTTTTACATGGAAAAGCCCCGCTGTGAAGCGGGGCTTTTCTAATTCTGTTTGATGAATCCTCGATGTTTCGATTGGTGTTTCGATAAACTCGATGTTATTGATTCATGAGGAAGCGTTCGGCTTCGATGGCAGCCTGACAGCCTGTGCCGGCAGCACTGATGGCCTGGCGATAGACGGGGTCTGCACAGTCGCCGGCCACAAAGATGCCGGGAAGCTTAGTGCGTGGCGTGCCGTCAATCTTTTTCAGATAGCCCACCTCGTCGGTGTCCAGCCATTCCTTGAAGATGTCTGTGTTGGGCTTGTGGCCGATGGCCAGGAAGAAACCGTCAATCTGGATGTCTACCAGTTGTTCGTCGGCTTCGCCCTTGCGCTTTACCAGGTGAGCTCCTTCTACGCCGTTCTCGCCAAAGAGTCCCAGCGTGTTGTGCTCAAACAATATCTCTATGTTCTCAGCAGCCATTACTCGGTCTTGCATCACTTTTGACGCGCGTAGGAAAGGCTTTCTGACAATCAGGTACACCTTCTTGGCCAGTCCGCTCAAGTAGAGGGCATCCTCGCAGGCTGTGTCGCCACCGCCAACTACGGCTACGGTCTTCTTGCGGTAGAAGAAACCGTCGCAGGTAGCGCAGGCGCTGACGCCCTGTCCGTTGTATTTGCGCTCGTCGTCCAGACCCAGGTATTTTGCTGAAGCTCCGGTGGCTATGATGACGGTGTCGGCTTCTATCTCGTTATTATCTTCGTCCCAGAGTTTGTAGGGACGATTTGAAAAGTCTACCTTCGTGATGCTGCCGTCGCGGATGTCGGCGCCAAAACGCTCAGCCTGTTCGCGCAGGTCCATCATCATCTGGTTGCCGTCAACGCCCTGCGGGTAGCCAGGGAAGTTTTCTACTTCAGTGGTCTGTGTCAACTGGCCGCCTGGCTGCATGCCGCTATACTCTACAGGGTGCAGGTTGGCACGGCTGGCATAGATGGCAGCGGTATAACCTGCCGGTCCGCTGCCTATAATAAGGCATTTTACGTGTTCCATTGGAATGATTCTAATATCTGTTAGGCATTACAGCAGTTCTTCTATCTGCTTGGCAATGTTCTCTATCTTCTCAGTAGGCTCGAAGCGGGCAACCACCTGGCCTTTCTTATTGATGAGAAACTTGGTGAAGTTCCACTTGATGTCGGGCTTCTGCTTGTAGTCGGGGTCTGCCTTTGACAGCATGTCGTCAAGAATGGCTGTCAGGTTGTGTTCCGGATCCCAACCGGCAAAGCCTTTCTGCTCTTTTAGGAATTTGAACAGTGGTTCAGCATCGTCGCCGTTAACCTTAACCTTCTTAAAGCGGGGGAAATCGGTGCCAAAGTTCAGCTTGCAGAACTCGTGGATACTCTCGTCAGTGCCGGGAGCCTGTTGGCCAAACTGGTTGCAGGGGAAGTCGAGAATCTCGAAACCCTGACTGTGGTACTTCTTGTAGAGTGCCTCCAACTCGTCGTATTGTGGAGTGAAACCGCACTTAGTGGCGGTATTAACGATGAGTAGAACTTCGTTGGCATACTCTTTCAGTGAGACGTCCTTACCTTTTCTGTCTTTGACAGTGTAGTCGTAAACGGTTTTCATTTGTGTTGCTTTGTTGTGATATTTGTTATATAATTAAAGTCGTATCATTGCTTTGCAGCAAAGATACGACTTTTCTGTGGGAAAACCAAAGGTTTTATGTTTTTTTATTTAAACCATGTCCATTCTTTCTCCATCTGCGACAGGGGGATATTCTCCACTTCGTTCTCAATGTCGTCAGGCAGGTTGCAGAAGAAGTCGATGCCCGTGTTCTTTTGCAGGGCCTGGATGGTGACGGCATAGCTTTGCAGTGTGGTGGCAGTGTAGCTGTCTTGAGCTATCCAGAATCCGGTAGCTTTGAAGTTGCTCCCTTTCTTTCCCAGCACAGCCATGAAAAAGTATTTGGGTACAGGAATCTTGTTGTTACCGCTGCCCAGGTATCTGAGTATCCAGTCGCTCTTGTCGATGGTTCCGCCCTTACATACATATAAGGTGTCGAAATTGTTGGCCCATGTGCGCACCTGGTTTTCCATGTCAGCCCAGATACCGGCGTTGAACTTGTTGTTCTGTGGCTGCATGTTGGTAATGTAGAACGTTTGGTAGTTGGCTTCCACAGCCCGCTGGCGGTCGGCCGAAGGACAGATGTGGCCGTGGTCAAAACCGGAACCTTTATAGGGATCTGCCGTCAGCCTGTAGCTTTCAGGTAAGTCCGGGTCGTTAGGATATTGACATTCTGGCGACAGCGAACCGTCGTTCTTTGCGTTGTATCTCGTCACCTGCGAGCCGCTCTTGTAGTTGTCCTCATACATCTGGTAGCAGCTCCAGCGCTGTGCGCGAATCTCGCTGTCCCATTCTACGGCATAGTTGTAGCCGCTTTTGTTCAGTCTGTCGTTGTATACGCCGTAGTGTACCACGACAACGCTCTTTCCGCCTTTCAGTGCAGGAAACTCAAGGTTGTACTTCGCAATCTCCGGACCTTCGCTTTGGCGGTCGTCTGGCTGCACGGGAGTGTCTTCGCCTTTCTTTCCGCCTATCTGGTAGTTGTTCTCGTCGTCTCCGCAGGCTGAGAAGAGCATGAGGAGCAGTGCTGGCAAAATAAAATAGCGTCTTTTCATAGTTTGGTTTCTTTTTAGGGTTACTGTTTAGTTGTTAATATTCAGTCCCGCTTAGTGTCTTTGTCGTGTTGGGTATGCTTGGTTAGCGTGTTAAGAATGGTAAAGGTGCCCACAAGGCATATGCAACTACCTTGTACGCACCTTCAATGGTCGACGAGCTTGCTCTTACCGGTATAGAACGGGTGAGAAGTGCTCGAGATTTCAATCTTTACCACAGGGTAAGTTTCGCCTTCGAACTCTACGGTGTCATTAGTCTTGGCGGTAGAGCGCGAGAGGAACATATCGCCGTTGGACATGTCCTTGAACACGACGGGGCGATAGTTTTCTGGATGAATACCTTTTTTCATTTTTGTTGTTTATTATTACTCGTTATATAAATATATGTACATTTGAGGGTGCAAAGGTACGAAAAACTGAGAAGAAAACCAAATAATTTTTGATTTATTTTGCTTTTCCCCATGAAAGTGCGACTTTCTTATTGTCGAACTTGGGTCATAATGTGGTTTTCAAAAAAAACGTTTCACTTTCACACTTGCCACCGAAATGCCCTGCAGATAGGGGTTCGCGGGCGTTTCCCGCGGGCGCGGGGAGCTGCGGACGTTTCACATTGCTTTCACACCTGGGTGGCTGACGGCTGAAAACTGTTGTCTGATGCTTGGTGAAAGCACCGTGAAACGTTTGTGAAACGTTCTTGAGGGAGAATCACCCCCGGAAGCCCTTTGTACACGGCTTTTCCGGGCTGCCGTGGAAGGTGAAAGCATTTTTTTGAAAAGCGCTCGCGCGCGGCGCACGTGCGCGCGTACATTATTAAATGCAATTTGCAAATTACCAAGCAGTGGGAGAAAACTCCCAGACTGTGGGAGAAAACTCCCAAGCTGTGGGAGAAAAGTCCCACCGTGTGGGAGAAAAGTCCCACTTGTCGAAATTTCTGCGGGAAAAAATTGCCTTCTCAAAAATAGTAGTTCGTCACCCCTAATCAGTGTTGCCAAAGTCAGAAACGGCTGCACGCCAAAGAATGGGGTGCAGCCGTTAATATAAGTCTAACTGGTGTATATTAGTTTGCGTATGTGATTTTTAGTTGCGTCATGCGCAGTTGGCTGGGAGCACCAGTCTGTGTTGAGGTGTTAGCAATTGTCACTTTAGACTCGTTAAGACCTGTGGATTTTAGCAATGAACCGTCTATGGTCATTTTTGTACCATTTGCAGTTACGTCTCCACTTGCGTTATAAATCGTTCCGTTATATGTGTCGCATGTTATTTCAATCGTTGCAATCTTTTTACTGCCAGCATTTATTGTCATCGTATTTTTAGCGTATATGCGAATGTTGGTACCAGTATTGTAGTACTTGGGCGTATTTGTGTTGCCACCACCGTCGAATGTTAGGGTTGTTCCATCAGTCAATGTTATTTTTGTCATTTCAGCAGCATTCTCAAATCCTAACGTAGAGAATACTATAGTAATTTCGTTTCCGCTAACATCGCTACCATTGCCGCCAGACTCGCCACCACCTGCATTGTCTTCGGTAGATTTTCCATTGATGGTCACAATCTGGGCAGCGCTCTTACCAGTAGTTTCGGGCGTGTTACCTTTGTAGTTGACTACAGGACCATAGATGACCACTTCGTCGCCGGCTTTCACTTCATAACCATCGGCCAGTTTAGCACCGTCAGTACCTGCTACTTGGTAAGCCTTGAAGAGTTCTGTGCTTTCCTTGGTGTCTCCCATGTCAAATGTGACGTTTCCATAGCCGCCGCTGGCTTTTCCACCCTTTACGACGATACCCTTGATGTAATACTTCTCTGTGGATGCTGTCTCACCCACCTCCTGACACTTGGCTATTGCGGCTGCAATGTTGAAGGGGTCAGCCTTGGTACCAGTACCTTTAGCGGCACCTGTGTTTTCTCCACTACCTTCGCCGTCCTCAATCTTGACGAAGTAGGCGTTGGTTACCTGAGGATTGCTGTTGTATTCTCCGCGGTTACCAATGATGGTAATCTTCTTGCCGTTGGCAATGCCCTTGGCGGCAACGAGCTCTTGGAACTTCTTCTTCTCGCCACCCTTTTCAGAGAGCAAACCATAGACGTATACCGAACCAGTGGCGTCCTCCAGGTCGAAGTTGCCGTACTGGTCTCCATCTTTCAGGTTCTTGACGGTACCGGTCAGCTGGTAGAAGTCGGTAGTGTTAACTGCTGCCTTCAGGAAGTCAGCTACGGAAACGGCCTTTGCCTCACCGCTGGGAGTAGGCTCTTCACCACCAGTTGGTTTGCCGTTAATAGTTACAATGTGTGCAGCTCCTTTGCCTTGAGTTTCAGGAGTATTGTTTTTGTAGTTGACAATTGGTCCATATAGAACTATTTCTGCACCAACCTCAACTTTGTAACCATTAGGTAAATGTACACCTTCAGATCCAAACACCTGATATGCCATAAACATATTCTTGCTAGTTGGTGTATCTGCTATTTTAAATGTGATGTTACCATAGGTATCTCCTGCAGGAATTTCTCCTCCTTCTACAACGATACCTTTAATGTAATATTTTTCACTAGAGCCTGCCTCACCGACTTCTTTACATTTAGCAATCGCTGCGGCAACATTGTATGGCGAGGCTGCCGTGCCGTCGCCAGCGGGGTCAATGGTCTCCTCGCTCTGATTAGGGTTGATGGGTTGTCCGAAGGGTTCGGGCACGTCCTCACAACTGGTGAATGTGAAGGCCATCATGGCCATCGCCATCAGATAATAAATCTTTTTCATATGATTATTTGTTTTTTTTGTTATTCGGTTTGTTTTATTCAGCTTTCTTTCCGTTGATGGTCACAATCTGTGCGGCACTCTTTCCAGAAGTCTCAGGAGTGTTGCCCTTGTAGTTGACTACCGGACCATAGATGACGACCTCGTCGCCGGCCTTTACCTCGTAGCCATCGGCCAACTTTGCACCGTCAGTGCCTGCTACCTGGTAAGCTTTGAAGAGCGTAGTGCTCTCCTTCGTGTCGCCCATGTCGAAGGTTACGTTACCATAGCCGCCACTTACTGTACCACCTTTGACGACGATGCCCTTGATGTAGTACTTCTCTGTGGACGCTGTCTCGCCCACCTCTTCACATTTGGCGATAGCTGCCGCGATGTTGAAGGGGTCGTCCTTGGTACCCGTGCCCTTAGCCTCTGCCGGGGCTGGTGTGTCGCCGCCTGTAATGTCAAGCACCTCGTTGCCTGTTGTCAGCGTGATGTCGTCGATGGAGCGGGGCATGATTTGCCAGGTGTCGTTGTAGCGGGCTGCAATGCCGGTGATGTTCACTTTCTCGGTAGGCATAATCATGGCCGCAAACTTTGCGTAGGTGCTGGTGCGTACCACCACGTTGCTCATGCCTTCAATGTCGCGGTTGACGCATCCGCCAACGATGGAGGCGCTGCCATCTTGTGGTGCGAAGGTTATCTTGCCGTCGGCACCCTTCAGTTTGACGCCCACCAGCGTCACCAGCTTGCCGCAGTCCTTCTCCAAGTTGAAACTGGCCAAGTTGCCGACCATGACGGGCTTGACATTCAGTCCCTCAATGGCGGGAATCAGCTTGAAGTGCTCCTGCCAGTCGTAGCGGCTCATGCGTCCTACCTGTGGCGTAGCACCTTCCTTGGTGGGATTGGTGTAGGAGATGCCTATCTGCGGCTGCTTGCCGTAGCCGCCGATGTAGAGACCTTCCAGTTCGATGAGCATGCACTGGCCTGTGGCAGCCTCGCTGAAGATGCCGCCCTTGTTGATGCTGATGCAGATGGAACCGGTGGCGTCGGCCACATAGATCTGCTTATATAGGTTGCTGCCCTCATCGTTGCCGGTGACGATGACCTTCAACTGTGTGGGCTTACTTATCTGGGTCAGACTATTGCCGTTGATGACGTTCTTGTATTGTGTCTTCAAGGCGTCAATGGTGACGACATTGGTCTCTTGGATATACTGGTTGCCATAGCTCTGCTGGCCGGCCTCCTGCGACGGGTCGTCCCATGAGTGGCACGATAGGGTGAGAAGGGCTGTCAGCGCTAATAGGATAATATTTCTTGTCTTCATAATGCTTCCGTGTTTTTAGAATCTGTAACCAATGTTCAGCATGCCGTTGATGCCCCACGCATAGTACTTCTTCGGGCTCTTGTCGAAGCGGTAGAGTCGACTGGTGTTCACCTCGCCGTCAGTAGAGCCAATAGAGTAGTTGCTGCGGCTCTGCTCGTAACCGCCGGTGCACAGCTTGGTGTTGTTCAGCAGGTTGGTCAGCGAGAGGTTGATGGACAGTTGTCCCGTCTTCAGGCGGATGCTGCGGCCGATGCTCAGGTCGAGCATGAAGCCGCCGTTGCCCTTAGACTGGTCGAGAGCGCTCTGGATGACGTTGCCCTCGTCGTCGATGGTACGCTCAGCGTCAATACCGCGGGCGATGGCAGCCTTGTTGCGGTTGACGAGCACACTCTCGTAGCGGTAGGTTGGCGAGTAGGAGAGGTAGATGCGGTCGTAGTAGTTGCCGCTGAGGTCGATGAACCATCCGCCGCTGTTGTAGCTCAGCGTCAGTCCATAGACTGACAGCGGAGTGCCGCTCTCGCGCATGTTCTTATTTAATACAGTCTCCTCGGCATAGAAGTTGTCGCCTTCGATGGGGCGTGCCGAACTCATGTAGCGCACGCGGGCATTGTTGGTGTTCTTGGCTTCGCTGATGGCAGCCAGACCTCTGACGCTGATGGCAGAAGTAATGTTGGCCTTGATGCCCAGTTCCACGCCGTAGTATTCTTTCTTGATGCCCGTCATGGAGACGTAGGAGAAGGAGTTGATGTCGTCGTCGAAGAAGTTCTGCCATTCAGAGACGTCACTCAGGTGGCTGTAGTAAGCATTGATGTTGGCCTTGAGCCAGGAGTTGGAGAACTGGTAGCCAATCTCGCTGCTGAATATTTTCTCGTTCTTCAGGTTGGCACAAAACTCGTTGGTCATCTCCGGCGATACGAAGACGGCGTTGGGGGTTGGAGTCTTCAGCTCGTAGCCCAGTCCAACGCTGACCACGTTACCAGCGCCGAGGTTGTAAGTCACGCCACCCTTCACACCACCGTCCAGGAAGCGCGCCGTGTTGCTCTTGCCGTAGGAAGAGAGCCCCATGGTCTCGGCAATACCATTGAGCATCTTGCCGTCGCGCTGGATGCTGGTACCGGCTACGCGTCCGGCCAGGAATGCTGCCAGCGACTTTTTCTGATATTTCAGCGCGGCCCATGCCTGTGCCTTGTTGACGAGCAGGTTGTAGTCGTAGTTCATCTTGTCACCCTCCTTGACTACGGCGTTGGGGTTGTTCAAGTCGTACTGGATGCGAGGGTCGTCAGCACTGTAGGTTCCTAAGGCGTAGGTGTTGATGTCGTGATAGATGTCGGCACCCAGCAGGTCGTCCATAGTCTTGTAGTGCATGCCCTTGTTGGTAGCCAGTGAGAATCCGATGTTCAGTGCGGTACTCCTGCTCAGCTCTGCCTTCAGCGTAGAGGCCAGTGTCACGTTCAGCGTGTTGATGTTCTTGGCCTGAACGTAGTATTTGGCATCGTTGCCGGTAGCATTGCCCTGGCGGTTGGTGTAGTACAGACGGTCCCAGTTGATCTGGCGTGCGTCCTCGCTGCCCATCCAGTAGGTGCGAGCCCTGTAGTAGTCGTTGTAGGCGGCTTCGGTATTGGCCGTCTCGTCGTACCATACGTCATAGTAGCTCGACGGCATCAGCTTCCAATAGTCCGGTGCCGGGTTCTCACCACCATTGTATCCCAGGCTGGTGCCTTTGTACATGGAGTAGCGGCCGGTCAGCGCCGTCTGTAGCTTCAGGTGGTCGTTAATCTTCCAGTCCCAGTTGACGAGTACGGTGGGCGAGTAGTCTTTCACCACGCGCGAGTTGCGCACCTTGCCGTCCTGATAGCCCCAGTACGGGTTGTAGTAGTTGCTGTTGGCCATCCAGTAGGCTTCGTCCGTCGAGGCACCCTGTGAGGCACGCTCTGTCGGGTTGCCCCAAGTGATGATGGCCACGGAGTGGTTGTCGCCAAACTTCTTCTCAGCACCGAAGAAGTAGGACAGCGAGTTGTAGAACGTGCCCTCGGCATAGCCGCGCTTAGCCCAGCGGTATGTCAGTCCGGCAGAGAACGACCATCCGTCGGGTCTCAGTCCGGTGTTGTATGTGTACATACCGCGAATGGTGTAGCTACGATTGGCGCCGGCTATCGAAGCATACTGCCCCGTGGCCATGCGGCTGGGGCGGAAGTCGTAATTGTTGGAGCCAGCCATGGACGGCATGGCGAAGTTGTTGAACTCGAAGGGGAGCGAGGCCTCACGGCTGCTGTTGGTCTGGCGGTTCAGACCGCCAATCATTGCAAAGCGGAACTGCCCTGACTCCATGTCGTTCATGGGAGCGCCATTGATGTAAATCTCATTGTACTTTTGGTTAAAAGCACGGTAGCGGAAGCGTCCAGCGCTGAACTGGAAACCAGAGGAATTGGCGAAGATGTTCTGGTTTGACGAGATAATCGACACATTCTGTGACATGTCGTCGTCTTCGCCCAATTGTGCTTCCGTAAAGGTGAAGGCTTGTTCGTTCAGGACAGACTGCTCTTCCTCCACCGTCACCTGGCTATTGGTCTGGGGAGCCTGAGCTAACGCTGTCGTAGCTGCGAATAAAGCCAACACGGCTAATTGTAGCTTCTTTTGCATAAGATTATTATTTAAAATGTGTTTTTTGTAATTTCGGTTCAAAAGTTCTGCTGCAAAGATAGTGAATTAAATGAAAAAAAACGTATCTTTTCGTGTTTTTTTTTGAAAAACATTAGAATATCTCAAAATTAATGTGTATCTTCGCAGCAATAAATCTAAATAATTATGAAAAAACTGCTATCCTTGACGGTCGTTATGTTCCTTTTAGGAACCATAAACGCATTGGCACAAGAGAAGAAATACTCTGTGTATGCCATTGGTTTCTACAACCTTGAAAACCTCTTCGATACACTTCACGACGAAGGCCACAATGACTATGAATACTTGCCTGACGGCAGAAATAAGTGGACGGGCATGAAGTATCGCAATAAGCTGAAGAACATGGCTCGTGTGCTTGCTGAGATGGGTACCGACGAGTTGCCTACCATCGGTTGCGCTGCTATTGGTGTCTCTGAGGTAGAGAACGACGGCTGTCTGGCCGATCTCTGCGAGCAGGAACCTCTGAAGAAGCGCAATTTCCAGCATCTGCTGATAGAAGGCCCTGACCATCGTGGTGTTGACTGTGGCTTGCTGTATAACCCAGCATTGTTCTCCGTTCGCAACGTGAAGCTCGTACCTTATGTATATGATAAGCCTGAGGATGCGCGTCGTGCCACCCGCGGATTTTTCGTGGTTAGCGGTACCTTGGCTGACGAGCACGTCACTATTATCGTCAACCACCTGCCTTCACGTGGTGCTACCAGCTACTATCGTGAATTGGGCGGCAAGCAGATTCGTGTCGTGAAGGACTCTCTGCTGAAGGACGATCCCAACGTAAAACTCTTTATCATGGGTGATATGAACGATGACCCTGCCGATCCCTCTATGTCGAAAGCACTGGGAGCCCAGCGCGAAATCAACGATGTGAAGCCTGGTGGTTTGTATAATCCCTTCTGGAACATTCACGCCAGTGGTACTGGTACGCTGATGTATGACGGCAAGTGGAACCTCTTCGACCAGATTATCTTGTCGCACTCACTGCTGAACCAGAAAGGCAAGAAGGACTTCTCTACGCTGAAGTTATGGAAGGCCCAGATTTTCCGTCGTAACTACCTGTTCCAGCAGGAGGGCCGTTATAAGGGCTACACCCTGCGTGGCTATAGCGACCACTTGCCCACCTTGGTTTACCTTGTAAAAGAACAGAAATAAAAATCATGTACATCATTGGAATAGCAGGCGGAACAGGTTCTGGCAAAACCACCGTCGTCAAGAGGATAGCCAGTGTGCTACCCCATCATTGTGCCACCATCATACCCTTGGACTCGTATTACAATGACACGACGGGAATGACCGACGAGGAGCGCCGAGCCATCAACTTCGACCATCCTGACGCCTTCGACTGGAAGCTGCTCACCGAGCATATCAAGATGCTCAAGAGTGGCCAGGCCGTTGAACAGCCCACTTATTCGTATATCATCTCCAATCGTCTGCCGGAGACGGTTCATGTAGAGCCTAAGCCCGTCATCATCCTGGAGGGCATCATGACGTTGCACTACAAGAAGCTGCGTGACATGATGGACTTGAAGATATTTGTCGATACGGACTCCGACGTACGATTGATACGTAACATCCGCCGCGACGTGGTGGAGCGCGGACGAACTGTCGACATGGTGCTGGATCGCTATGAGAAGGTACTCAAGCCCATGCACGAACAGTTCATTGAACCTACCAAGAAGTTTGCCGACCTCATCATTCCCTGGGGTGGCGACAACAAGACGGGCATCCATATCCTGAAAACCTATATTGAAGGCATTGTCACCAATGTGGAACGAAGAAAATAAGCAAGAAGAGAGTGGCGCAACCACTCTCTTCTTAGTACGTCACGGCGAGACCATCGACAATGCGCGCCAGGTGATGCAGGGACAGACGCAAGGCTGTCTGAACGAGCGGGGCAGACAACAGGCCCGCCAGGTGGCTCGGCGTTTGGCTTCTGAGTCTGTTGATGCCGTCGTTTCCAGCGACCTTCGGCGTGCCATCCAGACGGCAGAGATTATTGCCGAACCTCATGGCTTGTCGGTTGCTACCACTTCGCTGTTGCGAGAACGCGACTGGGGCAGTTTTACGGGGCGCTTCATTCCCGACCTGCGAGGTGAGGCTTGGCCTGACGACATCGAGAGCGAGCAAGCCTTGTTGCAACGCGCTGCCCGCTTCCTGCAATACATAACGGCCACCTATCCCGGCAAGCGGGTGGTGGCCGTAGGTCACGGCATCATTAATAAAGCCATATTAGCGGTCTATGCCGGGTGTGCTATGCGCGACGTGCAGCGCATGATGAATGCCGAGGTGCGCGTCTTAACGACGACTGCCAAACGAGCCGCTGCTGCGGCTACCGCTGCCATTACTGCCGCGGGAAGCACCGCTGCCACTGTTGCTACGGCTTCCGCTGAATGACCCGCTGTTGCTACGGCTTCCGCTGAATGACCCGCTGTTGCGGCTTCCCCCGCTATAGTCTGTGCGGTTGCGGCTGAATGCACCGCTACTGCGGCTAATGCCCCTGTCATTGTTGACGGTGGTGCGGGTGGAACTGGTGCGTGGACCACCTCCTTTGGAGAAGTCGGAATAGCGCTGTCCGTTATCCATATTCCTGATGATTCCCTCATGGCGCCTTTCCGTTGTGCCGTTATGCCTGCCTGTCGTTCCACGGTCATGGCCGGCTGCTGTTCCACCGCCCAGGCGTCCTCTCGTCCCGCTGTGTCCCATTGTTCCACCATGATGATGGCGATAGTCACCGCGATTCCAGCGGTCCAGCATCCCATAGTGTGCGCGGCCTGCTGGACGGAAGTGGTGACGGCGGCTATAGTAGTAGCCATGGCTGCCATGCAAGTGCCAGGCGTGGGCACCACGATAGGTGGCATAGAAGGCAGGACGTCCGAAATAGAAGTAGTCGCGGTGCGGATAGCGTGCATAGACGCCAAAGTGCCAGTAGCCGGCGCTCCAATATAGTGGGCGGTAGAAGTAGCTGGCAGCAATGTAGGCCTGCCACTGTGCGTCAAGTAGCACGTAGCTCAGGTCGCGGTTGCGGCGCTCCCAATAGTCACCATAGACATCGTCGTAGCTGCTCACTCCCATCAGGTAGTCCAGGTTAATCTCGTAGGCTGCCTCATACTGCTCGTCGGTCAAGTTCAGCTCGTAAGCCATCTTGTCGGTCAGAAACAGCGCCTCGTTGCGAGCCTGTTCGTAACTCATTGCCTTGCCCTGTGCTGCTATCGTCAGCATGGCTATAAGGGCTATCATCATCTTCTTCATAGTTGCGTTGTTTTAAATGTTTACGCTGCAAAGATAGGTAGAATATACTGATGGCACAAAGGATTATCCCTAAACACTGAGGGGGATTTCCCTATACTTTCCCCGCCGTGGCAGCGTGCAACGTCGTTTTTTCTTTCTTTATTTTTGCTTTTTTCCTTGGTAATTCGTACCTTTGCACCCGCAAATGGAAAAGAAAGAGATAAAATCAGTCCTCTTCGAGCATGTCAAGAAATGCCAGGCTGCATTGTTCGACCTTGACGGAGTAGTGTTCGACACCGAGCCGCAGTACACCATTTTCTGGGGTAGCCAGTGTCGTGAGTTTCATCCGGAACACCCCGGACTAGAGCACGAAATCAAGGGACAAACGCTGGTACAGATATACGATGCATGGTTCTCCGGGCCTTTAGCCGGGAAGCAACCACTGATTACTGAACGTCTGAACAGGTTTGAACAGCAAATGGATTATATCTTCGTGCCGGGATTCGAGAACTTTATTGCACGCCTGCGTCAGCAAGGCCTGAAGACAGCCGTGGTGACCAGTTCCAACCAGATGAAGATGGAGGCTGTCTACCATCGCCACCCAGCGTTTCGCTCCATGTTTGACGCCATCCTGACGTCAGAAGACTTCGAGCGCTCCAAGCCCGACCCCGACTGCTATCTGAAGGCCGCCCAGCGTTTTGGTGTAAAACCAGCAAGCTGTGTCGTCTTTGAAGACTCATTCAACGGCTTGAAGTCGGGACGCGCCGCAGGCATGTACGTCATCGGACTGGCCACCACCAACAGTGCCGACGCCATCCGTCCCTTATGCGACGAAGTAATCAGCGACTATTGTAAATAAATGTTATAAATATAGTTGTTTTTTTAAATTATTAAGTAACTATGTCAGGATATTTAGTTAGCGACAATCGCAAGGTAACAACACACCGTTTTATGGAGATGAAACAGAAAGGCGAGAAAATCTCCATGCTCACATCTTATGACTACACCATGGCCGGACTCGTAGATAAGGCCGGTATTGACGCTATCCTCGTAGGCGACTCCGCTTCCAACGTGATGGCGGGCAATGCTACCACGCTGCCCATGACCGTCGACCACATGATATACCATGCACGCTCCGTAGTCCGTGCCGTGCAGCGCGCCCTGGTGGTGTGCGACATGCCCTTTGGCTCCTATCAGGTCAATGCTGCCGAGGGCGTGACTAACGCCATCCGCATTATGAAGGAAAGTGGCTGTGACGCCCTGAAGATGGAGGGTGGCGAAGAAATTCTCGACACCGTGAAGCGCATACTCGATGCCGGCATCCCCGTCATGGCTCACCTGGGGCTGACGCCCCAGTCCATTAACAAATTCGGTACCTATGCCGTACGTGCCAAGGAACAGGCCGAGGCCGACAAACTGATGCACGACGCCCTGCTGCTCGACGAGGTCGGCTGCTTCGGCATCACGCTGGAGAAGGTACCTGCCAAGCTGGCTCAGGAGGTGACCAACGCCGTCAAGTGTCCCACCATTGGCATTGGTGCCGGCAATGGATGCGACGGTCAGGTGCTGGTAGTGGCCGACATGCTCGGCATGACACAAGGCTTCTCCCCCCGTTTCCTGCGTCGTTATGCCGACCTCAGCACCATCATTACCGATGCTGTAGGCCACTATGTGGAAGACGTCAAAAACGGCGACTTCCCTAATGAGAACGAATCGTATTAATGGATGAATACACTGAACACGCCGATACACGTCAAACTCTGGCACCGTGACTTCTGGGCCTTGGCCTTTGCCTCGTTGCTGGTGACGGTATCGGTCTATATGTTGTTGCCCGTCATGCCCCACTGGCTCATGCAGCATCAGCACCTCTCCCCATGGCAGACGGGCTGCTCCATGGGTGTCTTCGGACTGGGAATCTATCTCTTTGGAGCCTTCTGCTCGTGGCTAGTACAGCGCTATCGGCGCAACGTGGTCTGCCTGTGGGCTATTGTGGCGTTGGCTTTCAACGTTGCCGCACTCTGGTATGCCTGCCGCATACATTCCCCGTATCTGGGCTTTGGCACCATTCTGTTGCATCGCTTCCTGCTTGGAGCCACCTTCGGACTGGCCCAGATGGTACTCTCGTCGACACTCATCATCGACACCTGCGAGTCCTACCAGCGCACCGAGGCCAACCATAGCACCTCCTGGTTTTCGCGCTTTGCACTCTCTTTGGGGCCGTTGGCCGGCATGGTGGTATGCCAGTTGGCCGGCTTCCAAAGCGTCTTGCTTGCAGCCTGCTGCTGTGCCATTGCTGCGCTACTGTTAGTGAAGGTGGTCAGATTCCCGTTCCGCTCGCCCGACGAAGGAGTCCGCATCGTGTCGCTCGACCGTTTTTTGTTGACCAGCGGATGGGTGTTGTTCCTCAATCTGCTACTCGTCTCCGTCGTCGTGGGACTGCTGTTGTCCATGCCTTTGTCGGCCGTGTTCTACGCACTGATGATGGTCGGTTTCCTGTTGGCACTGCTGGCCCAGCGCTTCGTCTTTCGCGATGCCGAACTGAAAAGTGAGATCATCACGGGCCTCTTCCTGTTGTTGGCGGCACTGCTGGTATTGCTGGTCAATCCTGTGTCACCGGTAGCTCCAGTGTTGGCAGGACTGAGCGTCGGCATCATTGGTTCCCGCTTCCTGCTCTTCTTTATCAAGCTGAGCCGACATTGTCAGCGCGGCACGTCGCAGAGCACCTATTTCCTGGGTTGGGAGACGGGCGTTGCCGGTGGACTGGCTCTCGGCTATGCCGTGTTCTATCAGCAGCCCCAAGCCCTCCTCTATACAGCACTGGCGCTCACCGTGTCAGCGTTGCTGCTCTACCATTTTTACACCCACTCCTGGTTCCTCTGCCACAAGAACCGCTGACAGCCCTTAGCGTCTGCACATCTGCAGATAGGGACACGTGCGGCAGACGCTGAGGTCGGCAGTGGGCGTGAAGGGGCTGGAGTCGGTGAACATCTGTTCAACCGTCTGCTCCAGCAGACGGTTGAACTGTTGGCTGTAGCTCCTGATGTCGGCAATACGTTCGCGACCGAAGCAGAGCGTGGGGTCGTAGTCCTTACCGCCCGCATGCTGTATGAACAGCAGCGCTGGTGATACGGCGTGCTGGTGCTGGCGGCTGACGATGTCGGCGTAGGCAAAGGTCTGCAGGTAGTAGTCTGCGTGTTCGTGAACTTTGGCGGGGTTGAAAATGTCTTCAACGCCGGCCAGGGGTTTCAGCCGACGGCTGCCCGTCTTGTAGTCGACTACACGGATGCGTCCGTCGCTCATCTGGTCCAGGCGATCTATGCGTCCTCCCAGTTTGAGCGGACCTATGTGAGTTGGTTCCAGGCTGAGCGGGCGCACGACGTCGCACTCCAGGCCAAGTATATCGAAGGGTGCCAACGACTTGTCAATCTCGATGAGCTGGCGAAGATAGTGGATAATGACCTCACGATTGATGAGGTGAAGCCCACCTGTGACGGCGTTAGGCAGTTCCTGATGGAAGGCATCGTCAACTGCTTTTTCAATGGCGATTTTGCTTTTCAGCAACTGTTCCAGCGCCTCTTTGGTGACATGGAGGGGCAGTTGGTGGTAAAGCATGTCGGCAGCCTCGTGGAAGATGTTGCCGAAGATGCGGTTGTCCAGTTCCTGTTCGTCGTCGGGCTGGTCAGGCTCTTTGATGCCTGCCACGTAGCGATAGTAGAACTGCATGGGGCAGCGCATGAACCGGTTGATGGCCGAGGGAGAGAGCGTGGCTCCCTCGGTGGCAGCAAACTGCTGGCGCAGCACCTGCATGACGTGGGGCGTCTTCTCAATAGGTGATGGGGCGTAGTGGCTGATGCTCTTGCCGGCCTGAAGGGTGTGTTGGCGGATGGGGTTGTTGCTTTCTACCAACAACTGCAGCATGAAGCGACTCATCTCGCCGCGCTGCCCGTCCTCGGTGGCATTGTTCCATAGTATGGTGACGTCCTTGGCGCGCTGAAGCAGTCGGTGGAAGTAGTAAGAGTAGATGCTGACCTTGTTTTCAACAGTGGTGAGCTCGTAGGCCAGGCGGATGCTGTGGGGAATGAAGCTGCTGTCGTTGACCCCCTTGGGCATGTTGCCCTCGTTGCAGCTGAGCAGCAGCACGTGGTCGAAGTCCAGATTGCGGGTTTCCAGAACGCCCATGACCTGTAGCCCCTCGGCAGGTTCTCCGTGGAAGGGAATGGTGGTCTGCTGAATGAGTTGGCTGACGAGGCGTTGCAGCGTGTTGTCCGTTACCTGCAGGTCACCGCTTTGCTGTAGGGCGTGCAAACGGTTGACAAGGGTGTAGGCCCGAAAGAGAGATTCCTGGAAGAGCGGGTCTGGCGAAGCAGTGAAAGTGGAAGTGGTAGCTATGCAGCGTAGCATAGAGAGCAGACCGGAAAGACCGTCAATGGGCATTCCCTGAACGGCGGCAGCATAGGGATGGCGCTGAAAGTCACGCTTCAGGCGGGGTGTAGAGCCGCCAAGCATGATGTCAAAGTAGCGCTGGACGAAAGAGGCTATGGCGGTCTGAGCAAGGGGATAGCCTGTGGTGATGTTGACTTTCTCTACCTCGTCTGGCAGACAATGGATGACGGTGGGCAGCAGCTGTTCGTTGCAGAGCACGATGGCTGTCCGTCTGCCGGCTTGGGAGCGTCCTTGCTCGCGCAGCCAGCGGCTGACGTAGCGTGCCTGGATGTGTTCGGTGGGCGCAGCCAGGTAGGTGATGTCTTTAGGCTGTCGGAGGTTACCGTAAATAGTGCTGTCCTGAGTGTCTAACTCATTCGGGAAGTGGCGTAAGTACTGGGCGATATATCGTCCGGCCTCGTGCTGCAAACCACCATGCCGGGGCATGTAGTAATGGTCGAAATCCCAGTAGAAGCGGGCTTTGCCTACTTTCTGCAACTGACTGAAGAGACGCTGCTCAACTTTCTGCAGCAGGTTGAAACCTACGAATAGGTAATGGTCGTAGGACCAGCAGGCGGCAGATAGCGAAGTGTCTGTCTGTTCTCCCTTTGGCACAATAGCCGTGTTGGTAACCACCTGACGGTAGAGTGCTCCCTCGTAGGCCAGCCCCTGTGCTGACAGCCTGTTGTTGAAGTCGTGGTAGATGTCGGCCAGGTGGCTCCACAGGCGTAGAAAGCGTTGCTTGAGTTCCGTCTCGTGCTCTTCGCTAAAGTGGCTGAAGAAATGGCGCAGCAGTTCGCGCTGCTCAGGCGTCAGGAAGCTGAGGTCGTCGTATTCGTGGATGTCGCGCAGATTGGCAAAGACGCGGTCAGGGTCGGCCATGTTCTTGTCGATGTCGTCGAAATCGCTGATGAGCAGCTGTCCCCAGCCGTAAAACTTGTCCAGAGTCTCGTCCGAACCCGTATGCAGACAGAATGACTTATGCAGGTCGCAGACCAGTTTGATGGGGTCGGCAACTGTCAGCGCAGACAGTTGGCGGAACAATTCACTGATGGTGATATAGGCCGGACTCCAAAGCGGTCGGCCACCAGTGAGACGTGCCAGGGAGTCGTTAAGGAACAACGAGGCACGCTTGTTAGGGAAAACGACAGCCGTGCGTGACAGGTCGGTGCCGAATTTGCGGATGATGTCTTCTGCGACGTATTCGAGGAAACTCTTCATGATGTGTTATTTCTATAGATGCTGCCTGATAGCTGTTTTTATTCACTTTTCACTTCTTCAATCTTGTTACTGTACACATACCAAAGCCAGCCTTGTACGTGGGAGTGCCCCATCTCTCGTAACAGTTGCATGTACTGGCGTACCTGGTCGTGGTATTCCGGCTTGGGACGTCCGAATTTAAAGTCTACCACGTGGGTTACTTGCCCGTCACTCATCACGCGGTCGGGCCGGCGTTCTTCCACTACGCCCTTTTCGTTAATACGCAGAATGCTGCACTCGTTGAAGAGTTGCCATTTGCCGGAGAACCACTCCTTGACGCGCGGGTCCTCCAGGCGTCGATGGAGCATGGCCGACAGTTTGCTGCTTGTCACCTCGTCGTCGTAGAGCACACCGTCGTGCTGCAATTGGCGCAGCGCCTGGTTGATGTCGGCTGTGGTACGGATGGTGGAAAAAATCTCGTGGAGCACGCTACCCATCTTGATGTAGCTGAGCTCATGCTGTTCGTCGTCGCCTTCCACGAATTCGCGGCTCTTGTTACTTTGGCGGAACTCCGTTTTGTTGCTGAATGTTTCCAACTGTATCTCGACAGGTGTGACGGGTTGTAGGAACACGTTGTCAGACTGCCGGGGCTTATTGCCTTCTGTTGATGTGTAGGTCTCGGACGTGCCGTAAGTAAACGTCAGTTCGCCGTCCTCGTCGTCAGCTCCTTCTAACAGACTATTCTTCAGCTTGAGCTGGGGCAGCACATCCTCGATGAGTTTCGAGCGGTTGCTGCTGGCTCCCCGCTGGCCGATGACGTACAGGCTCTGGGCGGCCCGTGTGAAACCGACATAGAGCAGGTTCAGGTTGTCGACGATATTCTGCAGGTGTTCGTCCAGATAGTCGTGTTCATAAATCGTTCCTCTCATTTGCTGGCTGCTAAAGTCTATGGGTGCCAGGGGCAGTGCGTCGAAGGGTGGCTCCGACGGCCGGCACCACAGTACGTCAGGCATTTCCAGGCGCCAGTCGCAGAAGGGAATGATGACGTGGGTGAACTCCAGTCCTTTACTCTTGTGGATAGACAGAATGCGGATGCCGTCCATGGCGTCGCTTTGTATCGTCTTGCCGCTGATGGTCTCGTCCCACTCACGGATGAAGGCATCGATGTCGGAGGTATAGTCCTGCACAAACTGGTTCAGCCTGTCGTAGAAAGCACAGAGGTAGGCACTCTGCTCGTTGAGGCGCTCCAGCTGGAAGACGCTGTAGAGGCGCTCTACCAGTTCGTAGAGCGGCATGCACAGCAATTCCGGCATGTGTCCGATGTATGCTTCCGGCAAAAGACTGTCAATGTCCCGGTCTTTGATGAGCAGGTCGCTTTCAGCCATTCCGTCAGCGAACACCGTGTGGTGGTAGAGTTTGACGATGGTGGCCTTGGACAGCAAGTCATCGGGGTGCGTCAGCAGGTGAAGAGCCTGTATCAGCAGACACAGCGTAACGGAGGCATCCAGGCGGAACGCCTCGTCGCTGATGATGCGCACATCGGGCATGCGCTCGTCGAAGTAGTTGGCAATGAGCGGAATGTGTTTATTGGTGCGCACCAGGATGGCTATGTCGCTCAGCGGGGTGCCCTTCGCTCTGAGTTGTCTGACGGTGTCCAGCAGTGCCTGCATGGTCTGCTCCTGATAGTCGTCGTCAGGCAGGAGCCTGATTTGGACATAGCCGCTCCGGGGACGCTCCTCAGGCACCGCTTGCTCCACGTCGTCGTAGGCATGGCGCAGCTGTTCTGCACCCTCAGGATATTCGGCGCGTTGCTCTTCGTAGGCTTGCCGTGCAGCCTCCAGGAAGAAGGCGTTGTTGAAGTCGACAATGTAACGGGCCGAGCGGTAGTTGACCTTTAGCGGGCGGATGTCTACCGTCACGGCGGCATGTGGAAACTGGCCGTCTATGCTGTTCAGCAGGCGCCAGTCACCGGAGCGCCAGCGGTAGATGCTCTGCTTGACGTCGCCCACTATCAGGTTCTCTGACTGCTCGTGGCTCATGCACTCCTGAAGCAACACCTTGAAGTTCTGCCACTGGACGGTAGACGTATCTTGGAACTCGTCAATCATCACATGCTCCAGCTGGGTACCTATCTTCTCAAAAATAAATGGTGAGTCGCTGTCGCTGATGAGTTCGTGCAGCAACTGCTGGGTGTCGCTCAAGAGAAAACGGTTCGACTCTTCATTCATGCTGCGCACCTTCTGCTCAATGCTGTCCAGCAAGCGTAGCTGACTCAGATGGCGCAGGGTGAGCGTGGCCGACTGATAGAGCCTGTACTGGCGTGGACGCTCATCCATAGCACGTGTAAGGAGCGGCATCAGCGTTGTGTAGGCCAGTTGGTGGATGTGTTCCCGGCAGTCACTCTTCTTGGAATACCAGTTGGCGGCATCTTCCCTGCAAGCACACACACGCTTGCCCTCGATGCTCTCGTCAAACACGCCTTTCTGCAGTTTCAGAAAGAAACCCGCCACGCCGTCCTTCCTGTAGGCCAGTTGGTCCATGCTGAGTCCCTCACTTTGCAGCGTGTCGAAAAACTCGTCACCCATTTCCTTCATGCGTTCCAGTGCCGTATTGCGGAGTGCTTTCAGCTGCTTGGTATACTGCTCCAGGAATCCCTTCTGGGCCATGACGTTGCTGAGTGCCGTGCGGTTGCTCTTGTAGTAGTCACGAAAGATGGTCTTGCCAAACTTCTTCACCTGTCCGATGATGTTCCACGAGTGGTCGTCGCTGATGGTTTCCATGATGTAGTTGAGCAACCATTGCAGCATGTGGTCGGCATGTGTCAGCGAGTCTATGAGACGGTCTACGGCCAGTTCTTCCACCTGATTGTCATTCAGGCTGATGCGCAGATTGGCCGTCAGGTCGAGTTCGCGTGCCAGGTTGCGTAATACGCTCTGGAAGAAAGAGTCTATCGTCTCTACGCGAAAGTAGTTGTAGTTGTGTAGCAGCAGGTGCAGGGCTGTGGCGGCGCGCTCACGTACTACGGCTATGGGCAGTCCTGTTTCCTTCAGGATGCGGTCTGTGTAGCTCTGCGAGTCGGCAAGTCCCTGTGAGATGCCGTACAGTTGGCTCAGGATGCGCATCTTCATCTCTTCCGTAGCCTTGTTGGTAAAGGTGACGGCCAAAATGGTGCGATAGCTGGCTGGGTTCTGCACCAGCAGCTTGATGTACTCTACGGCCAGCGTGAAGGTTTTCCCGGAGCCGGCACTTGCTTTGTAAACGGTGAGTGCTTTTACCATCTGCGGAATAGTTCTATGGTGAATTTACAACCGAATTTTTGGAAACGATGATTCAGAAAGCTGCCAAAGACGGCTGTAGAGAAATAGCGGTTCTGGAAGCCGTAGCCCAGTTCGTAGTAGGGGCGTGTGTGTTCTATGGACAGGGCACTGATATAGATGCGCTCCGTCTCGACGATGCGCCCCACGTAGGGCAGCCACGACAGCATGAGCAGTGGCGAGTCGTAGGATATGTGGCCCCGGACATAGTAGTTCGACTCATTGTACCACCTGCTCTCTACCAATTGGAATTGTCCTGTCCAGTCGTCTTCCCATCCGGTAGCCAGGTTGTTGTCGCGGAAGTTGGTAAAGTCTACGAAGAAGTCGGTGCTGCGGTGGGTATAGAACCCCGCTCCTGCCCGCATGTTGAGTATGCGGATGCTCTTGTTCTGATATTTGTAGGCACCGTCAAATTCCCACCTTCCGTAGCTGAGGTTCGAGTGGAATAGATGGCTGATGCCGCGCTCGTAGTTGACTGTCAGCGTGGGTCCCTTCTCCCAGGGGCGTAGATGGAGCGACACCGTGGGTGCAAAACTGTGGTAGTGGGTTACCAGACCGGCCTGGCTCATCTTGTCGGGATTGCTGCTGCTGCGGCGGTGCCAGACCAGACCGGCTGTCACGTCAAGCCATTTGTAGACCCTGTTGTTGTTGCTGATTCGGAAGTACTCGTCCTCAAAGTCTGGCATCTCGCTGTTGTCGCCCATTGCCTTCTGGTAGGCCTCATAGAGTGTGGCGTGCGACGTCCTGTTGCCATTACCCCACGTCATTTCCACATAGCCGTTGCGCCTGGCGTTATATGTCATGCGTAGTGGAATGGTGTAATAGAACTGCTCCCGCTTGAAGCTGTAGCCGAAGCGTGGGTTCAGTGTCAGGTAGTGCTGGGCGTCCCATGCGTAGCGTGCTCCGACGTCAAGTTTGTAAGAGATGCCTGACGACGGACTGTAACCCATGTACAGAGGGTTCAGCAGTGGCGAGACGTGTAGTGACAGATTCTCGTGATGTGCCGAAGTGCTGTTGATGAGGTTGTCGCCAATGATGTCCCATGCCACCTCCTTCAGCCGGCTGGTGCCTTTCTGAATGCTGTCGTTCTGTTCTTCCTCGGCTTCTTCCTGGCGGCGTAATGAGTAGATGGTCTCTTCTTCCCTTTTCAGCGGAACGGGCCGCAGCTTGCTCATCATCTCCGGAGAGTCATAGTTGTTGATAGAGTCGGGCAGGGTGGTAGGGCAGTTGTAAAAACACGTAATGTGCGAACTGATATCATTGCCCAGAAACTTGAAGGTAGCCTCCGTCGTACATCTGTCGGGCATGCTGCTATGAGGGTTGCGGCGGTCCATCGTGGCGTTGATTTTGAAGTCAATCATGTCAAACTCGCCCTCGCAGCTGAGTGCGAGGATGCGTCCCGTAGCCACATCTACCTCCACCTTGCCCGCTATGAGCTGGGTGTTGCTGCTACGTGGGCGGAAGTGGATGGTAGCCTGGTTGCCCTTGTGAGTGACGCGGTATTTATAGAAATAGCGGTTCGTCTGGTGAAACGGTGAGAGTATCCTGTCCTGGAACAGTTGGGTGCCATAGAGGTTGGGCGTAATAATCTTGTACAGTGAGGGCATCACGCTGCGGTGACGGGGAATGGTGCCACAGATGACCTGGCGCTGCATCTCGAAATTGTTGTTCTCCCGGTATCTCAGTTTGCTGTAGCTCTCGCCGACGTAGTCCTTGTTGCCTCTGGCTATGCTATACATGGTGGGCACCAGGTTGAGCAGCACGTTGCGGCGCTTCGAGCTGAAGTGGTATTTCATGTAGAGGTTCTTCTCTGTCCCCTCATGCTCGGAATAGTCATGTTCGTAGAAGTGCCACATACGCTTCACGAGCAGGGAGTCTGCCGTGCGGTTGCGTGCAAAACAAATACTGGGCACGACTGTCATCATGCCCAGCATCAGTGCTATTATTATGTGCCGTTGATGATTCACGACCCCAAAAGTACAAAAAAAACTTGGAGCCGCAAAACTTTTAGCCTAAATATTTCATCAGGATACGAGCGTTGCCTGAGTCGCGCAACTTGGCAATGCTCTTCTCGCGAATCTGGCGCACACGCTCACGCGTCAGTCCCAGCTGGTCGCCAATCTCTTCCAGTCCTTTCTCGTGGCAACCTATGCCGAAACACTCGCGGATGATGGTAATCTCACGATCCTTCAGCACCTTCTGCAACACCGTGTTCAGCTCCTGCGCCATAGACTCGTGGTCCACGTGACGGTCTGTGCGCGAGTCCTCACCGGAGGCCATCACGTCCAGCATGCAGTTGTCCTCGCCATCCTGGAACGGCGCGTCAATAGATACGTGGTGGCTGTCGGCCTGCATGCTTTGGGCTATCTTCTCCTCGTCCATGTTGGTGGCGTCACTCAGCTCAGCCACTGACGGGTGGCGCTGGTTTTCCTGCTCAAAGCGGTTTATCTCGTGGCTAATCTTGTTGAGGCTGCCTACCTGGTTCAGGGGCAGACGTACTATGCGGCTCTGCTCGGCAATAGCCTGCAGAATGCTCTGGCGAATCCACCATACAGCGTAAGAGATGAATTTAAAGCCACGGGTTTCGTCAAATTTCTGTGCGGCCTTTATCAGACCGATGTTACCCTCGTCAATCAAGTCAGTCAGCGTCAGTCCCTGATGCTGATACTGTTTGGCTACAGATACTACGAATCGCAGGTTGGCCGTCACCAATTTGTCCTTGGCGCGCTCGCCTTCAGGTCCGCCCTTGCGTATCTTCTGAGCCAGTTCAATTTCCTCGTCGATACTGATCAGTGGCGCACGACCAATTTCCACCAGATACTTATCCAGTGCCTCACTTGAGCGGTTCGTAATACTCTTTTGAATCTTTAGTTGTCTCATCTTCTACCTATTAAATCTTAGCTAACTCTTTGATAGTCAGCCTTGTCTGAAAACTATTACTTTTAAAAGCGGTGCAAAGTTACAAAAAATATCGATACGTTGTCATCGCACACCCCTCTTTTTTTCTTAAAAATTCTTAATTAGCTGCAGACTTCTCACCTCCGCCCTTGTTTCCTTTGCTCTTTTGTTTGCGTTTTTTGCCGTTGTCTTTTTGCTGCTGGGCGCCGGTTTTTTGTTTGTTTCCTTTTCCGTTGCGTGGCTTGCCTCCGCGTCCTCGTGAATTCTTGCGCGGAGCGTTGGGCCTGTATTCTGGTCCCTCGCCCAGTCCCTCTGGCAGCGGGTTCTTCAGGATGTCTTTCTCCAGGAAGCGCTCAATGTCTGCAAAGTAGCGCATGTCTGCTTCCGAGACAAAGGTGATGGCTATGCCGTCACGTTGTGCGCGTGCCGTGCGTCCTATGCGGTGTACGTAGTCTTCTGCGTCATGCGGCACGTCGTAGTTGATGACCATCAGGATGTCGTCAATGTCAATGCCGCGTGCTACGATGTCGGTAGCTACCAGCACGTCCACCTGTCCTGCCTTGAAGCGGTACATCACGTCGTCGCGCTCAGCCTGCGAGAGGTCGCTGTGCATGGAGGCGCAGTTGATTTTCATGTGTTTCAGCTCGCGGGTGATGTCCTTCACCTTCTCCTTCTTGCCGGAGAAGATGATGACGCGGTGCAGTTCGCCGGCCTTGAACAGTTGGCGCACGATGCCCAGCTTCTGGGGTTCATAGCACACATAGGCCGACTGCTGGATTTTCTCGGCAGGTTTCGACACGGCTATCTTCACCTCTGCCGGGTGGTCCAACAGCGTGCGTGCCAGCTGCTGAATCTTGTCGGGCATGGTGGCCGAGAACATAATGGTCTGGTGGCCCTTAGGCAGCATCTTGGCTATTTGCAGGATGTCGTCCGAGAATCCCATGTCCAGCATGCGGTCTGCCTCGTCCAGCACAAAGAAGCTCAGCCGGCTCATGTCCACATGTCCCATGCGGATATGCGAGAGCAGGCGACCCGGTGTGGCAATGATGACGTCGGCACCCATCCTCAGGCCTTTTGTCTCCACGTCGAAGCGGTTGCCGTCGTTGCCGCCATAGACGGCCACGCTGCTGATGCCGTCCAGGTAGTAGCCAAAGCCCTGCATGGCCTGGTCTATCTGTTGTGCCAGTTCGCGAGTGGGCGACATGACGATGCAGTTGACGGCATCCTTCGGGTAGCCGCCGTCGTCCAGCATGGAGAGGATGGGCAGCAAGTAGGCTGCCGTCTTGCCTGTACCGGTCTGTGCCACGCCGATGAGGTCCTGGCCGTCCAGTATCTTGGGGATACACTGCTCCTGTATGGGCGTCATTTCCTCGAAGTGCATGTCGTAGAGTGCGTCGAGGATGTTGTCGTTCAGATATGTTTCTTCAAATGTCATTTAGTTGGGTGCTTGTTTATAGCAATAGTATGCTATGAATGCGTATAAAATATTCGGAATCCACGCTGCCAGTATGGGTGGCGTGTCGGCATTGATGGCAAAGGTGGCGCTGATGGTCTGCAGCAGGATGTAGGTAAACGACAGCGCCAGACCTATGCCCAGGTACATGCCCATGCCGCCCTTGCGCTTGCGCGACGACAGCGAGACGCCGATGATGGTCAGTATGAATGAGGCAAACGACGTGGCTATGCGCTTGTGGTATTCCACCTCGTACTGCACCACGTTTGACGAGCCGCGCTGCTGTTGCTTCGAAATGTATCGCTTCAGTTCCGGCGACGTGAAGGTCTCTTGCTGTCCGCTGCTGAACACCAGGTCCATGGGTTCCATCTGTATCAGCGTGTCTATCTCGTATCCGCTGGTAATCACCTCGCGCATGCCCTTCAGCGTGCGTATCTTGTAGTTGCGGGCCTTCCAGTGGTAGCGCGAGTCGCTGATGGTGTCGTACTGTATGACGTTGGCGTTCATCTGGCTCACCATTTTCTTGTTCTCAAACTTGTACAGCGCAAAACCGTAGCCCGTCTTTCTGGTGTCGTCGTATTGCGATATGTAGGCCACCACGCCCTTGTCCACCATCAGTTGTATGTTCGATGCCGAGGTGTTCTTCTTGTTGTTCTTGTAGAGCGCCTCAAAGTCGTGGCGCACCACCGTACCCTTGGGTATGACGTACGAGCCTAGGTAGAAGTTGAGCAGGGCTATCAGTGCCGCCGAGATGAGGTAGGGGCGCAGCAGCCGCTTGAAACTCATGCCGCAGGCCAGCATAGCGATGATTTCCGAGTTGCCTGCCAGTTTTGAGGTAAAGAAGATGACGGCAATGAAGACGAACAGCGGCGAGAACAGGTTGGCAAAGTAGGGCACGAAGTTGGCGTAGTAGTCGAAGACGATAGCCCTCAGCGGTGCGTTGTTGGAGGTGAATTTTGCCAGGTTCTCGTTGACGTCGAAGACGATGGATATCGAGATAATCAGGATGATGGAGTAGACGTAGGTGCCTATGAACTTGTTGATGATGTACCAGTCCATGCGCTTTATCGGAAGCCTACCCCCAGCCCCTCCCAAAAGGGAGGGGAGCTTGCCCCCCCTTAAATAAAGAGCTGTACTCTTCAGTCTTTGAAGAAATTTATTAATATTTTCTTGAATCTTCATCAATAATCCTTTTCTATGTTCCCCCTCCCTTTGGAGGGGGCTAGGGGGAGGCTTTACCGTCTTCTTCCCAGGTTGTCTATTACCGAGCGTTTCCACTGTGTGAAGTCACCTTGTTCTATGTGCGTGCGCGCGTCGGTCACCAGCCGCAGGTAGAACGCCAGGTTGTGTATCGAGGCTATCTGCATGGCCAGCAGTTCCTGGGCTTTAAACAAGTGGTGCAGGTAGGCTTTGGAGTGTATGCGGTCCACCTCGCAGCCGTCGGGGTCTATGGGCGAGAAGTCGTCCTCCCACTTCTTGTTGCGCATGTTCATGGTGCCCTCATAGCTGAACAGCATGGCGTTGCGCCCGTTGCGCGTAGGCATCACGCAGTCAAACATGTCCACGCCGCGCTCTATGGCTTCCAGGATGTTCTGTGGCGTACCCACGCCCATCAGGTAGCGCGGGCGCTCCTTGGGCAGTATGTCGTTGACCACCTCTATCATGTCGTACATCACCTCCGTAGGCTCTCCCACGGCCAGTCCGCCAATGGCCACGCCGCCGCCGTCGTTCAGCAGTCCCAGCATGTCTACCACGTGCTTGGCAGCATCCTGGCGCAGGTCCTTGTATGTGCAGCCCTGCACGATGGGGAACAGCGTCTGGCGGTAGCCGTACAGCGGCTCTGTCTCGTTGAAGCGTTTGACGCAGCGCTCCAGCCAGCGTTGGGTCAGCCGGAGCGACTTCTTGGCATACTCGTAGTCGCTCTCTCCCGGCGGACACTCGTCGAAGGCCATCATAATGTCGGCACCGATGACGCGCTCCGTGTCCATGACGTTCTCCGGTGTGAAGATGTGCTTCGAACCGTCAATGTGCGAGCGAAACTCGCAGCCCTCTTCCTTCAGCTTGCGGATGCCCGTCAGCGAGAACACCTGGAAACCGCCGGAGTCGGTCAGTATGGGGCGGTCCCACGTGTTGAACTTGTGCAGTCCGCCAGCCTTGCGCAGGATGTCCAGTCCGGGGCGCAGATACAGGTGGTAGGTGTTGCCCAGAATAATCTGGGCCTTCACCTGCTCGCGCAGTTCTGCGAAGTGCACGCCCTTCACGCTGCCCACCGTGCCTACAGGCATGAAGATGGGTGTCCTGATCAGTCCGTGGTCGGTACTGATGAGTCCTGTGCGTGCGCTGCTGCAGGGGTCGTTATGTTCTACTTCAAACGTCATTTGTCGTCCTTTTTCGACTCTTCAGGGATGGTGAAGTCCATCGGGTGCTCCACCAGTTCGTCCGTCAGCGCAAAGCGCCAGACGTCCTGCACGTTCTCTACGTAGTGGAAGCTGACGCCCTTCAGGTACATCTCCGGTATCTCGTTGATGTCTTTCTCGTTCTCACGGCACATCACGATGTCGGTGATGCCGGCACGCTTGGCAGCCAGTATCTTCTCCTTGATGCCGCCCACGGGCAGTACTTTGCCCCTCAGCGTTATCTCGCCCGTCATGGCCGTGTTCTTGCGCACCTTGCGCTGGGTCAGCGCTGAGGCTATCGACGTGGCTATGGTGATACCTGCCGACGGGCCGTCCTTGGGTGTAGCGCCCTCAGGCACGTGGATGTGGATGTTCCAGTGGTCAAAGATGCGGTAGTCTATGCCCAGCACGTCGACGTGTGCCTTGACGTACTCCAGGGCTATGACGGCCGACTCCTTCATCACGTCGCCCAGGTTGCCCGTTAGGGTCAGTTTGCCGGCCTTGCCCTTCGACAGCGACGTCTCTATGAACAGTATCTCGCCACCCACGCTGGTCCATGCCAGTCCGGTTACTACGCCGGCGTATGCGTTGCCCTGGTAGATGTCGCGGTAGAAGGGCGGTTTGCCCAGCAGGTCTTCTATATCCGCAGGGGTAATCTTCTCGTAGGGCATCTCCTTTGTCGTGGCATATTTCACGGCCACCTTGCGCAGGGCTTTGTTCACCTGCTTCTCCAGTTGGCGCACGCCACTCTCTCGCGTGTACTGCTCTATGATTTTCTCGATGGCCGCCTTGTTGAACGACAGTTTCTGGCCTTTCAGTCCGGTGTTGTCCTTCTCCTTGGGTATCAGGTGGCGCTTGGCAATCTCGTATTTCTCCTCCGTGATGTAGCCGCTGACCTCGATGATCTCCATGCGGTCCAGCAGGGGGCGCGGAATGGTGCTCAGGTTGTTGGCCGTGGCTATGAACATCACCTTCGACAGGTCGTAGTCCACGTCCAGGTAGTTGTCGTGGAAGGCCGAGTTCTGTTCCGGGTCCAGCACTTCCAGCAGGGCTGACGCGGGGTCGCCGTTGTGGGTGTTCTGCGTCACCTTGTCAATCTCGTCCAGGATGAAGACGGGGTTCGACGAGCCGGCCTTCTGGATGTTCTTGATGATGCGGCCCGGCATAGCACCGATGTAGGTGCGGCGGTGGCCGCGTATCTCAGCCTCGTCGTGCAGTCCGCCCAGCGACACCCTGACGTACTTGCGCTTCAGCGCGTCGGCAATAGACTTGCCCAGCGACGTCTTGCCCACGCCCGGAGGTCCGTAGAGGCAGAGAATGGGGCTCTTCAGGTCGCCGCGCAGCGACAGCACGGCAATGTACTCCAGGATGCGCTCCTTCACCTTCTCCATGCCGTAGTGGTCGCGGTCCAGTATGCGCTGTGCGCGCTTCAGGTCCAGGTCGTCCTGCGTGTATTCGCCCCAGGGCAGCCCCACCAGCGTCTGCAGGTAGGTCAGCTGTACGTTGTAGTCGGGCGAGTTGGTGTTCACCTGGTCCAGTTTCTCCATCTCCTTGTTGAAGTATTGGGCTATCTCGTCGGGCCATTTCTTCTTCTTGGCCTTCTCCAGCAGTTCTTTCTTCTCCGGCGTGCTCTCGTTGCCCATCTCTGCCTGCAGGTTCTTGATTTGCTGCTGCAGGAAGTAGTTGCGCTGCTGCTCGTCGATGTCGTCGCGCGTCTTGTTGCGGATGTCCAGTTTCAGACTCTGCAGGTTCACCTCGCGGTTGACGATGCGCATCGTGTTGAACAGTCGCTCCTTGAGGCTGTCCATTTGCAGCAGGGCCATCTTCTCCTTGATGCTGAACGGCATGTTCGTGCAGATGAAGTTCAGCGCCATGATGTCGTTGGTCACGTTCTTGATGGCAAACGAGGTCTCGTCGGGTATCTCGTCGCTCATGTGGATGTACTCCGAGGTCTGGTTGCGCAGGTCCTCGACGCCCGTCTTGAACTCCATGTCGTGCACGTCAGGGAAATCCTCAGGGGCGCTGACGGTGTTGCCCACCATGTAGGGCTGGTATTTCTGTATTTCCTTCAGCCGGAAGCGTCCCATTCCCTGTATGATGGCCGTGATGTTGCCGTTGGGCATGGCCAGCGTCTTCAGCACCTTGCCGTAGACGCCGTAGTCGTAGAGGTCGGCACGTATGGGGGCCTCCACCTCACCGTCGCGTTGGCACACCACGCCTATCAGTCCGTTCTGTTTCTCGGCCTTGCGGATGAGCGTCATGCTCGACTCGCGGCCTATCAGTATAGGTGTCACCACACCGGGGAACACCACCATGTTGCGCAAAGCCAGAATGGGCAGCGGGCCCGGTGCCTCCTGGTTCGTCAGGTCGCTGTAGTCGCCGTCTATATCGGCTATCATTGAGAACGACCTGTTCTTATTATCCATGTACATTGTAATCTTCTCTTCCATAATGGGGTGCAAAGTTACGATTTTTTTTCGAAATAACGCGCACGCGATAAGATATTTTAATATTTGCCCATTTCTGACGATGCAACCCCTTACTTGATGACCAGCGCGCGGTCTATGGCGTCCTTCAGGGCAACGGCATGAGCCGTGCTGCCTGTAGCCAGTCTCTTTTGCAGCTGCTTGAGGGCCTGCAGCACTTCGGGGCGCTTGCTATTATTCAAGTGGCTGATGAGCCTGTTGACGTATTGCGTCTGCAGGGTCTTGCGGTAGGGGGTGAGGTTGGCTTGCGTCGCGTCCTTCATAATCATTCGGCTCAGGTCGCCCAGGTATTCATCGGCCTTGTAGAGGTCGTTGAGTGAGTACAGGCGGTTGATGAGTCGTGAGATGTTGCGCGTGGCGATAGGACGGGTGAGGTCGTTGGGGTCAGCCTCCAGACGCTTGGCATAGGATACTTTGCGCAACCAGACGGGCTCATTCAAGATGTTACGCTCTACATACTGCAGGGCCTTCATCTGCTTCTCACGAGGCTGAGGACGGTATACGTCGCCCTGCTCGTCGATGGTCTTGAAGTTCTCCAGCTGTCCGCCTATGTTATTGATGACGTGGCCGTTATAGCGCTGGAACTGGTCTACTATCTTGTCGTACATGCTTCTGAGGTTCTCGTTGTAGATGTCGTCCTCAGAGCGGGTCCACTCTGGCAGTTTCACGATTTCGCGCTTCAGGTTCAGAATGCCGTACTCGCTGGCCTTCACGGCGTCGTCGCCCAGGTCCTCCGTCTGCCGGCGTGGGTCGTCCTGGTCAGTCTCGCCATCGCCCCACCAGAGTCGCGGATTGTTAGCCACGCCCTCTTTCTCAAACAACGACTGCAGGGCACGATAGTCTGTCTCTTCGTTCTCGGCATCGAGCATGGGCGTGTAGCCCCACTGGATGGCCCACATGTCATAGTCGTTGATGCGTGGGAATATCTCGTGCTGCGTCATGCCGTCTTCAGGCTGTGCCACGTAGTTGAAACGGGCATAGTCCATGATGCTGGGCGTATGGCCGTGTTCCTCGACCCATGCCTTGTCGCGCAGCTTCTCGACAGGTACCGAACTGGAGGCACCGAAGTTGTGGCGCAGACCAAGCGTGTGGCCTACCTCGTGCGACGATACGAAGCGGATGAGTTGTCCCATCAGTTCCTCGTCATAGTGCATCTTGCGCGCAGCCTCGTCAATAGAGGAGGCCTGCACCATATACCAGTCGTGAACGAGCGACATCACATTATGGTACCAGCAGATGTGGCTCTCCAGAATCTCGCCAGTACGCGGGTCGCTGACATGAGGTCCATAGGCATTGGCGATGGGCGAAGCCAGGTAGCGGATGACGGAGAAACGGGCGTCCTCCATAGACATCAAGCTGTCCTTGCCCTCAGGCCACTCCAGGGCGTAGATGGCATTCTTGAAGCCTGCCTTCTCAAAGGCTTTCTGCCAGTCGTTGACACCGGCAATGAGGTATTTGCGCCACTGCTTGGGCGTGGCAGGGTCTATGTAGTAGACGATAGGCTTGATGGGCTCTACCAATTCGCCACGACGCATCTTCTCGACATCCTCCGGACGTGGCTCCAGGCGCCAGCGACTGATAAAGCGCTTTTCCTTGACACGTTGCTGTCCGTCGTTATAGCTGTTGAAGCCGTGGGTGAAATAGCCTACGCGCGGGTCGTAGAAGCGGGGCTTCATCAAGTCGGTGGGGAGCAGCACAAACGAGAGGTTGATGCCGAACGTCACCCTGTCGGTACTGCGTGCCGAGGCCAGTCTGCCTGATGAGTTGTAGGTCTTCACCATGCGCACCTCGGTATTCAGGGGGAAGGTCTTGATGTCCTCGACGTACGACAGCTCCCTGAACATATTGGTCAGCTGGAACTGCGTCTTTACCGAACGGGGCAGAGCCGTGTTGGGGTTGTCGTCGGTGAGGAAGCCCGTCACCTTGATTTTGTAGCGCTTGTCATTGTGAGACTCTATCTTGAACGAGGCGATGATGGGGTTCTCGTTGGAGACGGTGATGGCCTTGTTGATGCTTTGTGTGGAGTCGCTCACGTTGACAAAGAGGCGCACGCGCAGCAACAGCTGCTTGTCGACACCCTTTTGGAAATAGACGGTCTGCTGACTTATCATTTCGCCTCCAAAGAGTCCGCTGCCAGCGGGCGTTGACGTGTAGCGCGTGGTGTTGAGGAAGTCGCGTCCGATGAGCGAATCGGGAATCTCGAAGAACCAGTCGTTCTCCTCTTTCAGCACGTTGAACAAACCCTTGCGGTACAGGCTGTATTTGGGTGCAGGCTTCTGGGCCATGCTCATGGCGTCCTTGGGATTGAACTTCCCCGCCGGCGTGATTTGCCAGCGGTTGCCGTCGTCAGCTGTCTGGTGGCTGTTGATGACTATCTTGTTTGAGTCGTTGGTGTTGACATACAGTGACTGACCCTCCTTGTTGGTGGTCGACAGCATATATTTGAACTTGCCGTCAGCCTGGCTCTTGTCGAAGGTGAAGGCTGAGCCGATATGGTCTACGAAGCTACCGTCAGCACTCAGGAATTTCTTGGCAGTGGGACTGTAGAGATAGTGCTTGCCGTTGAAGAAGAGGAAGGCAAAGCTCCTGTCTTTCTCTGGGGCGTCAGGGCGTAGTCGCAGGGTCGTCAGACCAGTCCCCTTGGCGTTCATCACCATGATGCCACGCTTGCTGGCAAAGGTGTACAGTTTCTTGTTGCTGAACGCTTTAGCCGCCTTTTTCTTCTCTTTCTTTTCTTTCTTCTCTTGCTTGACTTGTTCGGCTTTGGCTTTGGTCGAGTCTTTCTTCATCTCAGCCCTTGTCGTCATGCTCATCATGGTCAGGGCCAGCATCATGGTTAATACTTTCTTCATCGTTTTTACTTATTTGTGTTGAAAATTAATGTGTATGTCCGATTCATGTGAATATATAGTTATTCTTCCAATTCCATATTCGATTGCAAAGATATAGAAAAACCTCGTAATAAAAAAGCAATTTGGGAAGAAAGTGGCTGATACGAGGTTATTAGTCATTGCATGACGCCTATTGAGTCGAAAACTTGGTGGATTGAGAAATAATTACTATCTTTGACCCGTGGTCAAGATAGGCTGCATCTCAGAAATAAAAACAAAAAAAGCCTTTTTTTATTTTGCTTTTCGCTCGATTTGCACTATCTTTGCAAACAAGTACATCAACAAGAGAGTATACCCAAAAATCCATCCGAAGGATTTTTATCTCTATAGGGGAATTAAAGACAAAACATGGCAAAGAAAAACGACAATACTACCTACATTATAAAATAACGAACGAGATATGTATTTACCACCTTTTACAGTAAGTGCTGAGGCTATCAATCTGATTGCTGAGATTTCAGGTCAGATAGAGCGTTATGCCATCCGTTTGGAACAGGAGGACGGACTGCGGCTACGAAAGGCAAATCGCATAAAGACCATTCACTCTTCGCTTGCCATAGAGGGCAATACCCTAAGCGAGGATGAAGTGCGCGACATTATCGACGGAAAGAATGTGGTGGCACCGATTAAGCAAATACAGGAAGTAAAGAATGCTATAGCCACATACGAACTCTACCCTTCGCTGAACCCCTACAGCGTGAAAGACCTGCTGAAAGCCCATGGCGTAATGATGCGGGCACTGGTGGATGATGCAGGCAGGTTCCGGCGTTCTGGTGTGGGTGTGTTCTCTGAAAGCGGACTCGTCCATATGGCTCCACCAGCAGACCGTGTACCTATGCTGATGGACGATTTGTTTGCGTGGCTGAAATCATCGAAAGACCATCTGTTGATTCGTTCGTGTGTGTTCCACTACGAATTCGAGTTCATCCATCCATTCATAGATGGCAATGGAAGAACTGGACGCTTGTGGCAATCACTAATACTTGGCAAACTGCATCCGTTGTTTGAGCACCTGCCAGTAGAGAATATGATCTATGCTAATCAACAAGCATATTATGATGCCATCACGGCCAGCACCAAAGCAGGGCAGTCGGGCCCATTCATCGACTTTATGCTGAAAGAGATATATAAGACACTGAAGGAACATCAAGGAGAGGAGTTGCCAACAAATGATGTAAGTCCTATCGACAGACAATTCGGTATAAAATTCGGTGAAGAGTTCGGTATAAAGTATGGTATAAAGTTCGGTATAAACGACAAACAACTACTTCTCCTAATTGACAGCAATCCTACAATTACAGCCTCTGATGCTGCGGAACGAATGGAAATCAGCCTTCGTGGGGCAGAAAAAATATTAAAAAAACTAAGGGATTCTGGAGTTATAAGTAGGCAAGGTAGTAAAAAGAGTGGTTCTTGGATCATTAACAAATAGCAACATCATGAATACCAATCACCATACAGGGACCGTCAGGGACTGGCACCTGTTTCAGGTTACCCATGCTCAGCGAGGTATTTCATGAAAATATCTCGCTGATTTCTTTTTGTTTCGATAATAATTACTATCTTTGCAAACGAAATGGGACAAGAGAATTGCTAACTAATCAAACAAAATAAAGTATGATGAATAGGAAAATCATGATGATGGCTGTGGCCTGCGCGAGCTTGGGCATGCAGGCAGAAGATGGTGTGCAGTTGCGCCGCAATCAGGTGGGCTGCTATCCTGGACAGGAGAAGGTGGTCGTAGTGGAGGGTATGAACCCTGGCAAGAAGATGCGTGTGACGACACCTGACGGCAAGGTGGTGAAGGCTAAGAGCGTGCGCCAGGCCGTATCGCCACTGTCGGGCAAGACGCGCTATGTGGTGACGCTGGACAACCTGACGGCTACGGGCGACTACCAGGTGACGCTGGGTGGAGCGTCGTGCGTGCTGCACGTCAGCCAGCAGCCTTATCACGATATTGCCACGTCGGCCCTGCGCCTGTTCTATCTGATTCGTTCTGGTGTGGCCATTGAGCAGGGTGGGGCGTATAACCGTCCGTTGGGACATGCCGACACGAAGGTGCTGGTGCACAACTCTGCCGCTTCGCCACTGCGCCCCGCAGGCAGCATTATCAGTTCGCCCTACGGCTGGTATGACGCTGGCGACTATAACAAATATGTGGTGAACTCCGCATTCAGCCAGGGACTGATGCTTGCCGTCTACGAGCAACTGCGTGACTACTTTGGACAGCTGAAGACCCAGATTCCTGAGAGCGACAATGCCACGCCCGACTTCCTCGACGAGATGATGTTCAACCTGAAGTGGCTGATGACCATGCAGGACCCCTCGGACGGCGGCGTATATCATAAGCTGACTACACCCTACTTCGAGGGCTTCGTGATGCCTGCGGACTGCAAACAGCCACGCTACGTGGTGCAGAAGACCGTCACCGCCACGCTCGACTTTGCCGCCGTGATGGCTGACGCCGCACGACTCTTTGAGCCTTACCAGCAGGACTATCCGGGTTTCACGGCACAGGCTGCCGCTATGGCGGAACGTGCCTACCAGTGGGCGCTGAGCAACCCGACGCAGTTCTACGACCAGAACGCGCTGAAGAACCCTGCCGTGTTGACAGGTGGCTATGGTGACAATAGTGCTCGCGATGAATTCTTCTGGGCAGCTACCGCCCTGTATCGTCTGACGGGCAAGCAGAGCTATCTGGATGCTGCCCTTCAGTATAAGCCCGATCGCTTTACCATACCCGCATGGGGCAATGTCGCCTCGCTGGGTGCCTTCGGTTGGATGACCCACACCCATGCACTCACGGATGCCAACGCGCTGCCTGAGGCAGTACGAAGAATAGGCAACGATATGCTCACGCAGCTGAATGAATACTGTGACGCGGCCATCAAGGGAGTGGGAGAGTCGTCGTTCCAGTCGCCCTATGGCAACAAGCCCTCCGACTTCGGCTGGGGCTGTCTGGCTGAGAGCTGCTGCTGTCAGGCTGTGGCGCTGCTCTTTGCCGATGCTATGCAGGGCAGCACGAAGTATCGCCGCTATGCCCTGCAGAATGCCGACTATCTGCTGGGTCGCAACGCCACGGGCTACTGCTACGTCACGGGCTTCGGCGACCAGAGTCCCATGCACCCGCACCACCGGCCATCGGCTGCCGACGGCGTGAAGGCGCCCTTCCCCGGCATGCTGGTGGGTGGACCTAACCCCGGCCAGCAGGACCGGCAGAACCTGAAGACGCCCTATCCGTCTGACTGCCCCGACGAGTCGTACATAGACAGTGTCGACAGCTATGCCTCCAACGAGATAGCCATCAACTGGAACGCCTCGCTCGTGGCCTTCCTCTGCTGGCTCGACGCACTGGCTGCCCATGTTCCAGTTTAAGCAGTTTACTATCCGGCAGGAACTGTGCGCCATGAAGGTGGGTACCGATGGCGTGCTGTTAGGAGCGTGGGCCCAGGGGGGCGCACGCATCCTGGATGCCGGTACGGGGACGGGCGTCATAGCCCTCATGATGGCGCAGCGATACCCTGAGGCACAGGTGACGGCGATAGACATTGACGAGGGTGCCGTCAGACAGGCTCAGCAGAATGTGGAGCAGGCACCTTTCGCCAGACAGGTGACGGTGGTGCACGAGGCGCTGCAGGAGCATCAGGGCGAGTATGATGCGGTGGTCAGCAATCCTCCGTTTTTTATCGACTCCTTGGCAGCCCCCGACGAACAGCGGAACATGGCCCGCCACACGGCGACGCTGACCTATGGCCAACTGATGCAAGCCGCCTACCGACTGCTCACCGACGAGGGTGAACTGAGCCTCGTCGTGCCCTTCGACTATCTCAGGCGCATGCAGGACGAGGCCATCTTCCAGGGCTTCTTCCTGAGCCGCCTCTGTGCCGTCAAGACTACCGACCGCAAGCCTCCCAAGCGCTACCTGCTGGCCTTCCGCAAGCATCCCTGCACGCTGCAGCAGGAGCAGCTGACTATAGGTTCTGAGGCCTACCGCCAGTTGACCAGCGAGTTTTATCTGTAGTTCCGGGTGTGTGGCGTGTCAAATAAAAATCATTTCGCATTACTGGTGTACATGTTGCCGTTACCGATGCACGCCACTCTTGACAAACGCGCTGAACTGCGGAGCGTAGCCGTTGAAGACGTTGATGTCCACGTCGCCCTGGATGCCGTCCACACGTCCGTCGGCTGCCAGTTGCCAGTAGACCAGTCGCACGTCGGGCTTGTACTGCCCGTAGCGGGCTATCCAGACGTTGTAGCGCTGCTTGATGTCGTGGGCGCTGCGCATGTGGCGGTTGATGAACGTCTGACTGACGTAGAGAATGGGGCGCATGCCGGTACGTCGCTCCACATACTGCAGAAAGACGCGTATGCGGCTCATCAGCACCTTGTCGCCGCCAATGCGCCGTATGTCGGCATCCGTAGGCTCCACGTCGAGCACCGGTGGGAAGTCGCCCTGCCGGAACAGCGTGTGGTTGACGAAGTAGCGGGCCTGCAACTCGGCCGACGACTTGAGCGAGAAGAAGTGGTAGGCACCCACGCGGATGCCCTGGCGCTTGGCCTTGGCGTAGTCGCTCAGGAAGTAGCGGTTGCGGATGGTGGTGCCCTCGGTAGACTTGATGTAGAGGAACGACACGGGGAACGTGCGACCCTGGGCGTCGTGGCGGCGACCCAGCGACGTGATGCGCAGCCGGGAGAAGTCGATGCCGTAGCGACGGCGCCCCTTCTCGTGCTGGTGACGCGAGATGTCGATGCCGTAGATGCGCTCGGCGGTGTACTTCATGCGCTCGCCCAGAAAGCGTCCTTCCTTCCATTCACCGACGTGCATGGACTCGTGGGACGAACAACTGAAGGCAAAGCCGTCGAGCAGGTCGTGCTGCCAAAAGCCTTCCTGGTGGGTGCCGTCGGCAAGGTTCATGGTGCCCAGTCCGCAGGCTTGCAGGTGGCGGTCCATCTGTCCGCGGTAGGTGCCCAGCGAGTCTTGGCGGATGGCGCAGACCACCGTGTCTTGTTGCCACAGCGCCGAGACGATGCGCCCCTGGCCGTCGCGGGTGATGGCCTTGCCGTTGAGCCGTCCCACGAGAAAGCGCCCGGCCTTCCAGTAGCCGCCGCCTACCTTGACGCCCACCAGTGGACGGTCTTTGGCGGCTATGCGGACGGTTTGCGATGGCTGCTGCCCAGGGGACATGGATGCCAGGGATGCACGCCAGGCTTTCTGCTGCAGCGTGTGGTGGTACTGGGCCACCATGCCGTAGCCCTCGTCCGTCACGTTGTGTACGCGCAGGTAGTAGCCCAACTCGTCCAATTGGGTCTGCATGTGGGCTACAGTCAGCGAGTCGGTGGCCGTCAGCGGGTGGTATCTCACCTCTACCTTGTCGGGCATACGAGGTGGCGTGAGGCGAGCCTCGTACAGCGGGTTCAGTGGGTTCAGCACCACCACCAGCGCCAAGACCAGCAGGTCGGCCAGCGTCGCTATGGCGCGTTGTCTCTTCATGCTCATGGTGCCACGCTCCTCTCTCCGTTCTGCTCTTCTTCCTCTTTTTCCAGCCAGGCGTCGAGCAGTTGGCGCGCTATTGACAGCTTCTCAGGGATGTGGGGCAGGTGGTGGCGGTCATACCAGGCGCCTTTTGACAGTTCCGTGCGCTGCAGGTGCAGTTTGCCGCTGTCGTAGTCGGCGGTGAAACCCACCATCAGTCCGCACGGGTAGGGCCACGGCTGCGAGCCGAAGTAGCGCAGGTTGGTGATGTGCAGCCCTGTCTCCTCCATCACTTCGCGGTAGACGGCCTCCTCCAGCGTCTCGCCCGTCTCCACGAATCCTGCCACCAGTCCGTAGTGGCCGTCGCGGAAGTTGTTGGCATGTACCAGCAGCACCTCATGGCCCTTGCGGATGAGCACGATGACGGCCGGTGCCAGCTGGGGCCACAGCTCCTTGCCGCAGTGGTCGCACTTCTTCGAGATGGCGGTGTCGAAGTGCATGGGCCCGCCGCAGACACCGCAGAACTTCGTGTTCTGGTCCCAGTAGAGCAGTTCGTGACACTTGCCCGCCAGCCTATAGTCGGCCTCGGAGAGCCGGTAGTAGCTCTGGCGCAGCGGACACATCTCGTAGCGCTCCGAGTCCGTCAGCGGACGCTCTATGCGGTAGGCCTTGGCACCATTGATGTCCATGACGGTGGTCCAGGGTTTCAGTTCGGTGGGTTGTTCGGTGGGTATTTCGTAGCCGTCGCCGCTCTTTTGGAGCACGAGGTCGCTTTGGCAAAAAACAAAGTATTTCATGGTCGTTTCGTTTTTCGTTTCTTTCTTGGGCGGTATTCCGGTATTCCGGTGTTCCGGTATTCCGCCTCGGTATTCCGGTATTCCGCCTCGGTATTCCGCTTATTTTTCCCCGAAGATGAGCTTGCGGTCGCGCTCAATGGCGGGGCGTGCCCATGCGTCGGGGGTGAAGCGCCAGTTGTTCAGCGGACGGGCGTCCACCTGTCCCTCGCGCACGATTTTTTCCATGAGGTAGTGGCGCTGGTCGCGCTCGCTCATGTAGACGATGCGGCTGTTGATGGAGTCCAGGGGAATGCCGGCGCCAGCGGTAAGCAGTTCGCCGCCGCCATTGCCGCGATAGCTGTTCATGGCCACGCGGTACCAGGCCTCTTCGTCGAAGGGCCGCCCGTCGGAGAACTGCAGAATGCGCACCTTCTGGCCGGCGGGCTTGGTGACGTCGACCTCGTAGTCGATGCCTGCCGCCGAGTCGAAGTTGAAGGTAAAGTACTTGAAGCCCTCGCGCTGGTTGTCGCCCGGTGCCTTGGGAGCCAGGAGCATGATGTGGTCGGTGGGCTGCCGCATGGTGTTGGTCCAGCGGTCGTAGCTCATTTCCAGATGGTTGCGCACCTCGCGTCCCGTCATGCGCAGCACGTAGATTTGGTTCTCGAAGCGGTAGAGCTTGAACATGTCACTCATGTAGACGGGGCCTGCCTGGATGTCGGTGTCGAAGGTCAGCGGAGCGTTGAACGAGATGTCGGCACCCGACACCTCCAGCTGCACCTGGTGGATGTAGTCGGTGAAGGCTGACGAGCCGAAGAAGGCGTCGCGCGAGCGCATGGGCGTGAGGAAGGTGCCCAGCTGGCGGTCCACATAGTGGCGTATGCTGTCCATCTGGGGCTGGAAGTGAGCCATGTATGCCTGGTCAATGGCCTCGCCGGTGACGTCGACGAGTGCGCCCTGCTTGCTGACTACCTCCACACGGCGGCCGTGCTCAGACTTTGCCGCGTCGTCGTGAATCTTCAGCGTCAGCGTGGCCTCTGCCACCTTGACGGCATTGCACGAGGGGTCCAGGCAGAGCACGCCCTGCACGGTGGTGTTGCGCTCCGTATGGTCGTGGCCAAAGAAGATGACGTCGAAGCCCGGCACCGTCTCGGCCATCTTGCGCGAGGCATCCTCGTCGTAGTCGGGGGTAGTGATGCCACCCTCCCAGCCGCTGTGGAAGAGTCCCACGACGATGTCGGCCTGCTCCTGCTCCCGCAGCACCTGCAGCCAGTGGCGTGCCGAGCGCGTCATTTCCTCGAAGCGCAGCCCCGTCCACAGACGCTCGTGCAACCAGTTGGGAATGGCCGGTGTCAGCATGCCCAGAACGGCTATGCGCACCCCCTCGCGCTCCAGAATGACATAGGGCTTGGTGTAGGGCTTGCCGGTCTTGCTGTCGAGCACGTTGGCACCCAGCACGGGGCAGCGCAGCTCGCTGATCCACTTGTCGTAGACGGCGTGGCCTGTCTCTATGTCGTGGTTGCCGAAGTTCTCGGCATCGTAGTGCAGGTAGTTGACGACCTCGGCGGCAATGTTCGGGGCGTCGGTCTTGACGTAGTTGGTGTAGTAGCACGTGGGCTGACCCTGCAGAATGTCGCCATTGTCCAGCAGTATGAGACGCTCGCCAAACGCGTCGCGCTGGCGCTGCAGATAGGTGCTGACACGGGCCATAGTGCCTGGCATGGGGTGGCGCTCAGTGAAGTCGTAGGGAAAGAAAGCGCCGTGGACGTCGGAGGTCTCGACCAGGCGCAGGGTGACGGTCTTCGGTTGGGCTGTTGCTGTCATACAGAGGCCTATTAATGCGGTAAGGATAGCTGTCTTATTCATAATGTTTGTGATAGATGCGTGCAAAAGTAGCAGTTTTTTTTCGATTCCGCAAGACCTTGGGCACGCTTTTTGCTGCGGAAAGGTTAAAAGAAAATAAAAAAAGATAGGAGGTAATGTTATGGCATTTATTGATTACTACAAGATTTTAGGCGTCGACAAGACGATAGCGCAGAAGGACGTGAAGAAGGCCTACCTGAAGCGGGCCAAGCAGTTTCACCCCGACCTGCACCCCGACGACCCGAAGGCGAAGGCCAAGTTTCAGGCGCTGACGGAGGCTTACGACGTGATAGGCGACCCGGAGAAGCGTGCCAAGTATGATAAGTATGGCGAGCAGTGGAAACAGGCCGAGGCCTTTGAACAGGCCGGCGGCGCACAAGGCTTTGGCGGCTTTGGCGGCGCACAGGGCGGCGGCAATCCCTTCGAGGGCTTCGACTTCTCGTCGTTCTCGTCGGCAGGTGGCGGCGGCTTCTCGTCGTTCTTCCAGGACCTGTTTGGCGGCATGAAAGGTGGTGGCCAGGGCTTTGGCGCCCATACCACTTATAAAGAGGAGCCCCGCAACACGCAGGCCACCGTCACCCTGGACCTGTATACCGCCCTGCTCGGTGGCGACATCATGGTGACTACAGGCAGCGGCGAGCGGCTAAAGCTGAAGATAAAGCCCGAAACACAGCCTGGCACCAAGGTGCGGCTGCGCGGAAAGGGCAGGGGAGGCACCGACCTGATACTGACCTATCAGGTAAAGTTGCCTACGGGACTGACCGAGCACCAGCGCCAGCTGGTGCGCCAGTTGCAGGCAGGATAAGGTTACAAATGTGACTGTTGCGCCAGAAAAGCCTCGGCGCGCTGCAAGTCCTCAGGTGTGTCAATGCCCACGGTCTCGACGTCGGTGGTGCCCACACGGATGCGGTAGCCATTCTCTAGCCAGCGCAACTGCTCCAGGCTCTCGGCCTTCTCCAGCGACGACTGGGGCAGGAGCGTTACCTCGTGGAGCACCTCACGGCGGTAGGCATAGACACCCAAATGTTTCAAGTAGGGGAAATGCTGCAGCCATGATGCTGGCTCCTGGCCACGGACAAAGGGAATGACGGAACGGCTGAAGTAGAGCGCGAAGCCCCGGCAGTCGCACACAATCTTGGGCGAGTTGGGATTCTGCACGGCCTCCATGGTCTCGAAGGGCTTGCCCAAGGTGCCTATCTGCGTGGACGGGTCGTCGAAGAGGTGCATCAGCGTCTCAATCTGCGAGGCCTGGATGAAGGGCTCGTCGCCCTGGATGTTGATGATGACGTCGGCCGTGGTGCCTATCTTGGTGGCAGCCTCCTCGATGCGGTCCGTACCGCTCTTGTGGTCTTGGCGCGTCATGACGGCACGGCCGCCAAAAGACTCCACCGCCTGGCGGATGCGCTCGTCGTCGGTGGCTACGTAGGCTTCGCCCAAGACGCTGACAGCCTGTTCGTAAACTCGCTGGATGACGGTCTTGCCACCCAGCATGGCAAGAGGTTTGCCAGGAAAGCGCGTCGAGGCGTATCTGGCAGGGATGATAGCAATAAACTTCATATAATTTGTGCAATTTGTCTGCAAAGATAGTGAATAATTTTTAAAACGCTTTGCCGTATCGTATTTTTTTCTTACCTTTGTCAAGTTTAAATGTCTAAACTTATGATGAAGCGATATATATGTCTGTTTTTCTATACACTGTTGGCACTCTCCGTGTCGGCGCAGAAGATAACCCTCGGCTCCTACCGGATGAAGGACGGAGGAGAGTATAAAGGCCAGATGATGAGTGGCAAGCCACACGGCAAGGGAAAGACTATCTGGAAAGACGGAGACCACTTCGAGGGGGAATACGTGAAGGGCAAGCGACAGGGCTATGGCGTCTACACCTTCCATGACGGCGAGAAATATGAGGGCCAGTGGATGCAAGACCACCAGCACGGCAAGGGAACATTCTACTTCAATAATAATAATAAGTATAGCGGACTGTGGTATCGCGACGAGCAGGAGGGGCATGGCGTGATGTACTACTATAACGGCGACGTCTATGATGGCGAATGGAAAATGAGCAAACGCCACGGAAAGGGGCGCTACACATACAAGAACGGTGCCTACTATGACGGCGAATGGCAGGACGACCAGAAAAACGGCCGCGGCACCTTTGACTGGGGCGACGGCTCGCGGTATGAAGGACAATGGAGAAACAACCGCCAGCACGGTAAGGGCACTTTCCGCTATGCTAACGGCGATGTCTATATAGGCCAGTTTGTTAACGACGCACAGAACGGCAAGGGTATCTACAAGTTCCAGAACGGCGACTTCTATGACGGTGACTACATCAACGGAGAACGCACCGGGCAGGGCATCTTCCGCTATGCCAACGGTGATCGCTATACCGGACAATTCTATAAAGGCGACAAGCAGGGACAGGGCATGCTGGTGTGGAAAAACGGCAACACGTACCAAGGCGAGTGGAAGGCCGACAAACCCAACGGACGAGGCAAACTGACAATGAAAAATGGTGACTACTTTGAAGGTCAGTTCCGCAACGGCACCATCCACGGCGAAGGAATAGCACGCTATGCCGACGGGTCGAAATTCCGCGGCCACTTCAAGAACGGCAAGCGCCACGGACCAGCCATTGAGGAAAACAAGGAGGGACTGCGCTTCGAAGGTACCTATGCCGACGACAAACGTGACGGGCGCTTCGTGGAGAAAGACCGCAACGGCAACATTACAGCCCAGGGCACCTATGTCAGGGGCAAGCGACAATTAGACAATAACTGATATGTTTAACTTATAACAAAAGCATTATGATTATCGACACAGTAGACAATTTGGAGAAGTATGCGGCCGTCAACCCGCTCTTCCCAAAAGTGGTGGAATTCCTGAAAAACAACAACCTGGAAACAATGGAGCCCGGCAAATATGAAATAGCGGGCAAAGACCTCTTCGTCAACATTACCATAGCTAAGGGCAAAACCCCTGACCAGGCTGTCATTGAAACGCATAACAAGATGATAGACATCCAGATACCTATCACGGCGGCCGAGACCTTTGGCTATACGCAGCGGGAGATGCTGCCAGAGGCTGTCTACAACGAGGAGAAGGACATTACGAAGATTTCTGACCTGGCAGCCGACAGTTACGTGACCTGTCAGCCGGGCATGATGGCCATCTTCTTTCCGCAGGACGGCCACGCACCCTGCATAGCCGGTGTTGAGGAACTTAAAAAAGCAATATTCAAGGTGAAAGCATAAGGCAGGAAATCTATGGCAACAACGAAAAAAACAACAGCGAAGAAGGCTGCTGCAAAAACGACAGCCAAAAAGGTGGAAACGCCTAAACACATAGGACTGGTACGCAACGACTCCTGGCTGGAACCCTTTGAGGACGCCATCCGCGGACGCCATGACCACGCCCTGTGGAAACTGAACCAGCTGACACAGAACGGCAAGAAAAAACTGACCGACTTTGCCAGCGGACATCTCTACTTCGGACTGCACAAACTGGCCAAGGGGTGGGTGTTCCGTGAGTGGGCGCCCAATGCTACCGACATCTATCTGATAGGTGACTTCAACAATTGGCAGGAGACAGAGAAATACCGCTGTAAGCGCATAGAAGGCACTGGCAACTGGGAGTTGAAACTGTCGGAGAAAGCCCTGAAGCACGGACAGCTGTACAAGATGAAGGTACACTGGAACGGCGGAGAGGGAGAGCGCATTCCCGCCTGGTGCCGCCGCGTGGTGCAGGACGACCAGACGAAGATATTCTCTGCCCAGGTGTGGAATCCGGAGACGCCCTATGTGTGGAAGAAGAAAAACTTCAAGCCCGACACCAACCCGCTGCTCATCTATGAGTGCCACGTGGGTATGAGCCAGGATGCCGAGAAGGTGGGCACGTACAAGGAGTTTACGGAGAACGTGCTGCCACGCGTCAAGAAAGACGGCTATAACGCCATACAGGTAATGGCCATCCAGGAGCATCCGTATTATGGCTCCTTCGGCTACCACGTCAGCTCATTTTTCGCACCGAGCAGTCGTTTCGGCACTCCTGAGGAACTGAAGGAAATGATTGACACAGCCCACAAAATGGGCATTGCCGTCATCATGGATATTGTACACTCGCATGCCGTGAAAAACGAGGTCGAGGGCCTTGGCAATCTGGCAGGAGACCCCAACCAGTTCTTCTATCCCGGTGACCGCCATGAGCACCCGGCATGGGACTCGCTGTGCTTCGACTACGGCAAGGACGAGGTGCTGCACTTCCTGCTGTCCAACTGCCGCTACTGGCTGGAAGAATTCCACTTCGACGGCTTCCGCTTCGACGGCGTCACGTCCATGTTGTACTACAGCCACGGACTGGGCGAGGCCTTTGGCGGCTATGGTGACTACTTCAACGGCCACGAGGACGACAATGCTATTTGCTATCTGACGCTGGCCAACTGCCTGATACATGAGGAGAACCCGCGGGCTATCACCATTGCCGAGGAGGTGAGCGGCATGCCTGGACTGGCTGCCAAGTTTGAGGACGGCGGCTACGGATTCGACTACCGCATGGCCATGAATATTCCTGACTACTGGATAAAGACTATCAAGGAGGTGCGCGACGAGGACATCAACGTGTGCAGCATCTTCTGGGAGGTCAAAAACCGCCGACCCGACGAGAAGACCATCTCCTACTGCGAGAGCCACGACCAGGCACTGGTGGGTGACAAGACAATCATATTCCGACTCATCGACGCCGACATGTACTGGCACTTTGCCAAGAAGGATGTCAACGACATCGCACAGCGAGGCATTGCCCTGCACAAGATGATCAGACTGGTGACGGCAGGAGCCATCAACGGCGGATACCTCAACTTCATGGGCAACGAATTCGGACACCCGGAGTGGATAGACTTCCCGCGCGAGGGCAACGGATGGTCGTACAAGTACGCACGCCGACAGTGGAACCTGGTGGACAACAAGGACCTGTGCTACCACTGGCTGGGAGACTTCGACCGGAAGATGCTGGAGGTCATTAAGTCTGAGAAGAAGTTCCAGAACACGCCTGTCACCGAAATCTGGCACAACGATGGCGACCAGGTGCTGTGCTACATGCGTGGCAATCTGGTGTTCGTCTTCAACTTCTCGCCGACACGCTCTTACACGGACTACGGATTCCTGGTGCCTACGGGCTCCTACGAGGTAGTGCTCAACACCGACGCCAAGGAGTTTGGCGGCAACGGATTCGCCGACGACACGGTGGTACACATGACTAACTATGACCCCATGTACGTGGAGGACCACAAAGAGTGGCTCAAACTCTACATACCGGCAAGGTCGGCTGTCGTGCTAAGGAAAGTGTGAAAGTGAAATTTTTTTTAGGCATTTCTTAACAGATTACAATTAAATTATGTAATTTTGTAGCCGCAAAGACTAGAATTTAGAATTTTATATGGCACATAACATCTTCAAGGGATTAGGTATAGCGTTGATAACCCCTTTCCAGGAGGACGGCTCGGTGGACTACAAGTCGCTGATGCGCCTCGTGGAATACCAACTGAACAGTGGGGCAGACTTCTTCTGCATATTGGCCACAACGGGAGAGACACCTACGCTGACGGCCGACGAGAAACAGAAGATAAAAAACCTTATTGTAGATTTGGTGGGCGGGCGCGTACCTATTCTTATGGGATGTGGCGGCAACAATACCGCTGCCATCGTACATGAACTGCAGACGGGCGACTTTCAGGGGGTGGACGGCATACTGAGCGTGTGCCCCTATTACAACAAACCGTCGCAGGAAGGACTCTACCAGCACTTCAAGACCATCGCGGCAGCTACTAAACTGCCCGTGGTCTTGTATAACGTGCCGGGACGCACGGGGGTCAACATGACGGCGGCCACGTCGGTGAGGCTGGCTCACGACTGTCCCAACATCGTGGCCATCAAAGAGGCGTCAGGCAACCTGGAGCAGGTGGACGAAATTATCAAGAACGGACCACGCGGCTTCGAGGTGCTCTCTGGCGACGATGCACTGACATTCCCCATGGTCAGTTGTGGAGCGGTGGGTGCCATCAGTGTCATTGGCAATGCCCTGCCGCGTGAGTTCTCAAAGATGATTCGTCTGCAGATGCGGGGCGAATATGACGGTGCACGCAAGATTCACCATCGATTCCAAGATCTCTTCTCGCTGCTCTTCGTTGACGGCAACCCTGCCGGCGTCAAGGCCATGCTCCACGAAATGGGGTATATTGAAAACATTCTCAGACTGCCGTTGGTGCCGACGCGTATCAGCACGCTGCAGCGCATGAGCGAAATCATGAAGGAACTGAAGATCTGATGAAAGCATTGGACGAGCCACGCGTCATGCACGAGATAACGCCGCTGATGGGTAAGGATGCCCTCTACATCGCAGAGCGTAGAAAGAAGGAATTCACCTATCCCATCCATAACCACGATGTCTTTGAACTGAATTTCGTGGAGAACGCTCCTGGTGTGCGACGCATCGTGGGTGACTCCAATGAGGTCATCGGTGACTACGACCTGGCCATCATCACGGGACCCGACTTGGAGCATGTATGGGAACAGAATACGTGCACCAGTGACAATATCCGCGAGATAACCGTACACTTCTTCCTGGACCTGAGCGACGCCGGCTTTCTCTCACGCAATCCTTTCTTCTCACTGCGCAAGATGCTGCTCGAAGCACGCAAGGGACTGGCGTTCTCGCTGTCTGACATCATGCGAGTGTATAAACTGCTGGACACACTGAGTTCTGTCAAGGAGGGATTCTATGCCGTCACCCAGTTTCTGACCATCCTGCACGAGTTGTCAAAGAGCACGGAGATGCGCACGCTGGCGTCTTCCAGCTATGCGAAGGTGGCTGTGGAGAGCGACTCGCGACGCGTGCTGAAGGTGAAAAACTACATCTCCAAGAACTATACGGAGGAGATACGTCTGAACACGCTGGCGGATATCGCCGGCATGAGCCCGTCGGCCTTTAGCCGTTTCTTCAAGCTGCACACCGGGCGCAACCTCAGCGAGTATATCATAGAGCAGCGCCTGGGCTACGCCAGCAGAATGCTGGTGGATACGTCAAACAGCGTGGCAGAAATCTGCTATGCTTGTGGCTTTAACAATCTGAGTAATTTTAACCGAATCTTTAAGAAAAAGAAAAACTGTTCACCAACAGAGTTTCGCGAAAATTACCACAAGACAAGAATCATTGTCTGAATGGCAAGGTATCGATAACTAAAAATAATTACCATGAGGAAGGAACTGAAACTGAAAAACCAAGTAGGAGAACTGGAGCGCGTCAACCAGTTCATCGCTGATATCGGCGAGGAACTGGGGCTTGGCAAGGAACTGCAGATGAACCTGAACCTGGTATTGGAAGAAATGGTGTCCAACGTCATCTTTTATGCCTATCCCCGGAATGCGTCGGCAGAGATAGAACTGCTGGCCGAAAGTGATGGTCACGAGCTGACCTTCGTACTGAGTGATGCTGGCAAGGAGTTTGACCCTACACAAAAGGAGGATGCTAATCCGGACGTCAACCCGGCAGACCGGGACATTGGCGGCATGGGTATCTATATCGTCAAGAACATCATGAATCAGGTTAGCTACCAACGCTTGGAGGGCAAGAACCTGTTGACCATGAAGAAAAACATCTGATGACGCTATACCTTTATTTTTATTGAAATCAACTATACCATCAAATACAGATTAAAAAACTAAAAAATTAAAAAACAATAAACGCTTATGACACAGATTATTAAAGAAGGTGGCAAGACCATCATCAAAACAGGAGAGCGCATTGACACAATGAATGCTTCCCAGTTCGAACAAGACATCCAGCCTGCACTCGTTGATGGCGGCATAGATTTGGAGATGGATTGTGAAGACCTGACCTATATGGCTTCCTCCGGACTGCGCGTCATCCAGAAGACCATGCGTACCGTCATGCAGCAGAAAGGCCAGTTCAAGATGACCAACGTCAGCCCGGAAATCTACAAGGTGCTGGCCATGACGGGCTTCACCAAGTTTATGAAGGTAGAGAAGAAAGCTGAATAAAATTGAACCGCGATAAATCTTTTGCCTTATGATGATTGTGATATACATACTGATAGGCGTGGCCGTCATACTGGCTGTAGCTCTCTATTTCCAGGTGAAGGCAAGCCACCGGCAGGCTGAAGAGCAACAGAAGTTGCTGGACGACTACCAACATCGTGTCAACGAGCAACAGAAGTTGCAGGGTGACTACCATGCATTGGAGAAAAACTTCGACAATGTGGGCGAAGGCTACGAACAGGCACTGCAGGCCTTTGAAAAGCTGGAAGAGGAACAGAAAAAAAGCAAACAACTCGCCGACACGCTGCAGCAACGTTGTGACACGCTGCAGGCCGAATGTGCACGCTTACAACAGCATGCCTTGAAGTCGGGAGAAGTCATTGACAGAGCGTTGGCCGGCATGCGCGATATTGCCAAAGCCACTGACAATAGCAAACTGTCGGCACTGATAGGACAGATTAGCGACATGGATGACGTGGATGGTCAGAAAGCTATTAGCCGCACGGACAACGTTCTGGTGAGCCAGATAGCTGACGAAGCCATCAGTGCCACGGGCATTGATAAGATTAGCTACCTCCAGTTCCAGAAGCAGATAGACCCGGTAGCTGTTGCCACCATGCTTTCCACCAATCTTCCCAAAGCTGTGCGTGCGCTGACTCATCTGCTGGACAATGCCTTGAAGTTCACCACCGAAGGTGCTGTCACGCTCAAGGTGGCTGTCGACATGGAGAAGATGCAGGCTATCTATACTGTCGAAGATACCGGTGCTGGCATTGACGTCGCTGAGCAGGAACACATCTTCGAGCCCTACGTTAAGCTGAACCAGTTCTTCGACGGAGAGGGCATCGGACTGACGGTAGCCCGCAGCATTGCCCGCCGTCTGGAGGGCGATGTCGTGCTCGACACTAACTATCCCGGTCCAGGGTCTCGCTTTGTGCTCACACTGCCTATCTGAACTTACCTTTTATAGGATATTCACCAGGGCGAGCCGGCAACTTTGCCGGCTCGCCTGTTGTATGTCTGTGGGATATTTCGTCGAAAGACGGTGGGCGTTTGGTCGAAAGTCAGTTGGAGGGTGAGATTATTCACCTTATCTTTGCAGCAGAAAATCAGAAACCAATAAAACATAACGACAATGAAAACAACTATTCTTACACTCGCAATGACGACAATGACCACCCTTATGATGGCTCAGGAAAATAACATGACAGCTGGGCAGGACTCGACAACCACTCAGCAGACTGCAGCCCAGGACAGCGTGGCTTGGGAGAAAGACCTGGACGGTGTCACGGTGACCCGCATGCGCAGACTGGTGAAGGCTGATGCCGACAAACTGTCGTATGACGTGAAGAACGATGCCGACGCCAAGGCTTCTACCGTGCTCGACATGTTGCGCAAGGTGCCTATGGTCAGCGTTGACGGCGAGGATAACATCACTGTCAATGGTTCCAGCTCGTTCAAGGTGTATGTCGACGGAAAACCCAACATGATGATGTCGTCGGCTCCCAGTCAGGTGTTCAAGTCCATGCCTGCCACCATGGTGAAGTCTATTGAAGTGGTCACCAACCCCGGTGCCAAGTACGATGCTGAGGGTGGTGCCGGTGTGCTGAACATCGTCATGAATAAGGAGGTGACGGCCATGATGGGTGGCGAGGGTAGTCTGAATGGATATAACGGTACCCTGCGTGTGCAGGCCGGTAACCGTCAGCTGGGCGGTAGTGCCTTTGTCAGTGGTCAGCAGGGCAAATTGTCGTACAGTACCAATGTGACCTATAGCAAGCAGACTCCCGGTGAGACGACAACGACCATGGAACGGCAGCAGACGGGACAAATGGCGTCGCTGATGACCTCGGAGTCTACGTCGAAGATGAAGATGCCGTTTACCATGGGTAATCTGACGCTGGGCTACGACCTGGATGCCAAAAGTTCTATCGGACTGACGGCCGGCATTACTTCTTTCAATATGAATAGCGACGGACTGACTACCACCAGTTTTGGCGGTGGCATGTACGGCACGGGATTCTCCTATGGCAATACGAATGATACGAAGATGCGGCGCACGTCGTTTAATGGTAGCCTGGACTACCAGCGCTTCCTCAACGAAGCACGCACCAGCAGTCTGACGCTGACCTACCAACTGACCTACGCTCCTACAAAGAGCGAAATGGAGAGTGCTTTCGACCAGCCGGGACTAGGCACCATGATGGATCTGACCAACCGCTACTCGGAAAACGAGGAGCGCACCACAGACCACATATTCCAGCTGGACTACACCACACCGCTGGGTTCCATGAATACGCTGAATGCCGGCTTGAAATATAGTTACCGCAAGGCCACGTCAGACGCAGACTACTATCTGCAGGGTGTCTATAGCGACCTGATGAGTTCGGAGTACGACTACAAGAACAGCATCCTGGCTGGCTACGCTGAGTTGGTCAGCAGACTGGGTAACTGGAGCACCAAGGCAGGCTTGCGCTATGAGCAGACGTGGCAGGACGTGAGCTACCACCTGGGCAATGGCAAGGACTTCCAGACGCACTATGGCAACCTGGTGCCCTCAGCCAGCCTGTCCTACAGCATCACTCCCGCTACCAACCTCGGCCTGACGTACAACATGCGAATCTCTCGTCCCGGTATTACCTATCTGAATCCGTATGTAGACCGCTCCAACCCCACCATGCTCTCCTATGGTAACCCCGATCTGGACACGGAGAAGTCGCACAACATCGGACTGGCCTTCAACTCCTTTACAGCAAAGATGATGTTGAGCATCAACCTGCGCCACAGCTTTACCGACAATGCTATCGAGTCGTACTCTTTCTATGACGGCAACAACCTGCTGAACACTACTTACGACAATACCGCCAAGCACAACATGACCAGTCTGAATGCTTACGTAAACTGGATGGTGCACAAGAACACCCGTCTCTTCCTGAACGGTGGCGTGGACTATAGCGACATGCGCTCCAAGGCACTCGACCTGCAGAACGATGGCTGGCACGCCAACATGATGGTGGGACTGCAACAGACGCTGCCCTGGGAGCTGAAGTTCAGCGGATATCTCATCACGTCTACCAAGAACTACAACCTGCAGGGTTGGAGCAGTGGCTTCAACATGCTGACAGCAACACTCTCGAAATCCTTCCTCGACGACAAACTGACCGTCAGCGTGATGGGAATGACAGGACTGGGCAATGGTGGCGACTTGGCCATCAACAGCTACTCGGCAGGACGTGACTTCACTAACGACATGAAAATCAAGGTGCCCATGCAGAGTCTCTCGCTCAGCATTTCTTACACCTTCGGCAATACCAAGAAGCAGTTCATGCAGCGTCGCAGCCGTGTTGAAAGCGACTACATTGAACATCAGTCCAACGGTGAAACTATCAACAGCGTGGGCAGCGGCACAGGCAATGGCGCAGGCGCAGGCAACGTGATGCAGTAAAAAAAGTCTTGATTCACTTCTTACATTTCACGTAATTTATTATCTTTGCAGCATGAAACTGAAAATCAACAGACAAGAAATAACCTTCTACGGGCTGCAAGTGGCAGCATGGCTGGTATTCCTGATGGTACCAGCCATCTCTGCCTTCATCACCACCCATAGCTGGAGCAGCTCGCTACAGGCCTTCAACATCAATGCCCGCATCCACGGGATTTCGGCAGCCATATACTTCCTCAACTCTTTCCTGCTCATCCCCTTTGGCTACTATCGTAACAGGCGCTGGCTCTTCTGGCTGGGCAATGCGCTGATACTGGCCTATCAGGTGTTTATCTTCTTCTTCCTCTTCGACCAGGAGACTTTCTTGAGCCGTGTGCCCGACGCCCACTATCGTCAGTATGCATTGAGCAGCTATTACGCCTCGTCGCTGGTGGCGGTATTCATGAGTGCGCTGCTTGCTGGCATTGCGCTGCTGGCTCACCATGTCTATCGCTCACAGTCCATCAAGCGCCAACTGAAGGAGGAACAGCAGAAACGCACAGAGGCTGAACTGGAGTGGCTGAAGAACCAGCTGAACCCGCACTTCCTCTTCAACACACTGAACAATATCAGCAGTCTGGTACAGATTGACGCCGACAAAGCCCAGGATGCCATCGCCCAACTGAGCGACTTGCTGCGTTACGCCATGTACGAGACTAATAAGAAGACAGTACCCATCAGTGGCGAGGTGGAATTCATGAGAAACTATATTGCGCTGATGAAGCTGCGCTGTAGCGAGAAGACCGTGGTCAATTGTCAATTGTCAATTGCCAATTCTCCATTAACTATCGCTCCTCTGCTCTTCATCTCGCTCATCGAGAATGCCTTCAAGCATGGGGTCAGCAACAACCGCGACTCGATGGTCCGCATCAATATGGATACGGACGGCAGACAGCTGACCTTCAGCTGCCGGAATACCAACTATCCTAAGGATGAGCAGAACCGCAGCGGCTCAGGCATCGGACTGGAGAATACGCGACGCCGCCTGCAGCTGCTCTATCCCAACCGCTATACGTGGCAGCAAGGCATTGACGACCAGAACATCTATTACGTCCAGATAACCATTCAACTATGACACCTATTACCTGTATCATCATCGACGACGAGCCGTTGGCCGTCAGACTGCTGGAGTCGTTTGTCCAGAAAACACCGCAACTACGGCTGGAGGCTTCCTTTACCGACAGCGTTGAGGCGTTGGCCTGGCTGAAGGAACACCCGGTGCAGCTGGCCTTCATGGATATACAGATGCCCGATATGAGTGGTATGGAACTTTCTCACATGTTGCCAGCCCAGACGAAGGTCATCTTTACCACGGCTTTCAAGGAGTATGCCTTCGAGAGCTATGAGGTCTCGGCATTGGATTTCCTGCTCAAGCCCATCCGATATAACAAGTTCATTGCTGCTGTGGAGAAAGCTGAACAGTGGTTTGGCCGGAGTGAGACAAAAGTGGCAAATGGCGATGAGCTACCCGTTGGCGGTCCTGCCAAGGCTACGATGTTTCTGCGTGTTGACGGCGAACTGCGACAGGTCAGCTTCGACCGCATCCTCTTTGTCGAGGGCATGAAGGACTATGTGCGCTTCCATCTGGAGGGTGAGCGGCTGCCGCTGACTACCCACCTGACGATGAAGGCCGTAGAGGATGCCTTGCCCATGGATGTCTTTATGCGCATCAACCGTTCCTATATTGTCCGTCTGGACAAGATAAGAACGGTTGACCGTAACCTTTGTGTATATATCGGCGACGAGGTTATCCGGGTTACCGATGCCTACCGCGAGGCTTTTGAACGCTACGTGCAGACGGTTTAGCGACGCTTTCCACGCCTTGGCTGTGCTGCTTGCTGTTCGGGCTTTTCTCCACACAGCACGCGGCAGAAACTGTCTTGGAAGTTCTTGCCGTCGGTACCCCGCATGACGCCCTGGTTGATGATGCTGAAGCATAGCTGATGGCCATTTTCTGCCGTACAGTATCCGGCCAGCGACGAGATGCCAGTCAGCGTACCTGTCTTGGCCCTGACGTTGCCCTCAGCCAAGGTCTTCGTCATGCGCTTCTCCAACGTGCCGTCTACACCGGCTATGGGCAGGGCGGGGTAGAGGTGGTCGTAGACATGGGCATGCAGCCAGGCATAGCGCAGCAGCATGGTTTCCAGTTCGGCACTCACATAGTTGTACAGCGACAACCCTGATCCGTCGGCTATCTTGTAAGGCTGGCTGCCCAGTCCCAGACGGCTGATGAGTTGCTTGACCACCCCGCGGGCGTCACTGGCCTTGGCCATGCGCCGACCCGTTGAGGCTGCTATTTGGTAGAACATGGCTTCGGCATAGTAGTTGTCGCTCATCTTCATCATGCGCTGCAACACTTGGTCCATGGAGTGCGACTGCTGGACGGCGAGTATGGCATTGGCGGGACAGTGACCCTCGCCCAGTTCTATCTGTTCCACGTAGATGCTGTCGTTGAAGAGCTCCTCGACAAAGGTGTCCAGGAAGGTGTCCTTGCGCCCTATCATCAGGGGCTTCAGCCGCGGGTTGTCGTCGTCCCAGCACCAGCCCTCACCATAGTCCACTGACTCCTTCATGGAACAGTCTGCATAGATGTGCCCCTTCAGCGTGTCTACCCCTAATTGGTGCAGTTGTCTGACCATGGCTTGCACGTCGTCTCTCGTCACCATGGGGTCGAAACCGCCTACGCAGTAGAGGTCGCCGTTCAGTCTGCCGTTGACAATGACGCCGGTGTGGTAGAGGCGTGTACGGAAGTCGTAGCCACCACCCAGCCGGTCCAGGGCGGTGATGGCTGTCACCAGTTTCATGGTGGATGCCGGGCGCATCATCTGGCGGGCGTTGTGTTGGTAGTAGACAGAGTCGGCTGTCAGGTCGTAGACCATCACTCCCACTTGTGACGTTTCGAACATGGGGGCTTGAAGTAGTGAGTCCAGTCGTATTCGGAGGCTGTCCTGCTGTGCCCATGCTCCCTGTATACCCAGGGTCGTTAGAGCTACGAGCCAGCAGGCTTTCATTTTCTGTATAATGGTGTCAATCATGCTGTAACAGTAGGGTATTATTCGTTGATGACTTGAAAGAAGTCTTCCGCAAGCCGCTGCTTGGTGTATTTGGTGGCATTGGCCAGGGCTTTTGCGCTCATCCTGGCCCTCTGTTCCGGATGACTGTAGAGGTGTAGGATGGCTTCAGCCAGGCGGTCTATGAATGTCTCGTCGGTAGACAAGAGCAGGGCGTTGTCTTCTGTCACCTCTTCTGGTATTCCACCTCTCTTGGTAGTGACGATGGGCAGTCCGGCGGCCTGTGCTTCCAGGACGGTAAAGGGACAGGGGTCGTCCCACATGGAGGGAACGACGGCAATGTCGGCCAAATTGTAGTAGCCGGGCATCTGCTCGTAGCGGATGAAACCGGTAAACACAATGCGGTCTTCTATCTGTTTGGCCTCTTGCTTCAGGGCCCTTACATAGCTGTCTTCGTTTTTGGCGTTACCATAGAAGGGACTGCCGATGATGAGCAGCTTAATGGCGGGGTAGGCCGACAACGCAGCCATGGCGGATATCAGTTCGTGTATGCCTTTCTCTGGCGAGATGCGGCCGGAGAAGATGATGACGAAGTCACGCTCGGAAAGTCCCAGCCGGCTTCTGTCTATGGTCATCGCTCTGTCAGGATGAAAAGCTTGGGTGTCGATGCCATTGAGTATCGGGATACACTTAGTGTCGTCTCTGTTGATGGTCTTCACCCGGTTGGCAATATACGCTGACACGGTAATGATGCGCCAGGCCTTCCGGTATATTTCTTTACAGCCTCTGGTATCGCTGTTCAGAAAGTCGTTGTGTAGATACACTACGAGCCGCGTCTCCTTGGGTATGTCCATGCTGAGCGCATAGCCGGGCCTGTTCTCTAATAGAATGATGTCGTAATGCTGTCTTCTAAGCCGCTTCCAGGCTTGACGGAAATAGTATTCTATCGTGTAGCTATAGTAGCCGTCCTTATTCGTCAGGTGGTAGAATCGTTTCATGATTTTGGCCCACAGACTATCCACATGGATGTATTCATAGTGGTTTGCTGACGAGCGCAGGTCTTCATGTCCGTCTACCCCTTTGTCGTAGACGCTATAGACGGTGATGTCGTGCAGTTGGTGTTGGGTGTTATACCTGAGCAAAAAGTCAAGATGGTTCTCAACAGCTCCACCTTGCACGGCAGGCACGGGAAGAATTCCGGAAGTTAAGACAGCAATCTTCATCTTAGCAGCTTTCTATATATATCTGACTGCAAATATACAAAATAAATTCTGAAAGCAGCGCCAAATTTTACTTTTTTTCTAACAATTATCACTGAACTGCGTTAATCTTCCAAAATCACTTTGCTACGTCAGCTATATTTCGTAACTTTGGCTTCGCCGAACTTACTTTTCGTTCGGAAATAAAAAGAAATGCCATTTCTTTTGTATTTCTCTCACTTATTTCGTAACTTTGCACGAAACTAATTGATAAGATTGGAGTGACGAAGATAGTAATTCTTGACGCTTATGGAGCCAACCCTGGCGACTTGTCGTGGGACGGGTTGAGAGAGTTGGGCGAACTGACGGTATATGAACGTACCAGGGCGGAGGAGACCGTAGGGCGGGCTGCCGAGGCCGACATCGTGCTGACTAATAAGGTGGTGCTGGGACGCCGGGAGATAGAACAGTTGCCGCGGCTGCGCTACATCGGGGTGCTGGCTACAGGCTACAACGTGGTGGACACGGTGGCGGCCCGCGAGCATGGCGTCACGGTGACCAACGTGCCGGCTTACAGCACGGAGAGCGTGGCGCAGATGGTGTTTGCACACCTGCTGACGGTGACGAACCGCACGGAGCACTATGCGCTGCAGAACCGCCAGGGACGCTGGACTGCGAGTCCTGACTTCTGCTATTGGGACACGCCGCTGACGGAACTGGCCGGCAAGACTTTCGGCATCGTGGGACTGGGCAACATCGGACGTCGGGTGGCCCAGATAGCCCAGGCTTTCGGCATGCAGGTGAAGGCGCTGACCAGCAAACGTGCCGACGAGTTGCCCGCAGGTGTCAAGAAGGTGGAACTCCGGGAACTGCTAGCGACGGCGGATGTGCTCTCGCTGCATTGTCCGCTGACGGACACTACGCGCCATCTGATGAACGCCCAGACACTGAGCCTGATGAAGCCTACGGCCATACTGATTAATACGGGACGCGGACCACTGGTTTGCGATGCTGACGTGGCTGAGGCTTTGCAGACAGGGCGCCTGGCGGCCTACTGTGCCGACGTGCTCATCGAGGAACCGCCCCACAGCGACAATCCGCTCATCAGCCTGCCTAATGCTTACTTCACACCGCATGTGGCCTGGGCTACCCGCGAGGCTCGTGTACGACTGCTCCAGGTGGCTATAGACAATGTCAGGGCCTTCGTGGAGGGCAGTCCGCAGAACGTGGTATGTTTCGATATGCCAAAGAAAATGGACTGATATTTAATATCTTTTAACACATTGGCCGTTGGTGGACGGAACAGCAGTTGTGGCGCCTCGACGATGATTTTGCAAGAAAACTGAAAAAATTGCCAAATATAAATAGGTATTCAGAAAAAATATCGTACCTTTGCAAGTGGATTTCGGGTGCTGTCGGTGTCATTGGCGCTGGTCAGCCCTGTTTTCCGTGACAGGTCAGCCGTACTTGGGTCGAGCCTCAAGCCCTACGGGGCAAGTTGCTCAGGATGCCTTGCAGCACGGGGACCAACGGGTTCAACCACGACCGTCTATCCTACCGAAATGGCGGTCTAATCTGCTGGAATAAAGTTCCATGCGGACAAGGAGAGGATATGTATATGCCAGAACAGAAAGAATACGACATACACGACGAAACCGTGCCCGTGGCCGTGGACAATGGCTATTGGTACGTCATGATTCACCACAATCCGGTGTGGATACAGACCATGTTGGAGCGCGAACTACGTGGCGAACTGCTGAGCCATCAGCAGCTGGAGACTGGGCTGCGTCGGGAACCGTTTGAGTTCTATGTGCCCTATTTCGATATCCAGCGGGAGCGGGATGCCGACATCCGTAACGACTTCCGCAAGTTTGTGTTCATCAATGCCTCGGAGAAGCGCATCGGCGAACTGCTGATGGCCGACTGGAACACGAACACGCGTCTGCGGCTCTACCACTATCGCAACAAGATGGGCGAGATAATCAAGGTGCGCAACAGCGACATACGTGGTCTGCAGATGGCTATCCGGCGGTTCAGCATGGAGTACTTTGAGGGTGTGCCCGACCAGCCGCTGACGCAGTTTGCGGAGGGTAGCAGGGTGCGCGTCAAACTGCCTTGCTGGGAAGATAAGGAGGGCGAGATACGGCGCATTCATGTTCGCACCAAGACGGGTACCGCCTCGATGCGGGTGGCCTTCGTCATCAGCGGACTGGAACGTGAGGTGACGTTCCCCGAACTGCACGAGGGCGACGTGGAATTCCTGGATCAGCAGACGCGCCAGTTGCTCAGCGGCAAGGTCATCGAGAACTTCGAGAACGAGGTGGCCATCATCCTGGGCCACCGCTATGCCGTGGGCAAGAAACAGGGCGAGACGGCTCGGCAGGCTTATGTGGCTGAGAAGAAACGCGAGGACGCTCCCAAACTGCGCCGCATGCTGAGCTTTGCCGACATCGACATGGACAGCTACGATGACCGCCGACGCTTCACAGCCTTGATGCTGATGTGTGCCGTGCTGTTGGGCGACGCCGAGGCCGTCCAGCGCTATCAGCAGCAGGTGGAGCAATATTTGAAAGAGGATGGTTTTGTGGGCGATGCTGAAGTCGCTGAAGATGGGCGCAGGCTCTCTACTCCCACAGCGGCCTACCTCGCCATCGCACTCTTCGTGGCTACCAAGAACCCGGATCTCCGTACTGCTGTCAAGGCTTTTCGCGATGGCCACCCTGACTGTCCGTCCATCATCTCACGCCTTATTAATAAGGTACGTGACGCACGGGCGAAGAAACGCTGAAAAATAGTTTATTTAGTTGCCTACATTGCCTACACTGGCACTCAACTGCCTGTCTTATAGTTGATTACTTAGTGTAGGATGCGGTGTGGGATGTGTAAGATAACGTATTTTTGAGGCAAAAATGGTGCCTCGACGATAAAAATTGTACTAAAACCTATGATTGACTTTAACGACATACCAGACTGGTGGCCGCTCTGCCAGAAGCATAATTGCCAGAAGGCGGCTCAATGCCTGCGCTTTCAGGCATGCCAGCAGGCTCCGAAGGGACTCAACAGGTGGACGTGCCTGTTGCCGGCGGCGGTGAGCGGCGACAATTGTGACTATTTTGAACAGGCCGAGCCTGAGAGAATGGCCCGTGGCTTCGTGACGCTCTTCAAACGGCTGGGCAGCCGCGATGCCCGCCACGACTTCCGCATGGCACTGACCGACTATTTCCATAGTGCTGGCGGTTACGATAGGGCCAAGAAGGGGCTCCGCCTGCTGACGGCTGCCGACCAGCAGTGGATTCGCCAGTGGCTGGCCGACTATGGCTACACCGCAGAGGTGGAGTTCGACGAATACGTTGACAAGTACAACTTCACGCATCTGGACTAACATCCCCCCCGACTGCTCCTGCCCCCCGTTCCCGACGCGTCAGCCCCCGTTCCCGACGCGTCTCCGTCGGGCCCAAACCATGGGACTTTCGTCCCAAGCCGTGGGAAAAAAATCCCAAACTGTGGGACTTTTGTCCCAGGCCGTGGGAAAAAAATCCCACAATGTAGAAAAATAGTGGGAGAATTGATATGAAATTCAGCATCGTCAATATAGACAAACAGCAGACCACGCACCTGTCGGTGAAGCCTGCGGAGTGGTTCTTTGAGCGTATCCAGACGGACACCAAGGCTGGCAGCGTGGATAAACTGCGCCAGTATGTGGCCGAATTTGGCGATACGGGCCAATACGAGAGCATGACGCCCGTGCCCAGGGTCTATCCACTGGTGGAACTGGCGAAGTCGCCGACGGGCACGCTGGAGGTGACGGCATTCAACGGCATGGTGGCGCTGCACGTGGCCGGCCTGCTGCGACAGGGTGACATTGAGGCGGTCAAGGCGGCCGCACGCATGTTGCCCATGACGGTGGCGGCATTCATGGGCGCCGACGGCAGAAGTGTAGAGGTGCTGGTGGCCGTGGCGTCGAAAGACATGGTGCCGCAGACGGAACAGGAGATGGACCGCTTCTGCAAGGTGGGCTACGAAATGGCGATGGGCGTTTATGGCGGCATACTGGGCAAACCCATTGAGCGCCAACCGATGTCGGCGCGCTACAACGTGCGCATGACAATGGACGCGCAGCCATACTACAACCCTGCTGCCACGCCGCTGCAGATTTCCACGAGTCAGTTGTTTCCTGCCGCAAGCGCCGACATGGGCCGACAGCACGAACAGCGCGAACCGGACATCGACCTCTTTGCCGTCTACGAGCAGATGTATGAGCGGGCGGCGGAGGAGGCCTATGCCGAGACGGAGGACATCATCGGGAGTCAGCGCCAGGAGGCTTATCTCACGGAACTGGCCCACCGGCTGTGTGCCATGGGGGTGCCGGAGGAGGAGGCGTTCCTGCACATGCGCAACCACCATCGCCGTCGCGAGGGGCTTCAGGAGGAGACGCTGCGCGCTATCGTGGCGGCATCGTTTGCCGAGGAACAGCCGCACAGCTTCGAGGAGAGTGCAGGGGCCAGTCTGGAGACGCGCCGACTGATACGATTCCTGACGACGCGCTATGTATATAGGTACAATACGGTGATGGGCTATACGGAATACCGGCCCAACAACACGTGGGTGCAGGACTGGTTGCCCTGCGACGAAAACGTCGTCAACGGCATGACGCTGGAGGCGCGCCTGGCCGGACTGGACGTGCGCGACAAGGACGTGCGCCGCTATGTGCGCTCAAACATGATTCCGGAGTGCGACCCGGTGGCCGACTTCCTGCTGCGCGTGTCAGACAAGTGGGACGGCAAGACTGACCACATCGGACAGCTGGCACGCTGCGTGCCGTGCAACCTGCCGCAGTGGGAGGAGTGGTTCCGCAAATGGTTCGTGTCCATGGTGGCGCAATGGCTGCTGCCTGAACAGGACTACGGCAACGCCATCGTACCGCTGCTCATATCGCCGCAGGGCGACGGCAAGACGTCGTTCTGCCGCATGATACTGCCCAAGGAACTGAACTGGGGCTTCCAGGAGAACCTGGACATCAAGGAGAAGCGCCAGACGCTGCAGGCCATGCACAACTTCCTGCTCATCAACCTGGACGAGTTCAACCAGATAAGTCCGAAGATTCAGCAAGGATTCCTGAAGAACGTCATCCAGCTGGCCAACGTCAAAATCAAGCGGCCCTACGGCAAGCATGTCGAGGTGTTCAAGCGCTACGCGTCGTTCATAGCTACTACCAACGAGACGCGCGTGCTGGGCGATCCCACAGGCAACCGCCGATTCATCTGCGTACAGCTGACGGCACCCGTCAATACGACCTACAAGCCTAACTACGAGGCACTCTACGGACAGGCCTACGCACTCATCAGACGACACAAGATGCAGTGGTGGTTCACACCGGACGAGGTGAAGCAGGTCATGGAGCACAACCGACAGTACGAACAGGTGCCCACTGCCGTCTACTACTTCAACGAATACTACGACATCGTCGACGACGAGTCGGAGGGCGAGTGGCTCTCGCCGACAGCCATCTACGACTACCTGCGCAGCAAGGCGGGCAGCGGACTGAACGCCAAGGGTGTCAGCGCCTTCGGCCGCTACCTGAGCAACATGCCTGGCATACGCGGCAGGCGCCTCTCCGCCAACAGAGTCTACCTGGTGCGCCAGAAGAAATAGGTACCAAAATCACAGCCCTGCCCCCGAAAACCCACCCTTTCACCAGCCATCCTACACATCTTACACCGCATCTTACACCTGGTAACGCGCTGTAACATAGTGGTTTAAGTGCCAGTGTAGGCAATGTAGGCAACTAAATAAATATTTTTTTCTTCTGATTATGACAGCAAACCGTATCAATCTTCAAGACTGGACGCAGTTTGGTGGTGGGGGCTTCGGGGAGTCTTTCTTCCATAAGACCGACGACTCCATCATCCTCAAACTCAACAAACCTAGCGTAACGAAAGAGAAGGCTTGGGAGGAGTTCCAACGCTCCAAAGCTGTGTTCCAGATGGGTATCCCGTCGGCAGAACCCTACGAGTTCGTCACCGACGGCGAGCGCTACGGCATGACTGTCCAGCGTATTCAGGGCAAAGAGTCGTTCGGACGCATCATCGCCGACCACCCTGAACGCCTCGAAGAACTGGCCGGAATTACAGCGGAGTACGCTAAGGCTCTGCACAGTATCCCCTGCGATACGGAGGTCTTTGACAATAATATAAATTTGAACACGCGTGCGATGATAGCCGACAACCAACTACTGCCAGACGACATCAAGGAACGGCTGTTTGGTTATATCGATGCCCTGGAACCGGCCACCACCTGTCTGCACGGCGACCTCAACCCTTGCAATATCATCATGGCTGGCGGCAAGGTGTACTGGATAGACTTAGGCGACTTTGGCTATGGCGACCCGCTACTGGACTTTAGTATCCTGTCGCACATGGGGAAGCTGGGACCCAATCCGCTGTTGAAATACCTTTTCCACATGGACCGTAGCCAGCTGGCGCGATTCTACGAAGCTATGGGCAAGCAGTATTTCGGTGCCCGTTGGGACTCCCCGGAACTTAAGGAGAAATTGGACCATATTGCTCAGATTATGGCAGCGAAAGCCATCTGTCTCTGGCCCAGTGCCTATCATGTCAACCTGCCGTACCTCCAGGGAAAGAGACTGAAGACCGCCTTCAACCTGTTCATCGGTGACCGTATGAAGTTCTCACCTAAGAAAAAATGAGCGGAAATAGAGGGGACTCGTCCCTGTCCATGTTGAAGAATCAATATGGTCAGTACCTTCTGAAGGTGATAGATGAGATGAAGGAAGAGGTGAACAGCGGGACGCTGGTTCACGATTGACGGTTATCGGTTATAGGTTATCGCAATGGAGAGTCACGACTTTTCGTTTGAAGGCTTGAGAGTATACAAGGCAGCAAGACAACTTGTGAAGGATGTATATGTTCTTGTAAATAAGCTTCCGGCAATTGAGAACTTTGCTCTTTGCAGCCAGATAAGACGAGCCGTAGTATCTGTAAAAGCAAATATCGCAGAAGGCAGCGGGAGAAAACACCCAAAAGATAAGGCTCACTTCATAGATATGGCGTACGGCTCACTCATGGAAACATATAGCGAGCTTGAAACAGCGGCAGATTTAGACTATATAACTGAAGAAGAAGTAAAGAATATAAAACCTCAGATTATCGATATTGGAAAGATGTTATCCGGCCTACGTACTTCAATCTTGAATACTAAACCCGATAACCAATAACCGATAAACGAAATATGCTCTCAGGGCTAAGAACATCAATCCTGAGCAACGATAACCAATAACCAACAAACGAAATACGCTCTCAGGGCTAAGAACATCAATCCTGAGCAACGATAACCGATAACCGCATAACGATATAAGTATGGAAGTTATTAAAACCGCCATAGACGGTGTGGTGATAATAGAACCACGCATTTTCGAGGATGCCCGTGGCTATTTCTTCGAGAGCTTTTCTCAGCGAGAGTTTGATGAGAAAGTAGCTCCTATACTTGGACACAGTATAAACTTTGTCCAAGACAACGAAAGTATGTCCACCTATGGCGTAATGCGTGGATTGCATTTCCAACGCCCTCCATTCACTCAGAGCAAAATTGTTCGTTGTGTCAAAGGAGCAGTCCTTGATGTAGCTGTTGATATTCGCAAAGGAAGCCCCACATACGGTCAGCACGTTGAATGCTTGCTATGTGCACATGATGAAGAAGGTGAACGAATTGCAAAAGAATATAATGATTCGCTAACCGATAACCGCTCAACGCTAACCGCTAAAGTAGGCCGCCAGTTCTTTGTACCACGTGGCTTTGCTCATGGCTTTGCTGTTTTGTCTGAGACCGCAGTGTTCCAGTACAAGTGTGATGAGTTCTATCATCCGGAGGCTGATGGCGGTATAAGTATCTTAGATGATAGTTTGGGTATTGATTGGCGTATACCTACAGACAAAGCATTGTTAAGTGAAAAGGACACTAAACACGCCTTACTCAAGGATTTTGACAGTCCATTCGATATCAATGTTTCAATGTATTAATTGACAATTGACAGTTGATAATTGACAATTATGGCTAACGCGATACAAGATAAGAGTAAGGTTTTTGCTATAAGAATCATACGATGTTATAAGTTCTTGACAGAACAAAAACAGGAGCGTGTAATGTCAAAGCAACTGTTAAGATGTGGAACCAGCATTGGGGCGAATACGCGTGAGAGCAAGAATGCTCAAAGCCGCATGGACTTCCTAAACAAATTGAATATAGCTCTGAAAGAGGCAGACGAGACAGAATACTGGCTTGACCTCCTTCATGAGACGGGTTATCTTGCGGATGAACATTATGCATCTATTAATGCGGATTGTACAGAGCTAATCAAGCTCTTAACCTCAATTATCAAGAAACTTAAGGCTTCTGACGAAAAGGAATAATTATCAATTATCACTTTTCAATTCTCAATTAGTTTAAAGTTTCTGACGAAAAGAAATAATTATCAATTATCACTTTTCAATTCTCAATTAGTTTAAAGTTTCTGACGAAAAGAAATAATTATCAATTATCACTTATCAATTCTCAATTAGTTTAAAGTTTCTGACGAAAAGAAATGATTATCAATTATCACTTTTCAATTCTCAATTAGTTTAAAGTTTCTGACGAAAAGAAATAATTATCAATTATCACTTTTCAATTCTCAATTAGTTTTAAGCAAGCAAGTATGGGTGTATACGAAGAAAATATCATTCCGATTAAGGTTGCCCGTTGCCCGTTTGGCAGAATACGTGTCCGAGAAAAAAAGAATCTCCCTGGATGAGGCTCTTACATATATTTATTCCAATGATATGTATAAGGAACTCTATAACGAAGGGGCTAGATGGTGGTATATGAGTTCCGAGGCTTTGTACGAAGAATTTGAGAAGACGCGTAAACATCATGCGGTTGAGACTACCCCACAAGCATTCGAGTTCTTTGTTTATACCTTGGAGAAGTATGCACTACATAAAGGTATCGGAGGCTTACAGGCATTAGCTCTGTTTAAAGAATATGATGCAGATTTGTTCTTGCTTAAACATTATGATATGCTCCATACCCAAGGAACCGAATATGTGATTGACGAGGTCCAACGTTTCATTAATAGGAGAAAGAGAAAATGAGGTTATATCATGGCTCAAATGTAGAGGTCCGTAACCCGAGTCTTCGTTATGGACGTAATAAAACAGATTTCGGTAAGGGCTTCTATACAACTACTCAGAAGGAACAGGCTGAGAAGTGGACGGAGATAAAGTTGGATAGAGCTAAGACAGGAAAAAAGATAGTCTCTGTTTACGAGGTGGATGATGCACTATTAGCAAATTCAGAATTACGAATTAGGGAGTTTCATGGTGTTGATGCCGCATGGTTGGATTTTGTGGTTGGTTGTCGTAAGGGACAAGTACACGACTATGATTTAGTCTTTGGACCCGTAGCGAACGATAATGTTTTCGTTACTGTTAATCTATACGAGAGTGGTGTGTTAGATGCTCAAAGCGCCATAGCTCGATTAAAAGCATACAAAACTTACAATCAGCTGTCCTTCCATACCGAAAAAGTAATCAGAGCTCTTCGGTTTGTGGAATCTTATGAGGTATAAAAGCATCATCTATCAGACATCAATAATCACCGTCTCCCTTGATCCTTTATGCTCAATCTTTTTAAGATGATATTATACTATAGTTAATTTGATAATAGATGTTGATATGATATATATAGTATCTTACGATTTCCCAGCTAATGTGAACTTCCGCATAACAGCCTGATACACAATGTAAAACGGAAACACCGTTTCCTGTTTCATCAGACATTCATCAGACATCCGGGAAATTGGGCCTTTTTGGCCATTTCCAGTACAAAGATAGCACTTTTTACCCAAACTGGCAATAGCGTTAAGATTTTATAAGCAATCGGTGTGAAGAAATGTTAACGGACGGACAGCGGTGAGATGGGGGGAGTACTTTTGAAGGATGAGAGAATGAGGGGGGGATGAGGAAAAACGCTTTTCGGACATGTCAAGATTTAGTCCGAGAGAGCCAAAAGAGCCTATAGTGTTAACTGAAAACAAAAAAATACACTTCTAAAGGAAGTTTAACATAACTGCTGGTTTCAGTGTTTACACTGAAACTGATACTATAAGGACTTATGCCGATGAGAAGACTGTTCTCAGACAAAGCAGGGGCGACGTTCAACGAGAACCTGCCCAGTGTTACCGTCAACGTCCGCAAGGACTGTGTGGAGCTGGTGTCAAAGGTGGACAAGGGTGTGTATGCCGTCACGAACCTTGTCTCTGCCGGTAATGGCCAGATGAGGATCATTGCCAACTGGGGGCGCTTCTTTGACCGAGTGCAGAATCCCGAGGTTCAGCTGCCTCGCTGCAAGGCTACATGCCCGACGCTGTACAGGCTGCTGACCGAATCCCTTGACGGCATCATGCTTCTGAAGAAGAAGGGCGAGAGCGACTACTCTGTCGGTCGGCTTGTTCCGATGACGGGCATCATTCCTCTTCTGTCCATCACCAAGGAAATGCTTGACATCAACAGGGACTTTGTCAATACGATGATTGACATCTGCAACGAACTGTCCAACAATCCTCCCTTCCCCGGATGGAAGGATGGACTGGACGAATTGTGGAACTAAGATGACACCAATTAAGAACATCAAGGAGGTGACAGAGCCACTGAAGGAGCAGATCCTGAAGGGTGATGTACATACCATCGACGAGATGAGGGCTTGGCTGAAGCCTTTGGGCTATGCGATACGATTAACGAGGCGGCAATCAATTTCAACCTGCGTGAGTTCGTGATGAGCAAAGTGCCTTCTGGTAGCCTCTGTAATGCGGAAATGATAGTGGAACATCTTCGTCCGCAATTAGAGGTTACGACGAAAGATATAGAGCCAGTCTTTATCATGGGATTGTACCATCACTGTGACCTGATAGGCTCGTCATACAAATTTACAAAAGAGAGTGTACGAATATCAAGCGAGTTCATAACGAGTTGACAATATGGAATCGTAACCTTGGCTTGAATGTAGAATGAGAGTTTTGAAATCAATTTGGATAAGACATTTCGCATTAAATGATAATATTATTTTTAGGCTTATTTTTCCTATTATTGGCATATATCGGCTACAAAAATAGCCATTCTTTATTTTCTCCATATACTCTTGTATCGGGTACATGGGGAGTAATATTGGTTGCCTATACTATATCATCCCCAAACTTTTATCCATTAGAGAATCGCTTTCCTATAGCGATATTTATATGGGTTTTAGGTTTCTATATTACTTCCCTATTCTTCTCGTCTAAATTGAAGGAAAGCAAGTATCGGAAACAAACAATTAATACTAAAATATGGAAAATCCTTATAGCGGTTTCTGTTCCGACGGTATTATATTCAGCATATAGCTCTATTAATAATGCTCTGAAAAATCCAGAAAAATTCTTTTTTATGCTGCGCGCAATGCATAATGGATTAGATGAAAATGTAGAGGGGGAATCTCTAGGCATTCTTGCTTATTTTTTAGCGTCAATTTTCATATTATATCTTGCAGAGTATATTCGATATCCTGAAAAAAAGAAACTTTTTTATGTCCTTCTAGTACTAAATATACTTTTTGCAGCGTTAACTGTAGCAAAAGCACAGTTCGTACAGATATTTATTGCTTCTTTCGTGGTTTTATCTTTCAAGAAGAAGATAAGAATCAAGAAACTTATTCTCCCGACATTATTGATATTTGCCTTTTTTGTTCTTTTGCAAAACATAAGGTCTGATAATGATATTAGCGATATTGGCGAAAATAGCATCAAAGGATTTATAGACTCTTATGTTTTTGGAGGGATGGTAGCCTTTGATCATACAACATTTAATATAACTTGGGACGGCCGGAATGTTTTTAGACTTTTTTATGCCATAGCGCATGTCTTTAACAAAAGTGTTCCTGTCGCAGATGTCATATTAGACTACTCTCAAATTGGTCCGCAGAATTATACTAATGTTTACACAGGATTACAACCATTCTATCAAGATTATGGGATGATGGGCATAGCAGTGTTCAGCATTGTATATGGGGCATTAGCTGGATTTCTTTTTGCTAAGGCAAAAACAAATTCACCGGCATTGATTGTGTATTCAATACTTGCCTCTCATACTATCATGTTTTTTATGGGAGATTATCTTTCTGCTAGCTTATCATTATTCATACAGTATGCTTTCTATTCATACATTATATATTCACCAAGTAGAAAAAAATAAAATTCAACACATATGAATATAATTAACACATCTATTAAGGACGTGGTAATCATAGAACCACGAATTTTCGAAGACAGCAGGGGATATTTTTTTGAGAGTTTTTCTCAAAGAGAATTCAGCGAGAAGGTATGTCCTATTACCTTTGTGCAGGACAACGAGAGTAAATCTTCATATGGTGTCATGCGCGGACTACATTTCCAACGGCCACCATTTACTCAGAGCAAGTTGGTGCGCTGTGTAAAGGGTGCAGTACTCGATGTGGCAGTGGATATTCGTAAGGGTAGCCCTACTTACGGACAGCATGTGGCTGTAGAGCTGACTGAGGATAACCATCGTCAGTTCTTTATTCCGAAAGGTTTTGCTCACGGCTTTGCTGTGATGTCTGAGACTGCCGTCTTCCAGTATAAGTGTGATGAATTCTATCATCCAGAGGCAGATGGTGGTATCAGTATTCTTGATAAATCTCTTGGCATTGATTGGCGAATTCCTACTGGACATGCAATTCTTTCTGAGAAAGACACAAAGCATGCTTTATTAAAGGATTTCGATTCTCCATTTATTTATAAAAAGTAGGAGGATGAATTTTCATCACTCTTCTTACAGAGACATCTATAGTTCATGCCGTGAAACAGCGTTAGTAAAAAATAATATGGGGAGGCAGGATAACCACAGGTCTCTCATAAGACAACAGTTCAATAACAATTGGCCTGTCTCCCTTTTAAAATCATAATCATGAAAGGAATAGTTTTAGCAGGTGGCAGTGGTACCAGGTTGTATCCTATTACCAAAGGAATTTCTAAGCAGTTGATTCCTATTTTTGACAAACCGATGGTGTATTATCCAATTTCAGTGTTGATGCTTGCAGGTATCAGAGATATTCTGATTATCTCCACGCCTGATGATCTACCCGGATTCAAACGGCTTCTTGGTGACGGCAGTAGCTATGGCGTGAATTTTGAATATGCTGAACAGCCTTCGCCTGACGGATTGGCACAGGCATTTATCATAGGTGAAAAGTTCATTGGTAATGATTCAGCGTGCTTAGTGCTTGGCGACAACATTTTTAATGGTAATGGATTTACTGCTTTGTTAAAGAAAGCAGTTGAGGATGCAGAACAGAATAATAAAGCAACAGTCTTTGGATATTGGGTGTCAGATCCGGAACGTTATGGCGTAGCTGAGTTTGACAAAGAAGGGAATTGCCTTAGTATAGAAGAAAAACCGGCCAAACCTAAAAGCAACTATGCCGTAGTAGGCCTATATTTCTATCCAAATAAGGTTGTAGAAGTTGCTAAGAATATCAAGCCTTCAGCTCGTGGCGAATTAGAGATTACAACCGTCAATCAAGAATTTTTGAAGGCTGGCAATCTGAAAGTACAGACTCTGGGCAGAGGTTTTGCATGGCTTGACACTGGAACGCATGACTCATTAGCAGAGGCATCAACCTATATTGAGGTTATAGAGAAGCGCCAGGGATTAAAAGTTGCTTGTCTTGAAGGTATTGCCTACCGAAAAGGGTGGATAGATGAAGATAAGATGCGCCAATTGGCACAGCCGATGTTAAAAAATCAGTATGGGCAGTATCTATTGAACGTAATCGAAGAATTGAAACGTACGGGTAGTTCAAATATTTGAATAATATGAAACGAACGATTGTAATTACTGGCGGCGCGGGCTTTATAGGAAGTCATGTAGTGCGCCTTTTCGTGAACAAGTATCCCGAGTATCGCATCATCAACCTCGACAAGTTGACCTATGCGGGTAACCTGGCAAACCTCAAGGACATTGAGGACAAGCCCAACTATGAGTTTGTGAAGATGGACATCTGCGACTTCGATGCCTTCTACCAGCTGATGCAGGACAAGAAGGTGGATGGTATCATCCATCTGGCTGCAGAGAGCCATGTAGACCGCTCTATCAAGGACCCGTTCACCTTTGCCCGCACTAACGTGATGGGTACACTGAGCCTGCTGCAGGCTGCCAAGCTCTACTGGGAGAGCCTGCCTGAGAAGTACGAGGGCAAGCGCTTCTATCACATCTCTACTGACGAGGTGTACGGAGCCCTGGAACTGACTCATCCCGACGGTATCGAGCCTCCTTTCACTACTACGGCATCGAGTGCAGAGCACCACTTAGCTTACGGTGACAAGTTCTTCCTGGAGACCACGAAGTATAATCCTCACTCTCCGTACTCAGCCTCGAAGGCTTCTTCCGATCACTTCGTGCGTGCCTTCCACGATACCTATGGCATGCCCGTGGTCATCACCAACTGCTCAAATAACTACGGTCCCTATCAGTTCCCTGAGAAGCTGATTCCGCTGTTCATAAACAATATCCGCCACCGCAAGCCTCTGCCCGTATATGGCAAGGGAGAGAACGTGCGCGACTGGCTCTATGTAGTAGACCATGCACGTGCTATCGACATCATCTTCCACAACGGTAAGATTGCTGACACATACAATATCGGTGGTTTCAATGAGTGGAAGAACATCGACATCATCAAGGTGCTCATCAACACCGTAGACCGTCTGCTTGGCCGCAAGGAGGGTGAGGACATGGACCTGATAACATACGTCACCGACCGTGCCGGTCATGACCTGCGCTATGCCATTGACTCAACGAAGCTGCAGAAGGAACTCAGTTGGGAGCCCAGCCTCCAGTTCGAGGAGGGCATTGAGAAGACCGTGCGCTGGTATCTCGACAATCAGGAGTGGCTCGACAACGTCACCTCAGGCGATTATCAAAAATATTATGAATTACAATATAGCAATAGATAATTATGAATATACTTGTAACAGGAGCCAATGGTCAGCTTGGCAATGAAATGCGTATCGTTGCCAAAGACTCAGAAGACAAATACATCTTTACAGATGTAGTCGAGGTGGAAGGTCAAGATACAACAATACTTGATATTACCGACCTCGATGCCATCAGAAACCTCGTGAAAGAACAGAATGTCAACATAATTGTGAACTGTGCAGCCTACACAAATGTAGATGCCGCTGAAAGTAATGAGGCATTGGCAGAGAAATTAAATGCAGAAGCACCAAAGAATCTGGCTATTGCCGTGAAGGAGGTGAATGGCCTATTGATTCATGTCTCTACTGATTATGTGTTTGGAGGAGAACCATATAACACTCCTTGCAAAGAGGACCAAAAGGGAACACCAACGGGGATATATGGTAAGACAAAGCTGCACGGTGAGCAAAGCATTATCGCAACAAATTGCAACTATGTGATACTCCGTACAGCTTGGTTGTATTCGGAGTTTGGCAAGAATTTCGTGAAAACGATGCTGAACCTTACGGCTACAAAGCCACAGCTTAAGGTTGTATTCGACCAGGCTGGTACGCCAACATACGCATTAGACCTCGCCAAAGCAATAGCAATAGTAATTGATGATTACAAGAAGGAATGTTTAGAATATAATCATCAATGGTCATTGTATTCAAAGAATGGAATCTATCATTTCAGCAATGAAGGTGTCTGTTCTTGGTATGACTTCACGAAGATGATTGCTGAGTATGCGGGTACAACCGAATGCGAAATATTGCCTTGTCATAGCGATGAGTTTCCAAGCCCGGTTAAGCGTCCAGCATATTCCGTTCTAGATAAAACGAAAATCAAACAAGCATTTGGGCTTATCATTCCCTATTGGACTGACTCTTTAAAAAAGTGTATTAACAACATGGTAAGATAGAAAGTAGGATAAATATTAAGATGAAAAAGATTCTGTGTCTTCTCACAGTCTTATGCGGCGTCACAATACATCTTTATGGACTTAGTGTGTCAAATCTTCGGGTCAATTCAGTTAAGAATCCCATTGGCCTGGATATTGCGCCTAGGTTCAGTTGGATTTTAGAGTCTGAAGAGCGAGGATGTTTCCAAGAGACATATCGCATTATTATTTATAAAGATCTGAAGAATGGAGAAATTGTATATGACTCTGGAGACATAGAAGGAGATAATACCGTGAATGTCGAAGCCAATGGTTTTCAGATAAGTCCTGCTACACGTTATTATTGGACGGTTACTGTCAGGGATAACAGAGGAAATATCGCATCATCGGATGAGGGTGCTTGTTTTGTGACAGGACTTATCGATACAGGCTGGAATGGCGCACAATGGATAAAAAGTGTCGCAAATGAAGGAATGCCAAGATTTAGAAAAACCATTCTGGTAGATAAAGAAATTAAACAGGCTTGGCTTTACAGTATTGCCTTAGGTGTATATGATTTGAAAATTAACGGAAAACGAGTTGGACATATACAACAAGATGGGTCTACTATATACGAAGAACTGAAACCTGGGTGGACTGATTATCGTAAAACGATTAATTATTCAATGCACGATGTTACATCTTATTTTCAAAATGGCGAGAATATTTTAGGCGCCTCTCTAGCCAATGGATGGTGGAAAGGTAATATATCTGTAGGTACATATGGTAAGAAACCTTTGGCTCTAATAGCAAAATTGCATATTATCTATGTTGATAATACTTCTGAAGTAATTGTAACAGATAACACATGGGAATCAAATAATGATGGTGCTCTTTTGTTAGGTGACATTTGGGATGGTGAAGAATATGATGCGACTAAAGAAAGTGATTGGACGATAACAGGAATGCCTAGTGGACTTTGGACACCATGTGAGGTATCATCAGATTTTGAAGGAAAGATAGTTTCTTTGCTTGGGTCTGAAGTATATGCATTAAAAGATTTCCATCAACCAGTGAAATCCGTAAAAATATATAGTGGAATTAAGAATACTGGTACAGAATATGGCGAGATAGATGTAACTGACCAATATGACGGATTTAGGTCTTTCTTGCTGAAAAAAGGGCAAATAGCCATTTTAGACTTTGGCCAAAATTTAGTTGGTTGGACACCTTTTGTAATTAAAGGGGCTAAAGGAACGCACTTGCGTATCAGATATGCGGAAATGTTAAATGATACAGGTTCAGGTGACCGGGGCAACGATGGTCCTGGCGGGAGTTTATATCTGGCAAATCTCCGCACTGCAAAAGCGTCTCTCTTATATACTTTAAGTGGGATTGACTTAGGTGATACACATCAGCCTTTCTCAACTTATTTTGGATTTCGTTATTGCGAGCTAACTGCTGATGATGACATTGAAGTCATTGATATATATGGTCTGCCTATCAGTTCACAGGTAGAAGAAAGTGGCAGCATATTTACTAATAACGAATCAGTTAATCAACTATATTCAAATATAAAATGGGGACAGCGTGGCAATTTTGTAAGCATTCCAACGGATTGTCCTCAACGAAATGAACGTTATGGGTGGACTGGTGATGCGCAAGCCTTCTCGCGGACTGGAATGTATAATGCTCCATCCGAAGCATTCTATAGAAAATACCTAGCCGATCTTAGGGATTCCCAAGATGAGAAAGGATCTTATCCGGATATGTGTCCTCCAGTCTATAAGTGGTATGGTAATGCAGGATGGGGAGATGCTGGTATTATAATCCCTTATAACATGTATTTGATGTATGGCAATAAAGATATTCTTCGCGAGCATTTTAGTTCTATGGAGAAATACATGGAATGGATGGCTTCTAACACAGAGGGGGAATATAAATATCAGGGTGCAGGAATATCTTATGGAGATTGGCTTGCGTATGATAAATGTGATAATCGCTATGTAAGCGTAGCGTATTATGCCTATGATGCTCAGCTGATGTCATACATGGCAGGTGCTTTGAGCTGTGCAGAAGACGATATATATGCAGAAAAGTCTAAATATTATGACCAGCTTTATGAAAGCATAAAAAGCGAGTTTAATACACGTTATTGGAATCCTCTTCCTGTTGAAAACACACAAACGACATATATTTTGCCATTAGCTTTCAATTTACTTGATGAGGATAAAGAGAAGCAAGCAAAAGAATTACTGAAAAAAAGTATTGATGAAAGAGGTGGTTTACTCTCAACAGGATTCCTTGGAACTTCGTTGTATCTGACAACATTGTCAAAGCATATGCTGGATGATTTAGCGTATAATTTGCTGTTGCAGCGGGATAATCCATCGTGGTTATACAGCATAGATCAAGGTGCAACTACCATTTGGGAAAGATGGGACTCCTATACTCTTGAGAAGGGTTTTGGACCTGCTTCAATGAACTCATTTAACCATTATGCCTATGGTGCCGTGGCCGAATGGATGTATCGATATATGGCTGGTATTGATTGCGAAGTAACAGATGTTGGTTTTAAACATATTATTTTAAGACCTACTCCTGATTATCGTGGTGATTTACCTGAAGGCCAAGAGCGCGTTAAAGAGGTAAATTCTTCTTACAATTCTTGCCGTGGTAAAATTAGATCTTCATGGAAGGCATTCGATGATGGCGGTTTTGAATACTCCTGCATTGTACCAGCTAATACGACAGCAACACTTTACCTGCCAGTATCTTCTTCACATGCAGAAATTTTAGAAAGTAATATTGTAGCATCGGATTCTGAGGGAGTATCTTTTATTGGTGAACTAAACAATTGTCATATTTATAATCTGCTGTCTGGAGAGTACCATTTTCATACAAGAGCTTCAACTGATGGAATTAAAGTATTGGAGGATGAAACAGAATTATCAACAGGTGATAATAAGGAAATTTTAGTAAAAGGTAATATACGCGAATTGACATTGTACAATTTAGGCGGTAAGATCATAAGAAAAATCAGAAATAAAAAATTATTGAACATATCTGGTATTGCAGCTGGGGCATATTTATTGAATATAAAATCTGATGTAAGTACCAAGACATATAAAATTCTGATACCGTAAGATGAATATCTTAACTCGGATTACTACTGGTGACAAACGTAGTGTAAAAGCAAAGAAAAATATAATAGCGTCAACACTATTAAAAGGTGTTGATGCATTTATCTATTTGGCTTTAGTTCCAGTAACATTAGGCTATCTTAATGCATATGAGTATGGAATTTGGCTTACCCTTAGTTCCATATTGTCGTGGATAAACTCTTTTGATATTGGATTAGGAAGTGGCTTGCGTAATAAACTTGGTATTGCAATAGCAACAGATGATAAAGAGCAGGGTAGAAGCTATGTGAGTACGACTTTCTATATGCTAATATTTATCACTATTATCATATTTGTTGTTTTTGCATCACTCATTAACGTTATTGATTGGTATGCGTTGTTAAATGTAAGTAGTAACTCTGTATCTAATATTAAAGAGATCATATTAGTATCTTTTCTATTCTTCTGTTTAAATTTCATTCTAAAGTTTATTGGCAATGTTTATCAGGCGTTACAACTTCCTGCAATCAATTATTTGATAACCTTTAGTGCACATTTGTTGTCTTTAATTGTAATTTATGTACTTACAAAGACAACACAAGGGAGTCTGTTTTGGGTTGCGATTGTCTATTCGGCAGCACCACCGCTAGTTTATTTGTTGTGTTATCCTGTTACTTTTTATAAGTTGTATCCTTATTTAGCACCTTCGCCTAAATATTTTAAGAAAGAATATCTTAAAGATTTGCTATCTTTGAGTATTTCGTTTTTTGTTTTGCAAGTGATGGGCATTGTCTTGTTTTCGTTATCTAATTTGATTATATCAAACATGTTTGGCCCAGACCAAGTAACTCCATATAATATAGCCTATAGATATTTTATCCTGGTTCCATCACTATTTGGACTTATGGTGGCGCCCATGTGGTCAGCTGCTACAGATGCCTATGCGAAAGGAGATTTAAAATGGATAGAGAGTTCTATGTATAAGGTACAAAAGTTTCTTCTTTTAATTGCAGGTATTTTAACATTGATGGTATGCTTTTCAAAAGTAGCCTACCATGTATGGGTTGGCGATGAAGTCTCTATTCCTTTAACACTTTCTGTATTAATGGCAGTTTATACAATGATTAATCTATATAGTCTTAGCTTTTCTAGCTTTCTATTTGGCATGGGTGTACTGAAGCTTCAGATGATAAACATTGTGTGTGTGGCTATCTTATTCTATCCCGTATGTTACTATTTTGCTAATAAATATGGTGTCAATGGTATTGTAATAGGTATGTGCTTAGTCAATCTCTCTGGGGCTGTTCTAAATAGGATACAGCTAAACAAGATTTTGAAAGGTCAAGCTCAAGGAATATGGATTAAATAATATGGACAAATACCTTCTCTTATTAAGTAGAAAAAATTCTCAGTTCTTTTATGGAATAAAGAACACAGAACAGGTATCAGTATATAATATTTATCGTGATATGTCAATTCCTGAACGGGTGTTGAGGAAAATCATGATAAAATTAAGAATCAATATAGACAGATACTACGATTCGTGGAAATTTGATACCAATGATTACACAAAGATCATCATGGAAGATGGTTCGCTTGATGACGGCATTTTCTCATATTTACGAAAAATATTCCCACATGCTCAATTAATCTATTGGTTTCGCAATTCATTAAATGCAGTAGATTATGTAAGAGTACGTGACTTACATATAAAACATGCAAAATTGTGTGACCGGGTTTTGTCATTTGACCAAAGTGATTCATGCCAATTTGGCTATGAATATATTGAGAATCCTTATGTTATTGACAAATCTTTGGTGGCGGATTCTCTAAAGTATGATATGATATTTTTGGGCTCTGACAAAAGTCGTTATGAGTCTATTATGCACGTTATTAGATATACTGAACATTTAGGATGGAATAATTTTGTTTACATATATAGTAAAACAAAACCTGCAGATAAATATATAGGAAATCACTTTGTTGCTTACAGGGACTATTTAAAAGAAATGATAAAAAGCAAAGCTATTCTTGATATAGTTGATGTCAATTATCAGCATGGCTATAGCTTAAGAATTTTTGAAGCTGTTTTTTACAAAAAGAAATTGATCAGTAATTCCAAATCCTTGTTAAATGAGCCTTTTTATCATCCTAATAATATCTTTATTATTAGTCCTGATGATGAATCGAGTTTCGACGGGTTATTAGAATTCATGCAAAGGCCATGGGTAGATGTAGATACAGAGATCATTAAGAAATACGATTTTTATAATTGGATAAAAAGAATATAGTTAAATAAGATGGCAACATTATTATCTATCGGTATTACCTCATATAAGAGGATAAATGAGTTGGAACGTTGTATCAGAAGCGTTGATACAAAATATGTAGATGATGTGGAAATCATCGTTAGTGAAGACTGTTCACCTTTGTCAAAGGAGATTGGTGAGAAGGTTGAGGAGATAAAGAAAACCTGTAAGTATCGACTCTCCTTTATGCCCAATGAGCATAATCTTGGCTATGATGGCAACTTAGGGGCCATTATACGTAAAAGTAGCGGTAAATATGTCCTGCTGATGAGTGATGACGATGCTATATATGAAGGTTATTTAGATATACTTATTCCTTTCTTGAAAGAGGCGAATAAGGAATATGGCGTTTTATATGCACCATTTGTATATACCACAACCAAAAGAAAAGACCGTAATTATGGCAAAGACATGGAATTAGAGAAAGGGGAAGACAGTTGTAAAAAACACATTTATGATTCCATATTGTTTTCTGGATTAATTTTTCGCAAGGAATATGTTGAAAGCTATGATGCAAGCAAATTCTTAAACATGAACTATTTCCAGGTATATATGTTCTTGAAGATGCTGAAAAACTATGGTGGTTATTATTTCGCACATCCATCAGTATGGTGTGTTGGCGATGGCGAAAATGCCTATGGTCTCTCGGAATCGAGTGGTGGAAATGAACTGTTAGTAAATAGAAAAAGCGTTATTTCAAACCTGGAATTCAACAAGACGCTGATAATGGTAATAAAAATCTTTGATCAAGAAGAAAGTACCAATGTCTTTAGCTCTTTTGAAAAGCAATATTCTTTGCATTCTTACTCCGGTTTGTCTAAGGCACGGAGGATGGGCAAACAGTACTATCGTGAATATTGGGATAAACTGAATTCCTTAGATGTCAAACTAACTCCGATAGTCCGATTTTACTATTATTTGTTATTGATACTGGGTGCAGATATGTCTGATAATATCACGAGTTTAGCAAAAAAATGGCTTAAGCATAATGATAAAGTGTAAGGACGTTTGTGCAGGAATTGTGATTTATAATCCTGAAGCCAAAAGACTTCAGGATGTAATTTGTGCTATATGCCAGCAGGTGAAAGAGTTGATACTTGTTGACAACGGCTCTACAAACATTTCTGAAATAGTCGAAGTAGCCAATGAACAAGACAATGTTCATTTAATACGGAATTCTAAGAATGAAGGTATAGCGAAGGCATTGAATCAAATATGTTCATATAGTATTGAAAAAGGCTACGAATGGTGCCTGACTTTAGACCATGATACTGTTTGCCACGAGGGCATGGTGTCGCAATTAATGAATTATAGTGACAAAGCAAAAATCGGTATAGTTTGCCCAAGGGTTGATTATGAGGGCGTAAATATAAAACAAAAAAACACCGAATCGGAAACTGTTGAAGTCTATGCTTGTATGACTAGTGGCTCTTTAACCAATTTGGAGGCGTGGAAGCAAATCGGAGGCTTTAGAGAAAGCTATTTTATTGATTATGTTGACAATGAATTCTGCATGCGACTTGCTCTTTCTGGATATAGAATAGTAAGGGTTAACGGATGTATTATGCATCACCGCTTAGGCGAATCAGTTAAAAAGAGATTGTTTTGCATTTTCCCAGTTACAGTTACGACTCATAAGCCTTGGCGCTTCTATTATATGACGAGGAATAATCTGCTTTTTATAGGTCAATATAGGAAACACCTTAATGTCATCAAGGAATATGCTAAGATAGCTTCAATACTTTATCATGGCGTTTTGTATTCTAATTATAGAATGGAAACAGTCTCCTTTATATGGCGCGGTGTAAAAGATGCCTTTCGCCACAAAGAAGGGAGAATGGAATAAGAATTAAAAAGAAATGAATATTATTTTTATAACATTATCTAATATTAATAGTATTAAAGAACGGGGCATTTATGCCGATCTGATGCGTAAGTTCCGTGATGAAGGGCATGGTGTTTACATCGTGTCTCCTTGTGAGCGTAGGACGGGGCAGAAGACTCACCTTGTCGAGATAGACGGGGTGAAGATACTGAAGGTTAGAACGCTGAACATCCAGAAAACAAATGTCGTGGAGAAAGGCATAGGGACGTTACTCATTGAAGGCCAATATAAGTGGGCAATAAAAAAATATCTGAGGGATGTGAAATTTGATCTCATTACTTACTCAACACCACCGATTACATTTACAAATGTTGTCAAGTATTTGAAAAAGAGAAATCAACAAGCAATCTCGTATCTGCAACTGAAAGATATTTTCCCACAGAATGCAGTGGATATAGGAATGTTTAAGGAGAACTCATTATTTAATAAATATTTCCGAAAGAAAGAAATCTCACTATACAAAACATCTGATTATATCGGGTGTATGAGTCTAGCGAATGTAAAGTTCATCCTTAACCATAATGACTACATTAATTCTGAAAGGGTGGAAGTCGCTCCTAATTCCATAGAACTTAGAGAGGGGAATTCCGAATCTAGAGATAGCGCTGAAAGCAAGAGTATTCGAGAAAAGTATGGGCTGCCAATTGATAAACCGATTTTCATCTATGGTGGAAATTTGGGTAAGCCTCAAGGAATAGACTTTCTTATAAAATGCATGAATGAAGTTGTAACCAGAAGCGATTGTTTCTTCTTGATAATAGGGAATGGTACGGAGTATCATAAACTGGAAGATTGGTACAACACTCAATTATCATCTTATGGATCCCAACTATCAGTTAAATTGATGCAACGGTTGCCGAAAGAAGATTATGATCTTTTGGTGCGTTCTTGTGACGTAGGGCTCATTTTTTTGGATCGTCGATTTACGATACCGAATTACCCTTCACGCCTGCTCAGTTATTTGGAGAACAGAATGCCGGTAATATGTGCGACAGATGTAAATACAGACATTGGGCGTATTGCTGAAGAAAATGGTTATGGCTATTGGTGTGAGAGTACGAATACCGTTGGGTTTACATTGCTGGTTAACAAGATCCTTTCAAAACCAGAGCGTATCAAGGAGATGGGTGAACGCGGGTATGAGTTCTTGAAGAAGAACTATACGGTGCAAAATACCTACGACGCTATTATGAAACATTTTAAATAATTTCAAAAATGTACAAACTTTTTTTTAAGCGAGTGCTGGATTTCTGTATCTCTCTCATTGCTTTAATCTGTATCTCACCGATACTTATAGTAGTTACGATTTGGCTGCATTTTGCCAACAAAGGTGCTGGTGCTTTCTTCTTTCAAGAACGGCCAGGTCTAAAAGGCAAAATTTTCAAGATTATTAAGTTTAAGTCGATGACTGACGAACGGGATGCAGAGGGTAATTTGCTACCCAATGACCAACGTATTACTAAAGTGGGAATGTTCGTGCGTAAGACCTCTCTTGATGAGCTGCCACAGCTTTTTAATGTACTGAAAGGTGACATGGCTCTGATAGGGCCAAGGCCATTGATGCCACGCTATCTTGAACTGTATAGTAAAGAGCAAATGCGTCGTCATGATGTGAGGCCAGGCATTACTGGCTGGGCTCAAGTAAATGGACGGAACAATATAACTTGGACTAAGAAATTCGAGTTGGACGTGTGGTATGTTGACCATGTGTCACTGCGGCTTGATATCAAGATAATTTGGATGACAATAATGAATGTGCTTCGTAGAAAGGATATAGAATATGGAGGGAGTAGTTTGAACTCAGAAGGTTTTAATGGACATAATTGATTAATGACGATGAAGAAAATATTTATTTTGGCTGGTGGTAATGACCAGGCTGCCTTAATGGAAGAACTACGACGTTATTTCAATAATGATGTAGAGCTGATTCTGCTTGACATGGTAAAGAATGTGAAGGCTCTATCATACGCTGACAGATTTCTGCAAATCAGTACGATGGATAGAGAGGCAGTATTAAAGGCTGCACAGGAAGAAAAGATAGATTACATCCTGACAGCCTGTGGTGATCAGCCTTTATCAACGATGGCATACGTGTCGGCACAGATGGGATTACCTTGTTATCTCTCTGAGGAGGAAGTACGTGACTTGACAAATAAAATCTTTATGAAGAAGAAAATGGTTGAGAATGGTATTCCGACTGCTAAACACGTTTATGTGGAAGAAGGTGATGAACTACCAGACATTTCCGGGCTAACTTATCCTCTCATTGTAAAACCAGTAGATAGTAATGGTTCAAAGGGAGTGAAAAAAGTTATGGAAGAGACAGAACTTTTGCCTCTGTTAAAGGAAGCCCTCCACTATTCAATCTCGAAGAACGCTATCATAGAGGAATTTAAAGAAGGAACAGAACTGTCTGTTGATGTTTATGTAGAGGGTAAAACGGCAAAGCTGCTCTCTGTGACAACATCAAATAAGATTAAGGAGAATAAGGATTCCTTCACCATCTTGCAAAGTGAATATCCTCCAAGGGTGGATTATTCAGAAGTTCGTGTGTGGGAGATTGCTCAGCAAATAACTGACGTGTTTGGCTTGAAAGACACACCATTGCTGGTTCAAATGATTGTTGGTAATGGTCAGTATAACGTAGTTGAATTCAGCGCAAGAATGGGGGGCGGGTCAAAATATCATCTCATTAACGTCCTTTCCGGTATAGATATTATGAAGGTCTATGTAGAAATGGTAATGGGTAAGAAACCACATGTGGAACCCCATAAGCAATGGAATAATGCTTTAATGAACTATGTTTATTGTTATCCTGGCACTTTCGTAGAACTAAAGAATTTTGAAGAACTTAAGGAAGAAGGCATCATCTATAGTTACTTTACATATAAGATGCCAGGTGCTATGGTTGAGAAGTCGAATACAAGCAGTGACAGAGTGGCTGGTTTCTTGGTTGTCGGCAATAGTGAAGATGAGGTAAAGGAGAAATTACATAAGGCAAACAAAATGTTGCAGGTGTTGAATCTAGAGAAAAAAGACATTATGCGACACGATTTTTATAAGTAATAAAACAATGAAAATAGCAATTATAGGTGCCGGAAACGGTGGTCAGACCATGGCAGGTCATCTGTCGATGATGGGGTTTGAGGTCAGCTTGTATGACATTGATGTTGAGAAAATGGATGCTCTAAGAAAAAGGGGAAATATCCAATTGGAAGGTTGTCTGCAAGGATACGGTAAAATTGAATGTTTTACAACGGATATAAAGGAAGCTGTAGCCGGAGCAGAGATCATTATGGTAACAACCGTTGCCAATGCTCACCGTGCTGTGGCGAAGTCTTTGACTCCATATTTGGTAGATGGTCAGATCATAGTTTTAAATCCTGGCCGTACATGTGGTGCGCTGGTGTTCAAACAGGCTTTGAAGCAAGAAGGATGCACTGTGCGAATCTATCTTGCAGAAGCACAGACGCTGGTGTATGCTTGCCGTGTTATTGAAAACGGCCATGTCAACGTCATTGGCATTAAAGATGAAGTACTCCTGTCAGGATTGCCTGCAAAAGATACGGATTATATTTTGGAGAAACTTAACCCCATCTTTCCTTGTTTTCAGAAAACAGAGAATGTGCTGACGACCAGTCTTGAGAATATAGGAGCTATGTTTCATCCTTGTGTGCTGCTTTTCAATGCTGCAACCATTGAACGTAATGAAATGTTCTGGTTCTACCGCGACATGACAGATCAAGTGGCAGAGTTCATCGAGAAATTTGATGCAGAACGTTTGGCTGTAGGCAAGGCTTACGGCGTAGATTTGTTGAGTGTACGTGAATGGATTAAGTTTGCGTATAAAGATACTCAAGGCGAGACATTAAGAGAACGTATGCGTAACAATCCGGCTTATCATGACATCAAGTCACCATCAACCATCTTTACGCGACAGTTGACAGAAGACATACCTACGGGGGTATTGCCTATTATGGAATTAGGAAAAGCAGCTGGTGTGGCTACGCCTTTGCTCAATTCTATGGTAAATATCTGTGAGGCTCTACTTAACATGGATTTGCATACCAGTGGTCGTTCATTAAAGAACCTTGGTTTGGAGGGTATGAGTAAAGCCCAAATATTAAATTATATAACTCATGAAGCATAATATGCAGACTGATGTGTTTGGATTTGTAAAGCCATTAGTAGATGTTCACACAATGGGCATCTTTACTATGGCTAACCTATTGCGTGACTGCGGGTTTAAGGTGTATATAGCTCCAGATGATGTTAATAAGGCATTGGAGAATATCCATAAGCTGAACAATTATACATTAGTGAAGCGATGGATAATTGATAATCATATCAACCGACTTGGATTCAGTTACCGTCTTGATCCTAAAGAGGGCTGTGACTATTTTATGTCGTTATATGAACATTTGAAGGGAGATAAAATGCTGAAGGAAGACGGCGGAATTATCAAAGAAATAAATTTCGCCGGTTTACCCGACACCTGTGAGATGGTTAGCGCAAAGACCTATCAGAAGGTTATGGTCTTTAAAGGCAATGAAACACCTGTGGAATCATTGAAGATGTATGGCGTACCAGATGATTTGCTTCCTACATCGTTAATCAATGACAATCCTTACGATAAAATGCGATGGGAGTTTGCTGAGAAACTGATAACGTCGGAGCGATATAAGGTAGAACCTCCACTCGACCACCTGGGGTATCCTGAATGTGGAAAAGATAGCGATACCTTCGTGGCTCGTTTAGAATATGCCAGAAAGAAACATACGCTGCCGATTATTCGTACACATTCCGGTCCATATAATCCTAACAGGATGGAAGCACTAAAAGAGTATAACTCGTGGTGCAGAACATTAGCGCAGACACAATTACTCGATGTGCTTTCAATAGGCAGTTCACAGCTGACACAGGCCCATTTTGGAGAGAATTGGGAAGGACTGCCAAACGGTGGAGGTGTTCCTGTCAACTCAGAAATGGAATACAAAGTTATCAAGGAAAATGCCACGCCCATGCTCGTCAGGACATATTCAGGAACAAAAGACGTGCCAGGACTGGCAAGAATCCATGAAAGGGCATTGAATATCTCATGGCATGCATTGTCCTTCTGGTGGTTTGACGAATTGGATGGCAGAGGACACAACACACTGCTTGAAAATCTGCGAGAGCATTTTGATACGGTAAGATATATAGTTACTACGGGTAAGCCTGTAGAACCAAATGTTCCACACCACTTTGCATTCCGTGGAGCCGACGACATATCATATATTGTCAGCGGTTACATTGCTGCCAAGGCATGCAAAAAACTAGGTGTAAAGCATCTTATCTTGCAAAATATGTTGAATACCCCTAAATATACGTGGGGCATACAGGATTTGGCAAAAGGGCGAACGATGCTAAAGTTAGTCCGAGGGCTAGAAAATGATAATTTCAAGGTGAGTTTACAATCTCGTGCTGGCTTGGACTATTTTGCACCAGATTTGGAGTATGCGAAGGTGCAATTAGCTGCTGTTACCTGCATGATGGATGACCTAGAGCCTGAAAACAATGATAGCCCGGAAATTATTCATGTTGTAAACTATTGTGAAGCGGTAAGACTTGCAACACCACCTGTTATTAAAGAGAGCATTCAGATAACGCTAAATGCTCTACGCGAATATCGTATGGCGAGAGCACTAGGAAAAGTCCCCAATATGAAATTTGACCGTGAGACCAAGGAACGTACTGATGCACTTTATGCTGAAGCTAAGGGTGCAATTGACTTGTTGGAAGCCAACATTCCCAACCTCTATACACCGGAAGGATTCTATAAGGTGTTTACTGAAGGATTCCTTCCAGTGCCCTATTTGATGGATCAACATAGAAAGTTCAAGAAAGCTACTCAGTGGCAGACGGCTATTAAGAATGGTGGCATCAAGGTCGTGGATGATGAAGGAAATGTGATTGATACCATTACGCGATACCGAAAAATTATCTCTCAACTTTCATAAGGCTCATCAAATAATGTGTCACATGCTTTTTGGCTTGATTAAGGTTGCGTTAGGGAAACAGCTCAAATTATCCCATAATCCTTCCCAAGAAGAATGGAAGGAATTGTTTTCTGAAGCTCAGAAACAATCTGTAGTGGGCATTGCTTTTGAAGGAGTTCAGAAACTCCCCAAAGAGCAGTGGCCATCACAAGCTTTGCTGTTTGAATGGATTGGAACATGTGAGCAGATAAAGGTACAGAACCAGATAGCTAATCAGAGGTCTGTGGAAATCAGCAGGATATTTGCTGATGCTGGTTTCAAGAGTTGCATCTTAAAAGGGCAAGGGAATGCGTTGAAGTATGACAACCCCTTTTGCCGTATGTCTGGGGATATTGATATATGGGTGGATGGGACTCGTGATAACATCAACAAGTTTGTCAGAAACCGTTGTCCTGATGCATTTGAACAAGAACATCATATAGAGTTCCCGATATTCAAGGATGTAGAGGTTGAAGTTCACTACAAGCCATGTACATTGTTAAGTGGTTCTGCTAATAGGAACTTCCTGAAATGGTGTAATACCATTAAGGCTATACAAATGGGGAATGAGGTTGAATTGCCTGAAAGTGCTGGTAGAATTGACGTTCCAACAGCTGAATTTAATGCTGTGTTCCAAATGGCTCATATCATGATTCATTTCTTCATTGAAGGTATTGGATTGAGACATTTTGTGGATTATTATTATGTTCTTAAGGCGAACACTAATCACACTGATATAGCGAATCTTTTTATGGACTTTGGGCTATTAAGATTTGCAGGAGGGGTGATGTGGATAGAGAAAGAATGTCTGGGACTTGAAGATCAATATCTTTTGGTAGAGTCGGATGAAAGAAGAGGTCGCGTTATCTTGAAAGAGATGATGGAAGGTGGGAACTTCGGTCATTATGACGAAAGGTATAAGAGTAGGAAAAAAGGATATATTGCAAGAGGATTAACGGATGTTTACCGGCTGATGAAATTAATATCGGTATTCCCCTCAGAATCCATGTGGAAGATATATAGAAAACTTGAAAACCAGAAGTGGAAACTAAAACGATAAGATTATGTTCTTAGTGTTGCGTAATTTTTTTGTTTTGTTTGTAACCTTATTTTGTATAAATTCTTATGCTCAGAATCCAGCTTTAGATGATGTGTTTGATATGTCTTCAAAAGAGGGAAAGAGAAAGGTCTGTCTTAATATAGCTGATGGATTAATTAGTCAGAAGGTATTTCAAGATGTTGAAGGTAATCCTTTAGAGAAAACTATCTTTATCATCCAAAATAAATATGTTTTAGCTAGTGATATTATTATCCCTGATAGTTGTGTTCTTAAGTTTGATGGTGGTTGTATCAGCGGGAAATACTCTATTAAAGGGAATGGCACGGGCCTAATAGCACAACTGGATAATATTTTTGGTGACGATGTTACCTTAACGGGTTCATGGAATGTTTTAGAACTTTACCCGGAATGGTTTGGTGCTATATCAGACATAAATTATGATTCATCAAAAGCAATATCAAATTGTATAAAGACTGCATATAGAATAAAGTCTTCAGTGAAGTTCAAACGAGGTTCTTACAAAGTTTGCGGTAATAATCCTTGTGGGCTCGAAATTCTTAGTATAAGAGAACCTGATATTTTATACTCCGAAGAAAGAAATGTAAACATTGATTTTGCCAATTCACATATTTATTATTATCCTCTATCAGAGACAGATTGCTTTGCTTTCGTTGGCTATTTGAGATGTTCTACTTGGGAAAATCTTAACCTCAGTGTTTGTCAAACCGACCCAATCCATGTGTGGGGAGATGTCTTTTCCACAAACTTTGGGATTTCTGGGGCTTTACATAGATTCAGTCACAATAAATTCCGGAATATACAGATAAGTGCTCGTAATATAGGAAATAAGCCAACAACATTTAGGAGGGTTTTAAATATTGATTGCGCAGGGTATGAAGCGACACATCATGACGACCTTTCGATTTTTGAGGGAGTTAATTCAAGCGGTTTTCTTCGGTATTATTATACAACAAACAGTAATAGTGTAAGCCTCTCCTTTAATGATTGTAGTATCACATTAAATAGGGACAACTCTGTCTTGTATGACGTTGATTCGCCTATATGGGCAGGCTATAATCGATTTAACAACTGCCATTTTACTATCATGGATTGTGACAATGCTGTGCTTGTAAGGCTAAAGTCAATAAATCAACCATATGGAGTCCTCTATCTTAACGAAAGTAGAGTTGAAATTAGAAATACTTCGACTAATTGGATGTATTTCGATGTGGAAAATGGGAAGGTGTTTTTTAATGATTTTTATAGCGTAAATTATGCAGGAATTGGAAGCAGTAAAAATTACGGAAGGATTAAATACGGTACGGCTATTTTTACTGAGAGTTTAGGCATATATACTCCAATAACACTGGTAGGGGTACCTCTGGGTTATGATAACCAATATGAATCATTGATTTTCAATCATAGTTATTTTATAAAAGGAGATGACCGTGTTGTCCCTTACCCTCAGATAAATTACGAATCATCAAAAGGAGAGATATTTCATAATCGTTATGAGGCATTAAGCAGTGCTGATGCCTTTGGGAATATTGTAGTTAAAGGGAGTAGCGATAATACCCCTAATGTTCGAGACAGATGGTTAGCTGATTATACATTGAATAATTCTCGCGTACCTGCAATAAATATGTCAACAGATGTGGTAAGATTGTCTAGTAAGACTTTCAATAAATATATAGCGACAACATCAACACCATTGTATAATATTCCCTGCGATGCCGTTGTAAAGAAGGTTTCCTATACACAGTATGGTTATAATATGGATAATCAAGAAATAAAAAAAATGGGATTGTTTGTTGTTAGAGATGGTAAAGTGGTCAAAACGTTCATAACTCATGCTGTTCCTAATAATGGTGTACCTCTTGTATTAAACAATGACAATTTGTATTTAAGAGCAGGTGATAAATTGCGTTGTGCATTATTAAGGAATGATAATACAGAGGTAAAAGACGATTTTAGTACGATGTCATATTTAGAGTTAGAATATAGCGTAGCTAATTGGATAGGTGATCTGAAGAAAATTTATACTACACCGTGTGATGATAATTACAAGTGAAATTCTAGATGAATTGACAGAGAAGGCCCAGACATCACCTCGCTTACGAATAGGGATGGATCTTCGAAATGGCCCGGATGATTTATCACAGCGGATGCTGAATGCCATAGAGCCAGATACGGTGATGCCCATACACAGGCATAAGGACACTTCTGAGACGTGCGTATGTGTGCGTGGGCATTTTGAGGAATATTTCTATGATGATAATGGTGTGCTGACGGATACTATAGATATGGTACCAGGCGGCGTTGTGCTGAATATCGAGAAAGGTCAGTGGCATAGTCTGAAGAGCCTTGAATCAGGAACAATCTTGCTAGAAACTAAAGATGGGAAGTACCATCCGCTGGAAGAGGATGAAATATTTGAGAATATAAAGAAATAAATAGCAATATGAGTGTATTTAAAGACAAAACGCTGCTGATTACTGGCGGCACAGGTTCGTTCGGCAATGCCGTACTGAACCGTTTTTTGAGAACAGACATTGGGGAGATTCGTATCTTCTCGCGTGATGAAAAGAAACAGGACGATATGCGTCACGATTTCCAGGCAAGGATGCCGGAAGTGGCGAATAAGGTGAAGTTCTACATCGGTGACGTGAGGAACCGCTCGAACCTGAAGTATGCCATGAAGGGTGTGGACTATGTGTTCCATGCAGCAGCCCTGAAACAGGTGCCCAGTTGTGAGTTCTTCCCGATGGAGGCTGTGAAGACAAATGTGATTGGTACGGACAATACACTGGATGCTGCTATTGATGCAGGCGTGAAGTGCGTGATTTGCCTCTCGACGGACAAGGCGGCTTATCCTATTAATGCGATGGGTATCACCAAGGCTATTGAGGAGAAAATTGCTGTAGCTAAGTCACGTAATAGTGGCAACACAAAGATATGCTGCACTCGCTATGGTAATGTGATGTGTAGTCGTGGCTCTGTGATTCCTTTGTGGATTGAGCAGATTCGCAAAGGTAATCCGATTACGCTGACGGAACCGAAGATGACACGATTTATCATGTCACTTGAAGAGGCTGTGGATTTGGTACTGTTTGCCTTTGAGCATGGAGAGAATGGTGACATTTTGGTGCAGAAAGCTCCGGCATGTACGATACAAACGCAGGCAGAGGCGGTTTGTGAGTTGTTTGGTGGAAAGAAGGAAGACATCAAGGTGATTGGTATTCGTCATGGTGAGAAGATGTATGAGACGCTGCTCACCAAGGAGGAGTGTGCCAAGGCTGAGGACATGGGTAACTTCTATCGTGTACCGGCTGATAACCGTGATTTGAACTATGACAAGTATTTCAAAGAAGGGGACACCAAGCGTGTCACAATCGAGGAGTTTAACTCGGATAATACCAAGCGTCTGAATCTGCAGGAGACAATTGATAAGATTGCGTCATTGGAGTATATCCAGAATGAGTTGAATGGTATTCCTAATATCGTGAAGTAATATTGTTCATTCATTTTCTCTGGCGCAGAGAAAACGAACCAAAAGAGACATCCACCCTAACCAAACCTTCCCCTATATGGGAAGGCTTAACCGCTCCGCCTGTCGCTCTTACATTAAGGTAATCTCGACCCATCAAAGGGTCGGCTTGGATTTTTTATCGGCTGGCGCAGTAAAGGGAGGGTATAATTGCAAAGAAATATGAATATACTTGTTACTGGTGCGAAAGGTTTTGTAGGTAGAAATCTTTGTGCTAATCTGCGGAATATACAGGAGGGGAAAGACCGAACAAGGCCTGACCTGAAGATTGACGAGGTGTATGAGTATGACATTGATACTGATCCGAAGATGCTGGATGAGTGGTGTCAGAAATGTGACTTCGTGTTTAACCTTGCGGGAGTAAACAGACCGAAGGAAACTTCGGAGTTTATGGAAGGGAACTTCGGGTTTGCAAGTACGCTGCTTGATACGCTGAAGAAGTATGGGAACAAATGTCCTGTTATGCTGTCATCGAGCCAGCAGGCTTCGCTTACTGGACGATTCGGAAATAGTGAGTATGGACGTTCGAAGAAGGCCGGAGAGGACTTATTTCTGAAATATCAGGAAGAGACGGGGGCGAAAGTGCTTATCTATCGTTTCCCTAATCTCTTTGGAAAGTGGTGCAGGCCTAACTATAACTCAGCAGTGGCGACGTTCTGCAATAATATTGCGAATGATCTTCCTATTCAGGTGAATGACCCGAATGTGGAGCTGGAGTTGCTGTATATTGATGACTTGGTACATGAGATGCTGAATTGCATGGAGGGTAAGGAGCATCGGTGTGAGTTTGAAGGACTGGAAGTGATTGACGGTCCAATGGGCCGTTATTGCTATTGCCCGGTGATGCATAAGGTGACATTGGGAAGAATAGTAGAGCTGTTGCATCAGTTTGCGGAACAGCCTAAGACTCTGATGATACCTGAGATACCTTTTAATTCGTTCGAGAAGAAGCTGTATTCGACGTATCTGAGTTATCTGCCAAAGGAGAAGGTGGCATTCCCGCTGAAGATGAATGTGGATGACCGTGGGTCATTTACGGAGTTGGTGCATACCTTGAATTGTGGTCAGGTTTCAATAAATATCTCGAAGCCTGGAATCACTAAGGGACAGCACTGGCATAACACGAAGTGGGAGTTCTTCATTGTGGTGGCCGGTCACGGACTTATACAGGAGCGGAAGATTGGCTCTGATGAGGTAATAGAGTTCGAGGTGAGCGGTGACAATATCCAGTGTGTTCACATGTTGCCGGGATATACGCATAACATCATCAACCTGTCAGATACAGAGAATCTCGTTACGGTGATGTATTGCAACGAGATTTTCGACCCAAATAAACCTGATACTTATTTTGAACCTGTAAAATAGAATATATGGCAAGTTTTAAAAATAACGGGAAGCTTAAACTTCTCATCATTGTAGGTACAA
>CACWFV010000007.1 GCA_902760315.1 uncultured Bacteroidales bacterium | reverse complement strand
TTCAATGATGGCGCAGGAGCCTCAATATTCCGCACGAGGTGCCGGGCCAGGGGGTTGTCGGAGGCAAACAGGCTCTTTTCAACCTCATTGGTGTTTATTTTATCGTAAGACTTCATGTAACCCAGGTCGCCCTCTTTATGTGAATTGAACCAGGTGCCCAGGGCATACATGTAGAAGTCGTCTCCGGGCTTGACGGTCTTGTCCATCAATGCCTCGTTGGCGAAGTGGTCCGGCACTACCGGGTTGTCTATTGAATTGTCATCACATGATGTGAATACACTTGCACCGCAAACGAGAGTGGCGGCGAGCACCCATTTCATGATTCTTTTCATACTATATTATATAAAGATTGCATGCATAAAAAAAGTATCGCCGTCACGCCTAATGCGCTGTACATAAGCATGTTAGGCGTGACAGTGATACTAGTAGAATCGTGTAGATTCTATTTAATCTTCGTCCTTCATCTCAGCCTCATGCTGCTTGATGAGCTCCTGCTGGATGTCGTTCGGCACGAGTTCGTAGCTGCTGAACTGGGTGGTGAACGATGCACGGCCACCAGTGAGCGACGAGAGGGCGATAGAGTAGCTGGCCAACTCCTTCAGAGGAATCTTGGCGGTCAGCTTCTGATAACCGTTCTCTGAGTCCATGCCCATGATGATGGCGCGGCGACCCTGCAGGTCACTCATCACGTCACCCATGTAGTCGGCAGGAACGAGCACCTCCAGGTCGTAGATGGGCTCCAGCACCTTAGGACCGGCCTCCTTGAAGGCAGCGCTGAAGGCGTTACGTGCAGCCAGCATGAACGACAACTCGTTAGAGTCAACGGGGTGCATCTTACCATCGTAGACGATGACGCGCACGTCGCGGGCATAAGAACCTGTCAGCGGTCCCTGCTCCATACGCTCCATGACACCCTTCAGGATGGCGGGCATGAAGCGCATATCGATGGCACCACCCACCACAGAGTTGATGAAAACGAGCTTGCCGCCCCACTCCAGGTCTTTCTCTTCCTTCGACTTGATGTTCATCTTGAACTCCTGGCCGTTGATGGTGAAGCTGGTAGGATCGGGCATACCCTCGATGTAAGGCTCGACAATCAGGTGAACCTCACCGAACTGTCCGGCACCACCAGACTGCTTCTTGTGACGATAGTCGGCACGAGCCATCTTGGTAATGGTCTCACGATACGGAATCTTCGGCTCCTGATATTCTATCTGGATCTTCTCGTTGTTCTCCATGCGCCACTTCAAGGTGCGCAGGTGGAACTCACCCTGTCCGTGGACAATAATCTGGCGCAACTCCTTGGACTGCTCAACCACCCATGTGGGGTCCTCCTGGCGCATCTTCTGCAGGGCAGCCATCATCTTCTCGGTCTCAGCCTCGTTGACGGCCTTGATAGCACGAGAGAACTTAGAGTTAGGATATTTGATGAAGTTGAACTTGTTCTCCACATCCTTGCCGTTCAGTGTATTGCCCGTCTTCACGTCCTTCAGCTTCACGGTACAGCCGATATCACCTGCTACCATCTGGTCTACCGGGATACGGTTGGCACCTGCACAGGCATAGAGCGTACCAATGCGCTCCTTAGAGCCACGGTCAGCATTGGTCAGGTCGTCGCCGCTCTTGACGGTACCGCTCATCACCTTGAAGTACTGAACCTCACCAATGTGGGGCTCTACGCCGGTCTTGAAGAAATACAAAGACGTGGGAGCAGATGCGTCGGCTGGTACGTCCTGGCCGGCGGCATTCTTGATGACAGGCATCTCAGAGACGAAAGGTACTACGTTACCCAGGAACTCCATCAGTCGGCGTACACCCATGTCGCGGCCTGCGCAAACACAGAATACGGGGAAGATGCTGCGGGTGACGAGACCCTTGCGGATGCCCTCGCGCATCTCGTCCTCAGAGAGGTCCTCGCTCTCAAAGAACTTCTCCATCAGCGTGTCGTCGCCAGCAGCAGCAGCCTCAACGAGTTTGGCCTTCCACTCCTTGGCCTTCTCCAACTGGTCAGCGGGAATATCTTCGATGATGGGAGCACCACCTTCGGGCTTCCATGAGTATTTCTTCATCAGCAGCACGTCGATGACGCTATTGAAACCAGCACCGGTGGAGATAGGATACTGCACGGGCACGCAGTTGTTGCCATAGACCTCCTTCAGCTGAGACAGAATCTGGTCGAAGTCACAGTTGTCGCGGTCCAGCTGGTTGATCAGGAAGATGACAGGCTTCTTCAGTTTCTCGGTATTGCGGAATGCATTCATCGTGCCCACCTCAGGACCATACTGTCCGTTGATGACGAGCACAGCCTGGTCGGTGACGTTGAGTGCCGTGATAGCACCGCCAACAAAGTCGTCAGAACCCGGGCAGTCGATAATATTCAGTTTCTTGTTGTTCCACTCCACATGAAAAACAGTAGAGAACACCGAATAGCCATACTCCTGTTCTACGGGGAAGTAGTCGCTCATGGTGTTCTTTCCTTCAACGGTACCGCGACGTTTGATGATACCGGCTTCATAAACCATACTTTCGGCAAGAGTAGTCTTGCCGCTACCCGCACTGCCAAGCAGCGCAATGTTCTTAATCTCGTTAGTCTGATAAACTTTCATAAGGCTTATTGTTATTAGGTTATTGTTTTGTTTTCAGTTTACGGAGGCTAAAGGTAGACATTTTCACGCAAAAAACCAACGAAAACTTCCAAATATTAAACTTTATTAGTACTTTTGCACCCACAATGGCAGGTTTATACATCCATATTCCGTTTTGCAAGAGCCGCTGCATCTACTGTGCGTTCTACTCTACTACGCATTTGGGACAGCGGCAACGCTACGTCGACGCACTCTGCCGGGAGATGGCCATGAGGGGACGACAAGACATCAGCACCATCTATCTGGGTGGTGGCACCCCGTCGCAACTCACCGCCGACCAGCTGGAGCAACTCTTCGAAACGATACATATATATAATAAGGTGGCGCCAGATGCCGAAGTGACGATAGAGGTGAATCCCGACGACGTGACGCCAGCACTGTGTGCCACCCTGCCACGTCTGGGCGTCAACCGCGTATCGATGGGCGCACAAACGTTTGACAACCAGCGGCTGCGTTTCCTGCACCGCCGACATACGGAAGCCCAGGTACAGCAGGCTGTCAGAATGCTGCGTGATGCCGGCATCCCAAACGTCAGCATAGACCTGATGTACGGTTTCCCTCATGAAACGCTCGCCGACTGGCGACACGACATTGACGCAGCACTCCACCTCAGCGTTGAGCATCTCTCAGCCTACTGCCTGATGGTGGAAGAGGGCACCCCACTCCACCGTATGGGCATCGATGCGTGCAACGAGGAACTGGAGCGCGAGATGTACGAGGAACTCATCGACAGACTGACGGCAGCAGGCTACGAGCACTACGAAATCAGCAACTTCGCCAAACCCGGCTATCGCTCACGCCACAACTCAAGCTACTGGCAGGACACGCCCTACGTAGGGATAGGAGCCGCTGCCCACAGCTACAACCCACCCCTAACCCCTCCCGAAGGGATGGGAATTCGTTCGTGGAACGTGGCAGACCTTGACGAATACATGGCCGGAATGGAACGCGGAGAAAGACTCATGGAGCAGGAACTGATTGACGGTGACACGCACTACAACGACCGCATCACCGTAGCCCTGCGCACCCGTGACGGACTGAACCTCAGCCTGCTCACGGAACGTCAGCGAAGCTACTGCCTGAAAGAAGCACAGCGATTCTTGGACGATGGGCTGCTGCAACTGCACGGCGGCCATCTGTCTCTGACCCGTAACGGTCTGTTTGTCAGCAACTACATCATGAGCGAACTCATCATGGTGTAATCACTCTTCGCCCTCGGACTTCCGCTTGTGAACATAAATAGCTATGCCAATAATCACAAGCAGCACCGTGGCTCCAATATTCATCCAATCCATAAGGCATTTGTATTAATTACCCGACAGCATAACATTAGTGGAGCTGGAGGGAGTCGAACCCTCGTCCAAACAGGGAAACCATACGCCTTCTACATGCTTATCTTGGCCTTCATTTTCGTGCTGCAGCAAGACCCAAGCCACCAACTACAGCCTTATCCTCTAAAACTTCATCCCGTGGTCGAGGCTCCCCTGAGACTATTTCCGATTGTCCTGCACCGCTATACCTTCCTGATTCGGAACAACATCCAGAAGAGCGATGTCTCGTCGTCCTACCTTGTAAGACGATAAAGCCAGTAATCTACTGTACTTCGATTAGGCAGCGAGAGCGTAGTTGTTTTCGCCAATTAATTTTCCGGCCGACGTGATTATGGAGTCCACAGCCGTCACTCCGCATGCTTACGTACCATCTCGGCCTGCTGTCAAATCCAGTCAACCCCAAGAATAGCGGAACGTATCCAATCTGCAAAGGTAGCATGTTTTTCTGAAATGGCCAAATTATTGGCGGCATTTTTTGGGAAATCATAAATTATTGTGTACCTTTGCAATAATTTTACAGAAACGGAGTTACATTATTGTATATATACAACCGCAAATACTGATATCAGATATGAAGAAAACCATACTTGTGGCACTATTCGCCATTCTGTCACTGGGCACCGTCAATGCCCAATCCTCCATGACCGACGATCAGATTATCAAGTTTGTCATTAAGGAACAGAAAGCCGGCTCTTCCCAACAGCAGATTGTCACCAAACTGGTGCAGAAAGGCGTTGACATAGACCAGATTCGCAGAGTTCGCAAGAAGTATGAGCGCATGCAGAAAAACGACGGCATGGGCAGCATACAGGACAAAGCACTGACCGAAGACGAACAGATTGACGCCCGCCTGCGCCGCAACAACGCCAAGGAGAAAGGCGAGCTGTCGACTACCGAGAAGCTGAAGGACGAAAAGCTCAGTGCCAAGCGCCAGGCCAAGCTGGATAAGTATTCGAAGAGCAAGCGCTACATATCTGAGGACGAACAGGAGATGAAGGCCGAACTGGACGATTTTCTGCCCGACTCGCTGGACATCTATGACCGCATGGTCATCAAGAACTATCTGAAACAGAAAGAGATAGAGGAAGGTAAGACCGGTAAGAAAGTCTTCGGACGCGACATCTTCAACAACGAGGAACTGACCTTCGAACCCAACATGAACATAGCCACTCCCGGCAACTACGTACTGGGAGCGGGCGACGCCTGCATCATAGACATCTACGGAGCATCGCAGAAGACGGTAGAAGCCACGGTATCGCCCGACGGTTTCGTGGTAGTCGAGGGCTTCGGCCCCATTCAGGTGGCAGGCCTCACCGTGGCCCAAGCCAACAGCCGCATCCGCTCACAGCTGGGTGCCCGCTACAGCAGCAGCAAGATACGCTTGTCGGTAGGCCAGACACGCACCATCACCGTCAACGTGATGGGCGAGGTCAAGACTCCCGGCACCTATACGCTGGCCGCCTTTGCCTCCGTGTTCCACGCACTCTACATGGCTGGCGGTCCCAACGACATAGGTACGCTGCGTAACATCAAGGTGTACCGCAACAACCGGTTGGTCAGCACCGTCGACGTCTACGACTACATCCTCAACGGCAAGCTGAGCGGCAATGTCCGTCTGGGCGACAACGACGTCATCGTGGTGGGCGCCTACGACTGTCTGGTCAACGTCACTGGTAAGGTGAAGCGCCCCATGTACTACGAGATGAAACCCACGGAGAGCGTAGGAACGCTTATCAAGTATGCCGGCGGTTTCACCGGCGACGCCTACCGCAAGTCGGTGCGCATTGTCCGCAAGTCGGGCAGCCAGTACTCCGTACACAATGTCAACGAGTTCGACATGTCATCGTTCCATATGGCCGACAACGACTCCGTCAGTGTTGACTCCATACTGCCCCGTTACTCGAACATGGTAGAGGTGAAGGGTGCCGTCTTCCGTCCCGGCATGTACCAGATTGGCGACGACATCTACAGCGTGAAGACACTGCTGGAGCACGCCGAGGGAGTGACCGAGGAGGCATTTACCGCCCATGCCGTCATGCACCGCATGAAGAAAGACCGCACGCTGGAGGCGCTGTCGGTAGACGTACAAGGCATCATGGACGGTACTGTGGCGGACATACCACTCCGCAACGAGGACGTGCTGTTCATCCCCACCCGCATGGAGTCGCAGGAGGAACAGACCATAGCCATACACGGCGAGGTGCAGTACCCAGGTACTTACCGCTATGCTGACAACGAGACGCTGGAGGACTTTGTGTTGCAGGCCGGCGGACTGAAGGAGTCGGCATCCATGCACAACGTACTCGTATCACGAAGAGTGTCCAATCCGCATGCACTGACAGCCGACTCGGTACTGGCTCAGACCTTCAAGTTCTCGCTGAAGGATGGTTTCGTCATCGACGGCCAGCAGTCGTTCCGCCTGATGCCCTTCGACGAGGTGTATGTACGCAAGAGCCCCGGCTACTATAAGCAGCAGAACGTCACCATCGAAGGCGAGATTATGTTTGAAGGCGAATACACCCTCAGAAAGAAGAACGAGCGACTGAGCGACCTCTTCCTGCGAGCCGGCGGAGGTACCGACCTGGCCTACATCGAGGGAGCACGCCTGGAGCGCAAGGTGAATGAATCTGAGCGCGTCCGTCTGGAGGAGATAGCCCGCATGCGCAAAGAAGAGAAAGAGCGCATCATGCAGGAGATAGCCATCAACAACAGCCGCTCCATTGGCGAGATGACCAAAGCGGCCAACATCGAAGAGATTACCGAGATTCCTGAGACCTACCCCGTGGGCATAGAGCTGGACAAGGCACTGAAGAACCCCGGCGGCGACGACGACATCGTGCTGCGTGAGGGCGACCGCATCATCATTCCTACCTACAATGGTACGGTGAAGATTGACGGCGAGGTGATGTATCCCAACTCGGTGGCTTTCAAGGAAGGCAAGAACGCCAAGTACTACATCAAGCAGGCCGGCGGCTACAACCGCTATGCCAAGAAGAGCATGGCCTACATCATCTACATGAACGGCACCGTGGCCAAGGTCAGCGACGGAGCCAAGGTGCGCCCCGGCTGCGAAATCGTAGTACCCCAGAAGGCCATGAACCGCAAGATGAGCATCACCGAGTATCTGGCCATCGGTAGCACGGCAGCCTCTATCGCCACCATGGGTGCCACCCTCACAAACCTGTTGAAGTAAAAACATGATTATGGAAGACAATAAGCAAGCCCCCATCAATATCTCAGACATCGTCAAGAAGCTATGGCCTCACAAGAAGCTGTACTACAAGGTACTACCAGCCACCCTGGTATTGACATATCTGTTCACGTTGTTTTTTCCAAGATATTACAGCAGTTCCGTCAGTCTGGCTCCAGAGCCCACAGGAGCGGCAGCCATGAGTGGCTCGCTGAGTTCACTGGCTTCCTCATTCGGACTTGGTTCGTTGGCCAAGATGGGAGGCAGCGACGCACTCAATGCCGACATCTATCCCGACATCATTCAGTCCAACGATTTCATTGCTGAATTAATGACAGTAAAGGTGCAATCCAAGGAGGGAGACATCAAAACAAACTATTACACCTATCTGCGTGACCACCAAAAGTATCCTTGGTGGATATATATAAAGTCCGCCATTGTCGAATTGATAAAACCTACGCCCAAGGACAACTATAGCGGTAACAAGACCATATCCGTCTTCAATTTGACTAAACAGCAGAAGGATTTATTCGAGAGTGTTCAAGGCAACATCAAGTGCACCATAGACAAGAAAACCGATATCATCTCTATTGTAGTCAAAGACCAAGATCCATTAGTCTGTGCAACAATTGCCAATGCCACCTGTGCCAAGTTGCAACAGTTTATCATAGATTATCGTACCAACAAAGCCAAAATAGACTATAAATACTACCAAAAGTTAACGGCCGACGCCAAGAAGGATTATGAGAAGGCCCGCCAACGTTATGGCACCTTTTCAGATGCCAACTCTGATTTGGTGCTTGCCAGTTACCAGGCTAAAGTGGAAGATTTGGAAAACGAGATGCAGCTTAAATTCAACATTTATACGGCTATGAACACTCAACTTCAGGCTGCCACGGCAAAACTGCAGGAGGCCACACCGGCCTTTACCGTCATCCAGAGTGCCTCTGTACCCATCAAGCCCGCAGGCCCCAAACGAATGCTTATCTCTATAGCCGTGATGATGCTGTCATTTTTCGTATTGTCAGGTAAACTGCTGATGAAGAAAGCATAATATATGGTCATATCACTAATTTTGCTCTTTTTCACCTGCCTCTCACTGTCATTTATTGAAGAACGGTTAGGGAACAGAGAAAAAAAGATACTATACGTCGTCTTCGGCTTAGCGATGATTCTCATTGCCGGCACCAGAGCTGTAGGCTCTACCCCAGACACCATTTCGTACGAGGAAATGTTTTATGCCAAGAAAGGCGATCTGTCGGTACTGCTCCGTGAACCATCTTTCAATTTCTTTGTCTCTCTACTCCATTCTTTGTCCCTGGGCATCAATGCTTTATTCTTCACTTACGCCATACTGTCCATTCCCATCCATTTGACGGCATTTTGGAAAATGTCCAGGCTGCCTCTGCTGACTCTGACCATCTACCTATCTTATTATTATATGATGCACGACATGGTTCAGATACGCTGTGGCGTAGCATCAGGACTGTTTCTCTGGGCAATCTATTTCTACGTCGAAGGCAAGAAGAGATACACCCTGCTCTGCATCCTTTTAGGCACCTTATTCCACTATTCCGCATTGGCGGGTCTTGTCATTTTCCTGTTCAACGACAAGTTACCCAGATGGCAGAAAGTCATTCTCTACTCCATTGTTCCTATCGGCATCGTTGCCTACTTCACTCGCTATGACATCTCCGCCTTTGTTCCTGACGAACTGGGAGGAGCCAAACTCATGAGGTATCGCCAGCTCAACGAAAGAGGACTGGAGGACGCCCAGGCCGGTTGGAAATTTGAAATCAACATGCTCATCTGGATGAACATCGTGCTCTACTATGCCAGCATCTACTACCACGACTTCCTCTCTAAAAGATTCAAATATACGACCATTGCCATCAAACTACAAGCCGTCGGTTTCTGTTTTCTGTTTTTTGTAAACAGCCTCAGCCAGGTACTCGGCAACCGTATGAACGACTACTTTTCCGTAGCGTCTGTTCTGCTATGGACAGGTTCCGTGTATGCCTTCCAACCAGTAATCCTCAGTAAGATTATCAGCAACGTCATATCCACCTTTCGGTTTATTACCAGTATGTTAGGCTATGCGTTGTCACTCCTATGGATGTAAACACTTAAGACATGAGCCTGAAAAGCAATTTCATATACAGCAGCATACTGACAGTGTCAAAATACCTGTTTCCGCTGATAGTGTATCCTTATGTCTCCAGGACCTTAGGCCTATCCAACATCGGTATTGTCAACTTCATAGATAACCTCGTCAACTATTTTGTCTACCTATCTATGATGGGCATCGCCACCATCGGTGTCCGCGAGATAGCCGCCGTCAGAGAGCGGCGCGAGCAATTGTCAAAGACATTTTCCTCGCTGCTGTCGCTGACGTTCATCTCTACGCTCATGGCTATTGCCATTCTGTGGATAGCTATGTACACCATTCCTGCGCTTATTCCCCATCAAGACCTGCTCTACGTCGGCCTCGTCAAGTTGGTATTCAACCTATTCCTGATGGAATGGTTTTTCATGGGCATGGAGGACTTCAAGTACATCACCAACCGTTCCATACTGGTCAAATGCGTATACGTGCTTTGCGTCTTTCTGTTTGTCAGAGAGACATCCGACTACAAAATCTATTATGCCTTAACCGTCGGTACGGTCATCGCCAATGCGCTTGTCAATATCGTCTACATTAGGAAGTTTGTTCGTTTCAACCTCCATGGCATACATCTCGAAGCTTTTTACAAGCCATTTCTCATTATGGGTGTCTACGTACTGCTCACCAACGTTTACACCTCTCTGAATCCCGTATGGCTGGGCTTTGTCACCAATACCGACGAAGTAGGCTATTTCACTACCGCTACCAAGCTTCACATTATTATTATGTCTTTCTTACTCTCATTTGCCAACATACTCTTTCCTCGCGTCTCTCACCTGTTGGCAGAAGGCAAGCAGCAGGAGTTTTGGGAGAAAATCAACACGGCCTTCGACGCCATCTTTCTATTTGCGTTTCCCACTATCTGCTTCATGCTCGTTGCCGGTCCCGACCTGTTACATCTAGTCGTTGGCGATGGTTTTGAGGGATCTTACCTGCCATTCCGTATCATCACCCCGCTGGTGCTGATTATCGGCGTTGAGCAAATACTGGTTATCCAGATTCTTATGGCAAACCACAGTGACGCCACGGTTTTGCGTAACTCGTTTGTCGGTGCCATTGTTGCCCTGATCGCCAATATGCTGCTGACAGCCCCCTTTGGTGCTGAAGGTTCAGCTTTAGTATGGGTCATGGCCGAATGTGTCATCATGATTCTCTCCACCATAGCCATCTATAAAAAGTTCCGCTACGTTCCACCCTACAAACGGTTACTGGCCTACTGTCTGTCATATTGTCCGCTCCTGCTATGCTCAGTAATTATCTATAGCTGGCTTGACGACACCTACGCCGTCGTCTTATCCATTGCAGTGCTGACACTCGCCTATGCCGCCATCAACGAGATTGCTGTTCTCAAGAACCAAGTAGTCCACCAAATCCTACAATCAATCCGCGCAAAAACTGCCAAATAGCATGCTCGTCCCTATATCCAAATTGCTGATATGCTTTATTCTCGTCAGTTCATTTGCAACTGTCAGCAAAGCTACTGATGAAATGCCCATTATCGCATTCATGGGTGTGCCGGAGTCGCATACCTCCGAAGAACATTTCCAGACCTTCAGCGAATGTGGCTTTACCGTTAGCTTAAATCCCTATTCTTCTTTAGAGCGACTTCTTAAAGCCTGTCGCTGTGCAGAGAAATATGGCATCGGCATTCTGGGCAGATGTCCCGAAATGGTCAGCAACCCAGTTACTGCCGCTCGGACGCTGAAAGGGGAGAAAGGCTTTTTTGGCTACTACATACAAGACGAACCTACTGCGCCCGACCTTCAACTGAGGCAAAAGGAGATAAAGCGTCTGAAAGCCTACGACGCCACACATGCGTTCTACATCAACCTGCATCCTTTCTATAAAGCCAGTTGGATAAAACCTACCCTGAAAGTAGACAACTACGCGGAATACCTAAAGATGGCAGCAGCCACTTCGTGCCAACAGTTATCATTCGACCATTACCCCATTACTACTGGCGGCATACGCCCGTTCTGGTACTATAATCTGGAAATGGTTCGCCAGGCAAGCCTTACTTCAGGCAAGCCCTTTTGGGGTTTCGTACTCTCCGTACCCCATGACGTGCCCTTCACGCCTGACACCTACTACCCCACTCCAACCCTTGGAGCGCTAAGGCTACAAGTGTATTCCAATCTGGCATATGGTGCGCAGGCTATCCAGTATTTCACCTATTGGACACCAAGTCCGGGCAGATTCAACTATCACGATGCGCCTGTTGATGTGAAAGGCCAAAAGACCGCAACCTATACCGTCGTACAGCAAATGAACCGCGAACTGAAATCTGTGGCCAAACTGTTCTATGGCGCCAAGGTGGTTAGCGTTCATCATCTTGGTAATATCCCTGAAGGAACGACCCGCCAAACAGAGATGCCCTTAAACATCAGATCAATGAAAATCGTCGGCAGCCAGGGAGCGGTTGTCTCCCAATTACAGAAAGACAACCATCGTTATCTGGCCATCGTCAACAAGAGCCATGAGCAGCCGCTGACCGTCCGTATAAAAGCAAACAATAATGTACCACGTCACATCACAAAGACATTGCAAGAGAAAAAGATTAAAACATCCTACACGCTCTCAGCTGGCGACATTCTGCTTTTCAGACTGAAATGAAAAAGAAAATTTGCATTATTCAGGAAAAAAGCATACCTTTGTAGCAACAATGACATTCTCTATCACCATACCCGCATATAAATCCCAATTCCTCAGAGAGGCAATTGAGAGCATTGTCCGTCAGACCTACTCTGACTGGCAACTCATCATTGTCGATGACTGCTCGCCAGAGAATCTAGGAGCCGTCGTCAAGCCCTACCTCAACGACAGCCGCGTCAGCTACTACCGTAACGAGCAGAACTGCGGTGCCATCAACGTGGTAGACAACTGGAACATCTGCCTCAGCCACGCTACCGGCGATTACGTCATCTGCATGGGCGACGACGACCGTCTGTTGCCCTGCTGTCTGGAGGAATACCGCAGGCTCATAGAGCGACATCCAGGCCTGAATGTCTATCATGGCTGGACTCAAATCATTGACGAAATGGGGCAACTATCATATCTGCAGGCGCCACGCCCGGAGTGGGAATCAGCACTATCCTTAATTTGGAACAGATGGAACGGCAGGCGTTTCCAGTTTATTGGTGATTTTTGCTATCTAACCTCATACCTCAAAGCCAATGGTGGTTACCAACACTTCCCATTAGCATGGGGAAGCGACGATGTTACTGCAGTCTTAGCAGCACGAGATAAAGGTATTGCCAACACGCAGACATTCTGTTTCCAGTATCGTCACAATAGTCAATCCATTACCTCCACTGCCTTTGCTGAAGAAAAAATAGAGGCTCTCATAGCCCAGCACAAGTGGTATACTGACTTTATCAACGCAATAGTCCCCGATAGTCTTAGTGAACCGGATGCCAGCTATTATAAAACCCTGTGGACTGCTGGCAAGCGCCACTTCAAAAGCATTGACAGAAACTGCATTGACGCCTTCAGAGGCAATCCCTTCAAGGTTCTCCATTGGCGAAAGAGGCTGAGTTGCTTCGGTTTTCCTTCCATTTATTATTGGAAATGGTATGTTGCATCTGTATTGAACCTATTCCTAAAAAAGAAGATATAAAAACTCTGTCGACTTTCACACTATGAAAATACTATTTGTCAACATAAACAATCCCTTTGGCATAGGTGGCGGCGACTATGCCACACACGCATACTTAGCAGCATTTTCAGAACTCTGCCATGGGAATATTGACGTTTACCTGAGAGATGGTATCAAGATTGACGATAGCATCAAGGCAAACTTCATCGTCATTCCCAAACGCAGTTTATTTTCGCGACTCTTGTCTTTGTTTGCCGGCCACCTGCACCGCAACGTAAAAGCTGTGAGAAAACATCTGGCTGAAGGCAGTTCCTACGACTATTGCGTATTCAACAACAGCCGCACTTCCACAGGACTCATCAAGCGGATGAAATCATTGGGCATAAAAGTGGTCACCATACACCACAATGTCGAACCAGAATTTGTTCGCGACAACATCAAGAATCCTATTCATAGATGGCTACTGACAGTCCTTACGCGGAAGGCCGAGAAAACCGCCTGGCTTCATAGCGACTATAACCTATTCTTGACAGAGCATGACTTACTGACATTCCGGCAATGCTATGGAGAAAGTTCTTCAAAAAGCGCAGTGATTGGTACTTTTGAAAGTTCCCCCATCCCTGACGTAAAAGAAAAAAACGCCAACCCTCAACAGCTCACGTTTGCCATTACTGGTTCGCTCTATTTGGAACAGGGTATCGACGGCATCAAGTATTTCTTTGACGAACTATATCCATGCCTGCCCAGTTCCTGCCAAATTATTATCAGTGGCCGTCAGCCCACGGAGGAGATAAAAGCGCTCTGTGGCAAATATCCCAATGTAACACTGAAACCCAATCCACAGAACATGATGGAAGTTATTGACAAGGCAGACATTTATCTGTGTCCCACCAGACTTGGCGGCGGGTTAAAACTCAGAGTAATGGATGGTCTACGACTTGGCATACCAGTCATTGCCCATACGATTTCCGCCAGGGGGTATGAGTCTTTGATGGACAGCGATTGTCTTTCTGTTTTCTCCAACCAAGAGGAGTTTGCAGCCGTTCTCCACAACATAATATCAAAAATTCAGGACGGCTCTATCAGCCGTCATCTAATCCGACAGCAATATTCAGATGTTTTTTCCTATGCAGCAGGGGTTCGAAAACTAAAAGCCATTCTAACTGCGTTATAACAGAACACGAATATGAAGGGAAAAGTTTTCTATATTGACCCCCAGTCCATGATCAACTTGGCAAAGTATGATTACCAACTGCTGAGTGGCATGGGCATGCCCGTATATTATTTCTGCAGCAAGTACTATGATGCCGCTTACCATCCCAATATTATCTACAAGAAGTTATTTTCATATAATAAGATGTCCAGAAACTGGCAAAAAGCCATCAGTTATGTTAGTTCCTGGTTTCGCATCCTCCTGCATGTTGTCATCGAGCGTCCACGTGTAGTACATATACAGTGGTTCCGCATTCCACGGTTTGACTACTTCATGGTACGCCTGTTGCAGACCCTATTCCATATTAGAGTTGTCTTTACCGCTCATAACCTGTTGCCACACCAGGGCAACGAAAACAAAAGCACGGCAGTTTTCCGTAAGGCCTACCATGCTTTCGACAGGATTATTGTACACTCCCAAGTTACCAAATCAGAAATAATCAATACATTTCGCGTGAATGGCGACAAGATAGAGGTAATACGCCACGGCATTCTTCCCTTCGAGATCAGCGACGCCCAATATGAAGCGGCAAAGTCTGCCCTCGATCAGAAATATGCAGCCTTGCATGGCAAAACGGTGTTTGCCGCTCTTGGTTTCCAGAACCATTACAAAGGCACTGACTTGCTGGCTCACGTGTGGGCCGAGACCCCCGAACTCCGCCACGCTAAAGACGCCGCACTACTCATTGCAGGCAAGGTTAATGACCCCCGCCTGGATTTATCCGTACTGCAAGGGGTTGACAATGCCATTGTTGAGTGTCGCCGCCTTTCAGACGAAGAATACATCTACTTGTTACGCCACACCTGCGTATATCTTTTGCCTTACAGAGAGATATCCCAAAGTGGTGCCTTATTAACGGTGCTGCCAGAACACATTCCTGTACTAGTTACTGATGTCGGTTCACTAGCTGAGCCTTTAGGCATTGCTCGCATTGGCTGGAAAATACAGCATGCCGAAGCGCATGAGCTCCAAGACGCCTTAACCTATCTTTTGCACCATAAGGAGGAAATAGAGGCTATCCGTAATGACCGGCAATCATGGGAGAAAGCATGCCACTTCTACAATTGGAGGGACATCAGCTGTCAAACCCGACGACTCTACGAGCTACTCATGGAATAAGTCTCACCATTTCTGATTTACTCCACCCGACAGCCTGGAAAAAACTTCTGGTGATGTTCCTGTGGAATGCCCATGCGGTCAATATCTGCCAGTTTTTCTATGAATATAGTCTTAGCCTGTACTACGGAACGTGCCTTTCGTTTCATCAGCATTATCAGCGTATAGCCTATAGCCGTCACGTATTTCTCTATACCCGACTTAACCCTGTATGACATCGCATAGTAGGGAGACGCTCCTTTACGGCCTCCATAAAACGCAATGTCTCGCCAGACATTGCCTATACCACAAGCGGGTTGCATGAACACGGCTCCAGCGCCTTTGATGTAGCGAAAGCCTGTAATGTGCTCAAAGGTATTGTAAGCAGGAGGACTCATTGGCCCCTCGGAGAAACCATGGAAGTCAAAGTCTGCGGGTTTGAACAGTGGTGTGCTATAGCTGATATCCCTAAACGTGTTGCCATAGGCATTTCCCTCACCTCCCATCATGTCTGCGAAGTGACAATGGAAATGAATATGCTGGAACAAACAGTCCGAGGCATGGCAATAGACCTTAATACCCTGATGTCCATCATAACCGCTGACATCGACATGTGTGACGCTGACCTCACGGCTGTCCTGTACATAGAGTGGGTTGGTAAAGTTTTTGATTTCTACATGTTCTATCGTTGAGTGTGCCACTCGTTTCATGTTGATAGCGTTCCATCCGTAGTCCATCTCCTGTGCCTGGGCTACGCTATAGTACAGCGGGAAACCATGATGGCGGAACAGTCCGTTCCACCGACTGTTGATGCACAACTGCCGTATATGAACATCCTCCAACATCTCTGCATTATAAATGGCTGGCTCATATTTCAACAGACAATCACGCAGCAGGGGACGGCACAGTTCGATGGTATGTTTGTCAACTACTTGCTTGACTTCTACTAGCCATTGGAACGACGACGCCTGCTCTTTCCCTGCACGTAAGGCAGTAGTCCATTCAGGGCGCAATTGGTCAGTGCCTAAAAGTTCCTTAATCAGATTACCGTCAGCAGTAGTATTATACATACCCAACAGGATATATTTGCCCACTACACTGCTGTCTTCCACCTTAAGCAACGTTGTGCCAGCCGGAGCATCGCTTATTACCGCAGTGGCATAAGCGGGCGACAGTATGGTGCCATCGCTGCCGGGGTCTGACAGCGAACTGCTCTCCGTACGTAGGCCACAGGGGTTGCGAAACTGAAGTCCCCAAAAATTATTACTCGGTTGAAGCGACTCGCCCGTCGTGATAAAAAATGGCGATAGCCACGGGTTACACTCACCACGAGTCGTCGGTCCGCCATTCACAAATTCGGTCAGCAGAAGCCCCTCTGAGTCACATTCGCCTTCAAGGGTGATGTGGGAATAGTTAATCTGCAGAAACTGTTTCTACCCTGACATATTGAAATGATATCGTCCACACGGAAACAGAATGGTGCCGCCACCGGCCTTTCCCACCTCATTAATAAGTGCCTGTACCTGTTCCAACACATCCTTCCCGGTGTTTGGCAAGATGCCTCTTTCCACTACGTTGACAACATTGGGCTGGGAATGCTGAGACAAAGCGGCACACGCAAATGGCTGACTAGGCAGCTTAAAGCCATGAACCGTACCGAAAGGCGAATTACGGAACCAAAAACCTGCCAACAAAAAAGGTGTTAGCAGTTGCACACCAACTGCGGCAAAAATCAGTGTTCCACCTATTAATATCGTCAGGCGATATCCGACGCTGAACGCGATGCGATGTGGAGACCATTTTGCCAATCCCCACTCTGACAAGGCATAGCAACACCCGAAAACCACACAACACATCAGCCGCAGGCAGCAATCAGCACGCACCAATTCCCACAACGTCAGTCCCACCGCCAGAATGCACAGGCAATAGGTGACCCACTGCCATTTCCCCAAGTGAAAATGATAGTTACCCGTCAACAGACGTAAATCAGCGTAGCGAATTAGGGTACCTGTCAGCCATGCCACTAATGATAAAAGAACATATATTACCATACGATTTACAAAGGTAGCATTTTTTTCTTTATTCATATCTTTTTCTTGTTTTTTTACCATTCTGAGCAATATTCAGAAAAAAAATTCGTACCTTTGACGCCTATTTACGTAAAAAACGTACAATGAAACGACATCTGCACCTACTACTGCTACTGGCTACGCTGCTCTTGCCTGCGCTGACCATGAGCGCTGCCGACACGCTGGCCACGCGCTTCCGGCAGGCCATTGCCAGCGGACTGCTGGCGGCTCCGCTTGAGTTCCACCCCGTACCGACGGCTGCCGACGACTACTGGCGCACGCTGCCTGAGGCCATGCGCACGGACTACATCCGACTGGGCGAGCGCTACGCTGGTAAAGACTGGACGGACATACCCCAGCAGGTCTTCGCCGAATACAAGACCACTGGCAACCGCACCCACTACGAGCAGCTGAGCTTTGCCTTGAGGCGCCAGATGGTCTGTCTCGTCATGGCAGAAATCATGGAGCACCGAGGGCGATTCCTCGCCGACATCCTAAAGGGGCTGGACTATTTCTGTCAGGAGGTGTGGTGGGGACTGCCTGCCCACTACCGCTATGCCGAGCCACGCCGGGACTATCAGGAGGTGGACCTCTTCCAGGCCGAGACTGCCGGCATGCTGGCCTGGACCATCTACATGCTGCATGGCGAACTGGAGACGCTGCGCCCAGGCATCTGCGACCTGATGCGCCAGGAACTGGATCGCCGCATGCTGACGCCCTGTCGCACGAAGTCGTTTGGCTGGAAACGTAACACCAGCAACTGGAATCCCTGGATTTGTTCCAACTGGCTGGCGTGCATACTGCTGTGCGAGACTGACAGCGACAAGCAGCAGGAGGCCGTGCAGCAGGTGGTAAGGAGTCTGGACCTGTTCTACAACCATGCGCCCAATGACGGCGGTTGCGACGAGGGCGTCATGTACTGGGACCGTGCCGCAGCATCCCTCATCGAGAGCCTCGTGCTGCTGGAAGCGGCCTGCAACGAAAAAGTCACGCTGCGCGACGATGCCAAACTGCGGCGCATGGGTGCCTTCGTCTATAAGATGTATATCGGTCAGGGGCAGTCTGTCAACTTTGCCGATGCCCGCCCGCAGACCGAGCTGCACCCCAACATTGCGCTGCTGCTGGGCCACTATCTCCGGGACAGCACGCTGACAGGCTATGCCATGGACTGCGCCCAACGCTACGACATGTTCCGCCATCCTTCCACATGCTTTCTGGCCTCTGGCAACTACCCCACCCTGGGGCGTGAACTGCTCTGCCTTGCCCACTACCGCGACTTCGGCGCCTGGCAGCCTGCCGAGCCCCAGGGACTCACGGCCTGGCTGCCCGACCTGCAGGTGTGCAGCGTGCATGCCGACGCCCGCCGGCAGCCGTTGTTCGTGGCTGCCAAGGGTGGCCACAACGGGGAGTCCCACAACCATAACGACGTGGGCAACTTCATCGTCTACAAGGATGCCCAGCCACTCATCATCGACATTGGTGTGGGCACCTATACCGCCAAGACGTTCAGCAAGCAGCGCTACGAGCTCTTCAACTGTCGCTCGGCCTACCACAACGTGCCGCTCATCAACGGCTTTGAGCAGCACGACGGCCGCGACTATCACGCCACCGATGTCATGTTCAGCCAGACAGGACGCCAGACCAGTTTCTCGCTCGACATGGCGCAAGCCTATCCCCAGGAGGCTGGCGTCAGCCGCTGGCAGCGCACCATCAGCCTGCACCGCGACAGGGAGATTACCATTACCGAGCAATTCGAGCTGAAAGAGTTTCTGCAGCCCACCGAGTTGGTCTTCGTCTGCTGTGGCAAGGCCTCTCTGAAGGGCGCTGGACAAATCGTCATCGATAATGGCCGCAACCAAGGCAGTCTGCGCTTTGACGCGCGCCAGCTAAATGCCCGCATCGAGCAGATAGACCATCAGGATGCCCTCATCCTCAACTCGTGGCAGCAGCGCCCCCTCTACCGCATCATTCTCACGGTGCGCAGCCGAGCACTGACAGGGAAAATCAGCTATAGCATCAAATAATCGGGTACTGATGGCGGTTATTTGAAATTAATGTATTACCTTTGCAGCCGATTTCTTTTTAGTCGCCATGAAACAAGAGTTAGTATCCGTCATCATGCCCACCTTCAATGCCGGCAAGTATCTTGTCGACAGCATAGAGAGTGTGCTTGCGCAGACCTATACCAACCTGGAACTGCTCATCACCGACGACTGTTCTAACGACGACACGCGCGCCATACTGAAGCAGTTTGCTCAACAGGACAAGCGCGTCAAGGTGAAATACCTGCGCGAAAACTACGGACCCGGCATTGCCCGCAACCGCTCCATAGAGCGTGCCAAGGGGCGCTACATAGCCTTCTGCGACTGCGACGACCGCTGGATGCCCGACAAACTGGAACGCCAGATAGCCCACATGCGCAAGCACGACTGTGCGCTGTGCAGTTCGTCTTACTTCATCTGTGACGCCGACAACCAACTGACGGGTGTCTTCCTCTCGCCACGCTACATCACGCTGGGCATGCTCAAGCGCGACAACAAGATAGGCTGTCTGACCGCCATCTACGACATCAAGCGACTGGGCCACAAATACTACATGCCCGCCATCCGCAAGCGCCAGGACTGGGCCTTGTTTCTCAACATTCTGAAGGACTGCCAGATTTGCTATTGCATTACCGAGCCGCTAGCCTACTATCGCAGCCACCAGGACTCGGTGTCCAGCAAAAAGTTCTCGCTCATCAAGTACAACGTCAACGTCTACGAGACGGTCTTCGGCTACACGCGCCTGCGCGCCTGCCTCTATTTCTTGTTCATCTTCTTGCCTACCTACTGTGCCAAAGTCATCAAGCGCAACAGCGACAGCAAGCGCTATCTGACTGGAAAGGGCGGGACGTCTGCATAACCCATTCACGCACTATAATTTCAATGGCACTCAAAAACGCCTCTTGCCACACTGGGGCGGGCTAACGCTTTGCTCCAAACACTTGGTCGATGAGCTGCTGAAACTCGCGGTAGGCAAAGGTGTCGGAAAGTTCGCTGAGCGCCTGGGCCAGTCCGCGGTAGTGCCACTCGTGGTCGCTGGGGTTCTGAGCGTGGAAAAGCGCCCAGAGGCGGTCACCCTGCTGGGCATAGTCGCGGGCAATGGCTCGCATGTTGGAGAGTTTGTCGCCCAGTGCCACCATTTTGGCGTCGTGCGAGGCACGACTGAGCCGGTCTATGGCGGCCTGCTTGCGGGCATGCCAGCTGTCGGCTTCGCTGACACCCTCTTGAGGTGTGTCGCTCTCGGCAGCTACAAGGTTGGCTATGCGGTCGCCAAACTCCTGGCGCAGCTGCTGGACGGTGACACTGGTGTCCTCGACGGTGTCGTGGAGGGCGGCGGCTGCCAGCAGTTCCTGGTCGGCAGTCATGGTGGCGACAATCTCGACAGCCTCCAGGGGGTGGACAATGTAGGGGAATCCCTTGCCGCGTCGCTCCGTACCGGCATGGGCGCGGACAGCGAAGATGATGGCGCGGTCCAGCAGTTGGGTGTCTAAGGGGTGGTTTGCCATAATATCATTACCTCATTTTGACTCCAAGTATTTGGCTCTTAGCTGTTGCTGTTCTTCACGGGTGAATCCCAGTTGGCGCTCCAGATAGTCAGCCAGCGAACCGTACTGACGGTCTATGAGATCAAGGGTAGACTCGAAATTCTCGCGGCTGACGCCAATGATGGCACGGATGAAGCCTACGGCAGACTCGTCGCCACCCTCAGCACGCACCTTGGCTGTGAGTGCCTCCACCTGGCGGGCGTAGCTCTGGTTGGAGAGGTCGAAGTCCTGGACGATGACCTGGCGGCTGGCGCCCAGCGCGGCCAGCACGAAGGCCGAGGCCCAGCCAGCGCGGTCCTTGCCCTGGGAGCAATGCCAGAGCACGCCGCCCTTGGCGCTGAGCACGCCACGCAGGAAGCGGCCGTAATAGCGCTGAGCGAGGGTGTCGGTGACGATGGCGGGATAGAGCTGCTGAGCCAAAATCTGTGCCTTGGAGCTGAGGGCGAATTTGGCCAGTTGCGCTGCCAGATCCTTGCCGGCAGCAGGCGTGGCACCGGACTGACCGGCTGAGAAGCCCTCGATAAGCTTCTGGGGCAAGGTTGAGAGATGGGTGTAACTGACGCCATCGATGGTGCGGTCGGGGGCTGCGTCGGCCTCGGCTCCGTAGCGGAAGTCGAAGACGTCGGTGAGTCGGTAGTGGTCTTTCAGAAGCGCAGCGTCGGCGTCGGTGGCCTTGTTCAGGGCACCGCTGCGCAGTAACATGCCGCTGCGGACGGTGCGTCCATCCTGCATGACGAGGGAGCCCATGTCGCGGGCGTTCTCAATGCCGTCGAAGGCTATGGCCCGCTGCGAGTGGGCTACCTGGGCCGAAAAGAGCATCATGGAGAATACGATCATCTGAGTGGCTTTCGAGTGTATCATTGTGGTATGTATTTTACGCTTTTCACCTTATTCTAAATATTCACACGGACGGGCTACTTGCTGGAGCGCTCGACGTAGTCCATGATGATTGCCACGGCGTCGTCTTCGCTGAGGTCGTCCATGGAGATGACGAGCTCGTAGTTGCGAGTGTCGTAGCGCGAGGTGTCTTCGTACTTCTGGATGTAGGTCTCGCGACTGGAGTCCATGCGCTGGATGATGTCGCGGGCCTCTTGTTCGCTGACCTGCTGACGGCTCATGACGCGCTGGACGCGGTGCTCCATGGAGGCCTGGATGAAGATGTTGAGGTGGTTGGGCCACTCGCGGAACACCATGAAGCCCGTTCTGCCGGCGACGACGCAGGAGGACTGGGTGGCCAGTTCCTGGAGGATGCGCTTCTCGGTGTCGAACATGGTCTGGTTGTCGAGTTTCACCTCGGCCTCCATGGGTTTCTCAGCGCTGTTGACGAGGGTGTTATAGTAGTTGTTGATGTCGTTCCACCAAGACTTCTTTTGTGCTTTGATCTGCTCAATGCGCTCCACGGAGAGTCCAAACTTGTGAGTGAGTCCCTCGACGATGGCCTTGTCGTAGTATTTCACGCCCAGTTGCTCGGCAAGTTTGCGGCCTACGGTACGTCCACCAGAGCCCACCTCGCGATTGATGGTAATTACAAATTTCTCGTTTTTGTTCATGTCTGTTATTACTTATTTATTGTTATTGTCGTTTGGAATTATTGCTGCATGAAGGGTAGCGTGAGCGCTTGCTCCAGCGTCATGTCGGCCAACATCAGGTTGGTGTCGCTCTCGCCGTTGATGCGGTCATAGAGTGCCTTGAGGCCGTCTCTGCCTCCACCGTGTTTGAGGACGTAGACTTGGCAGAGATGCTGCAGGGCCGTGCTCTCGGATAGGATGTCGAGGTCGGTGACGGCTAGTTGCGAGACGGCCAACTGGTAGGCCTCGTCGCTGTAGTTATCGATAAGCCGCTGGACGTCGCCGAGGGTCTCCATGCCAAGGAATTCGAGTACGCGGAGGTAGGACATCAGCGAGACGGGATAGATTTCGGCCTGGTTGACGGCGGCTATGCGCTTGTTGAGACGGGTAAAGGGCTGCAGTTCCAGGAAACTGCGGAAGGAGGCGCGCGAGAGGGGTACGTCGTCCAGCTGGCCGTCGTGGACCAGCGAGAGTATCTGGCGGCGGTAGTCGGTCAGCGCCAGCCTGAGGCGGCTGAACTCGTCGTCGATGAGTTCCATCATGCCTGCCAACCGGTTGAACTGGCGCATGTACTCGCGGGGAATCTTGACGTCGCCCTTGTAGCCGGTGTCGTGCTCAATGGTAGACCACACATGCTGCAGGGCTGTGCGCATCTGCAGTTCGAAGCGCTGGCCACCACCCGGCAACCGGCAGATGTAGTGTAGCGAGCTATAGCCAAAGGAGCTGAGGTCGTGCTGCTTGCGCTTGTCGACACTCTCCTTCCAGTCGATGTCGAAGATGCGCTGAGCAATGACGGCCACCTTATCGACGTCGTCGCTGTAGAAGGTGATGACGCGCAGTCCCACCAGGTCGGTGATGTTTTCTATACTTTTATACTTGGCACCCTTGAGTTCCAGTTTTCCGGCCAGCGACTTCTCGGTCTTCACGCGTTGTTCAATGGCGGTGACGTAGATGCCTTGCTCCTTGAGTGCCTGCTGCATGAGTTCGTAGGCTTCAAGGGCCATTCTCTCCAGCGTGGGGAGCAGTTCGCGGTACTGCTGCAACAGCATTTGGCCGTGCGTATCGAGTTTTATGTTTGTTGACATCTATTTTCCTTCGTAAAAATGATGATGCAAAGATAGTCATTTTCTGCGAAAACTTCACATCTGATGCGTTTTTTTTCAAAAAAAGTAGTACCTTTGCAGCCTAAATTCAAGTTAAACGTAATTTTATCTGACACACACACCATGTATTTTACCGGCATCATCATAGCACTGATGACATTCCTCACCATAGGAGTGTGGCACCCTATCGTCATCAAGACCGAATACCACTGGGGCACGCGTCCCTGGACCATCTACCTGCTCATTGGCATTGGCTGCTGCCTGGGGGCACTCTTCACTGAGAACGTCTATCTGTCGTCATTTCTGGGCGTCTTCGGAGCATCGGCACTGTGGGGCATCGGCGAGCTCTTTGCCCAGCGTCGCCGCGTGATGAAGGGATGGTTTCCCAAGAACCCCAAGCGCCTGGATGACTACGGGCAGCAGGATGACAACCAGCAGCAAGGATAACCCAACACGCCACCGGAATTGACCGGGGCGTTTTGTTTATTTTTCAACTTATTATTTTTATGTACAAACCACTTTTCAACCAGCGCCAGGCTCTCCGCTTCCGCCACTTTACGCGGAAGGGCTACGCCCTGTTTGCCTGTTTGGGACGCGTCGTCACCATCGGCGTGCTGAGTGTGGCCACTCTGCAGACGGCTGCTGCCGCCAGCGACGAGCTGCGCAGCACCACTACTGCAGCCGACGACAACAGCAGCCAGACGGTAGACAAGGAAGCCACGCTCGACGACGTCGAGGTGACGGGCTCACGCGCTCCGCTTGCACTGAGGCAAGCAGCGAGAATGGTAACAGTACTGAGCCGCGAAGACATTCAGGCGGCGCCAGTACACAGTATTAACGACTTATTGAAGATGGCCGCAGGCGTCGACGTACGTCAGCGGGGTCCCATCGGAGCACAGACTGACGTCAGCATCCGCGGTGGCACGCAGGAGCAGATAGCCATTCTGCTAAATGGTGTCAACATCTGCGATCCACAGACGGGCCACAACGCCTTCGACCTGCCGTGCGACCTGATGGACATTGTGCGCGTTGAGGTGCTGGAGGGACCGGCGGGGCGCGTCTACGGCACGTCATCACTTGTCGGTGCCATCAACATCGTGACGCGACAGACGGCTCTACCCCATAGTCAGCAGGGCACCCACGGCGGCGTGCGACTGGAGGCAGGCTCCTTTGGCTATTTGTCGGGGGCAGGCCGGGTAGCGTTTAGCCCACAGGCCGTCCAGCCAGATAAGGCTACGCTCCATTCCAGCCTCTCGGCAGGCTACACGCGTTCCGACGGTTACAGCCGCTCCAAGGCCGGCGCACTGAACAGCGACTATGCCGGCGGCCGTGTCTTCTGGCAGGGAACACTGGACAGGCCCGACATGCGGGTAGACTGGCACGCAGGACTCTCAGCCAAGGGCTTTGGCTCGAACACGTTCTACAGCGCCAAGTTCGACGAGCAGTACGAGCAGACCACCAAGCTCTTCACTGCCCTGCAGGGTGAGACGAAGGGGTGGCTGAAGCTACAGCCCGCCATCTACTGGAACCGCTCCTACGACCGCTTTGAACTCATCAGGGGCGACGAGCAGCACGTGCCTTTTAACTATCACCGCACGGACGTCTTTGGACTGCGGCTGAACAGCTACTTCGACTGGGCTGCCGGCCGTACGGCACTGGGCGCTGAAATGCGCAACGAGGACATCATCAGTGGTAACTTGGGCGAGCCGCTCAGCAGCCCCAAGCACATCAGCGGCACGGACCGCGACTACGAGTACGGACTGAACCGCACCAACCTCTCGCTACATCTGGAACACAACATTCTGCTGGCCAACTTCACGCTCTCGGCAGGCTTCATAGCCGTCAAAAACACGTGGAGCGACATGCCGCTGACACTCTATCCGGGCGTCGACGCCAGCTACCGACTGGGCGACCACTGGCGCATCTACGCCTCCTACAACTCGTCGCTGCGCATGCCCTCGTTTACCGAACTGTACTATAGCGTAGGCGGCCACAAGGCTGACAAACACCTCAAGCCCGAAGAACTGCAGGCACTGGAAGGTGGCGTCAGCTACACCAGCCGCCTGCTGACTGCCAAGGCCAGCGTATTTCGCCACCACGCCACCGACCTCATAGACTGGGTGATGGACACTCGCCAGCGGGATGCGGTCTGGCAGAGCGTGAACCTGACCAAGGTGAACACTACGGGGCTGGAACTCTCCGTACGGCTACACGCCACCGACTGGCAACTCAGAGCGGACTACTGCTACCAGCACCAGGACAAGGATGTTGACGACCACCTGCAGTCGCAATACTCGCTGGAGTACCTGCGCCACAAGCTCACCGCACAGCTGCAATGCAGGCTCGTCAGCCAACTGCATCTGACGCTGGCCTACCGCCTGCAGGACCGCATGGGTTCCTACACGAACCAGGACGGAGAGGTAGAAAACTACCACCCCTACTCCATCGTGGACGGACGGCTGGCATGGCAGGCTGACAGCTACACACTCTACGTGGCAGCCAACAACCTGCTGTCCCATCGCTACGTAGACTACGGCAACGTGCCACAGCCAGGCTGCTGGCTGACGGGAGGTATTACTTGTAACTTCTAAGCGTAAAAAAAGCCCCTTCCATTTTCTGAAAGGGGCTTTTTTCGTGGTATAACTTTTTACACCAGACAGAAGTCGAGAGCTGCGGTAATCTTTTCCTTGTCCAGATGCTGACCTATGAAGACTAGCTTCTGCATGCGGTCACCGTAGTCGGGGTCCCAGTCGCGGCGCAACTGAGGGTTGGTCTGAAGGGTCTGCTGCAGCTCGTCCTGGGGCATGGTGGCATACCACTGGCCGGCATTGCGCAGGGATACCTGGCGGCCAGCCTGCTCGAAGACGTAGCAGACATCCTCTTCGCCCTTGAAGTAGCAGATGCCCTTGGCGCGGATAACGCTCTGAGGCCACTGACGAGCCACGAAGTCGTCAAAAAGTCCCAGATCCAGAGGACGTCGGGCATAGTAGACGAAAGTGCCAATGCCGTACTCTTCGGCCTCGCCCTCGTCATCGTGGTGATGATGATGGTGGTGGTGATGCTCATGGTCCTCATCATGGTGGTGATGCTCATGGTCCTCATCATCATGGTGCTCATGGCCCTCATCATCGTCGTCATCGTGTCCTCCTTCTATTTCCTGAATCCAGGCGGCGGAGGTGGCTACCTCGTCGAAGTTGAACTTCTCGGTATTCAAGAGACGGTCCAGGCTGACGTCGCAGTAGTCGCACTCCAGGATGTCGGCCTTGGGCTGCAGGGCGCGTATGATTTGGCGCACCTGGGCAAGTTCGTCGGGTGTAACCTCAGAGGCCTTGTTCAGCAGGATGGTGTTGCAGAACTCTATCTGCTGGATGACGAGGTTCTCGATGTCTTCCTCGCCGATGTTCTGACGGGTCAGAAGACTGCCGTTCTGGAACTCGTCGCGCATGCGCAGTGCATCGACGACGGTAACTACGCTGTCCAGCTGCAGGTAGCCGTCCTTGATATACTCAGGACCGAGCTGAGGTATGCTGCAGATGGTCTGTGCAATGGGACCCGGCTCGCAGATGCCACTGGCCTCGATGACGATGTAGTCAAAACGGTGCATAGCCAGTATGCCCTGCAGCTGCTTTACGAGGTCCATCTTGAGCGTACAGCAGATGCAGCCGTTCTGCAGGGCTACGAGCGAGTCGTCCTGCTGGCCTACGACGCCCCCTTTCTCTATGAGGTTGGCGTCGATATTCACTTCACCAATGTCGTTGACGATGACGGCAAACTTGATGCCCTGCTGGTTTTGCAGTATGCGGTTCAGCAGGGTGGTCTTGCCGCTACCCAGGTAGCCTGTCAGCAGCAAGACGGGAATGTTCTTAATAGTCATTTTCAGTTTGTTTCCTTTCTCTATTCTATTTTTTTATTGATGGATTTTATTCGTCGGGCAAGAAGAGGGGGTCTTCGGGCATGACCATGACGGGCTGTTGCTCATACTCCGTGAGCAGCTGGGGGCTAACGTACTTCTTGTCGACCACCAGTCGGAACATGTACTCGCGGAACCAGCGTGCCGACATGATCAGACAGCCCTGCTGTCCCCACGATGCTCCCCACGAGTTCTCTACCTTCCACTTCAGGGGCTGTCCCTGGGCATCGAGGTCTACGGCTGTTAGGGTCATGGCGTGGGTGGAACCGCTGTCGAAGGTGGCTATGCGCTCAGCCTTGGTCATGGTGAAAGTGGTATTGAAGAGCGACGCGTAGTCGAAGTTCTCCAGGTCGCAGTATCCGCGCTTGCGGTCCAGCTGCTTGCCCACGTCGTAAGAGCTGTAGAGCTTGCGGCCGTCCTTCAGAGAGGCAATGGCCAACTGCTCAATCTCGTCCATTGGCAAGTTCAGGTACTTCCAGTTGTGACCGTCCCAGACGTGGCGGTCATACTCCACCTCGTAGGTCTTGTGGTAAGGGCGGCGGGGGTCGTTCATAACCATGATGAAGGTGTCGTTCAGCGGTCCACCGACGGTCTCTTCATAGAACGAGCGGGGGGTATAGCGCTTCACGGGGGTCAACGCCTTGCCCTGCTTGTCGCGGAAGGCATAGGTAAACTCGCGGATGGGTTCTCCCAGTGTAATGGCCAGCATGTGGTAAATCTGGCCTAGCATCTCGGTCTTGCGCTGCTCCACGGCCTTGGCCTTCCTGCCCTCGCTGACCATGCGGCGCAGCTCCAGCCCCTGCTCGCGCAACTTAGACTTGATGATGCTGGACATCTTTGAGGTATTGTCGGCCGAATAGGTCTCAGGCTGCACCTGTGCAGGCACCAGTCCGTACTTCTCGGCCAAGTCAGCCACACCGCAGAAGGTGCCGCCATCACTCAGCGGATAGTGGAAGAAGAACTGCACGCGCTGGTCGTCAATGGGTTTCGAGGCGGTCTCGATGATGCCCTGTAGCATGAGATTGGCCTTCTCCAACTGGTCCCAGAAGAAGAGGTAGTCGTGCGAGAACTGTACGCTGAGCGAGTCGGTGCGCTTGGCATAGTTGGCACGGAGCACGTTCAGACCGCTGAACATCCAGCAGCGGCCACTGGACTTCTGGTCGGTAATGGACTGCTTAGGGGTCTCAACGCTGAAGTAGGTGTCCAGCGCGCCGGCATTCTGGCGGTTCTGGGCCAGGTTGTCGATAGCGTTGGCGGCTAGTGCGTTGCGCAGGGCGCGGTCGGCTGCCGTGGGAGCGTTCTGGCGCTCAATCTGCTGAAGCATCTGGGGGCTGATGCCGCCCTGTTTCTGTTGGGCTGCCAGGCCGAGTGCCGTCAGCAGCGAAAGGCTCATAAATAGGGTTCTCATCGCTTAGTTCGTTTTTGGGGTGTTATTGTTTTTATCTTCTTTTTTTAAGTTTGCCTTACAAGTTATGTTATTTCTTCTTTTTGTTAGTCTTGCTGGAAATGTGGATGGTCTTCATGCCCTTCGTGCTGCTCACACCAGCCGATGCGCCCTTATAATATTTGCGGGCCTCAGGCAACCAGCCCTGAATCTGGCGGATGCGGGTGGCATCGCTAGGGTGTGTGCTGAGCCACGACGTAGAACCGCCACCCGTAGCTTGGGACATGCGCTGCCAAAAGCTGACGGCAGCATCGGGGTCGTAGCCAGCCATGGCTGCGAAAATAATGCCCAGGTGGTCGGCCTCGCTCTCATGGTCGCGCGAATACTTGGCGCTGGCACCCTTGGCTCCCAGTCCGAAGACGGTACCTGCCACCTGCTGCAAACCGTCGCTGGCACCGGCACCGGCCATCAGCACACCCAGAGCCTGGGCGCCATACTGCTGCTTTATGGCGGTAGACATCTGCTCAGCGGAGTGTTTGGCCACAGCGTGGGCTATCTCGTGCCCCAGAACAATGGCCAGCGAGGTCTCGTCGCCCGTGACTGGCAACAGCCCCTCGTAGACCACAATCTTTCCACCGGGCATGCAGAAGGCATTGACCTGCTGGTCCTGCACCAGATTAAACTCCCACTGGTACTGGGCAACTTCTGCGGCCTGCCCGTTAGCCTTCAGGTAACTGACCACGGCGTTGGCCAAGCGCTGGCCTACCCGTTTGACCATGGCCGTCTGGGTGGCATTGGCAGAGGGCTTGGCGCTCTGCATGTACTGCTTGTACTGCTGATTGGAGAGACTCAGCACCTGCTCGTCTGACACCATCAGCGTGCGCTTGCGACCTGTAATGGGCACAGTCGACGTGGTGCCGCAACTCACCAGCAGGGCGGCTACCAGCGACAAAATTGTAAATCTTATCTGTTTCATCATTTCTTATTTATTTTGTAGCATTTTCAAACGGCAAAAGTACTATTTTTTTTGCTACCAGCCAAATAATTTGCTATAAAACCACACAGAAAGAGGCATTGCCTCTGACGGCAACGCCCCTCACTTTTCATAACATTAATACTACTAACTAAAACTAACTAACTTATTACTTCAGACCACGGTTGGTGAGCGTCACGTTGAGCAACATCACATACTTGCGATACTGATCCTGATTCAGAATGTAGTTCATGTAGGCCAGGTCCTTGTTGATGGCGCGGTCTACCATCTTTGTGCGCTCGTCTTTGCCATACTGAGCAGCAAACAACATCTCTGAAGAGAAAGTCTTGTGAACCTCAGCCACGCTCTCTACCTGATCTTTCGACAGATTCAGGGCCTGAGCCAGCTTCTTCATATTCACGGTCATGTTGTATGCCTCGGTGGTATTCATACCCTCATTCTCTGCGAAACTCATTGTCATGCTCATAAGAGCAACCAGTGTCAATACAATCTTTTTCATTTTTGTTACCCTTTCTTTTTCTTTAGTTTAACTTTTTTTACTATTGTTATCCTTTGTCATCAGATTTCCTCGTATTGGGTTTTCCTCTGATTGACGATGCAAAGGTACGGCAAAAAACAATACCAAGCAAGCATTTTAGTAAATTGTTTGCGTACACAGCCCCAATTCTTGACTTTCGTCAAAGAACTGCCACAATCCTTGATTTTAGTCAAAAACACTGAAAAAACACGGCGTTTATGGCATTATCTCAATGTTTTTCACTACCTTTGCCGACAAATTATAATAATAAGGTATATACAGACATGGACAACCAGAAGAATAACTACATTGCCGTAGCCTACAAACTCTATGTAGACGGACAGGACGGCAAGGAACTCATCGAGGAGGCCACCCAACAACATCCCTTCACATTTCTCACCGGCTTCGGCTTCGCACTCGACAAGTTTGAGGAGAAAATGCTGCAAACCCAGCAAGGACAGCCATTCAGCCTCACGCTCAGCCAGGAAGATGCCTACGGACAATACCATCAAGACTACGTCCTGAAGTTGGAGAAGAACATGTTCAACGTCAACGGACAGTTCGACAGCGAACACATCTACCCCGATGCCATCATACCCCTGCAAAACGAACAGGGTGACAGGTTCAACGGCCGAGTGGTGGAAATAGTAGAAGACCACGTCAAGGTGGATCTGAACCACCCGCTGGCTGGAGAGACTCTCTACTTCGAGGGCACCGTGTTGGAAAACCGTGAAGCCACCACGCAGGAAGTGGAACACATGAAGAAGCACTTGGCTGGCGGCTGTAGCGGACACTGCCAAGGCTGCGGCGGAGGCTGTGGCGAAGGCGGCTGCGGTGGCGAGGACTGCGGACATTGTCACTAAACGACTATATACTACCGCACACAAGCAGAGAACTCTACACGATAAGCCACACAAAATTAAGACCCGATTTGACCCATGAACACGACAGGCAAAATCTTCACCCTGACCACCTTTGGCGAAAGCCACGGCAAGGCCATAGGGGGCGTAGTAGACGGAATGCCGGCAGGCATTGACATAGACCTAGACTTCATACAACAAGAACTGAACAGGCGCCGCCCCGGACAGAGCAGCATCACCACGGCACGCAACGAAGCCGACCAAGTGGAACTGCTCAGCGGCATCTTTGAAGGGAAATCAACCGGATGCCCCATAGGGTTCATCGTGCGCAACCAAAACCAGCACTCGGCAGACTACGACAACATGCGAGAGCTCTTCCGGCCGTCGCACGCCGACTACACCTATACCCTGAAATACGGCCTGCGCGACCATAGGGGCGGAGGACGCTCGTCGGCACGCATCACCATCAGCCGCTGTGTGGCAGGAGCACTGGCAAAACTAGCACTTAAGCAACTGGGCATACACATCACGGCCTACACCTCGCAAGTGGGCAACATAGTGCTCGACGCCGACTACCGCCACTACGACCTCACCAAAACCGAAAGCAACGACGTGCGCTGTCCAGACCTGCAGAAGGCAGCGCAGATGATAGCACTCATCAAGCAGGTAAAGAGCGAGGGCGACACCATCGGGGGCGTCATCACCTGCGTCATCAAGGGGTGCCCGGCAGGACTAGGAGAGCCGGAGTTCGGAAAACTGCACGCACAACTCGGAGCGGCCATGCTCAGCATCAACGCCGTCAAGGGTTTTGAGTATGGCGACGGATTCCAGGCCGCCACTCAGCGGGGCTCAAAACAGAACGACATTTTCATGCCCAACGCTGACGCTAAGAGCGTCGGCACCCAGCAGCCACCCATCACCACCCTAACCAACCACAGCGGAGGCATACAAGGGGGCATCTCCAACGGCCAGGACATCTACTTCCGAGTAGCCTTCAAACCGGTAGCAACCCTGTTGCAACAGCAAGAAACCGTCGACATCCATGGAGAAAAGACCACGCTGACTGCTCGCGGGCGCCACGACCCATGCGTACTGCCAAGGGCTGTCCCCATCGTAGAAGCAATGGCGGCTATCACCATTTTAGACGCTTATTTGGTCTATAAATCGGGTAAAAAAGATGATTTTGAATTTTAATTGCAAAAAAATCACAAAAAACATTTGTAGTTTAAATATTTTATACTATCTTTGCAGGAGCTATTTGGGATTTGGGAAAATCTAAATAGTTTTAGTTAAGTCTAGTTTAGTTTTTGTGTTGGTTAAGGGCGGTCAAATGGCCGCCCTTAAATTATCTGTACTAACGCAGGAGCAATCACTACACCTGCCAGGCACATGCCGTCTACCGAGTATTGCCGTCTACTCCAGGCACCCGATAATATCGTGCACGTCCTGACATCCGTGAGCATCCAGCCACTCATTAATGCCGTCGCGCACCTTGATGGTCACTGAAGGGTCCAGGAAGTTGGCAGTACCTATCTCGATGGCAGTGGCACCGGCCATCAGAAATTCCACGGCATCGCGAGCTGTAGCAATGCCGCCTAAGCCCACCACAGGTATCTTCACGGATCTGGCCACCTGATAGACCATGCGCAGGGCGACGGGCTTCACACAGGGACCAGACAATCCGCCGGTACCTATGGAGAGTACGCGGCACCGTTTCTCCACGTCAACAGCCATGCCCATCAGCGTATTGATGAGCGACACGGAGTCGGCTCCTTCTGATTCCACAGCACGGGCTATCTCGGTAATGTCCGTCACGTTGGGCGATAGTTTCACTATCAGCGTCTTGTGATAGGTCTGGCGGACGGCTTTCACCACGCTGGCGGCTCCCTGACACGTGACACCAAAAGCCATGCCGCCGTCCTTCACATTAGGACACGAGATGTTCAACTCGATGGCAGGAATCCGCTCCAGCGAATCTATGCGCTCGGCACAGGCGGCATAATCCTCAGGCGACGAACCGCTGACGTTGACAATCATGTTGGTATCAAGATCCTTAATCTGGGGGTAGATGTGCTCGCAGAAGTAGTCCACTCCCTTGTTCTGCAGCCCCACGCAGTTCAACATGCCGCTGGCAGTCTCGGCCATGCGCGGATAGTCGTTGCCCTGGCGGGGCTTCAGGGTGGTACCCTTGACGATGATGCCGCCCAAGCCGCCCAGATCTACAAAGTCCTCAAACTCAATGCCATAGCCAAACGTACCGCTGGCAGTCATCACGGGATTCTTCAGGCTCAAAGCGCCTATATTTACGTTCAAATTTGCCATTTCTTTCTATCTTCTAATTACCACAACAGCTGCCGGACGTCAAATACCGGACCGTCCTTACATACACACAGATTGCCCTCGGTGGTTTTTTCCACACAACAGAGACATGCGCCCAGTCCACAGGCCATCATGTTCTCCAGCGAGGCCTCACAACCAACGCCCGCCTCCTTGGCATAACGGGCCACAGCCTTCATCATGGGCGTAGGCCCACAAGTAAACAGCCGGTCAAACGGCTCAGCCAGCACGCTGTGGTTGGTCACGAAACCCTGTTCGCCCAACGTGCCGTCTTCCGTGGTTACGCATACGCGCCCGTACTTATTAAATAAGTCCAGCTCCAACACGTCTTTCCGGCTTCGACCTCCCAACAGAAAGGTCACCTCCACGCCCTGGCTCTTCAACGTGGCACCCAGATACAGCAGCGGGGCCACACCCACGCCGCCGCCTACGAGCAGGGCCTTGCGCAACGGGGCGGGCAGAACGGCCTCGCTTGCTGCCAAGAAACCATTGCCCAACGGCAACACGCAGTTCAGCACGTCGCCGGCCTGCAAACTACCCAGACGGCGGGTTCCGTCGCCAACCATGGCCACCATCAGCCAAAGCTCATTGGCCTCCCGGTCTACAAAATTGATGGAGATGGGACGACGCAGAAAGGTAGCGGGCGAACCATCTACACGTACCTCAACAAACTGGCCGGGCCTCATCGCCGGCAACGGCTTCTCGTCGGTCAGCCTCAGCAGTACGTGCTTATCGCTCAGCCGCTCAACGGCCTTTACCGTCAAATCAAGTATCTGTTTTTTCATATTCATATACATTTAATATACGCCTGTCAACTCATGCCTCAAACATTCGATTCTTCATGCAGAGCATAAAGCGTTGCAAAATTACGAAAAAAAGCGCCACCAACCAAAAGTTTTCTTAATTAGTTGGTGACAACATAATCTGAAGTTCAATGCTGAACTATGGTTTCGAGGGTGTAAAAGTCTCGTAAGTCTGGTCGTCATAATAGACTCTAATCTCTACCACTTTACGAGGTTCTTTGTCAATAATTTTCACTTCCTTACGAATCGTTTCTGGCTGTGTACTTTTTACACCGTGGTGGATTGTTGGTTGTTGAACAGCCTCTTGGCTGGCGTTGAGCAACTCCTGATGAGGAAACAAGCTGGGTTGTTCAAAATTGAGCAACTGATCTGCTCCAGCTGAAGGGGCCTCAGGTGGGGTAGGAACAGCTGCAGTATCGGTCTTAGCGGTGGTATGGTACATACTGCCACTGCCCCAGAGCAACCAGTCTGAACTGATGTCAGGAATTTTCGTTTTTATGGCTTCCACTATATTGAGCGTCGGACGCGTGCGCCCGTTGAAAATACTGGATAGGGTAGCCGGTGCCAGTTGTAGGAAGTCGGCAAACACTTGTTGCGTCATGTGCTGATCTTCCATGATGAGTCTAATGCGGTCTTTCAGTTCCATCGTATATAAAAAAGGGGCAAAATGCCTGTTTCTCTTTGATTTTACAAAGGTAAACACAAAAAATGAATTATGCAAGAAATCTAAAGGAAATTTTAAGTTGTGAAGTTGTAATTTGTAATTTACAATTCTACATTTTTAAATTATGTAATGTACAATTAAACAGTTTCGATTTGTAAATCTAAATCTATATGATCAAAAGGGCATCAACAAGTTTCTAAACGTAATCATATAAATATTTGGCTTTTAATATGTTATATGCTCTTGGCAATAGGCATTTAGACGCATATGCACCTCGAAAAACCATTCCAAGGTGAGGAAAGATAGGTAAAACTTGACGATTACGTCCTAAAAGCATGGGTTTTAGACAATTATAAGCAGAAAATGGTAATGTATATGTATGAATATGTAAATCTGAATCTGGATATTTATGTTTTTAAATCTTTGTAGTTTGTAAATATATAAATCAAAATCCCGACTGTATAAGATTTAAATATTCAAATGTGTTTATATTTCAAAACCTATTTACAAATACAAATGTACAAACGTAAACTATAAAAAAAGTTAACTCTGAATTCCAGTGGTCAGAAAATGCACCTTTTATTTCATTTTCGAATGTTTCTGAAATGGCGGTCAGGAATCTGGAAATACGCGAATTATGGAGCGTTATTTTTTAGCCCAAACCCAGTGCTGGCGGGCATTTGCAGCCACATTTTTATGTATGGAAAAAATGGGCAAAGAGAAAGAAAAACGGCAGAAATCAGTGGAATATAAAGAAAATTAACTCCCTCATCAGTTCGCCAGAGGGGGTATTAGGGTTATCCAGTCCCTTGCTTTTGGCATCAATTTCGCGTATTTTGCCAATAATCTGCATCACTTTCATTCCGGTGTAGTTTCGCATGCCCGTCAGGTAGTCGCGAGCACCCCACGGCGACTTCATATCCAACCACTTTGCAAGCGCTTCCTGGCTACCCTTCTGCGGACAATAATACGCAATCATCAAGTTCTGGAAGTAATTAAACACCAACGGGAGTAAAGCGTACAATCCGCCAGACTTGGGATTTTCGTCAAAATATTTCGCAATCTCATTGGCCTTCAAAATGTTCCTGTTCACGATGGCGTCGCGAAACTCAAAGGCGTTGTAGTCTTTGCTCACCCCTATCCGGTCTTCCACCACCTGGGGGGTCACTCTTCTATCCTCCTCCGGCAACCCCAGCAACACCTTGTCCAGCTCGCCGGTCAGTCGGCTCAAGTCCGAACCGATGGCGTCGGCTATCATCTGTGTCGACTTCGGATCAATGCTGGCATTGCGCGACTGCAGATACTGCTGGATGAAGGCAGGCAAATCACGGTCCTTCAGCTTCATGCTCTCAAACAGCACGCCGTGCTCCTTGATAGCCTTCACCAATCCCTGCTTCCTGCCGTCTATCTTGCCGTTCTTGTGGCAAAGCACCAGTACGGTCGACGCCATGGGCTGGTGGAAGTATTTCTCCAGAGGCTCCGTGTTCTTGATGTTCTGCGCTTCCTTGACGATGACCACCTGTCGTTCGGCCATCATCGGGTAGCGCTTAGCGGCATCAACTATCTGCGATGCGTTGACGTCGGAACCAAACATGATGGTTTGGTTGAAGTCGCGCTCCTCAGGCTGCAGCACGTTCTCAGCTATCCAGTCGCTAATCTTGTCGATGTAATACGACTCGTCGCCCGTCAGGTAGTAGACGGGCTTCAGTTGGCGGGCCTTCAGCTCGCCCATCAGCGTGTCGAATGTCAGTGTAGCTTGTGCCATAATCGAGTGCAAAAATACGAAAAAACTATGAATTACACGAATTCGGTGGTCAATAATTTGTGGTTTTCGCCACGAATTAGTAATTTTGCAGTGGAATGAAAGAACTAAACCTCCCTGCATACGACGTAAAAATAAGAGGAACGCGCGAGAGGCCTGAGATTTTCGACTTCCTCCGACACCGTTTCGTCGCGCTGACTCCTGAGGAGTGGGTGCGCCAGCATTTCACGCATTGGCTGACCACCGAGAAAGGCTACCCTAAGGGGCTCCTGGGCAACGAGGTAGCCCTCAGGTGTGGCGACAAGACGCTACGCTGCGACTCCGTGGTCTACAACAAGCAGACGCGCCCCTTGATGATTATAGAATACAAAGCACCCGCCGTGCCATTGACACAGCGAGTGTTCAGTCAGATTTCAGCCTACAACCTGCTGTTGCATGTAGACTACCTGGTGGTCAGCAACGGTCTGCAGCACTTCTGTTGCCGCATGGACTACGACCGCCAGACTTACCACTTCCTGCAGGCTATACCTGATTACGAGTTACTTTAGTCCTCTGCCTCTGGCACGATGTCGTCGCTCTTCTTCACCGTCTTGCGGATGGCGCGCTTGCGGGGTTTCTTCTCCTCCGTTCCCGGTGTGACTATCTTGACGCCGGCCAGTTCAGGGTCAATGAGGATGCGGCCGCAATACTCGCAGACGATGACCTTCTTGTGCATCTTGATGTCGAGTTGGCGCTGGGGCGGAATCTTGTTGAAGCAGCCACCACAGGCGTCGCGCTGCACGTAGACGATGCCCAGACCGTTGCGGGCGTTCTTGCGGATGCGCTTGAACGAGGTCAGCAGACGCGGCTCTATTTTGAGTTCCAGCTCCTTGACCTTGATTTTCAGTTTCTCTTCCTCGGCACGCGTCTCTTCCATGATCTCGTCCAGTTCCGATTTCTTCATCTCCAGTGCTTGGCGGCGGTCTTCAACGGCTGCCTGGTTCTGCTCCAATTCGGCCTTGCGCTCTTCAATCTTGAAGTTGGCCTCCTTGATTTTCTTGTTGCAGAGCTCAATTTCAAGCGTCTGGAACTCGATTTCCTTCGACAGCGTGTCATACTCGCGGTTGTTCTTCACCTCGTCCAACTGGGCCTTGTAGCGCTCCACGCTGGCTTTGGCGGTCTCTATCTCGCCCTTCTTTTGGGCCACGGCGCGTTGGTACTCGTCAACGTCGGCCTGGATTTTCTCAATACGGGTCATGAGACCGGCAATCTCGTCTTCCAGGTCTTCCACTTCCAGGGGCAGCTCGCCTCTCAGTGCGCGCTTCTCGTCAATCTCAGAGAGCGTGGTCTGCAGTTGGTAGAGAGTCTTCAGGCGCTCTTCTACCGACAAGTCTGTAGGGTCTTTCTTTGCCATAATTTCTGATTCTTTGTTTTTTGTTTGTATGTTATCTCCTAATTTATTCTTGCTCGCTATTCCCACCATCTGTCAGATGTAGAGGATGGGGTTCGTATTCGTCTCCGCTATGAAGGTGTTGACACCGGGGCAGGCACGCTGAATGACGTCGCGGAACACCTCGGCAGTAAACTGCTCCGACTGGTAGTGGCCGATGACGCATATCTGCAGCCGCTGTTCGTAGCCAAAGTACTGGTGGTAGTGCATCTCGCCCGTGATGAAGGCGTCGGCCCCCAGGCTGGCAGCATCGTCCAGCAGGAAGTCGCCGGCACCACCGCAGAGGGCCACCCTGCGTATGGGGCGCTGCAGCAACTGGTTGCACTGGGCACACTCCACGTCGAACTGCCGCTTCACCATCAATACGAAGTCGTCGGCAGCCATCGGCTCGCTCAGTTCTCCAATGACGCCACTGCCGGCCACGACGTCGCCCACCTGTTTTTGGGCGAAGAAGCGGCAGTCGGTCATTCCCAGCCGTTCGGCCATCTTCCAGTTCACGCCGCCCCGTGCATTGTCCATGTTAGTATGCATGGAGATGACGGCAATGTCATTTTTCAGGGCTTTCACTACGCTACGCTGCACGTAGTCGGCTCCGCTTATCTGTTTCAGTCCGCGAAACAGCAGCGGGTGGTGACTGACTATGAGGTTGCAGCCACGTTGCATGGCCTCGTCAACTATTTGCTCGTTGACGTCCAGACACAATAATGCCCCTGAAACGTCCGCCTCTGTCAGCCCCAGTTGCAGGCCGGCATTGTCCCAGCTTTCCTGCAAGGGCAGAGGCGCGAACTCTTCAAGGGCGCTGAGCACTTGTCGTATTTTCACGCTTTCATCTGTTTAGAGTGCAAAGATACAAAGAAAAACTGAAAAATTAGTTTTCGCACCGTTCTTTTTTAATTTTTCTTAACTCATCGCCTCTCTGCGGAACATTTCAATACAAAGACATCAAACAAGAGTTGAAATGAAAAAAAGAATGACTGCCGGGTGTGTGGTGGTGGCACAAGCACTGAAGAGATGGTTTGTCAATGTGGTAGGGTTACAGACAAGAATTGTGGGTTGTTAATAAAAAATCATTTCGCAAGTTGTCAAGTTGTCAAGTTGTCAAAATGTCAATAAGCGTGGTTTTACTGTTACCTAAAAATTGGGAATTATATTAAATAGTATATATATTATATATAATATATATACTATTTATTTTTAGGTGTCTTTTTTTCTAAATTCTCCCTAACACACTCAAAACGGCCCTTATTGACATTTTGACAACTTGACAACTTGACAGTTTGCTGGCAAGGCAGACACATCCGTGTAAATTTTTCTTACTTTCTACACACGCACACACACTTTTTTGGCGGAACTCTTGACAGTGGGTACCCTTTTTTTTGTATCTTTGCACTATGAATGTTACGCGCGGGCGGCGGGTGCTTATTCGGCGGCCGCGAGTGGTAACAGAAAGCGGCAAAAAGGGGCAAATGACGGCATAAAAGGAACTAATACTCATTTTACACAGCCATGCACCATGATTAAATGCCTCCCCTAGCCCACCAGTATCTGCAGGATGCGCTCTGCAGTGCGTCCGTCCCAGCGGTCGGGCAGGGCGGAAGACTTCCACTGGCCGTCGAGCAGGCGACGCAGTTCAGTGGAGAGTCGCTGGGGATTCTCGCCTACGAGGACGTTGGTGCCGGGTTGGACGGTCTCGGCATGCTCGGTGTAGGAGTTGAGGGTGATGCAGGGCACGTGGTTGAAAGTGGCTTCCTCGGCCACGTTGCCGGAGTCGGTGATGACACCGCGGGCATGGAGCATGAGGTAGCCGAAGTCGAGGTAGCCGAGGGAGGGCACGGCACGGAGCGAGGAGTAGAGCGCAGGGGACGAGGAATTGACTGCGGCCACGGCACCAAGAGTGGTGACAAGTGCGTAGGCAGAAGAGCGCAGGGGCGCTATGACGGGCACGTCGCCAGCAGTCTGGAGGATGGCAGTGAGCAGGGAGAGCAGCTTCTGCTGGTCGGCCAAGAGCGCACGGCGGTTGATGGTGAGCACGAGGTAGTGGCCGTCAGCAATGCCGTCGAGACAGGCGGGGCGGGTCCAACGATCGCGGTTGTAGCGCAGGTTGTCCATGAGGATGTTGCCGACGAGATAGATTTTGCTGGTGTCGGCACCCTCGCGGGTGGCTATGCTGCTGGCTCCGATACCTGCGGTGAAGAGCAGGTCGGAGAGTGCGTCGATGACGAGTCGGTTGATTTCCTTGGGCATGGTGATGTCGAAAGAACGGGTGCCGGCAACGAGGTGGGCCAGGCGGAGGCCACGCTTCTTGGCGACGATGGCGGCAGCCATGGTAGAGGCAAGGTCGTCGACGACGATGACGGTGTCAGCCGGGTGCTCGTTGAGATAGTGCTCGAAGCGGGCCATGACGAGTCCGGTGAGCTCGTTGAGGTTCTGGCAGTCGACGCCGAGGAAGCAGGTGGGCGGCTCTATCTGGAGATCGCTGAAGAGCGAGGCTTCGAGTGTGGGGTCGTTGGCAGGTCCGGCATAGACGAGCTGGTAACGGCAGCGGGGGTTGGCGTGGATGGCGCGGATGAGTGGTGCCACCTTGATGAAGTTAGGGCGTGCGCCGGTAAAGATGCAGATGTTGTTCATTGTTGTCTTCCTATATTTTTTTCGTAGGCTGGCGACTCCGGCTTGAGGCGGAAGTCGTAGAGCATGTTGTAATCGTCGACTAACTGGAAGTGCTGGGTACCCTGCAGGGTGTCGGTCTTCTGCTCCCACAGAATGTCGCGGAAGGGCGCAGTGTCGTCGGGCTTGGGGGTGCGCAGCAGGCAGTTGGTGAAGGTGTAGCTGGAGTTGGGGTCTACCTGGCCCAGGATGACGTCGTCGGCATAGCCAGTGACGAGAGTATTGGTGCAGGTGAGTGTGAAGGCCTGCTGCGAGGGCTCAAAGCGTAGAGCCGCACCGCGGTTGGCAGAGAGGGGATAGAACTGAGCCAGGGTGAGGTGGTCGAGCAGCGACTGGCAGCCCAGCAGTGCGACACAATCCTTGAGACTGTTGGAGACGGTGGTATTGCTAAGTGCCACGCGCGAGTCGCGGGCCCAGAGGCCTGAGCCCTTGCTGTTGTGGACGGTGCAGCCGGAGAGGATGACGGTGGTGGAGTCGGCAAGCAGAGCGTCGTGGGCGTTGCGCAGCTCGCAGTCGGTGAGCTGGATGCCGTCGGCAAGGGGACGGACGGAGATGCCCTGCCACTGGCCGCTGATGCGGTCGTAGGGCAGGTAGTCGAACATGTGGTCCAGACGGTCGCCACGGAAGAGTGTGCTGTCGGCCAGCAGTGCGCCATGAACGGTGATGCCGGCGCCGTCGTGGAAGTAGAGAGTGGTGTTCTTCACGGTGAGGGTGGCTCCGGGCTGGACGGTAATGCCGCCGTAGACGACGATGGGCAGTGCTGACTGCAGGACGAGGTCAGAGCTGACGCTGACGTCGTGCCACTGGAGGGCGTTCCAGCTGTAGGTGCGCAGGTTGACGCGCTGCTCTACCCCACTCTCCAGGGTGAAGAGGAGGTTGTCCTCGACGAGCTGCGGGTCGGGGGACGACTGTTGGGGCGCTGTGATTTCGACGAAGACGCGCAGGCTGTCGCCGTCACGCACCTCAAGGTTGTTGACAACGGGATTGAGGAAGGAGCCGTCGACGTTGACACGGAAACCCGACTGTCCGCCACGCTCCAGGCGCACGGTGCGCAGGCGCAGACCAGAGCCAGACTCGTTGTGGACCCAGAAGGAGTAGGTGGACGAGGGTATGGTGGCAAAGAGGGTATCCATGCGCACGGTGTCGGCAGTGAAGAGCAGCCGGTGGCTGGGGTCAGTGGTGAAGCTGTCGCCATCGGAGCAGGCTGCCAACAGCAGTGGCAGCACGAGGAGAAATGAGAAAAGCCGCTTTATCATATATGGATAAAACGGCTTTTCGATGGTTTTATTGCCTTTTTACTTGCCAAAATAGCGCTTCAGCAGTCCGGCGAAGCCGGCACCGTGGCGTGCCTCGTCCTTGGCGGCCTCGTGGACCATGTCGTGGATGGCGTCGAAGCCCATGGCCTTGGCCTGCTTAGCCAGTTCGAACTTGTCGGCGCAGGCACCGTGCTCAGCGGCGGCGCGCTTCTCCAGATTGGTCTTGGTGTCGAAGACTACCTCGCCCAACAGTTCGGCAAACTGGGCGGCGTGCTTGGCCTCCTCCAGTGCATAACGGTTGAAGGCCTCGGCAATTTCGGGGTAGCCCTCGCGGTCGGCCTGGCGTGCCATGGCGATGTACATGCCCACCTCGCCGCACTCGCCTCGGTAGTTGTTGCGCAGCTCTTCAATCATTTCCTGGGGTACGCCCTCCAGCTTGCCGTCGCCCAGCTTGTGGACGGTAGCGTAGGTGACGTCGCCGTCGTCCTTGAGTTCGGAGAACTTGGAGGCGGGAGCCTTACAGATGGGGCACTTCTCAGGAGCTTCGTCGCCTTCGTAGATATATCCACAGACGGCGCAGATGAATTTTTTCTTCATAGTCTTTTCGCGTTTTGTATTTGTTTATTAATAGGATTGTTATTTATGACTTTTTGCAAAGATAAGCAAAAAGAATTATTCCTGCAAATAATTTGCAGGAATAATTTTCAACGGAACAACATCTGTCGTCGTCGGAGTGCTACTCGGTGCGCATGCGACAGGGACTGTCGTCGGTGCGGTAGCGGGTAAGCAGAGGCACCTGCTGGCAGAGAGCGTCAGCCAGGAGGCGGGCCACCTGGTGGGCTCCGTAGACGTTGTAGTGGGTATTGTCCTGACGGCCGTCGGGCAGTGCCGGATGCTGGCCGGGCTTGTACCACATGTGAAGCTGCTTGGAACCCTCAGGGCCGAGCGACTGCTCCAGCTGGTGGGTCAGACGGTTGGCGTCGACGAAGAGGCAGTGCATGCGAGCGGCGACGTCGCGGGGTGCCTGGGCATAAAGTCCGTGGGTGTCGACGAGGGAGTCGCCCTCCAGCTGCTTGCCGCCGTCCTTAAAGGTGGTGTTGCGAAGCGACTCGTCGTCGGCGGTGGTGGCCACTTGCTTCTTGGCGAAGTTGCGGCGCACGACACAGTTCATGACGACGGGAATGCCGCCGTGCTCGCGGGTCTCGCGGATGTAGCGTGCGTAGTTGTAGTCGAAGGTGGAACCGGGGTCGGTATGGCGCGTGGCTCCGGGCTTCTCGTCGTTATGGCCAAACTGGATGATGACGTAGTCGCCAGGCTGCATGCGGTCAAGCACGCGCTGCCAGCGTCCCTCGTTGATGAAGCTGAGCGAGGAGCGCCCGTTGACGGCGTGATTGTCGACACGGATGAAGGCAGGGTCGAAATAGCACTGCAGCGCCATGCCCCAACCACGCTCCGGAGAGCCTTTGGAGAGGTCTTTCTCGGCGGCGGTGGAGTCGCCAATGACGAAGATGGTGGTGACGTGCTGGGGCGCGGAGGCCGTGAAAAGCAGCAGCACGAGGGCTGCAAGGAGGATTTGCTTCATAGTGAGGGCGTTTTTTTTCGATGTTTCAACGGGTTCGCTATTCGGAGAGGGCGGCAATGAGCTCGTCAGGTGTGAGGAGCTGCTGTTGGCCAGTCTCCATATCTTTGAGCGTCACACGGCCCTGCTGCATCTCGTTGTCGCCGGCCAAGACGACGTAGGGCGTCTGCTTGGCGTTGGCGTAGGCCATCTGCTTCTTCATCTTGGCGGCGTCGGGGTAGATTTCGGCACGAATGCCTTTCGCGCGTACCTTATTTATTATAGGCAGGCAGTAGGCCGTCTCGCGCTCACCGAAATTGATGAAGAGCACCTGGGTGGTCTGCAGCGAATCCTTGGGATAGAGGTCGAGGGCGTTGAGAACGTCGTAGATGCGGTCTACACCAAAGGAAATGCCCACACCGGAGAGTCCGGGCATGCCAAAGATGCCGGTGAGGTTGTCGTAACGGCCACCGCCGGAGATGCTGCCCATGGGGGTGTCGAGAGCCTTGACTTCGAAGATGGCTCCGGTGTAGTAGCTCAAGCCGCGAGCCAGGGTGAGGTCGAACTGGATATCGTTGTTCAGAGCGGTGAGGAAGCTGAGGATGTACTTGGTCTCCTCGACACCCTTTAATCCGGTCTCGCTACTCTGGAGCACCTGGGCAATGGTCTGCAACTTCTGTTCGTTGGTGCCCTGAAGCAGAATGATGGGCTGGAGCTTCTGAATCTGCTCGTCGGTGAGTCCGTCCTGGCGGAGCTCGTCGTTGACGTTGTCGATGCCTATCTTGTCGAGTTTGTCAATGGCTACAGTGATGTCGACAATCTTGTCGGCGGCACCAATGACCTCGGCAATGCCAGTGAGAATCTTGCGGTTGTTAATCTTAATTTGTACACGCACGCCAAAGCGGGTGAAGACGGTGTCGACAATCTGCATGAGTTCGACCTCGTTGAGCAGGGAGTCGGAGCCTACGACGTCGCCGTCGAACTGGTAGAACTCGCGGTAGCGACCCTTCTGCGGACGGTCGGCACGCCAGACGGGTTGCACCTGATAGCGCTTGAAGGGCAGCTGCAGTTCGTCGCGGTGCATGACAACGTAGCGGGCAAAGGGCACGGTGAGGTCGTAGCGCAGTCCTTTCTCGCAGATTTTGGAGGCCAGGCGCAGCGTGTTGCGCTCTTGGAGTTCGTCGTCGGAGAGTTTTGCAAGATAGTCGCCGGAGTTGAGAATCTTGAAGAGCAGTTTGTCACCCTCCTCGCCATACTTGCCCATGAGCGTCTGGAGGGTTTCCTGTGCGGGAGTCTCAATCTGCTGAAACCCGTAGAGTTCGTAGACGCTACGGATGGTATTGAAGATGTAGTTGCGCTTGGCCATCTCCAGGGGGCCGAAGTCGCGTGTACCTTTGGGTATGCTGGGTTTATTTGCCATTTCTCTCAATTGTTTGTTCGCGGTCAGGACCGATGCTGATGATGGTAATGGGCGTCTCCAACTCCTTCTCCAGGAAGGCGATGTAGTCAGAGAACTGCTTGGGGAACTGTTCCTCGCTGGTGAAGCGCGTCATGTCGGTCTGCCAGCCTGGGAGTTCCTCGTAGACGGGCTCGATGCCCTGCTCGATGTTGTAGGGGAAGTCGCGCGTCAGAACGCCATTCACCTTATAAGCCGTACAAGCCTTGATGGTGGGGAAGTCGTCGAGGACGTCGCTCTTCATCATGATGAGCTGGGTGACGCCATTGACCATGATGGAATAGCGCAGGGCTACGAGGTCTATCCATCCGCAGCGGCGCTCACGGCCGGTCACGGCTCCATACTCATGGCCTAGGTCGCGAATCTTCTTGCCGGTCTCGTCGAAGAGTTCCGTGGGGAAGGGACCGGCACCAACGCGGGTGCAGTAAGCCTTCATGATGCCATAGACCTCGCCAATCTTGTTGGGACCAATGCCCAGGCCAGTGCAGGCTCCGGCACAGATGGTGTTGGAAGAGGTGACAAAAGGATAGGAACCGAAATCGACATCGAGCATGGTGCCCTGGGCACCCTCGCAGAGCACGCTGTGGCCTGAGCGCAGGAGCTGGTTGACCTCGTGCTCGGAGTCGACAATGGGGAACTGGCGCAGATACTCAATGCCCTCCATCCACTTCTTCTCGACCTCAGTGATGTCGTAATCGAAACCTAAGGACTTGAGGATGGCCTCGTGGCGGGCCTTGGCAGCAGCGTACTTCTCTGGGAAATTCTCCAGAATGTCACCGACACGCAGACCCGTGCGGCTGACCTTGTCGGTATAGGTAGGACCAATGCCCTTACCGGTGGTGCCTACCTTGTTCTTGCCCTTCTGGGCCTCGTAAGCGGCATCGAGCACGCGGTGGGTAGGCATGATGAGGTGAGCCTTCTTGGAAATGTGGAGACGCTCGCGCAGCGGATGACCACTGGCCTCCAGTGCCTTGGCCTCGTCCATAAAGAGGTCGGGAGCCAAAACGACACCGTTACCAATAATGTTGACCTTACCACCCTGGAAAATGCCAGAGGGGATGGAGCGGAGCACATACTTCTCGCCATTGAACTCCAGCGTGTGGCCTGCATTGGGACCACCCTGGAAGCGAGCAACAACGTCGTAGCGCGGTGTGAGCACGTCGACAACCTTTCCCTTACCTTCGTCGCCCCACTGCAAACCCAGCAGGACATCTACTTTACCTTGATTCATCGTTATTAGTGATTTGATTTTTTTGAACTTTCTTCGTCTCTTTTTCTTGTTGCTGAACGGCGGCGCAGCTTGGCATTGCAGGAACTGCAGACGCCATAGACGTAGAGCGTGAAGCCGTCCTTGTGGAAGCGGTGGGTACGCATGGCGTTGATGGCTTCGCTGACCTGGGGAGACTTGACCTCGGTAACCTGGCCACAGATGGTGCAGATTTGGTGACAATGGCTGTTGTTGTCGTAACAGGCCTCATACTTCGTGGCGGACTGGAAGTTGTGGCGCACCACCAGACGCAACTTCATGAGCAGGCGCAACGTGTTGTAGAGTGTGGCGCGGCTGACGGGGAAGTTGTAGTCGCCGGTGAGCTTGTCGCTCAGTTCCTCAAGCGAGAAATGTCCGTCCATGCTGTACACCGCGTCGAGGATGGTGAATCGCTCCGGAGTCTTTCTGTGCTCGTTCAGTTCTAAATAGGCGGTCAGGATATTCTTGACCGTTGCCTTGATGTCTTCTCTCATTTTTATGTGGTTAATGTGGTTTAAAACCGCACAAAATTACTACATATTTTTGAGAATCGGGCAAAAAACTATTTAAAAAATATCTAAATTGATGCTTTTCACCGCACTTTTGGCCAACCGCTCATACAAGAGGCCTAATTCGGCAAAACGAATGACGCTCTGCAGGGCTGCTTTGCGCACCGATGGAAAAGGTCCTTGAAGGGCGGCCAGCAACTGGTCTAGATACTCGTTGATGCCGCGCTCGTTGGGTTCCTGGTGGTTCATAAACAGTCGCGTAAGGACGTGGAAGCCGCACAACTGGCAGTACTCTTCGGGAGAGGCTATCCACTGATAGGCCTTCTCTGGGGCATAGGGCAGATGCTGGAAGAGGTTGAAGGCTGCTTGCTCGGCAATCTCCTGCGAAGGTACCTGTTCCATCCAGATGTCGGCCACCTCAGGTAACATCTTGTCGGGGGGCATGAGCATGGTGGCCAAAATCTTGCACTCGCGGACATTCTCCTTCCAGAGGGCAATGCTCAGGTCGTAATCAGGACCTATCTCGGTGGCCATCTCGCGGAGTCTTGGCAGCGTAGCCCCCCAATTGAGGTGATAGTTGAGTCCCTTGTCGCGCATGGATTGAGCCACAGCACCATCCATCATTAGGCGAAAGGACTGCTTGATGTCCTTGACCTTAGAGAGTACCGTAGTCTTGTCCATAGCGCAGCATTTGGTGAACATAGGTCTCGGAATAGTCTACCTGGATGTCGGTAATATTTCCGTCGGCATCGGTGACAGGCGTGAGAACGGGATTGATGAAGCCTTTGTAGGGAGCCAGATGGAGTTTGCGGTAGCGCTGCAGAACCTCCTGGTGTAACTGGGAATCGACGTTGACGGCATAGCGCTCCACCAGCTGGCGGGCAGCCTCGTAGTCGCCCTCGCTCTTGATACGCTGCACCTCAGCTAGCAGGCGGGCAAAGAGGACGCGCAGGGCGGGATAGTCGGTGATGCGCACGTAGGTCTTGCCGTCGCGCTGTTCCAGCCGGATGGCATCGCCCTGCTCGTAGCACCAGTGAGCTATGAGCGAGCGGTTGCGCATGTGGGCCTCCTCTATCTGGTGGCCGGGCTCTATGCGGATGAGCTGCGTCAGGAGTCCGTTCATGATATAGGTGTAGTACTGTGACTGGTAGGCCTCATCGTCAGGCAATAGTCCCAACTCGACGAGTTTGTGGTCGGCAATGTAGTAGAGTCCGAAGAGGTCGGCACGGGCCTCCTCGATGGTGTTGCCGTAAGCTTTCAGCGCATCGGGGTCGGTGCCAGGCAAGAGTTGTCCGCTGCCGTGGCCCAGACACTCGTGGAGGTCGGTATGGAGGTCGTCGCATGCGTCGCCATACTGCTCTATGAGCCGTAGCGTGGCATTGTCGACAACAAACTCCTCCCGGAAACCGTTGCCGTGGGAGGCCTTGTTGTAGGCTTCGGTGATGTTGGAGATGGTAATGCTCTTGGAACCGTGCTCGGCACGTATCCAGTCGGCATTAGGCAGATTGATGCCAATGGCGGTAGAGGGATACTCGTCGCCACCGAGCATGGCGGCACAGATGGCATTGGCGGTGACACCCTTGACACGGGGCTTGCGAAAGCGGGAATCCACAGGCGAGTGGTCTTCAAACCACTGGGCGTTGCGGCTGATAGTTTGGGTGCGACGGGTGGCCTCCATGTCTTTATACTCAACGATGCCCTCCCAAGAGCCTTTCAGCCCCAGGGGGTCGCCATAGACCTCGATGAAGCCGTTGACAAAGTCTACCCTACCTTCATGCTCGGAGACCCACTCGATGCAATACTCATTGAAAAGATGCAGGTCGCCGGTCTCGTAATAACTGACGAGCAGATCTATGACGTGCTGCTGGTGAGGATTTTCTGCTACCTCGCGGGCCTTGCGCAACCAATAGACTATCTGACGAATGGCAGCGGCATAACGGCCGTGGGCTGACCAGACATCCTCGACTACCCTGCCCTGGCGCTTGACAAGTGTCGTATTCAGACCGTGCGACAAGGGCTGGCCAGAGTCTGCATCAGCGGCCTTTCGGCGGGCATAGAAGTCCTCGGCCTCCTGCTGCGTCACACCGTCGTAGAAGTTGCAGGCAGAGGTCTGCAGCAAGTCCTGGCCGTCCACCTTGTTGACACGCTTTGGCAATACTGTGGGGTCAAAAATGACGGGGAAGAGTTCGGCACACATCTCGTCAATAGACTCGCCGGGACGCAACGGCAACAGCGAGGGGTCCACCTGGCGCAAGAGGCTGCGCAGGTAGTCGGCAGAGAAACCTGGCTCGAACTTCTGGGAGCCATAGTGATGGTAAATGCCGCTGGAGAACCAGACACGCTTCAGATAGACCTCCAAGGCTTGGAAGTCGGCATCGGCATGGCTTACAGACGGTGAGGTGTAGACAGCCTCCAGCAACTTACGGATGCGGAGGTTGTATTTTCCAAACTGGTCGAAAGTAATGTCGCGCCCACAGAGGGTGGCTTCTGACAGGTAATAAACAAGTTTTTTCTGTAACAAAGACAATTGCTCAAATCCGTTCAAGCGGTATCTGAGCAATTGAATGTCAGCGAAACGCTCTTCGGTAGCATAGCCGAAGTGGGGCGTACAATTGTCCGAATGGTTCATCGTGCGTGTAGTGCCTTTTTCTCAGGTTTAACTTTTTCAGCTGGATGTTGGGTCAGATGCTGCTGACGATACTCGCGTGGCGTCATGCGCATCAACTTGTAGAAAGAAGCATAGAACGACTGGCGGTTTGCAAATCCCACCATGTCGCTGACCTCCTCCATGCGCAGCGTCTGATACCTGCGGTCTACGAGAATGGCCATAGCTTCTTCGATTCGGAACTTGTTGACGAAAGAAGTGTAGTTCATGTGGAAGCGGACATTCACAACAGCAGAGATGTAGCGGGTGTTAGTTCCTAAATCTACGGCAAGTTTTTTGGCTGAATAATCCTTATCCTTGTACTTCTTCTCCATCACAATGATGTTCAAGATTTTCTCTTTCATCTCGTCCATCAACTTAGGGCTGACGAGACTGCGATATACAGCCTCTTTCGCTTTCTTTTCAGTAATATTATACTTTGCCATACCCTGTGAAGAATAAATTAATACATTTCATGTGCAAATATACGGAAAAATTTCGAATAATTGTTACTAATATCCAAAAAAATGATTAATTTTGTAGAAATTTTGTGATTACAGTATAAAATATTGACAAAACAACTATCTAAGCAATGATATTCTATTTTTCCGGTACAGGTAACACCCGCTGGGCTGCCCGACAACTGAGCAAAGCCACGGAAGAAGAACTGCTCTACATACCCGACGAGCTGAGAAAGGGCGAACTGCGCTATGAGCTGAAAGCCGACGAGAGGCTTGGCTTCTGTTTTCCAACACACGGCTGGCAGCCGCCACGCATTGTGCGGGAATTCGTACGGAAAGCCACCTTCGTCATGTCTGCCGGCAGCGGACAACCCTATGTCTATGCGCTGACAACGTGTGGCGACAACATGGGGCACGCCATGCGTATTCTGCGCAAAGCGCTGAGAATGCGCCACGAGCTAACACTGGATGCCGCCTTTGCCGTAGTCATGCCGGAGTCGAACGTCTGCTTTTCATTTCTGCATCTGGACAGCAAGGAGTCGGAGGAGCGGAAGATTGCCGCCGCCAAGGAACGCATGCCGCACATCTGCCAACTGGTGACAGAACGCAGACGGGGCGTAGAGGAACTGGTAAAGGGAGCTATACCCTATACCTACACTTACGTAATAGGCGGTTACTACAACAAGCACCTCATCACAGACCGCCACTTCTGGGTGGACGGGAAGGCGTGCACCAAGTGCGGACTGTGTGCCAAACTATGCCCTGTGGACGACATCACGGGGAAGCCGCCCACCTGGCTGCACAACGGGCAGTGTACCAACTGTCTGGCCTGCTACCACCACTGTCCGGCACATGCCATCCACTGGGGCAGCATGCAGCGCGGGCAATACCACTTCAGTACAGGCGAGGACCGAAAATAGACGTTCCGACACGCACCATCGTAGACCCCTCCTCAACGGCTATGGGGTAGTCGTGGCTCATGCCCCACGAGCGCTCACAGAACCAGGGAGCGTCAGGGAAATAGGCTGCTTTGACCTCGTCGAAGAGGCTGTGGGCCAGGCGGAACTCGCGGCGTATCTGCGCCTCGTCATCGACATTGGATGCCATCATCATCAGACCGCAGATGCGCACATGGCTGAGCTGGCGCCACTCACCGTCGGCCAGCAATTGGCGCAGGGCATCGGGAGTCAGACCGTACTTGGTCTCTTCTTCGGCGATGTGCAACTCCAGTAGCACGTCAATTACCCTGCCACATTTGGCTGCCTGCTTGTCAATTTCCTTGAGCAGTTTCAGCGAGTCTACAGCCTCTATCATCGTGACATAGGGAGCAATGTACTTCACCTTGTTGGTCTGCAAATGGCCAATGAAGTGCCACTCGATATCTTTGGGCAAGGTCTGGTGCTTCTGGCGCAGTTCCTGTTCGTGACTCTCACCAAAAATGCGCTGTCCCTCTTCGTAAGCTGCAACGATGTACTCGCTGGGGTGATACTTGGAAATGGCCACCAGACGCACGCCCTGTGGCAAACGGGCAATAACCTGCTTCAGATTTCCTTTAACGTCGTACATCATCCATCATATTCGGGCTTGTCGTCGTGTTTTTCCTTGCCATACTCAAAGACGTCCATCAGCGTGGTTTCGGCAACAGAAGCTATGACATAGTCTATCATCGTGCCTCCCATGACCTCGTCGATATTCTTTACAGCACCATTCAGTGTACCGGCCTGTACCAGATAGTTGACGTTGGAACGTTTCTCTTTATCTGTCTTCTCGTCGATGGTAATAAACTGTAGCTTGCACTTATACCAACGGTCGGCCATCTCCTCGTCAGAGAAGAATATCTCGCCATAAGGGGCTATCTTGATGTCCTTGACGGTGAACTCGCCACTGATATAACTGGACATTTCCTCCATGATACGCTTCTCGGCCTCAGTGAAACTAAGGGCGTCAACCACGTAGTTTTCGGTTACTTTCTTCTGTAAGCCGTCCTCCATTACCTTTTCGTAGGCAATCTTGCACTCAAACCAAATTGCTGTTCTTGATCTCATATTGTTTGATTCTGTTTTTTTATGGATTATTTTTCATCTGTTTCTTCTTCTCATTGGTGATGCGCTCTATAATCTCACTGGCAAGAAGCTGGGCACGCTCCGGTGTCAGATTGGCATCAGCGCCCATCTTCTGCTGAGCCTCCATCAGTTCCTTGATGGTAGACTGGCTTTCGGCGGCGAAGCGTTTCTCAGTAGAGTTCATGTACTCCTTATTATATATCTTAGAGAGGATGCGGTCTGCCTCCTTCTCATAGTTTTTCCGGAAGATCTCTTCAGCCTTAGCCTGATAGACACGCTGTGCCTCCAGGTCTTCCTCTGACAACGAGTCGGCACTGACTACTCCCAAGTCCTCCGGCTTGAAACCATCGTCCAACAAATCGTCGGTGGCCTGGCGGGGTGCGGGCTTCACATACTCCACATGCGTAGGTTCGGGTACCAGCTCCGTATAGATACCGAAAATGACAAGCGCTATGACAGTAGCCGCCAGCAACATCCACACGGAATGAATCATGCCGCGCCGCGAGTGGACGGCCTTCAGCAAGGATTGAGGAGTGTCGTAGCGGTCCTCAGGCATTTCGCTGGTGGCCTTTTTCAGTGCCCGACGATACTCTGGCGTCATGTCAGCACGCTGAAGCAGGGATTCCATAAACTTGCCAATGGAAAAGACGTCGCAACGGTCATCGATGGTGCCATGCTGCAGCACTTCGGGAGCCACGTATGCAGCATCGTCGCCATAGAACATCTGTAAATTCTCCAGACCCATATAGAACGAGCCGTGAGATAGCAGCATGACGGCATTGTCGCCCTTACGCACCAGTACTGTCTTGGGAGAATAGCATATATGGCGGATGCCCTGGCCGTGCAGATAGGTGGTGACGTCAACGAGTGCCTCAAGGGTATTGTCGATAAAGTTGTTCTCTGCAATGGCGGCAGGATTGTCGTTGAGCAGTTGCTCCATCGATATAAAGGTGCCCGGCTCCAGTTCCAGTTGCTGTATTTCGCCACTCTGATCCACAACAGGCGTAAAGTGCAGCTGATGGCGGTTTACCAGTGTCCGGTTGCACTCGCACTCCTTTTTCAGAGCACCGGAGAAGACAATGCTGTTGTTCAGCTCCGGACGAATTTTGACAATAGCACGATATTTGCCGTCCACCTGTGTACGATAGTACTCTCCGATGGGCAGCAGTGTCCTGTTTAGTCGTCCGTCATTTTTAGCAGCAAGCATTTCTTCGTAGTTCATAGCCATAGCGAATGATTTTTGTGGCACAAAGGTACGAAATAATTCATAATTCGTCAACCATCATGGATAATTATTTAACGCCGGAAGTATTTTTTTTGTATTTAGCTTTTCGCTTTTACCTTTTTTTATTACCTTTGCAGCGATTTACGTAAATTAAACAACATGCCAGAAATATCAGTACGCGGACTGGAGATGCCGGAATCGCCCATCAGAAAGCTTGCACCTCTTGCTGCCGCAGCCAAGAAACGCGGGACTCACGTGTATCATCTGAATATCGGACAGCCCGACCTGCCCACGCCACAGGTGGCTCTTGACGCATTGAAGACCATTGACCGCACCATTCTTGAATATTCACCCTCGCAGGGCTACCTCAGTTATCGTGAGAAATTGGTTGGCTATTATGCAAAGTATAACATCAACGTCACAGCTGACGACATCATCATTACCAGCGGAGGTAGTGAAGCGGTGTTGTTTGCCTTTCTCTCTTGTCTGAATCCCGGCGACGAGATTATCGTACCGGAACCGGCTTATGCCAACTATATGGCCTTTGCCATCTCAGCAGGTGCCAAGATCCGCACCATTGCTACTACTATTGACGAAGGTTTCTCACTGCCCAAGGTGGAGAAGTTCGAAGAGCTCATCAATGACCGCACGCGAGCCATTATGATTTGCAACCCCAACAACCCCACAGGCTACCTCTATACGCGAAGAGAGATGAACCAGATACGAGACCTGGTAAAGAAGTACGACTTGTACCTTTTCTCTGACGAGGTCTATCGTGAATACATCTATACAGGGTCGCCCTATATTTCAGCCTGCCACTTGGAGGGCATTGAACAGAATGTCATCCTCATAGACTCTGTGTCAAAGCGCTACTCGGAGTGCGGCATACGTATTGGGGCACTTATCACTAAGAATGCTGAAGTGCGCAAGGCTGTGATGAAGTTTTGCCAGGCTCGCCTCTCGCCTCCCCTCATCGGACAGATTGTAGCCGAGGCCTCATTGGATGCTCCGGAAGAGTACTATCGTGATGTCTACGACGAGTATGTGGAGCGCCGCAAATGTTTGATAGACGGACTGAACCGCATCCCCGGCGTCTATTCGCCCATACCTATGGGGGCTTTCTATACAGTTGCCAAATTGCCTGTTGACGATGCAGAGAAATTCTGTCGCTGGTGTCTGGCTGAATTTGAATACGAAGGCGAGACGGTGATGATGGCTCCTGCTGCCGGTTTCTACACCACTCCCGGCGCGGGCATCAATCAGGTACGTATAGCCTACGTGCTGAAGAAAGAAGACCTGGAGCGTGCACTGGTAGTGCTACAGAAAGCACTGGAAACTTATCCGGGGAGAGTAGAGAAGTGACTAGCCTTCCGTTATTCTTAGCTCGTCGAATCTATTTTACTAAGGGCGACCACCATGAGGTAAGCCGTCCAGCTATCCGCATTGCCACCATAGGAGTAGCCATTGGGTTGGCAGTAATGATTGTTACAGTTAGCGTCATACTGGGATTCAAGCACACCATTCGCGACAAGGTGGTAGGATTTGGCAGCCATATACAACTGACCAACTTCGTCACTCAACAGACGGCCGTACCTGCCCCCATAGCCATCAACGACACGCTGAGGCGTCAGCTCAGGACAATTCAGAACATCAAGAAGGTGGAGTGCTACACGATGGCTCAGGGAATACTGAAGACAGACAGCGACTTTTTGGGCGTTGCATTCAAGGGCATTGGCGAAGACTATGATTTGACATTCGTCAGACAAAACTTGCAGGAAGGCACAATACCCTCATTCAGCAACACGAAGAGCAGCAACCAGTTGGTGATATCGCGAAAGATGGCAGATAAATTGCACCTAAAGATAGGCGACAAGATATATGCTTACTTTATTGCTTATGACGACGTAAGGGCAAGACGCTTTACCGTATGTGCTATCTATCAAAGCAACATGAAGCAGTTTGACGATGTGCTTTGCTTGACAGACCAACGCACCACGCGGCGGCTGAACGGCTGGGAGGATGACCAGTGTAGCGGGGCAGAAATTCTGGTACACGACTTTGAGCAAATAGAAGAAACCAATTTGGAGGTGGCGCAACTGCTGAAAAACCACAGCGACAAATATGGCGAGACATTGGCTTCGCAAACCATTTTCGAAGCCTACCCACAGATATTCTCATGGCTCTCGCTGCTTGACATCAATGTCTGGATTATCTTGACACTGATGATTTGCGTAGCGGGTTTCACCATGGTTAGCGGATTGCTCATCATCATTCTGGAGCGCACACAGATGATTGGTATTCTAAAAGCGTTGGGAGCTGCCAACATAACGGTACGCCACACCTTTTTGTGGTTTGCAGCTTTTATCATCAGCCAAGGATTACTACTGGGAGATGTCGTCGGTATTGGACTGGTAGTATTGCAACAACAGACAGGCTTCGTACATCTGGACCCTGCCAGCTACTATGTTGAAACAGCTCCCATGGAATTAAACATACTCATCATCGTCTTACTCAATGTGGCGACATTGCTTATCTCTGTATTCGTACTGATAGCTCCCAGCTATCTCGTGTCGCACATCCACCCGGTAAAGGCTATTCAGTTTGACTAAGCATTAGCCAATTGTGGCCAAATGTCAGAAACCGCCTAACAGACTGTAGGCTCTATACACCCAATATATTAATCCAATTCAAAGGGACCTGTAGGGGTGGTACGCTTAAGCACCTCCAAGTGTATGTCTGCACCTGCCACAATGCCATAGCTACGTAAAACACTTTCAACCGTCTTACGGGCCAGTTCAGGATGATTGTTCTCCTCACTGAGATGACAGAGCCAAACATTTCGCAACGACTCAGTCATGTGCTCTGCAATGGCTACACCGCAGTCGTGGTTGTTCAGATGGCCGGTGCCGGAGAGAATGCGGTCTTTGAGGAACTGCGGATAAGGACCATTCTGCACCATTTCAATGTCGTGGTTAGCCTCGATAACCAGATGGTGTGCCTTGCTGATAAAAAGATTCATCTCGTCAGTAACATGGCCAGCATCCGTTATCAGACAGAAGTTGGTTCCGCCGGCTTCAATATAATAGCCTACGTTGTCAGTACTGTCATGTGGTACTGCAAAGGGAGTTACCGTGAAGTCGCCAAGTTGTAGCGTCACACCCTTTTCAACAACCCGCACTAAGTCAGCAGGCACCTTCTTGACCACACAATAGTTACGGACAATGCCTTGATGAACTTCACGAGTAGCATAGACTGGTACACGATAATCACTGCTGAAAGACCCCACCGACTTGATATGGTCAGCGTGGTCATGGGTAACAAGTACATGATGAACGCCAGAAAGACTGACGCCATAATCACGACAAGCCTTTTTCAAGCCTCTCAGCCCCACTCCTATGTCAATAAGCAGTGTGTCTGTCTTCGTGGTCAACAGATAGCAGTTACCGCTACTTCCACTGCCGAAAGAAATGAACTTCAGCATATATTTTTAGTAATTTGACTGCAAAAGTACAAAATAATTATGAATTAGGCGTTATGCATGATGAATAATTTGTATCTTTGCACACAAATTGAGGCCATAAATAATGAAGAAACTCTTTATATTATCACTAACACTGACGCTGACAGCATGTAGTTTAATTAAAAGTGATGAAGACAAAGCGATAGAAACCGCTGTGGAATGGGGTGAGGCTTTTTTCAATTGCGACTACCACACCGCAGAGAGGCTCTGTACTCCTGACAGTCGGCGATGGCTGCAGTTTGCCGCTTCCAACACTACGCAGCAGGACATTGACCTGCTATGCAAACAGGCTGCAGAAGTTGATGGAGCAGAGCTTATCTCCGAAGCGGGCGACACCATGCGCATTGTCCAACTACAGGTTCGCAACAGCATCAGCCCTGTCATCAATGGTGAACAGTCGCTGCAAATAGACAAGGCACTATATCGGATTGCCGTCGTTAAGCGCAATGGGTTGTGGCAGGTCAGAATGGAAGGCCTACCGCGAAATGAAAAGCGAAGTCACGACTAAGTTTCGGGTGAAGTAGCGGGAAGTGTCCAACGTTGTCTTCATAGGCAGGATTGACAGCCTTCATGCCCATATCAAAACGGACGATGAAGTAGTCGAAATTCAGACGAATGCCCAAGCCATAACTGGCAGCAAGTTGTTCCCAGAACTCTGAGAACTTGAATTGTCCTCCAGGTTGGTCTTCGTATTCGCGAAGCGTCCAAATATTACCTGCATCAATAAACAGGGCACCACTGAACTTCCAAAACAGCTTTGCTCGATACTCTACGTTGAGGTCCAACTTCATATCACCAGTCTGGTTAATAAAGTCGATACGTCCGTCAGAACCGACAAACTTACCAGGTCCCAACGATCTGACGCTCCAGCCTCTCACACTGTTGGCACCTCCTGAGAAATAGCGTTTTTCAAAGGGCAGTATATCACTATTGCCATATGGATAGGCCAGTCCTAAACCAAGATGGAACACCAACTGGTTATTAAAGTCCAAATTGACGTAATGCGTAAAGTCGAAGGTTCCTCTGACATACTGGGCATAGGCAATGTCAAGGAAAGTATACTGCCCTTCGTCATTCACATGAAAATGCATAGCTCGTGCAGCCCAGTTCAACACATTTCCGGCAGTCTCTACATTTGCTTTTATTGCCCAGCGAGTGTTATTATAAGAATACCCCACGCCAAACTTCATAATGAAAAGATTTTCGTAGTTATAGCGCAGTATAGAGTTACGTGAGGAAACGTTGTCAAGAAACTCGTTTTCGAAAGTTGGACTAATCCACGGCATATAGATATAGTTCAAATCAAGCAAGTCCACTTGATAGCGTTCTTGACGCCCCTGGTCGTTCCAACGGTATTTCCAGCCTACAGAGAAAACACGTCGGTGGAACTCCGGACGATTCTGCAAATCATAGTTTGTAGCAAGTTCGGATGTGGCATTAATTCGCCGGCGGAAACTGCTGCTAAGGAATGGTGCAATAAAACGAGGAAAAGTGAGTCTTGATCCAATACTATATTCCACATAGTTACCGCCACCATATCCCTCCAAGTTTCTAATAGCCTCATAAGCTCCGCGTAATTCTATGGAAAGGTTCTCTGAACCATGGAAGATATTGCGGTTTTGATAAGTAATGGTAGCTGCTGCGCCGAAGTCGCCCGCCGTATTAGTTCCCTCAGGCTGAAAAGAAATCGTCGACGACTTATTGGTACTAAGATTAATATCGCAATCAAGCACAGGTTCATCTTCCTTTTCCTGAAAATTAATACTTGTGTAACGCACAATGCCAAGTCGTCCAAAATGGTTGTAGGTATTGCGAAGGTCACGTGCGGAATAGACATGGCCCTCGGTTAGGAAAGTATTGCGGCGTAAGACCTTCTGACGTAATGGAATATCGGAACTCCCAGGATTTCCACTCAGGTAATTAATTCTGCCTATGGTATAGACATGATGTGGTCTGGGTGCTGTTTTATTATCTTGATAGAGATGCAATACAAGGGTGAGATCTACTTGATTAGTACCTTCAATAGAGTCAGCACGATAGGTAATAAAGTCTTTATTGAAACGATAGTAGCCTCGGTTAACCAAATACTGTGTGATTTGAGAACGTTCGCTATCCAGATTGTTTGCGTTAAAAACCATTCCCTTTCGAAGAACGCGCTTCGATGGGTCTATTTCATCTAGCAGACGGGCTATTGCAGTATCCTGAATATCATAATTCACACTACGCAGATAATACGGCAAGCCAGGATGGAGATGGTAGTGGGTACGTATTTTCTTACCCTTATGTTCGATGGCAACGTCAACAGTAGCACGCAAGTAACCCAAATTCTGCATCTGAGCTTGTAGTGACTGTAGAGATTGTGTGGTTTGTAAGGAATCATATATTTCCGGTGCTTCGCCCATACTGCGTAACAAGCGGTTAATCCACTTGGTAGAATCACGGCCTGACAGCGAGTAGGTCTTCAAGGGGAACTTTGCGGTAGAAAACCAACGGGAATTGCCATGCTGACGGATGTATGATCGCATGTCGGCCAGACTAATATAACGAGCTGGCTCGTCACAATGCAAATCTGCCCTGTCCAGCAAATATTTGCCTTCAGGGACATATTTGGTCTCTGCACAACCGACAAAGAGCAGCGCCAAAAACAGATAGAAAAGATTTCTCTGTCGCATTTTGGTGCAAATTTACGAAAATAATTTGTATCTTTGCAACAAAAATATAAAAACATGCTATCAAAGAATCAAATAAAATGGGTTCGCTCTTTGGAACTGAAGAAAAACAGAAGGGAAAAGGGGGTATTCGTAGCAGAAGGTCCCAAGGTGGTTGGCGACCTGTTAAGAGCCGGATATAAGGCACACACCATATTTTGTATTAGGGAAGCTGAATATGCCACTGTCGATGCCAGACTGGTGGCAGTCACCAGTGAGGAGTTGTGCAAGTTAAGCTTCTTACAACACCCTCAGGAGGTACTGGCTGTTTTTGAAATTCCAAATAGTCTGGCTACAGCCTGTCGTGAGCCCAAAAGGCTTTGTCTGGCACTGGATGGCATTCAAGACCCCGGCAATTTAGGAACCATCATCCGCATTGCAGACTGGTTTGGCATTGACACTATTTACTGTTCAGAAGACACTGCAGACGTTTATAACCCCAAGGTGGTACAGGCCACAATGGGGTCGTTGGCACATGTCAGCATTGTCTATTGCGATTTAGTGGAGTTGCTTAGCCGTGCCACTATTCCTGTCTATGGTACACTGCTGGACGGCGATGACATCTACAGACAGCCACTCTCACCGGAAGGCATCATCGTCATGGGCAATGAAGGTAACGGCATCTCGCAACAAGTGCGTCCGTTGGTTAACCACCGACTATTGATACCTAATTTTCATCAAGGTGCAAAAACTGCGGAGAGTCTGAATGTGGCAATAGCGACAGCCATTACCTGCTCCGAGTTCCGTCGCCGATAGAATTGATGGCAAGTGACAGGTCACTGACAAGAGTTTGACTCAACCAGATTGCCATCCGTTTATAGAAAAAAAAATCCTCCGAAAGTTGCACAATTCGACAACTTTTACTATCTTTGCACCCATGAAACGCAAGATAAGGACATACGGCGGCTATTTTGAAGCCTTCATGGAGAC
>CACWFV010000006.1 GCA_902760315.1 uncultured Bacteroidales bacterium | reverse complement strand
TGATGCCAAAGAGTATCAATATCGAAAGTATCACGCCCGACTGCCGCCGTGTCCGTGACGACCTGCACATTAACGGCTACGACAACTTCGACTACGAACAGGAGCGACTGAAAGAGAAACTCAAATAGAACGAAGCGAATATGAACCGCATGAATACATTCATAGATTCCGACCTCTGCGAAGCACTACGGCGGATATATGCCAATACGCCGCCACCACCCGCAGGCTTCAAGGAAAGAATCCTGAAAAGTGTTCTGAAAGTTTGAAATGAACAAATGATTGTGAACAAAACAATATGTAGAACCCCCAAACGAAGGAATGTATTATGAGTCCATAAGAAGAAATAATCTCAAATATTTGGATGCGTGAAAGATTTCCATTATCTTTGAGACATGTCTCGAAGATAGGCTGCATCTCAGAAAAATCCAAATACATTTGGTTTTTCGTTCGATTTGCACTATCTTTGCACCTCGAAATATAGTAAATAAAGCGACAGCTTTCTGGACTCTTCTAAAATCGCCAAAAAGAATATAGTATACAGAAAGACTGCTGTTAGCTCACATCGTATAGCAATATGGATGTGGGCTTTAGCGGTATTCATCTGTATACGGGGTGTTTGGCGATACCTTGAAGAGAGATGCTCTTACCGTTATCGCCCGCATCCTTTTTTGGATCAATGAATTTACTATATTTTATTTGTTATATGAATATCAATGACGACGAAGCCATAGGCTTACTAAACCGTCTGCTTGAAAGGCTGCATCAAGCAGATCTGACGAATTTTGGCAGCCACCTCCAAATAGTGTATGTCGCCTCTGGGGCGCAGCATATAGAGAATCAGATAAATATAGGGGAGAAGACCCTCCACAAGTCAGAGACCCTCCCCAGCCCTCCCTGTGTAGGGAGGGAGAAAGCCATGGGTGACTTACCTGAAGTACTTTGCACCGAGGCTGCCATGGCGCTATGGAAGAAAGCGCAGGCAGCAGGGTGGGTGGATGCCAACTATCAACCACTCATCTCCCGCACCCAGGCAGCACTGCTAGCCGATGCAATGGCCGAGCGGCTGGGCATCAGAGAGAAGTGGAAAACCTTTGAGACACTGTGGAAGCGGAAGAATATGTACCGTGATTATTACCAGGCACAAGATCAACGAAAGACACTGTTTTTCCAAGATGAAATAAAAAAAGTATTGGCTTAACGCATTTTTCTTCGAAAAAGTTTTGAGGTAATGAAATAATTACCTATATTTGCACTATAATTCAAAAAATATTAGATTATGCCAGAGATATTAAGGATGTTTGGAATGAGGTTCTTCTTCTACTCTCGTGAGCACGAACCGATTCATGTACATGTGAAGAATTCCGACGGTAAGGCTAAGTTTGACATCCTACCTGAAGGTATCGTACTCGTGAAGAATGAAGGAATCAAAACGAAAGACATCAAAGCTGCGGAGATGGTTCTTGAAGAAAACAAGGAACTTGCGATTGAGAAATGGAATGAGTATTTTGGAAGGAGCGTGTACAATGAAGATTTCTAAGATTTGGTTTGAGAACAACCGTATCTATGGTCTGACAGACGATGGACGTACGTTGTGGCAGTCGTTGCTTTATTATAAGCGGCTGTTGAATGCTACACCCGAACAGCGAGAGGACTATGAGATGGATGATGAGGGCATACACTGGTATGACCTGGATGAGGATGTCTCTTTTGAGAGTTTCGAGTATGATGACCCTGAGCCAACAGGTATCTCTCTGATTTTCCTGTCTCATCCAGAACTCAATGCTGCTGCTGTTGGTCGTAGACTAGGCATCAGCCAGAGTTTAATGGCTCAGTATATTAATGGCACGAAGAAACCGTCTAAGGAAAGAGAACGGATGATTATGGATGAAATAGCCAATATTGCTTCCGAACTCCATCAAATATGCACATGAGATAGCTTTTAGGAATATTCTTTTTACTACCCATATACCCCCCATATGTACCCACCATATGGTGGGTATTTTTGTGTGCAATTTTGTACCTTTGTACAGTGGTTAACCAACAATAACAATAACGAAAGCAAAAACTTAAAACGATGTAAAGGTTATGACAAAAGATGAACAGATGTACAGAGAGGAACGGCAGCTGAGGGCAATGGTTGATTGCAACCTGCTGACGACGGACTGCTTGACGACGGCAACAGTGGCCAAGCGACTGGGGATGACACCGAAGCAGCTGTATGGGCGGCTGAAGGAGAGAGGGGTGCTGTTTAAGAGCGACGGCATCTGGATGCTGACGCCAGCGTATGCATTCCGTGGACTGCTGCGTTACCGCTATACCTTATACTATACACTGCTGGGCGAGAAGAAGGTACGCGTGTATCCTGTGTGGACGGAAAAGGGATTGAAATTCCTTACGGAGGAATTTCAAGATGTATGATGTCTGATGGAAGATGGAAGAGAAGAAGCGTAAGAAGAAAGCGAAGAGCACGGAACGCACGGAGCGGAAGGCAAATGCGTGCCACACTTCGACCGAAAGGTTGAAGAACTGGCAGGAGGTGTACGCCACGGTGGACGACATCCAGCAGTTCCTGTCGGAGCGCGTCATGCTGCGCTTTAACGTGGTGACGAGGCGAGTGGAGGTGCACTGGCTGACCGACTTTGGCGACGCACCGCCCCAGCTGGACGACTGGACGATGCTGACGGACCGCGTGGTAAACTCGCTGTGGGTGGAGATGTCGCAGCAGAAACCGGTGCGGGTGCAGGACATCTTCCGCGTCATAGAGTCGGACTATGTAGCGGAGTATAACCCCTTTGCCTTCTATCTGGAGCGCCTGCCTCCGTGGAATGGCGACCTGGACCACATCCTGGGCCTGTCGATGTCGGTGATGGTCAAGGGCGGCACCGACGAGCAGTTCCTCTTTGCGGAGTACCTGAAGAAGTGGCTGGTGGGCATGGTGGCAGCGTGGGTCAACCCGCAGGTGGTGAACAACGTCATCCTGGTACTGATAGGTCCGCAGGGTGCCTACAAGACGACGTGGTTCAACTACCTGCTGCCGCCCGAGCTGCGCCGGTACTTCTACACGAAGACCAATGCCAGCCGCATGTCGAAGGACGACCTGCTGGTGCTGGCACAGTACGGGCTGGTATGCTGTGAGGAGCTGGACACCATGCGCCCTGCCGAACTGAACCAGCTGAAGGCGGCAGTGACGATGCTGTCGGTGGACGAGCGAGCGGCCTATGCCCGCTACCATGAGCACCGTCCGCACATCGCCTCGTTCTGTGGCACAGGCAACTCGCTGCAGTTTCTCTCTGACCCTACGGGCAACCGCCGCTGGCTGCCCTTCGAGGTGGAGTCGATAGAGCCGCCGCACGACAATCCGCTGGACTACCGCAACATCTACAGCCAGGCCTACAGTCTCTACCGCAAGGGGTTCCGCTACTGGTTCACGCAACAGGAGATAGAGCGGCTGGCACGACACAACCAGCAGTTTGAGACAGCCAACCTGGAGCTGGAACTGGTGTCTCAGTATTTTCGCAAGCCTCTTGATAATGAGCCTGGCGAGTTCATCAGTGTGGCCATGGCGTTGCAGATTGTTGGTGCCAACATCACACAGAAGCTCAGCAAGGAGATGGTGAGCCGTGCCTTTACCAAGCTTGGCTTTCAGTCCCGCCGTACCAGCAAGTATCGCGGCTATATCGTCGTGCGTCGCTCGGCCGAGGAGATGCGCTCCATGCGCTTCCAGATGGCTGCAGGTGTAGACTATGACGCAAATGACGGAAATGACGGAAATGACACCGTTTTCTGAAACCTCTTGCGTACCTGTGTGTGTGTGCGCAGGTACGCGTAAAAGTTTTGAAATTATGAATATTTGCGTCATTTGTGTCATTTGCGTCACTAATAGAAAAAACAAGAACCAACCAAACACAATAACACTATGAATAAAGAAAACAACAACCTTTTATCGCCCCATTTCACGTTGGTCGAATTCACCAAGAGTATCACTGCCGAGCGCCTCGGCATCGACAACAAGCCCGGCTATGAGCAGATGTTGGCCATGAGGCGCCTGTGCCAGGAAGTGCTGGAGCCACTGCGCCAACACTATGGCAAGCCAATCCGCATCACCAGCGGCTTCCGCTGCGAGGCACTGAACCGTGCCGTGGGGGGCGTGGGCCGCTCACAGCACATGCTGGGCGAGGCTGCCGACCTCTCTGTGCCCAACGAACAGGTGGCGCGCGAGTGGTTCCAGTGGATCGTCCACAACACGAACTTCGACCAACTGCTCTTCGAGCACAGCAGTCGCCTGCGTAACCGCTGGCTGCACGTCTCGTGCCGGTGGGACCGCAAACGCAACCGCCACCAGGCTATCTACAACTACAAAGCCTAAACCCACCCCCATCCCCTTCTCCCACCTAAAGGTAGGAGTGTGGCACGCAATCCAGCGGGGAGGGGAGTTATACAGCTGGTACGTGCGCAAGACAGCTGTAGTAGCATGCAAAGTACAGCTAATACGCGTCTGTATTAGCTGTATTTCTTTCCGTATCAGCTGTATTTCTGCATTCACATTATTTAACGTGACGCCGTGGGGGAAAACCTTGGAATCGGGGCTAAAATTTAGTAACTTTGTAGTACAATTCAGATGCTAACGGCCAATAGCAAAACGGTAAACAGTAAACTGTAAACTTTAACCCTTAACCTTTAACCTTTTAACCCTTAAAACTATGAGTGTATTTTATCGTTTGCATCAGGACCAGTCAACTGGTACCAAGCGTTCCGGAAAGTGGTATGCGCGCGCGGTGCCCACCGCAGTCATCGGCACCCGTCAGCTGGCGGAGATCATACAGCGCAACTGTACGGTGAAGCGCAGTGACGTTGTCGCCGTCATCGAAGAGATGGTGGAGGTCATGAAAGACCAGATGCAGGACTCGAAGCGTGTGAAGCTGGAGGGCTTCGGCTCTTTCAAGATCGGTATCCAGTCGAAGGGCGCACAGACCGCCGCGAAGTTCTCCGTTGCCGAGCACGTCACGGGTCTGCGCGTGGTGTTCATGCCTGAGCGCACCAAGGACTCCAGCGGCAACCGCTCGAAGCAGTTCCTGCAGGGTGCCCGCGTTGAAGAGCTGCCCCTGAATACTGTGGTGAAAGAGGAACCCTAAAAAGTGCGCCCTTCGGGGCGACACTTTTTGAGGTAAGAGGTAAGAGGTAAGAATTAAGAGGTAAGAGGTAAAGAGGTATGAAGAACAAGGAATTTTGGAAGACGGTGATACAGATCATCGTGGCAGTGCTGACTGCAGTGACAACCACGCTGGGTGTTACCAGCTGTATGTAAAAACTAATTATGCCAGGGAAGCTGTAAGGCCACCTGGCATTTTTGTTATTCACTGCCTAGAACGTGCGGAGGGCTTCGTAGATGCGCTGGACGGGGAGACCCATGACGTTGAAGTAGCTGCCATGAAGGGCAGTGACACCGATATAGCCTATCCACTCCTGGGTCGTCAGAGAGCGTCTTGAAGGTGACGTCGGTGAGTACTGAGAAGGACTGCTGGCGCTCAAGGGTGGTCAGCGTCACGCCGGTGATGACGTGATGGGTCTGTCCGCTGAGTGCACGGAGCATGCGACAGGCATCAGCCTCATCGTGTGGCTTGCCCATCACCTCTTCGCCGAGGACAACGATGGTGTCGGCCGTGATAACCAGTTCGTCGGCAGCCATCGTCTCACGGTAGGCGGCAGCCTTCTTCTGCGAGATATACTCGGCAATCTGGCGGGTGGGCAGACTGGCGGGGTAGCTCTCGTCAATGCCGTTGATGACGCGCACCTGGAAGTCGAAGTCGAGACCTGCCAACAGTTCCTTGCGACGGGGCGAATTACTTGCCAGCACAATCTTCCATCTTCCCTCTTCCATCTTACCTCCCTTTACCATCCGAAGGCCCTTTCATCCTTTAGCCATTTGCCCTGAGCACGCAGGGTCTGCTCAATGACGTCACGCCCACAGCCATAGCCGCCACGACATGGACTAACGTAGCAACTAACCTCCCGGACTTCTTGACAGGCATCAACAGGACAAACAGGACAACCCACTAATCGCATTACTTCCAAGTCGGGCACGTCATCGCCCATGAACATGATTTCGTCGTCTTTAAAACCATACTTCTGCTTAAACTCCTCGTAAGTCTTAATTTTCACTGCTGCTCCCAGATAGATATCCTCCATGCCCAGTCCTTCGTAGCGCTGGCGCACGGCCTCTATCTTACAACCGGAGATGATGGCTATCTTCAAGCCCATCTTGACTGCCAACTGTATGGCATAGCCATCCTTGATATTCACAGTACGCAGAGGGGTACCATCAGTTGCCAACGTGATAGTCTCAGCAGAAAGTACGCCGTCCAGGTCAAACACGATGGCTCTTATCTTCTTTAAGTCGTAATTGATCATATTGTTTGTTGTGTTCTTGAATACTTGTTGACATCAGCTCATATACAGCCTTGGCAGTTCCGCTGAGCAATGCCGACTGACAAGCCATGACGTTCTCGTCGCCACGCACCGCCGGTCCCGTCTGTGCCTCCGTGGGGTGCAGTTCGTGCACTTTGCGCGCAGTCTCGTCAACCAATGGCAGCATGACATCGAAGGGCAATCCCTTTCTGGCCAGCACATCAGCTGCCAGCGTATAACAATGGTTGGCAAAGTTACAGGCAAAGACGGCGGCTAAGTGCAGGTAACGACGGTCTGCCGTAGACAGCTCGTAAACATGTTCGGACAATGACTCGGCAAGAAGACGTATTCTGGGGTCACTGCCCTCAATGAAAAGAGGTATCTGGCTGAAGTCTACTTCACGCTCCATAGAGAACGTCTGCATAGGATACAGCACGCCACAATGTCGGGCAAGACCATCAAAGACGCTGAGTGGCATAGAGCCTGCCGTATGTACAAAGAGGCACTCTTCCCTACCCTTTACTACCTGGCTGACGACATCACACAGGGCACTATCCTTAACGGCAATGACATAGATGTCAGCGTCAGTGGGCAGCGCCGCCATGTCGTGAGTTGTACCACGCGTTGGACTCCAGACTGCACAAACTTTGTGGCCTGCTCTGATTAACGCTTTCTGCAGATGGGTTGACACCCTACCCGCTCCTAATAGTACAACACGCATTAGAACTTCTCCAGATGAACGTTTTCCCACTTTAGCTTGTCTTCGTTCTGTGGTTTACGCTCGTCACCCTTATGGCCGACGGCCAGCACACACAAGCATGATAAATTTTCAGGAATATCTAACACACCTTGTATCACAGTGTCTGCCGATGTTCCGTCTGAGAGTCCGCGTCCTCGCATCTGTACCCAACAAGTGCCCAGTCCGAGATCTTCTGCCTGATACTGCATGCTGATGGCTGCTATGCTGCCGTCCTCTATCCAACAGTCGTTCTGCACGGGGTCTCCCAGTACGACAATGGCCAGTGCTGCATCACGCAAGAACTGTCCACCCAGGTCTTTGGCATCAGACAGTTTCTCCAGGTCTGTCTTATCGTCGACGACAACAAACTGCCATGCACGTTGTCCCTTTGACGTTGGAGCCATGAGTCCTGCCCGTAATATGGTTTTCACATCATCAGCACTAATTTCTTCTGCGGAGAATTTACGGTGCGATCGACGTTGTTTCACTAATTCTTTAAAATCCATGTCAACATATCATTAATTAATATAAGTATTCATTTAAATCGAATATCAGTAATAACCTGGCCACCAACATGCTGGTTAAGTTGAGCAACCAGCTCTTGACGACGCATGGACAACTCTGAGCGCAAGGCCGGACTGGACAAATGAACAAAAAGCGTCTGGTTATATATAAAGGTATTGAGTGTATAGCTCGCAACCTGCGAACCGGCAATCAGCGGCCACGCTTCCACAAGACGCTTCTGCAACAGAGGTATTTCCAATCCCTGTACACGCAGGTTGCGTAATATAAGATCTTTGATTGATTGTACGTCGCGCCTAAACATATCATGAAAAGTTAACTGTTATTTACAATCACGCCTTGGTTAACGTGAAATATCTTGTAGTCAAGGGCAGTGTTACTTAATATTTGGTCAAGATGGTCACGATTGGTATCGGTAATGAATATTTGACCAAATGTATCACCTGAGACCAGGCCGACGATTTGCTCCACACGCTCTGCGTCAAGCTTGTCGAATATGTCATCCATCAACAATATCGGTGTTGTTTGTGAGCCGGCCCGCCTGAGAAAGTCGAACTGGGCCAGTTTCAGCGCTATGACAAACGTCTTGTTCTGCCCCTGTGAACCCTCACGCTTCATCAGGTGGTCACCGAGAGTAAACTCCAAGTCATCGCGATGGACACCATGAAGCGAATATCCAACAGCCAGGTCTTTATGGCGGTCACGCTGTATAACCTCCAACAGCGGGCCACGCTGACAGTGAGAGATATATGTCAGTCCCACCTGCTCTTGACCGGCAGAGATATGTTGATAATACTCTTGAAACAGAGGTATCAGTTCGTCCACAAAAGCGCGACGCTTGCCATAAAGCAGTTCGCCAGATTCGGCCATTTGTTCCTCCCAGAGTTGCATGAGAAGGGGATCAACTGGATGATCGTCGGCCATCTTCAACAGCATATTGCGCTGTTGGAGTGCATTATTGTAACGTGAAAGCGCCTCCATATAGGTGCGATCATACTGGGCAATAACCATGTCCATCAGTTTACGGCGTTCCTCACTACCTCCTTCTATAAGTAGCGTATCTGCAGGTGACACAACAACCAATGGTATCATTCCGATGTGTTCGGAGAGACGCTTATACTCTTTCTTATTGCGCTTGAAGTGTTTTTTCTGACCACGCTTCATACCAACAGAAACGACAGCTTCGTCATACTCACCCTCCAGCATGCAGAAAGCCTCGTCATGGCGTATCACCTGCGAGTCGACAGGGGTCGACGCTGACCGGCAGAACGACAGATAATAGACGGCATCGAGTATATTTGTCTTACCCATACCATTACTGCCTATGAAACAGTTGATCTTAGGCGAAAACTCTAACTGAGCCTCGCCAATATTCTTATAGTTTAATATGGAGAGTTTTCTAAGTACCATTTCGCATGCAAAGGTACAAAAAATCATAAAAACAAAAAAATCTTTAATCTTTAATCTTTAATCTTTAATCTTTTTATTACCTTTGCACCCGATTTATGTCTGAAAAACAAAATAAAAACAAATAATAATGGCAACAAACAATCAGAAAGTGGCTCCTGCAGAGGAGCAGCAGGTCACCAAGACCGAAGCCTTCTTCGAGAAGTACAAGAAGGCCCTCATTGGCTGCGTAGCAGCAATTATCGCTATTGTCGTATGCGTCATTCTCGCAAACAACTATTATTTTGAGCCTCGTGCCAATGAAGCCAGCACCGAACTCGCCAAGAGTCAGGAGCTTTTTGACCAGCAGCAGTTTGACAAGGCTCTGACCGGTTTCCAGAAAGTTGCAGCCGACTATGGTTCAACTGACGCAGGCAATCTGGCTCAACTCTATATCGGCATCTGCCAGGCCAACCTGGGCAAATGGCAGGAGGCTGTCAACGCTTTGGAGTCATTCAGCGGCAAAGGCGACCAGATGATTAGCCCCGCAGCTGAGGGTGCACTGGGTAATGCCTACGCTAACCTGAACCAGCTGGACAAAGCCGTTGACCACCTAAAGAAGGCTGCGAAGATGGCTGACAACAATTCACTCTCGCCCACATTCCTCATCCAGGCTGGCGAAATCCTGGAGAGTCAGGGTAAGAAAGAAGAGGCTTTGAAACTGTACGAAGAAGTGAAGGAGAAATACTTCAACTCCATGCAGTATCAGAGCATCGACAAGTATATTGAGCGTGCTAAGAACTAATAATGGCTACCAAAAATCTGTCCGAATACAATGTCGCCAAGGTACCAGACGCCTCTAACATGACATTTGGTATCGTTGTGTCAGAGTGGAATCCTGAAATTACCGAAGCACTACTCAATGGGTGCGTGGCAACGCTTGAGAAGCACGGAGCCCTGTCGGAGAACATCCACATCAAAACAGTACCAGGCTCTTTCGAACTTATCTACGGTGCACGCCAGATGACTCTCAACGATGGCTACGATGCCATTATCGTACTTGGCTGTGTCATACGTGGCGAAACACCCCATTTCGACTACATCTGTCAGGGTGTCACCCAAGGCATAGCTCGTCTCAACGCCACCAACAACATTCCTGTTGTTTATGGACTACTGACAACAGAGAATATGCAACAGGCTCAAGACCGTGCCGGTGGCAGATTGGGCAACAAAGGCGATGAGTGTGCAGTAGTGGCCATTAAGATGGCTAAATTCTGAGAATACTTACTGATTACAGCAATCATACAGCAATTAATGTACTAACAAAAAAGAACAACGATGAAAAAAACGATTCTTTCAGCATTGATGCTGGTTTGCGGCATGCTAATGGCCATAGCCCAGAGCCCCGCACAGATAAAGTTTGAAAAGACTACTCACAACTTTGGAACCTTCTCGGAAGCCAATCCTGTAGTGACGTGCGTATTCACCTACACCAACGTTGGCGAGCAGCCATTGGTTATCAATCAGGCAATAGCATCATGCGGATGTACCGTCCCTGAGTACACCAAGACACCTGTCAAGCCTGGCGAAAAAGGTCAAATCAAAGTGACATACAATGGAGAAGGCAAGTTCCCCGGACATTTCAAAAAGTCAATAACCGTCCGCACAAACGGAGCCGTGGAAATGACTCGCCTGTACATTGAAGGAGACATGACAGAAAAAAGCGAGAAATAAGTAGCATTTCATTTAGTAGCAAATAACAAAAAGCGTTGCCAGCCGGCAACGCTTTTTGTCTGTTAGTAATCGTACCAAGATATATTGTAACGATTACTTACCATGTATACGTTAGTCCCAGTGAGCTCCACTCTTGCAACTGGAAATAGCCAAGCTTGTCGTCCCAGACGTTGCCGTCATCGAAACGAGGATAGACGAAGAGGTTGGCAGAGATATACTTGGTAACCTTCAGTTCAAACTGGTTCTCCCACTCCATTTTAGCCTGATGATAGGTTGTCATAGCGTAAAGGCGGGTCTTCCACGACAATTGGTCAAGAATCTGCCACTTCAGTTCGCCAGTAAACTGTGAGGCGAAATTCTCGTTGGTATGGTGATCCCCCTTGATGCCATTGGCAGCTATCAGTGCTTCGCGAGCAACATAGCGGAAGTTGAACGAGAAAGGCAGGAAGTTCAGTGTTCCCTTCAGTCTTCCATCCAAAGCGTCGACTTTATACTCCATACCAATACCAAGGTTGAGGTCGAAAGGTGACATGAAGTCAGAGTAGACATACTCGTCGTTAGCTTTCAGACCACGGGCAAACTGCGTATAGGCCAGCATCTGCAACGTGTAGTACCACTTTTTATGAGCCTGGATGCCCAATTTGCTGGTCAGTCGCAGCAGGTCGTTGTTAGTCTTGAACGTATGGACGGTATCTGAAGGCGAGGTTTGTATGCCTAGTTTCATCTCCAGCTTATTCTCAAAGGTAATGCGGTCTTTGTCGTTGTAGTTCAACTCCAAATTGGCAGCAGCTACGGCGGAATAGTTGCTCTCTCCACCCTTGTGCCAGTTAGATGATACATAGTTTTGGAGAAACTGCAGATAGCCGTCACCCTTGAACTTCCAGAAGTTAGGTTTCTGAATGACTATCTGAATGGGCACTGCCTCTGGCTCTTCGGGAACGGGAGCCGCAATATCGGTTAGCTCTACCTCAGGGGAAAGCTCCTGATTCACGTCATCGCGAATAGAACCTGCTGCAAGCAGATTCGTCTCGTTATTGACCACCAGGTCAGGACGTCGCAAATAGAGGTTCATCAGCGCCTGGTCGATGGCATTGGCGACATCATCATCCGAAGTTGGCTGGAGCGACAATAGCTTCCGGGCACCCGAATGATAGAACGTGGTGGGTGCAAACAGCCGGAAGTACCGGCCATCGTTTTGTTCACTACGCAACTGGTCATTCACCTGCTGCAAAGAGTCTAACCGCTGGCGCATCACGTGGAGTGAGTCCAGATAGTCTTTCACTACTTTTGCTGTATCAATAGCTATTGGCGCAGCATTCCTACCCATGCGGCGCTGCGCATTTGCATTGAGTGTTACCATTGGCAACACGGCAACAATTAAAACAAGAAATTTCTTCATAAGTTGCGACAAAGGTACAAATAAGTAGGCACAAAACAAAATAAAAACCACTTTTCTTTTTGTTTTGTGCCTACTTATTTGTACCTTTGCAGTCGTTTTATATAAATAAGGTATAACTGACAATGAATAGAGACACCATTATCGGCTTCTCACTGATAGCATTAGTACTGATAGGTTTCAGTTGGTATAACCAGCCATCAGCAGAGCAGATAGAAGCCGCCCGCAAGCAAGACAGCATTGCACAAGTTCAGAGAGACAGTCTGCAGAGAGCCCAGCAGCAGGCTGAAGCCAAGAAGTCGGTAGCTGACAGCAGTGCCACCATACAGGCAGACACTACTGCCCTTTTCTATGCCGCCCATCAGGGGGCCTCACAAAAGGTGGTTCTCAAGAATGGTAAACTGACCCTGACGCTGAACACCAAAGGTGGTACCATAGAGAAAGCCGTCATTCACGATTTCCAGAGCATTGACGGCACAAACGACGTCACTTTGTTTGACGAAAAAGACCAGCAGCTGAACTTCATGCTGGCTGGCAAGCAGGAGAATATCGTCACCAGCGAGCTGTTCTTCACCCCCACCGACGTCACGGACACCACCGTCACCATGACCGCTCATGCCGGCAATGGCGGCTACATTGCCCTACGCTACCGTCTGGGCCAGGACTACATGCTTAGCATGGCCTTGGAGACCAGCGGTTTGTCGGGCATGTTCGCACCGTCATATAAGGAGATGGACATTGAGTGGAGCGACCACTGCCGTCAGCAGGAAAAGGGTTTCTCTTTTGAAAGCCGCTATACGGGACTCTTCTACAAGGAGGCTAACGGTGGCACCGACAACCTGTCGGAGACTGCCGACAAGGAAGAGCAGATTGAAGAGCGCCTGGACTGGGTGGCCTTCCGCAACCAGTTCTTCTCTGTAGCCCTGATTTCCAAGGACGACTTTGCGCAGAACGCTACCCTGTCAAGCATACAAGACCAGAAAGGTTCCGGCTATCTGAAGCAGTTTGACGCTAAGCTGAAGACGGCCTTCGACCCCACCGGTCAGCAGGCCTCAGAGTTTGAGATGTACATCGGCCCCAACAACTTCCGCCTGATTCAGGATGTGGAGCAGCAGAGCCGTTTCGGTAAGGACCTCGACCTGGAGCAGCTGGTCAATCTGGGCTGGTGGCTGCTGCGCTGGATTAACCGTTGGTTTACGCTCTATGTCTTCGACTGGCTGACAGGTTTCGGTCTGAACATGGGTATTGTGCTCATCCTCATTACCTTACTGCTGAAGGCCATCACCTTCCCCATGGTCAAGAAGAGTTACATGTCGAGCGCCAAGATGCGCGTACTGAAGCCCAAGTTCGAGGAGGCCACCAAGCACCTGAACAACCCAGAAGACCAGATGAAGAAGCAGCAGGAGATGATGTCGCTCTACTCTAAGTACGGCGTATCGCCCCTGTCGGGCTGTCTGCCCATGCTCATCCAGATGCCTATCTGGTTGGCCATGTTCTTCTTTGTGCCTAACGCCATCCAGTTGCGCGGACAATCATTCTTGTGGATGGACGACCTGTCAACCTATGATCCCATCTGGGAGTGGGGCACCAACATTTGGGGCATTGGCGACCACCTGTCGCTGACGTGCATTCTGTTCTGTGCCGCACAGCTCATTTATACTTGGATCAGCATGCGCCAGCAGCGCGACCAGATGGTAGGCGCTCAGGCTGACCAGATGAAGGTGATGCAATGGATGATGTACATCATGCCGCTGATGTTCTTCTTCATCTTCAACGACTACTCCAGCGGTCTGAACTTCTACTATTTCATTTCACTCTTCATGTCGGCAGCTATCATGTGGACACTGCGCAAGACCACCGACGACGAGAAACTGCTGGCCATCCTGGAGGCTAACTATCAGGCCAACAAGAATAACCCCAAGAAGCAGTCAAGTTTTGCTGCCCGTCTGGAGGCTATGCAGAAACAGGCCGACGCCATGCGCGAGCAACAACGCAACAACCGCCGCTAAACAAATAGAAGACTAACACACACATACTAGGATACATGAAGATTGGATTTGACAACGAGAAATATCTGAAAATTCAGAGTGAGCACATCCGCGACAGGATAGCCAAATTTGACGGCAAGCTATATTTGGAACTGGGCGGCAAACTGTTTGACGACCACCATGCCAGCCGTGTGCTGCCAGGATTCAAGCCTGACTCTAAGTTGCGAATGTTTGCCCAACTGAGAGACCAACTGGAGATAGTTATTGTTGTCAGCGCTGACGATATAGAGAAGAATAAGGTGCGCGCCGACCTGGGCATTACCTACGACGAGGACGTGCTCCGACTGCGCGAGGAGTTCCAGAGCCGCGACTTCATGGTGGGCTCGGTGGTCATCACCCACTACAACGGCCAGCAGGCTGCCGACCAGTTCCGCCACCGTCTGGAGCGGCTGGGCATACGCAGTTACGTCCATTATCTCATCGACGGCTACCCGCACAACGTGGAACTGATAGCCTCTGACGACGGTTTCGGCAAGAACGACTACGTGGAGACCTCGCGCGAGCTGGTCATCGTCACCGCTCCCGGCCCCGGCAGCGGCAAGATGGCGGTATGCCTCAGCCAGCTGTACAACGAGAACAAGCGTGGCGTACGTGCCGGCTATGCCAAGTTTGAGACGTTCCCCGTGTGGAACCTGCCGCTGAAGCACCCCGTCAACATTGCCTACGAAGCAGCCACTGCCGACCTGAACGACGTCAATATGATTGACCCGTTCCACCTGGAGGCCTACGACAAGATAGCCATCAACTACAACCGCGACATCGAGATATTCCCCGTACTGAACGCCCTGTTCGAGGGCATCTACGGCGAGAATCCTTATAAGTCGCCCACCGACATGGGCGTCAACATGGTGGGCTTCTGCATTTCTGACGACGAGGTATGCTGCAATGCCTCGCGCGATGAGATTATCCGCCGCTACTACGACGCCACCAACAAGATGGCGGACGGACTGGACAACGAGCGTGAGGTGAACAAGATACTGATGCTCTTCAACCAGGCCAAGATTACTACGGCCTACCGCAGGGTCACCGTGGCAGCCCAGGCCAAACAGGAACTGAGCGGCCATACCGCCAGCGCCATGGAACTGGAGGACGGCACCATCATCACCGCCAAAAGTTCTCCACTGTTGGGCTGTTCGGCAGCACTGCTGCTCAACGCCACAAAGCACCTGGCCGGCATCGACCACGAGGCCAAGCTCATTCCGCAGAGTCTGATAGAGCCTGTGCAGAAGACGAAGATAGAGTATCTGGGCGGCAAGAACCCACGACTGCACACCGACGAGGTGCTGGTGGCTCTCAGCGTGTTGTCTAAGGACGACGAGCAGTGCCGCCGGGCACTGGAGCAGTTGCCGCGTCTGCGTGGCTGCCAGGTTCACTCCACGGTCATGCTCTCTGAGGTAGACCGCAAGATATTCAAGAAGTTAGGGTGCGGGCTGACCTGCGACCCCGTACGCAAAAAATAAATTACTAACTGCTAACAACAACATCTATTATTATGTACAGCGATCCTAAAGAGTGCCTCTATTGCACCAACAACCAGACCCTTCATGACCTGATGATTGAGATTGCCCCATTGTCAGTGTCGCGTGCTTTCCTGTTTAAAGAGCAGACCTACCACGGACGTTGTCTGGTGGCCTACAAGGACCACGTCAACGACCTCAACGAACTCAGCGACGACGAGCGCAATGCGTTCATGGCCGACGTAGCCCGTGTGACACGTGCCATGCAGAAGGCCTTCAACCCCGTGAAAATCAACTACGGCGCCTACAGCGACAAACTGTCGCACCTGCACTTCCACCTGGCTCCCAAATACGAGGGCGGCCCAGACTATGGCGGCACGTTCCAGATGAATCCCGGCAAGGTGTATCTGACGGATGCTGAGTATCAGGAGATGATTGCAAAAATCAAACAATATCTATAACTTATGGCTATCATTAAACCATTCAAAGGCATTCGCCCACCCAAGGAATTGGTGGAGCAAGTCGAGAGCCGTCCCTACGACGTGCTGGACTCTGAGGAGGCACGCGCCGAGGCTGGCGACAACGAGAAGAGTCTCTACCACATCATCAAACCGGAAATCGACTTCCCCGCAGGCACTTCTGAGTACGACCCGCGGGTCTATGAGAAGGCCGCCGAGAACTTCCAGAAGTTCCAGGACAAGGGGTGGCTGGTGCAGGACGAGAAGGAGCATTATTACATCTATGCCCAGACCATGCAGGGCAAGACGCAATACGGCCTGGTGGTATGCGCCCATACCGACGATTACCAGAAGGGCAACATCAAGAAGCACGAACTGACCCGTCGCGACAAGGAGGAGGACCGTATGAAGCATGTCCGCGTAAACAACGCCAACATCGAACCGGTGTTCTTTGCCTATCCCGACAATGCGGTGCTCGACGCACTCATCATGCGCTATGCCAAGACGGAGCCAGAGTATGACTTCATAGCTCCTATTGACGGGTTCCGTCATCAGTTCTGGATTATCGATGACGACAAGGACATGCAGACCATCACCCAGGAGTTCAGCAAGATGCCGTCACTATATATTGCCGACGGTCACCACCGCTCAGCAGCTGCCGCACTGGTGGGTCAGGAGAAACAGAAGCAGAACCCTAACCACCGCGGCGACGAGGAGTACAACTACTTCATGGCTGTCTGTTTCCAGGCCTCACAGCTGACCATTCTGGACTACAACCGCGTGGTGAAGGACTTGAACGGACTTTCATCTACCGAGTTCCTCCAGGCTCTCAGCAAGAACTTCATCGTCGAAGACAAGGGCACCGACATCTACAAGCCACAGCAGTTGCACGAGTTCTCGCTCTACTTGGACCAGCACTGGTACAGTCTGAAGGCCAAAGAGGGCACCTACGACAACAGCGACCCCATCGGCGTGCTAGACGTAGACATCAGCAGCCGTCTCATCCTCGACGAGATACTAGCCATCGGCGACCTGCGCTCGTCAAAGCGCATCGACTTCGTCGGCGGACTGCGCGGACTGGGTGAACTGAAGCGCCGTGTGGATAGCGGCGAGATGCGGGCGGCCCTGGCGCTCTATCCTGTCACCATGCAGCAGATTATGGACATTGCCGACAGCGGCAAGATCATGCCACCGAAGGCTACGTGGTTTGAGCCCAAGCTGCGCTCAGGACTCGTCATCCACAAGTTGTCGTAACATCGGAATACCGGATTACCGGAACACCGGAATACCGAAACACCGAAATACCGGATTACCGAAATACCGGAACGCCGTAACACCGGAATACCGTAACACCGGAATACCGGAATACCGGAATACCGAACCAACCGACAGCATGCTCGACGAATTCAAAACCATAGCAACCATCAGCGAGGGATATTACACCGAGAAACGGAGTAAGTTCCTCGCTTTTGCCCACCCCGTCAAGACCGTTGACGAGGTGAAGGACATCATTGCCAACTACCGCAAAAAATACTACGATGCCCGCCACGTCTGCTATGCCTATATGCTGGGAGCCGAGCGCACGGAATTCCGGGCCAACGACGACGGCGAACCCAGCAGCACTGCCGGCAAACCCATTCTCGGACAAATCAACAGCAACGAACTGACCGACATCCTCATCGTCGTCGTGCGCTACTATGGCGGCGTCAACCTGGGCACCAGCGGCCTCATCGTGGCCTATCGCGAGGCTGCCGCCGACGCCATCAGCCATGCCACCATAGAGACGCGACAGGTGGAGGAACTGGTGCGCTATGCCTTTGCCTATCCGCAGATGAACGACGTCATGCGCATCGTCAAGGACATGCAGCCGCGCATCGTCTCGCAAGACTATGAGGGCAGCACCTGCCAGATGGTGCTCTCCATCCGCAAAAGCGAAGCCGACCAACTGCGCACTCGTCTACAAAAGTTATTGTAATATCAGTTCTACTGCATTTTAAAAGTATCACCGTCACGCCTAACGCGCTGTATACAAGTGCGTTAGGCGTGACACTTGTTTTTCAGGATTCCTGGCGGAAGCTTGACCCCAGGCGTACACAAAATTTCCGCATTTAGGATAAACAAAAGGAATCAAAAAACAACTTAAAACGAGTCTAAAGACAAATCAAAACGAACTAAAGACAAATCAAAACGAGTCTAAAAACGAATCTGAAAACAAATCTAAAACAAATCAAAATGAATCAAAATAAATGTTAACACTCTCCTGTTTTTGTCCCTCTCAGCTCACAATAACCTATCAATAGCCACCCGCCACGCAAGCCACAGCTATGCCGAAACACACTCATAATCAACAAGTTACCAGGTAACCTCCTCTAACCATCCTTACCAGCCTAAGCCATCTCCACATCAGCCACGCTCGTTTCGTGCGACGGCCGTCGCACATATTTTTGACGGCCGTCGCACATATCTTCGACGGCCGTCGCACCAAGCACGTCAACCTGCAAAGGGCGATTAGTACCCCCTCTGCGTCTGTTCTCCGCACTCCTATTCGACATACGCAAGATTCGTATGCCCATCGCCTCCAAGTGTCGCGGCAAGGCTAGCAGTGCCCGCGTCTTCACCGCCAACGCCATCAATCACAAGCAAGATAACAAGTGTCACGCCTAACGCACTTGTACATAACGCATTAGGCGTGACGGTGACAGATTTTTTGAACGATGCAAACAAAGTAATATTGGCAATTTGTGACTTCTTCCGTCAGATTTCTGCAAAAATCTGCGCCAAAGTCAACAGAATTTCGTAATTTCGACACATGGGGACTGTCCCCCTGTAACAGTTTGTGTTGCGTATATATAGCAAAGGGACGTACTAAACCCATAATAATGATATAATTCTTGGCAAAAGCATTGTCGATTCAGAAAAATATAGTAACTTTGCAGCAAGAAATAAAAAAAGGAGATACAACAATGGCATTAGCAATCAAAGCAATCCCCACGCTCTACGGTGACGAAGCTCGTCGTTTCCGTGAGATGGCAGACGAAACGGAGCGTAAGTTTGACATGCGCCCGAAGCGAGATCTCACAACGGATCCTCGCTATAAGGCTATGCGTACAATTCTTGAGAGGTCGAACATCAACTTCTAATAGATAAGATGGCGCTTCTCGAAGATAATTGTGTACTCGATGTTTTGACAGATGGCATTCTTACAGAGTGTCATCCTTTTGTGTGTGGAGATGATGATATGGACGAGTTCTTTCAGATGGATGCACTTGACTATACCCGTTACCGTATGGGTAAGTCTTATTGCTTCCGCATGAAGGATGACTTGCAGACTATTGTAGCATGTTTTACTGTATCAAATGACAGCATCCGTATCTACGACCTTCCTAGTAGTCGTCGCAATGCCATGTGGGGGATTACTAATCGCGAAAAGATGTTGACCCGCTATCCAGGTGTACTTGTTGGGCGATTGGCGGTTGCTTCTCTGTTCTCTGGAAAAGGAGTAGGTTCGGAGGTTCTTGATTTTATCAGGATGTGGTTCCTTGATGAATCAAACAAGACAGGATGCCGCTTTGCAATTGTTGATGCCAAGAATGAACCAGACGTGTTGCGTTTCTATGAGCATAATGGTTTCAAGCCTCTTTTCCCTCGCGAGATAGACGAAGATTTCTACACGAAACCGCCTAAGAACGAAGAAGAACGGGCAGAACGGGTAAAGAATCCTCGTAAACTCAAAACTCGATTGATGTTTTGTGATTTGCTTGATGAATGAAAACCCCGTCCCAATACGAACAGGACTTGCATTCTTGATATATTCCTAATCTACAAACTTTCTAACCCATAACACACGGGGATGAAGTGAACCCCTGTGACAGAAACTCTCAACCTAAGTTGAGACATTCGCCCTCGGCATCAGATTTCCAGTCCTTGCTGATGGCTATTTCGTGCCGTTTTTGTAACTTCGCGGCTCGGACTGACCTTCGGAGAAGGTTACAGCATGAAATGAATGCCCCGAACGCAATATTTCCACGAAAACGTCGTATATATAATATAAGGTAACGACAAATTAGAAACGAACATGAACAAACAAGCCATCATCACCATCCTGCTCACCCTCGTCGCAATGGCGGGGCAGGCACAAATCAAATCTGGTCTCGACCTCTGTCTGAGGGATGAGACTACAGGGCAATGGCTCATCGGGCTGTTTGACGAGTATGCCATCTACGACTGCGAATATTGGAACTATGCAGAAGTGGGCAAAGACCATGTAGTGCTGACAAAGGACGGACTGCGCAAAGAAATACAACTAAAGAAAAACGCTGTCGTCATTGATGGCAAGAAACACAAGACATCGGTGCTGACCACACAGTTCCTGCCCGACTATCCGTCTAAGGATGAGACATCATGGCCGAGTGGTATTAATGCTGAAGAGGGCAACTTCACCCTTCGTGTTTGTGTCCATACAACAAAAAAGGAGGCAGATTTTGTTTCTTACATCAATCGTCTGTTTGATGACAAGCAGATAATAGAGCACTCGAAAATTGACGAGCAAGGGCGATTTGAGGTAAGAATGCCAGTTAATGGCCCTACGATAATGGGCATCCACAATGAGTCTGAACATCCATTGGAACACACCTTTTGGGGAAGAATAATAGTGGAGAACAACGATACGCTCTTGCTGTATATCGACGATGTGAACCAGCGCACTTACTTGATGGGGGGCAAATATGCCCGATTCAACAATGAACTGTTGGGCGGTGATTTCCATCCCAAGTTCGTAAACACAAACGAATTGACCATCGACAGCACAATCATCCAGCAACGTCATTGGATGACAGTGTGCCAGACAAGAATGGATTCTCTAAAAATGGCTCGTCCAAATCTCTCCCATCGTTTCCTCACCTACTATCAGGACAACATCCAGAGACAATTCGGTTATCCGATGCTTCTGAAATGCTGCTGGCCGTCACAAGATGAGAACCAAGAGGAACTGTTGAGGAAGACCGAAGAGCAACTGAATGCGCTGCAATGGTTGCGCTCAGAAGTGCCGCTGATGTGCCGCAACGGCTTTTTGACAAACATCGGTTACTACACCTCGACCTTGATAGACATTAAAAGCAATCGGTTGTTGACCGACCCCGATGTGTTTCTGCTTCGGCTTCACCAAGAAGGAAAGGTGCAACTGACTGACGAGGAAATGCAGAAGGTGAAGAACTTTGCAGAAATTGAGAAAGAAGTACGCACCCATCACAACACGGACGTTTCACTGAACAATGTCTTTCAATCCGACATCATCCCCATTTTGGGCAAGCCACTCATAGCGCAATACTGGGACTGGGACATTAGTGAGAAGTATGTTCCTCTTGAAATCAGTGTCCTCAATTCGCTCGATTTGGATGATGCCACTTGTGAAATACTCAAAGCACAAACCATTATGAGGGACATTGATGGAAAGAGTCACGTCGCATCGCCGCGCATATTAGAACTGGCTCATCAAGAGGTTCATCATCCCCGTCTCATCCAAGCCATCGACAATGCTAATCAACGTATCATGGACTTCCTGGCCGAGAATGAACATCAAGAAGTGGTGGCACCAAAAGCAGGCTCTCCCGCCTCATTGCGTGTGCCAGAAGAAGAACTGAAGGACATCACTGATGGAAAAGCACTATTCGAGTTCATCACAGCACCATTCCGGGGATATGTCATCTATGTGGATTTGTGGGGCACATGGTGCGGTCCTTGCCGTGACCAAATGGGGTATGTGCCAGCCTTAAAGAAAATGCTGGAAGGCAAGCCCGTCGTCTATCTCTATTTCTGCAACAACAGTCCTGATGAGGCATGGCGCATTTTCATCCGCCAGAATCATCTTGACACCGACAATGCCATTCACTACAACCTGCCTAAAACACAGGAAAGCGCCATCGAACAATATCTGGAAGTGAGTGGTTTCCCCACCTACCGACTTGTAGATACCACAGGGCGACTCGTCCCTGGGGGTGCTCCCTGGCCCTCTAATCCGAGTGCAGTAGTCGCCGCCATTGAACAACTACTGAATAAATGATAGAACAAAGACACACGGGGCCAATTTACACTAACTTTGCCGTCATGGGCATTACGTGGGGCGGTGTTCTGGGACAGCTGGGCACAGCCATCATCGGTGCTGTAGCTATTCTCTGGGTGGCCTCGCTCATCAAGAAGTAAAGAATAGAATACAGCTAACAAAGTTTCTACCACAGCTAATACTCAATTGTATTAGTTGTAGCAATGTGTGTATATTCCAAACGACAGTCTCCGTTCACTTTCCGAGATAGGCGGCGCACATCTCGGCACAGCGCTCACCGTCGACACCGGCAGATACGATGCCTCCGGCATAGCCAGCACCCTCGCCACAGGGGAAGAGCCCCTGCAAACGTATGTGCATCAAGGAGTCTGTGTCGCGAACAATGCGGACGGGGCTGCTGGTGCGTGTCTCAACGCCAATCATCAGGGCCTCGTTGGTCAGAAATCCGTGGCTCATGCGCCCAAACTGCTTGAAGCCCTCCTGCAAACGGTGGCTAACGGCCTGTGGCAGCCAAAAATGCAGCGGCGACGATATCAGTCCTGGGGCATACGACGAGCGGGGCAGGTCGTAGCTAAGCCTGCGGTTGACGAAGTCGGCCATGCGCTGAGCCGGTGCCGTCTGTCGTCTGTTGCCTTGCAGCCAGCAGTCACGCTCCAGCTGTTCCTGAAAGTGCATGACGCGCAGTGGGTCACTACCCTCAATGTCCTCGGCACGCGTCTCTACCACCATGCCGCTGTTAGACCACTGTCCGCCGCGGTTAGACGGCGACATGCCGTTGACAACAATCTGTTCCTTGTCGGTGGCGGCAGGAATGACAAAGCCACCAGGACACATGCAGAACGAGTAGACGCCACGGCCGTCGACCTGCGTGACAAACGAATACTCGGCAGCAGGCAGATAGCGTCCCCTACCCTGTCGATTGTGGTATTGTATCTGGTCTATCAACATGGACGGATGCTCCAGACGCACACCGACGGCAATGCCCTTTGCCTCCAATTCTATGTGACTGTCGGCCAAATAGCGATAGACATCACGGGCAGAATGGCCCGTGGCCAGAATGACGGGACCCCGATACTCCTTGTCGGCAGCCACGCAGCCGACCACCCGGCAGCCGTCGAGCAGCAGCTGGGTCATCTTGGTCTGAAAGTGCACCTCTCCACCACTATTAATAATGGTGTTGCGCATGTTCTCAATGACGCGCGGCAACTTGTCAGTACCGATATGCGGATGGGCGTCGGCCAAGATATTCGTCGAAGCCCCATGCTGGCAGAACACATTGAGAATTTTCTCTATCGAGCCACGCTTCTTGGAGCGCGTATACAACTTACCGTCAGAGTAGGCTCCTGCCCCACCCTCACCAAAACAGTAGTTGCTCTCGCCGTCCACTTGCTGTGTCTTGGTAATCTGTGACAGGTCGCGCTTGCGCTCATGCACATCCTTGCCGCGCTCCAAGACAATGGGACGCAAGCCCAGTTCTATCAGCCGTAATGCAGCAAACAAACCGCCCGGACCAGCACCCACGACGATAACCTGTGGACGGTCGGAGACGTCCGGATAGTCGGTATGCTGATACTCATCGTCCTGAGGCTGTTCGTTGATGTAGACACGCACTTTCAGATTGACAAAGATGGTGCGCTGGCGGGCATCGATGCTACGGCGCAGGATGCGCACCGCCGTGACGGTCCGCACGTCGAATCCATACTCGTCGGCCAGCCACGAGCGCAGCGCCTGCTCGTTGGCAGCCACATGGGGTTGTACACGAAACTGATATTCGTTTACCATGACTCAGCTATCATATATAATGTTACTCCTCACTTCCAAAGAGGTCTTTGATTTCGGCTATCTCGTCGTCGTCAAACCACTTGGACAGACGTTCCTTAGCCTTCTGCTGAATGTCCGGGTCCACGTCCACCCAAACCTTCTTCAACACGAAGAGCAGAACAGCCAGGTCGTCTGTGAGTCCGGCAATGGGAATGGCATCGGGAATAACGTCCAGCGGACTGATCATATAGCCCAGCGCACCAATAATCATCGCCTTGTTAGCAGTACTGATTTTGTCGCTCTGCAGGGTATAGTAGAGAATCAGTGCGGCATACACCAGTTTGGAACCGGCACGTTTGGCTATCTTTGCAACCTTGTCAACAAAGTCTGACTGTGAGAACTTGTTGGCATAACTCATAAAATCAGGTAGTTCCATATGCGTAATGTTTATTTGTTGATTCAATATTCCGATATTTCTTCACTTGAGTCTCAGCACCCTGATGCCCGTGTGTGACGGGTGCTTCTGCAAATATTGGTAGAAAGTCATCGGCTCCTCTACCACCTTCTTATGCAGCATCGAGGCATTGAGCAGGTGCAGACCGTCCTTCTGCCAAACGGCAAACCCCAGGTGGGCAATGTCCAGCCCCTTCTTGTTGCAGGTGATGGCAATGATGTCGCCATCGTGGACAGCCTGGCGCAGGGCCTTGGTCGTGCGGCGCAACGCACTCTTGGGAATATAGCGAGCCTTCAATCCGCTGAGGTTTTGCTCCTGCTGACGGATGACGGGCACCAGGTCGGGCTGTGTCTTCAATGCCCTATATGCCGAGGGATGCGTCGACATGTAGTTCACGCTGATCTGCTGCACAGCTTTGAAAGGCGGGTTGGGCGACTGTATTTCCGTCACCACATTCATGGCTTGCTTATCGCGTATCCAGTCTGAAAAGTAGTGCAGCCGGCTGGTATAGTCCTTCAGTTTCCCGTTTCGATAGCGCAACATGCGCAACTGGTCCAGATAGTCCTGCCACGTCCGCTTGTTCTGGCGTGCACAAAGTGTCAGGGCCGTCACTGTTTCCACCAGTGTGGTACAGTCCAACTGGCGGGTGTTAACCACCAGTTGCTCATGCTCGTTGACCTCTAGGGTGTGAGCCACGTAGGGCACACCCAGGAACTGACGGGCAAACCACAGCGTCGACACCTTGACAGGAGCCTCTGCCAGCAATCGACAGACGGTCAGGCTGTCAGTCCGCTGATAGGTCACTTGTGCCTGCGCACTGATGGTAGGCATCAGCCATAATAATATGTATAGCAGTTGTTTTCTCATCATCTTTTCTTTTTATACCGGCTTCGTGCACCGAAGTTGTAGCCGACATAGACATTTAACTTTCCAAAAATATTGTTGGCCGCAAAACGCTCGTTGTGATAGTTGTAGGCACGGACAATGGCTGAAGCTCCTGCATACCAGCGCGTATTGTTCCAGACAATGCCAAAACGTCCGATGCCGTCGACATACACATTGGCTATATTGAAGTTCTGGATATTAAAGCCATGGCTTTCATTATCCTCCGACTCACTATACGAGTTCTTGTAGGCCAAAGCCACCGACAGACTGGCCCCTAAGAGCCAGTTGCGTGCAAACACCCAGTTGTAGCCATAGCCCACAGAGACGTTGACATCGTAGTATTTCACGCTGTTAAACATCAGTCCGCTGTCCAACTTTACCTGCTGGCCGGGCATTCGCTCATCAACGAGGCTTTGCAGCCGTTCATGGTCAAAGTCGATGCTGTTACGCAGATAGCCGGCACCCACCATCCATGAGCCGCAACTGATTTTCTGGCACGTGCTCTGGTTAAAGGCCGCCGGATAGGAAAAGCGCTGATGATTGAAGATGTAATAGGCCGTTACTCCTGTAATGCCCACATTGATGCCGTCGAATGGTACATCTTCCAGGGCATGGGTGTCGATGCCATGTCCCAGATCCACATTCCTCACCTTATAGTTACTGCCGGTACGCCGATAGTAGATGTCGGCACCTATTTGGGCACTATAGAAGCTGAAGTCAAAGGTTGTCGAATTACTCGACAAGTCTACCTGCCGGAGGTCGAAGGTATAACCCAGGAACACCCAGCGCCACCCAAAATATGGGCCAAGCTTGATGGTGGGCGTTGGGGCAAAAGAGATTGACTGCCGCCCGCGGCCTATGGTGCTCAGCCGGTAATAGTCATAGTTGTACGTGGCCTGTAGCATGACGGACCAGTTGTAGTGCTGCGGCTCAACATATCGCTCGTCAATGTAGCTGAAGCCGCGGATGGTACGGCGCAGCCAGCTCATTTTCTTCTCCGGCTGTGCTGTCGATAGCGTGTCAGGTGCCGCCACCTGTAACGTATCTTGCGCTGCGCCGTGCAGCGTCGTCATGGTCAATATGGACAGCAACACGCTCTTCATGGTTTTCAGAACTTTCCTAAAATACGATCCATCACCCAGTTGACCGGCGTGGCCGAGACGCTGGTACACTCACAGATACCAATGCCCTGCAGATGTTCGCAAACGCTCTTGATGAGCGGATATTGCACATAAGGCGGATTGGGCACCGTCAGCACTTGGGTGCCCTCGCTGGTATGCAGCAAGATGGGTTTATAGTCAAACACCGAGAAACTCATCAGCCCTTTGTCGCCAATAATCTCGATGCAGTCCTCACGTGCCGACTCATGGCCGACGAAGCACCAGGAGCCACTGCCCGGCACACCGGTCTCAAACTCAAAGCAGGCACTCACCGAGTCTTCCGCCTCGTAGAGCTTCCCACGGTTGGCACAGATTCCGCGGGCTTCGATAATGACACCGAAAATGTGTTGCAGCAGGTCAAGCTGGTGGGGTGCCAAATCATAGAAGTAGCCACCCCCCGCTATGTCCGGCTGCAAGCGCCAAGGCAGTTCGGCGGCATTGGAGTAGTCCAGCTCGCGAGGGGGAACCGCAAAACGTATCTGGACATTGATGACCTTGCCGATGGCACCATTGTCTACCAATTCCTTCACTTTCTGAAAATAGGGTAAGTAGCGGCGATAGTAGGCCACAAAACAAGGTACGCCCGTCTCTGCACTGACACGGTTGATGCGGGCACAGTCTTCATAGCTGGCGGCCAGCGGCTTTTCAACATACACGGGCTTGCCGGCCTTCATAGCCATAATAGCAAATGTGGCATGACTGCTGGGCGGTGTGGCAATGTATACCGCATTCACATCGGGGTCGTCGATGAGTTCCTGCGCGTCAGTATACCATTTGGGTATGCCGTGCCGCTCAGCATAGCTATGTGCCCTACGCTCCTGACGGCTCATCACCGCTACTACGCTGGAACCTTCTACCTCAGAGAATGCCGGACCGCTTTTTTTCTCGGTGACCTCACCACATCCGATGAATCCCCACTGTAATATCTTCATAATTGTGTGCAAAGATACACAATTTATGTGAAATTCCTCATGCAGCAAAGCATTTTTTTACTTTTCATTTTTCACTTCTCACTTATTTTTGTACCTTTGCATCACTAAAAACAAGAAGAATGGAACAGCAAAGCGAAATAATTCTACAGAAAGCACGCAGTTACCGCGCTATTCTCTCGGCAGGTACACGTCTCTATATCACCGCCTTCCGCAGATTTTTCAAGGCCTCATGGCTGACGGCACTCATCTATGCGCTGGTCAATGCAGCCTTGGGAACACTTACCGCCATGAAGGTACCGGAACTGATAGTAGTCATTCAACTGCAGCTGCTGCGTTTTCAGGGCGTATTCATCGAGACGCTGCAGTCCTATCTGCCGTCACTCGTCCTGTTCTTCGTACTACTCTGTGGCACCGTTGGCACAATGGCGTTGGCACAGGCTACCATCTTCTCTTTGCTGAAGACTCATAGCGAGAATGGCGAGATACCGGTTCCAGCTAGCTGGTGGAAGCCGCAAACCGACCTGATGGGACGCACACTGAAGGGTGTCGTCCTCACGCTGCTGGTCAGCATTCCACTGCTCATCATTGCTCCGTTGTTACTCCCCTTGTGGTATGTGCAGACGAAATACATTCTGGAGCCCGCCAGCGGCTTTTGGCACACGCTGCGGAAAGGCTACGTAAAGGCTATGGGACACTGGGGACTGCTGTTTCTGGTATTCTTTCTCACCGCTCTCTTCATTCTGCTGACAGGACTGGTTGTCATGCTGCCTGCCCACATCCTCTTCCTAGCCAACTACCGTGCACAGATGGGGGTACTCATCGGTGACCCGCTGGGCATGCCCTCTTACATGACAGCCCTGACGTTCTGCACCTTCGTGCTGTGCAGCATGCTCTACTTCTACGTCTGCCTGCCGCTGCTGCTGAATGGCTATTACATCTACGGTTCTATTGAGGCCGAAACAAAGGAACACGAAAAACAACAACTGGACTTGATATGAAAAAAATACTCTTTATTGACCGTGACGGAACCATCATCCACGAACCTGCCGACGAGCAAATCGACTCCTTCGAAAAGTTGCAATTCGTACCACGCGCTATCAGCAGTCTTGCTTTTCTGCGCCAGCATACTGACTACCTGTTCGTCATGGTTAGCAATCAGGACGGCTTAGGCACCGACGCCTTCCCGGAAGAAACCTTCTGGCCCGTCCACAACTTCATTCTCGACACCTTGCGTGGCGAGGGCATCGAGTTTGACGACATACTCATTGACCCCCACTTCCCGGAAGACAATGCACCTACCCGTAAGCCTAATACAGGTCTGGTGGAAAAATACATGCAGAACCCGGAATTCGACATCCGGGGCAGCTATGTCATTGGCGACCGCGATACTGACCGCCAGTTTGCCCAGAACATTGGCTGCGGTTTTCTGCAGATTGACAGCAAGCCTGGCGGCATGGCGGCTGACAGCTGGGACAAGGCTGCAGAGATAGCCTACGGCGGGGAGCGCACAGCTCAGGTGCAGCGCACCACGAAAGAAACTGACATACTGGTCCGCGTAGACCTTGACGGCAATGGCCGTTGCGATATCAGCACGGGGCTGGGCTTCTTCGACCACATGCTGGAACAGATTGGTAAACACGGCATGATGGACCTCACCATCCACTGCCAAGGTGACTTGCACGTTGACGAGCACCACACCATTGAGGACACGGCACTGGCATTGGGCGAATGTTTGCTACGGGCATTGGGCGACAAGCGCGGCATAGAGCGCTATGGCTACTCACTGCCCATGGACGATTGTCTCTGCTCGGTATGCCTGGACTTCGGCGGACGTCCTTGGCTGGTGTGGGACGCTGAATTCCACCGCGAAAAGATTGGCGAAATGCCCACGGAGATGTTCCTGCATTTCTTCAAGAGTCTGAGCGACGCTGCCAAGATGAATCTGAACATCAAGGCTGAAGGCCAAAACGAGCACCACAAGATTGAGGGCATCTTCAAGGCATTGGCACGTGCGCTAAAGATGGCTGTCCGGCGCGACGTCTACCACTACGAACTGCCGTCCACCAAAGGTGCTTTGTAGGCTTGGGGGAATGACGCCTAACGCTTAGGCCACAGCATCTCCGACGGGTAGTGCAGCAACAGCCGGCCGTATGAATACTTTTCAGCCATCAGCTCTGCCAAAATGAAGCGACCCTCCTCTTCAGCGGGCTCACAGACCATGCACTGGCGGTTCATTGCCAGCACCTTGCCCAGCACCCACATCACTCCGGCTGCAAAGCGCGCCAGGCCCAACGTCTCCAGTATGGTGGCCATGATGGTGCCGTCTTTGAAAGGAGGGAAATCACCATTCAGTTGGGTCAGCACATAGTAGTAGTCAACCAGACAGCTCATCGTGGCCTTACCGCTCAGCAGGCGCTGCTGGAGCGTCTGTAGCATGCAGACGGCATTCATCGCCGGCGACGGCACACTCAGCCCACCTGGGTTCTGTCCTTTAAACATCAACTCCTTGTTCTGCGCAAACCACTTCTGCATCCTGCTGTTTACAAACGAGTTACGGGACGACAGCACACGGTAGTGTAGGTTCACGGGGGTGTCTCGCCACACATTGAGTGCCAACGATGTGTAGCCACAGCGTATCTCCTGTTGGCCTGCTTGGGTGGCAAACTTGATAACACGGTCCGGACTACAATCCAGAAATACGTCTATCGACGTTGCCTTCAGCAGGTGCTGTAGTTCGCTGTCCGCACCAATGCGCATGCCCAGTCCCTCCATGACTGAAGCGCGCAACTTACGCTCTGACAACCTCGCAACGAGTTTCTGGCAACGCTTCTCAAACAGTTCCTGCTCTTCGCGAAGTGCCTCGGCATCAGCCATCCAGTCAATACTCAAATCCTGGGGAGCACGCAAACCGTAGTCGAACAACCGTTCGACACCTTTATAACAAACACCTACCAGCCCATGGCGTTGAGCCGTGTGGTAGATGTCATTCCACTCCTGAACGGACAGTCCTCTGCTCAGACAATCCATCTGGCCGACAGAGACACGCAACAATTCAAAAAAAATTTCCTGCATGACGAGTATATCTGATGATGGTTTTTACTATTCTGTCACAAAGTTACGAAATAATTGAGAAATAACGACAAATAATTGAGTTTTTCTTTGTAATTTTGCAGGAAATTTGTTGAATGACGACTATGACCGACGACAGAATACTACGCATGCAGCAACTTGTCAGCGAGTTGAACGACGCCTCTGAAGCCTACTACAACGGACAAGCCGAGCGCATGACCGACTACGAGTGGGATGCCCGCTTTGACGAGTTGCGCCAGTTGGAACAGGAGACCAGAACCACGCTGCCCGACTCGCCCACGCAGAAAGTATCAGAAGACAGCATCAGCGGCCAAAAGGAGGAACACGAGTTTGCCGCCCTCTCGCTGGCGAAGACCAAGCAGGTGGCTGACCTCGTGAAGTGGGCCGAGGACAAGCCCATCTGGATATCCTGGAAACTGGACGGACTGACGCTTGTTGCCACCTACGACGGCGGTCGACTGACGAAGGTGGTCACCCGCGGCAACGGTCACATAGGCACCAACATCACCCATTTGGCTAAAGCCATCAATGGCATTCCGCCAACCATCCCGCACACCGGCCATACCGTCATCCGTGGCGAGGCCGTCATCTCATACGAAGACTTTGAACGCTTCCTGATGGAGAGTGGCGAGGACTATGCCAATCCGCGCAACCTGGCGTCAGGCTCGCTGACGCTGAAAGACGCCGACGAGGTCAGGCAGCGCCACATCCAGTGGATTCCGTTCACCTTAGTATATACGGATGTCGACATCGACAGTTGGGGCCAGCGCATGGCATGGCTCGACCAACAGGGATTCACCACCGTGGAGCGCCAGTTCCTGGAACGCCCCTCGGAAACTGCCGTAGAACAGGGCATAGCCGCCTTCACCCAGAAGGTGGTCTCCCGACAGAACCCTTTCCCAGTAGACGGCCTGGTCATCTGCTACGACGACACCGTCTACGCCCAGACGGGCTCCGTCACCGGCCACCACGCCACCCGCGCCGGACTTGCCTTCAAGTGGCAAGACGAGACGGCCGAAACCACATTGAGCGAGATTGAGTGGTCGTGCGCTGCCAGCACCATCTCGCCTGTAGCCATCTTCCAACCCGTTGAGCTGGAAGGTACCACCGTCAAGCGTGCCTCGCTCTGCAACATCAGCGAGTGTGAACGATTAGGAATTGGCGGGCCAGGTACACGGATCAGCGTCATCAAGGCCAACAAGATTATTCCCAAGGTCATTGCCGTCAAGGAGGGCGTCGGTAAGTTCACTATCCCTGACCACTGCCCCGTCTGTCATGCGCCAGCCAAAGTCAAAGAGAGTGAAGTCAGTGGTACCAAGACGCTACACTGCTCCAACCCCGACTGTCCGGCTAAACAGTTACGCAAATTCACGCGCTTTGTGTCAAAAGAGGGCATGAACATTGACGGCATCTCCGAACAAACGCTGTCCAAATTCATCAACCTGGGGTGGGTTTCAGAATATGCTGACATCTATGAACTGCGCAGTCACATCCGAGAGTTAGCCCTCATGGAGGGCTTCGGCGAGAAGTCGGCTGCCAACATCATGCGCTCCATCGACAAGAGCCGACAGGTAGAGGCTCACCGACTGCTCTATGCACTCAACATACCACTCTGCGGACTCGACGTCTGCCGCCGCCTGCTCAGCGCCTACACGCTGGACGAACTGGTAGCCATGGCTATAGCGGACAAGGGCACCGCCACTTCTGCGACACCCGCTGCCCAACTGGACCTCTTTGCCCCGCAGCAGCCGGAACCTCAGGATGTCTTTGCCCACATCAACGGCATTGGCCCTGAGAAGTCGGCTCAGTTTGTGCGCTGGTTCCGTGACGAGCACAACCTCGCCCGGTACCGCCGGCTGATGGAGAAGCTGCAGGTCTCTACACCTGATATTGCGCCATCGGGCACGCGCTGTCAGGGACTCACGTTTGTCGTTACAGGCGACGTACACCACTATAAGAACCGCAACGAACTGAAAGCCTACATCGAGTCGCAGGGCGGCAAGGTAGCATCGGCCGTCAGCGGCTCTACGTCATTCCTCATCAACAACGACGCCGCCTCTACCTCCGGCAAGAACAAGAAGGCCCAGCAGTTGGGCATTCCTATCATTACTGAAGAAGAATTCATCATAAAATACGCAAATGACTAAGAAACTTTCTCCCGCTACACTATGTGTACAGGCAGGCTGGAAACCCAGAAACGGGGAACCGCGTGTGCTGCCCATCTACCAAAGTACTACCTTCAAGTATGACAACACGGAGGAAATGGCCGACCTCTTCGACCTAAAGAAGGAGGGCTACTTCTACACCCGTCTGCAGAATCCCACCAACGACGCCGTGGCCTCCAAGATAGCAGCACTGGAGGGTGGCGTAGGTGCCGTACTGACGTCATCAGGCCAGGCTGCCAACTTCTATGCCGTCTTCAACATCTGCGAAGCCGGCGACCACATCGTCACCAGCAACGAAATCTACGGTGGCACGTACAACCTCTTCGGTGTCACGCTGAAGAAGCTGGGCATCGAGTGCACCTTTGTCTCTCAGGAGGCCAGCGAGGAGGAAATCTCCGCTGCCTTCCGCCCCAATACCAAGGCGTTATTTGGCGAAACCATCTCCAACCCTGGCTGCCAGATTCTGGACATCGAGAAGTTTGCACGCATAGCCCACAAGCACGGCGTACCCCTCATCGTCGACAACACGTTCCCTACACCCATCAACTGCCGCCCCTTTGAGTGGGGAGCCGACATCGTCACCCACTCTACCACTAAGTATATGGACGGCCACGCCACACAGGTGGGTGGCTGCGTAGTGGATAGCGGCAACTTCGACTGGGACACCTGTACCCACAAGGGCGCTCCCGCTCCCGACGGCTGTCCGTCAGGTGAAGAGCGCTTCCCCGGACTGTGTACCCCCGACGAGTCGTACCACGGACTGACCTATACCAAGAAGTTTGGAGCGTTGGCCTACACCACGAAACTGGTGGCTCAACTGATGCGCGATCTAGGGTCTATTCCTTCGCCACAGAACTCATTCCTGCTGAACCTCGGATTAGAGACGCTCCACCTGCGCGTGCCCCAGCATTGCAAGAATGCACAGCGCGTGGCCGAGTTCCTGCTGCAGGACGAGCGCGTGGCATGGGTACACTATAGCGGACTACCCTCCGACCCCAACCATCAACTGGCACAGAAGTATCTGCCCAACGGCTCCTGCGGCGTCATAGCCTTCGGACTGAAGGGTGACCGCCAGACGGCCGTCCGCTTCATGGACTCGCTGCAGCTGATAGCCATCGTCACCCATGTGGCTGATGCCCGCACGTGTGTGCTCCACCCCGCCAGCCATACTCACCGCCAACTCTCCGACGAGCAGCTGCGCGAAGCCGGCGTAGCCCCCGACCTCATCCGTCTCTCCGTAGGCATCGAGGATAGCGACGACATACTGGCCGACATCCGCCAGGCTCTTGACAAAATAGGATGGTATTGATACTTATGAAAGAGATATGGAGAGAAAAGGAATGAGGCTTTTCTGATTTATCAGGATGAAAATGGTCTAGCACAAGTCAATGTAAGATTCGAGGGCGGGGATGTGTGGCTGTCCGGATAATAAACCAAAAAGAAATGGAAGCTCTCAAAAGGGCTCCCATTTCTTACGTTTATACTTCCGAGTCAGGACAGGTACCACTATTGTCTTCGACGCAGTTGCGACCCGCGGTTATGCGATATCAATCTGGCGCGATACCTTGACTTTCTCCTCTACCAACTTGGGCAATTCTACGGTCAGTACACCGTGTTCCACCTTGGCCGAAATACCGTCCTTCTTGACGTCGTCGGGCAGGATAAGCGTCTGCTCGTACTTCGAGTAGCTGAACTCACGGCGCAGATAGCGCACGTTCTTGTCCTCCTCCTTGTGTTCCTGTTTCTGCTCCAACTTGATGACCAGGTTGCCCTCGTCATTGATGTGTACGTTGAAGTCTTCCTTCTTCATGCCTGGAGCGGCCAGCTCTACGGTATAGGCTTTGTCCGATTCTTTCACATTGATAGCGGGAGCCGTGCAATTAGCCTTCGGCATGAAGTCTGTATCAAAAAGATCGTTAAAAACTGTAGGAATCCAACTGTTTCTCATCATTGGCATCATAATCGTTACCTCCTAATTATATTTTATTTGTTATACATGTTTGTTAATTTCTTTGACTTCCTTTCGGTCGTCACCCTATATGATGCAAGCTACATGCCAATGAAAAAAAGCTGCCAGTTTGTCACAAAACACCGACAAACTGGCAGATTACTGAGTATTACGATGTCCGACGATGTTACTGTTCAAACACCATGACGATGGCATCGTCAGCCACGTGGGTGAGCGGTTTGGCCTTCTTGCCAAGGAGTGCCTTCAAGTCAATCTTCTTCTGCAGTGGCGTACCGTCGCTGGTGATGCCGGCCACGTACCACTTTGTGCCTGCACGACGAGCCATGATGCAGTAGCTGCCGGGATAGCCGTCTAGGAAGCGCGTCTCGTCCCAGACGGTGGGCACCTGCTTCATGAAGCTGACGGCCCACTGAGGTGCATCGTCCAGATTGTTGGGCGCCAGGGCAAAGTGTTGCACGCTGGACTGGAACAGCACCGCCGTGGCCAGTGCGAAGACGTCACTGGTCTTGCGCACGGTGCCGTGCTGGTTGTCGGCATTGTAGTGCTTGTTAAGCGTGGAGCCGCCAAAGTCCATGGAGCCCACGGTGTTGCGGATGAAGGGATGGATGCAGGCGTTGCGAGCCTCGGCATCGCAGGCTCCCTGGCCGAAGTGCAGATTCTCAGAAGCCAGCACCGCCTCTGACGCCACATAGTTGGGATACATGCGCTCCCAGCCACGCGGTAGCGTGCAGCCATGGAAAATGACCTGCAGCCCGAAGTCATTGGCATCGGTCAGGATATCCTCATAAAGTTGCATCATAGGCTGCTTGTCGCCACCGAAGAAGTCGACCTTGATGCCCAGTATGCCGTTTTGCTGCATCCAGGCCATCTCGCGTCGACGAGCTGTCGATTTGTCCATTTTGCCCTTAGGCGACTGTGGCGCGTCATTCCACGAGCCGTTGCTGTTGTACCAGAGGAAGAGTCCTACACCACGCTCACGGCCGTAGCGCGCCAGTTCTGCCATTTTCTCGTAGCCAATCTGCACGTCCCAAAGGGCGTCGACAAGCACCGAGCGGTAGCCCATGGCAGCCGAAAAGTCGATGTAGCGTTTCTGTTCGTCGAAATTGCAGCTGGAGTCCATGCCGATGATCCACGACCAGGAGCCCTTGCCGTAGGTATACTGCTTGGAAGCCTCGTACTTAGGGCGCACTACGTCGTTGGTGACGGTGGTCTCGACGATGGGAGCCAGCGAGTTGCCCAGCGTGATGGTGCGCCAAGGCGTCAGGCAGGGCAGAGAGACGGCTGCCGACGTAGAGCCCCAGCCGTTCATTTCGCCCTGCTGGGGAAAGCCTACATGATAGCGGTTGGCCACGTCGTTGAGCAAACGGCAGCCTACATAGCCACCATCCGTGCCGGCCTCGCTGAGCAGCAACCAGCCTGCGGGCGTCTTGAACAGACAGGGGAAGGTGTACCCCTCGCCCCAGCCATTCTTACCCATAGGTTGGTCAAGGTCGTAACCCGTCTCATAGGAAGGTGACGTACGTGCGAAGCCCCCCATGGGTCCCGACTGCGGACAGAGGAAGGTGGTGGTGGCGTCGGGCAGCACAAAGCCGCTGGCCTCGCCGGTGACAACAGCCACCAGCGTCTCGCCGCCCCGCTGCCGGCGCGGATAGAGTTTGTAGCGGAAGGCCACGTCGCGCTCGGTAATGTGGAACTCGACGTCGAGTTGTTGGCGTCCGTCCTTTTCGAAGTGGCAGACGGCACGCGTAGCGTCGTAGCTGACGTGGCTCTGCTTGATGGTCTGCAGCGAGTATTCGTCGTGCACGGTGGTGGTTTCGCAGCTCTTCAATGTGAGTCCGGTGGAGAGGTCACCCAGATTGGTCAGCAGCCCCAGCGGCGAGGGCTTCAGAAATGACACCCCGTTCAGGGAGACCTCATAAGTAGGCTTGCCGTCATGTACATCGACGACAACCGCAATGTTGCCCTTCGGACTAGACAAGCGCTCGGCGGCGCTGACTGTCTGCAGCATGCTGACGGTGGTCAGGCATGCCAGGAGAATGGTTTTCTTCATTGTGTTTTTGTTGTTGATAAAGTTACAGTTAGTTATTATTGTTAATGGATGATTTCCATCAGTTATCGTTGCCAATGGAAGCCAAGAGTTGGACTGCCTCCTCGATGGTAGGCACGTCGCTGATGACCATGGAGCGTTTGCCGTGAGCCTCGCGGAAGTTGCAACGCCGCGGGTTGCGGGCCACGAAATCGAGCAGCCAGCCGAAGGCCTCGCTCTGGTAGAACGGGCTGTCGGCCTGCGTGACGAAGAAGAGCGTCATGCGTCCCTGTTTGAGCACTATCTTCTCGCAGCCCAGCGACTGTCCCAACTGGCGCAGCGGCACCACGCGCATGAGTTCCTCGCCACAGTGGGGCACGGGGCCGAAACGGTCTATCAGCCGCGAGCGGTAGGCAGCCACCTGTGTGTCGGTATGGAGTCCGTCGAGCTCGCGGTAGAGCAGCATGCGTTCAGAGTCTGAGGGGACATACTGGTCAGGGAAATATAACTCCAGATCTGACTCCAGCGAACAGTCGGCTACGTAGAGGCCACCGCCGGCGTCGGCCAGCGCGAGGGCTGCCGTACTGCTCTGCTGTCTGCTCTTTGAGGCAGCAGCACCAGCGCCTGATTCCTTTTGCGAGAGTTCGGGTTCTTCGTTTCTGATTTCCACTACAGCCTGCTGCAAGATTTTGACGTAGGTCTCATAACCCAGGTCGGCAATGAAACCCGACTGCTCAGCGCCCAGCAAGTTGCCGGCGCCACGGATGTCCAGATCCTGCATGGCAATGTGGATGCCGCTGCCTAGGTCGCTAAACGTCTCCAGGGCCTCCAGTCGGCGGCGGCTCTCCTGTGGCAAGTCTGCCAGCGGCGGTGCCAACAGATAGCAAAAAGCCTTACGGTTGCCACGTCCCACGCGACCGCGCATCTGGTGCAGATCGCTGAGTCCGAAGTGGTGGGCACCATTGATGATGATGGTGTTGGCATTAGGTATATCGATGCCGTTCTCGACAATGGTTGTTGACAGCAGCACGTCATAGTCGTAGTTCTGGAAGTCGAAGATGATTTTCTCCAGCTCTTCCGGTTTCATCTGTCCGTGGCCGATGGCTATGCGGGCGTCGGGCACGTACTTCTGAATCATCTCGCGGATACGCGTCAGGTCGTTGATGCGCGGATTGACAAAGTACACTTGACCATTGCGCGACATTTCGAAGTTGATGGCGTCGGCCACAATCTCGGCGTTCAGCGTGTGAATCTCGGTCTGTATGGGATAGCGGTTGGGAGGCGGCGTCTGGATAATGCTCAGATCGCGGGCGCCCAGCAGCGAGAATTGCAGGGTGCGCGGTATGGGCGTAGCTGTCAAGGTCAGCGTGTCGACATTGGTCTTCAGTTGGCGTAGCTTTTCCTTGGTAGATACGCCAAACTTCTGTTCCTCGTCAATGATGAGCAGTCCCAGGTCGTGAAACTTGACCGACTTGCCGATGAGTTTGTGCGTACCTATTATAATATCCACCTTGCCGGCCTCCAGGTCTTTCAGCAACGCCGTAGTCTGCTTGGTGGTGCGAGCCCGCGAGAGGTAGTCCACACGGACGGGCATATCCTTCAGTCTGGAGGTAAACGTCTGGTAGTGCTGATAGGCCAACACCGTGGTGGGTACCAGCACAGCCACCTGTTTGCCGTCTACGGCAGCTTTGAAGGCGGCGCGCACGGCCACCTCGGTCTTGCCAAAGCCCACGTCGCCACAGACCAGTCGGTCCATGGGCTGGGCTTTCTCCATGTCGGCCTTGACGTCGTTGGTGGCCTTCAGCTGGTCGGGGGTGTCTTCGTAGAGGAACGACGCCTCCAGCTCGTGCTGCATATAAGAGTCGGCAGAGAAAGCGAAGCCTAGCTCGCGCCGACGGGCAGCATAGAGGCGTATAAGGTCGCGGGCTATGTCCTTGAGTTTCGTCTTGGTGCGCTCTTTCATGCGCTCCCACTGACCTGTGCCCAGATGCGACAGTCGGGGCGGTTGACCGTTGTCTTGGGCTTTATACTTAGACACCTTATATAAAGAATGTATAGAGACGTAGATGGCTCCCCCACCCTCGTAGAGAATCTTAATCATCTCCTGGTACTGTTCACCACCGGCCGACGGCTGTCCGTTATTAATAGGCATTCTGACCAGTCCACCAAACTTGCCGATGCCATGGTCTACGTGGACCACGTAGTCGCCCACCTCGAACTGCTGGATCTCCTTCAGCGTCAGAGCCACCTTGCCGGAGCGTGCCTTGTCAGACGAGAGACTGTATTTATGGTAGCGGTCGAAAATCTGGTGGTCGGTAAAGACACACAACCTGAGGTCGTGGTCGGCGAAACCCTCGTGCAGAGTTTTCTCGACTGCATGGAAACGCACGCCCCCTTTCTCGTCAAAGATGTCGCGCAAGCGCTCCAGCTGTTTCTGGCTGTCGGCCAGAATGCAGAGCTGGTAGCCGTCAGCCAGATACTGCTCAAGCGACTGTTGCAGGAGGTCGAAATTCTTGTGAAACTGAGGCTGTGGCGAGACGTGGAACTCAATGGTAGCGTCGGGCAGACCTGAGGGGCGGTGACCCATCTCTACGCGTCGGAACTCCACAGCGTCGCGCGAAAACTGCGCACCGCTGACGAGCTGCATGTCCTTGCGCATCTGCTGCATGATGTCGTGCTGTTCTTGCTCGGTGGCTCCCTCCATGCGCTCAGTCAGGGCTTGTTCGGAGAAGCCTTCCTGATAGATGCGGTCTATAGCGTCGCGTACATAGAGGAAATCCTTAACCACCAGCAATGTATCCTTGGGCAGGAACGAGAGGAAGGGCATCTTTTCTTCCACACGAGCCAGTTCGGGCACGATGGTGACCTGCTGCAGACGGTCTTTCGACAGCTGGGTCTCTACCTTGAAGGTACGTATGGAGTCGATGTCGTCGCCAAAGAGGTCAATACGGAAAGGTAGTTCGCCGCTGTAACTGTAGACGTCGAGAATACTGCCACGCAGGGCAAACTGGCCGGGCTCGTAGACGTAGTCGACCTCGCGGAAATCAAGCGCCCGCAACTGTCGGGCCGTCTGGTCGACATTGATGGTGTCGCCTACGGAGAGTGAAAGCGAGCGGTCGTCCAACTGTCGCTTCGACACCACCAGCTCGGCTACGGCCTCCGGGTGAGTGACGATAAGTGTGGAGCGTGGAGCGTTCGCTGCCTGAGTATGGGGCGTTGGCAGGAGTGTAGAGAGTCTGGCCAGCACCTCAGTACGCAGTATCTCGTTGGCACTGTCGCGCTGACCGTACTTGATGGCTCGCCGGTAGCTGGAAGGGAAGAAGAGCACTTGCTCCTTGCCCAAGAGTTGCGTCAGGTCGTGATAGAAATAGCCGGCCTCGTCAGCGTCCTGCAACACGAAAAGCGTGACAGCGAGTTTCGCTTTCTGCACCAAACTTGCAAACAGCATAGGCGCTGACGAGCAGAGGAGACCATCGAGGAAAACCGTCTTCACAGACTTTTTCCCTAACGTGTTACCCAAGGCGCCTACCTGTGGCAGGAGGCCATAGTTATGGAGTAATTCTTCTATCTTCATACGGATTTTGGTGCAAAGTTACGAAAAAAGACTGTAACGAAAGACGGAATTTGGAGAATTAACGCAGAAAGCACGTAAATAAAAGGCAAGACGGGGAATAATGGGGAATTCCATTTTTAGGCTAAATGCAAATTTGGGAGAAATAAAGAAGTAGTTAGGTTTCTTATCCGTAACCCGCGAGACGGTCTTTGGAGCCAGTTAAACTTCGTTAATTTGACAGGCAAGATGGGGCATAACAGCACACCTCTCACCACCCGTTTCTGATTCCGCAAACTGTTGTTTTTTGCGTAGTAATGGAACCAATTAAAGATAGTAGTTTTGCAGATGGAATTTATAAACGAGTAAGAAGGGATGAGTCTTAGATGTTGATAATTTCGTGGAGGGTACCATGTGCAGAAGCACATTTTCGGTGTTGCTCTACGTGAATAGAGATAAGGATAAGAAATGATAAGACCAGATCGGTGAGCGACAGAAACGATTTTAACGCTAAAATCGTTGACCCACGGAAAACCTTGTTTGGAGTGGAAGCAAGGTTGTGTTTTCGTAACCCGAAAACTGCCTTGCTCCACACTCCAAAGGGACGCATGGAAGGGAAACCGCTCCCAATGGTTGTAAATTTCTGAGTATAGCTACTGTAGCGAGAAGACACAGATAATAATGAATAAGCCTTATTGCAATTATGAAAGGACGAGACATGATTCCTCATCCTATTTTAGCATTTTACGTTGATTTATATGAAAACATTTGTTTTCTTGCTACTAATTTACTATATTTGCACACGAAACACCTGCAAATAATAGATTTCTACTAAAGATGAAGAAATATACGCATTATATCGTATCAAGGCGACGAGTAAACGAGCGCAGAACAATACTTGCATCAGTTCTGCTGAGCGTAAGTTGGCTCGACCGAAGGTCAAGACAGTCTTGGCAGAGAAAAATAAATGTGTAACAGATGGACTACGTACTATTTGAGAACCTTAAGAAATACGCTGATACAGACAAAAGCCTCAGAGACTATCAACGAGATAATAAGCAGAAAGTGTACGAGGCTTGGGAAAAATGCCAATCTGTAATGCTCCAGATGCCTACAGGTACTGGAAAGACAAGGGTATTTGCATCCATCATTAAAGATATTCGCTATTATAGTGAAGAAGCTAAACGTGCTTATAAAGTGCTAGTCTTAGTTCATCGCAAAGAGTTAGTTGACCAAATAGACGAGGAACTTGGCTATCGGTATGGGCTGGCTCATGGTATCATACAATCTGGTGATAGAGAACGAAAGAAATACCCTATTCAGATTGCTTCTGTCCAAACCTTAATTAAGCGTTTGGATAATTGGACGGATAAAGAATTTGACTTTATCATTATTGACGAAGCCCATCACACTACTGCTGAAAGTTATCAAAAAATCATCAAGGCTTTCCCTAATGCAAAATTGTTAGGAGTAACGGCTACACCGTGTAGGCTGAGTGGTGAAGGTTTTACGGGCACCTTCGAGAAACTAATTTTGTCACCATCAGTGAAGGAATTTATTGACAATGGCTACCTTTGCCAATATGACTACTATTCTGTAGCAAAGTCTTCATTCATCCAAAAGGAAATTGATGGTATCAAAAAGTTTAGCAACGGTGACTATGCAGAGCAAGAAATGGAAAGAATCTGTAACAATGACCGTATTAGGGCGCAAGTCGTTGAGACCTATCTGAAATATGCAAATGGGAAAAAGGGAATCGTCTACACTATTAACAAAACTCACAATAGAAACCTTTGTGAGGAGTTTTGTGGAAAAGGTATTGAAGCTGTTGCGATGGATAGCAGTACGCCCAAAGATATTCGGGAGAAGAATATAGAGGATTTCAAGAATGGAAAGATTCAGATTATCTGCAATGTGAATCTGTTTACTGAAGGATTCGATTGCCCTGACATTGAATTCGTTCAATTAGCACGTCCTACAAAATCGTTGACACTCTATCTTCAACAAGTGGGACGTGGTCTTAGAATTTCCGAAAGCAAAGAAAAGACTCTGTTCCTTGACAATGTCGGACTTTATAACAAGTTTGGATTCCCTTCGTCGCATAGACATTGGATGTTACACTTTGAAGGGAAGGCATCAAAAGAAGAATCTGATAAGAAGCCCCGAAAGGACAATACAGATATAGAGATTACTAAAAGAACGAGAAAGCAAGATTTGGATGAAGGAAATGAGAAAGTTCATTTAATTCAAACGAGTCTTGATGATGAGATAGAGGACATCCGAATGATGGGTTTTCTTGATTTACTCAATCATTATAATGACATTTATGTTAATTCATGCGATTTGTTGTGGAAAAAATATAGCAAATTGGGATTATTCATAAAAAATCAGGAAATAGGATGTTTTCATGAGATTTACAGCGCAGAGATTATCGGAGAAACAGACGAATTTTGCAAAGTCCTGGCTAATGACGAATTTGAGTTTGAAGAGGGGGGAAATAAAGAGAAAAGAAAATGCAAAAATGAAGAAGAACTGAAACTTGCATTGTGTAGAAGGTTTCAGAAAGAACGGAGGGAGCTAATGGACAATCATCTCAAGTTCTTAATGCACCAACTAAAAACAATGGAATTAAAGCAGGATGAAATCAAACATTTTGTTGTATCATGCCCCAATTGGAGACCATCTGTTAAGCCTCGTCTTTTACGGGGCGAATCATGGGGCATTAAAGGGGCTTCTTTTTTCCTATTTGCAGATTTAAGTTTTTATACAAAGAAGAAAAGCGAACATTCGATATTGATTAACATTTTAAGGGCACTTATTGAATTGCAAGATAAGGAAATCAAATCTCACAATAAAGAAATAGAAACACTTAAGATATGAACGAGCATTTATCCTCCCAAGAGCTTATCAAAGCAGTGCTGGCATCTTTCAAGATACAGACCTGCGACCTCGAAGAACTAAGTGGGACAAACGTCACGCTCTACAAGTTCCGTCCACAAATAGGTGTCCGCATTTCTAAAATACGTGGCATCAAGGATGAACTCGCTGCCGCCCTCCGCGTCCCGTCAGTCCGCATCATTGCACCGATGTATGATGGTTGCGTAGGCATCGAGATTCCGAACAAACAGCGCGAAATCGTGCCACTCTCAGATATTCTTGAATCCCAGGAATATCTTACTTCCGATATGGCTCTGCCATTAGCCATCGGACGCACCGTGACTAATGAAATCTTCATGGCCGACCTTGCCGAAATGCCGCATCTTCTCGTTGCAGGTGCTACAGGGCAGGGAAAGTCCGTCGGACTTAACGTAATGCTCATGTCCCTTCTTCACAAGAAGACACCCGACGAACTGAAGTTAGTGCTCGTTGACCCAAAGAAAGTCGAACTGTCAGCATACACCTCAATAGCACGGCCATACATCACGCAGATGATGGGTATGCCGCCAATCATAACTGAAGCGGCTCATGCTCAGACCATGCTCGACGCGCTTTGCCGTCTCATGGAGAAGCGTTACACCATGCTCAATGAGCTTAGAGCAAGAAACATCAAGGAGTACAACGAGGTAAGCGGAAAGCCGATGGAGTATTACGTCATTGTCATCGACGAGTACGGCGACCTTGTCATGGATCGCCAGTACGGGCGGAATATCGAAAATTATATCTGTCGACTTGCACAGAAAGCTCGTGCAGTAGGCATACACCTCATTATCTCTACTCAACGACCATCATCAACTGTCATTACAGGAAACATAAAGGCAAATTTCCCTACCCGCATTGCTTTCCGTACAACTACGGGATTCGAATCCCGCATTATTATTGACTGTGCTGGTGCAGAGAAACTTACAGGCTGTGGCGATATGCTCTACTTCTCTGGTGCAGAGATAACCCGTGTGCAATGCGCCTACGTCAGCACTCAGGAGGTGATAAGACGGTGCAACGAAATCGGCAACATTCATGCTAACCGCCGCCAGAAAGTCCTGATGGTGCTGGCAGAGCAACAGACCGAAGCAGACGACGGCAGAGATTTTATAAGAAGAATAGCTGAGAAATACAGGCCCTCATACGCAATGTGGTGGTGACACAAAGACGGTTATCTCCCAATACAGATAACCGCCCTTGTTCAGTATATTGCTGTTTTGCAGCAATCACAATTGATAGAATTTTTGGTTAGACAGGCGCACAGCCAGCAACATGGCTGTGCGCTACTAGCATGGTAGATAATGATTGTGTATTCCACATCTTTCTTGTTTTCCATTTCCCCACCTTTAACAATGGCTTTCTCCATGTGGAATACTTGATAACTCTTCGGTAGTAAAAATTGCCCGCAACAAAAGTTTTGTAATGATTCACCTGCATGAAAAAGTGTACATTGAGGCAGAACAAACGGATAAGGCGACAATAGTTATCATCAAGCACTCGCCAGACGTAACCATCATTGCAGACAAGAACATCAAAGTAAAAGAAGAATATGCCTATTTGAAATAGAAGATTTTTATTGTTTTAGGTTAGTAGTAATATTTATAGTTTTAGTTTTTTAGTTATTGGTAAGTCGGCGGTCGTGCGGGAGCATAGCCGCCGTTTTTTTCATAAAGTCTCTTAAAATTCTTACTTAAATACAACTTTATAAATAATAATAACTATCTTTGCACAACTAAGAACTTAAAGATTATGAGAAAAATTCTGTTTTTTATCGTACTTTGCTGCTGCATTAGCGCAAGCGCACAGAGAGTTGACAAACCTGGGGAAGCGTATGACTATTTCTGTAATATTCATGCCGACGGCACAAGTTTTAAAGTTTTTCTTTTGGGACGCAATCACATCTTGGCTAATGAAGATGGAAAGCCTATTAAGTTTAAAAACATCACGGAGATTATTACTTATCTTAGCAAAATCGGATGGGTCTTTGTTGATAGTTATGGAGACGAGAAATCTTCAAGTAATGACTTGCACATAATTATGAAGAAGTCTGTCACATCGGACGAGCAAGCGTTGGAACATCTGAATTTCAAAGAATAAAGGAGTGGAATTAAACCACTCCTTTACTTATTAATCTTGGGGACAGATTGATTCATTAAAAAGAAATGTAGAATTCCAAAATAATTGATTACTTTTGCAAATAAAACGAGTATTGATTAACTTTGCAAACGAAACGAGATATGGAACAGAAACAAGTAACAACAGCATACGCAGAAGCGGTTAGGGCAATTAAGGAGGCGATACTTGAAAGTCGCTATCGTGCTGCACGGTTAGTAAACAAGGAAGTACTGGCTCTTTACTATGCCATAGGTGGATACATTTCCTCTCAAAGTAGAGCGGCAAGATGGGGTAGCAATGCTATTGGCACCATCTCTGAATTGTTGCAACAGGAACTGCCTGGTCTGCGAGGCTTCTCCGAGACCAGTATTAAGCGCATGCGTATCTTCTACGAAGCATGGTGCGGTGTGTTCGAGAGTCGTCCATCAGCAACGGACGATTTACAAAAGAGCATTATTCCTGTTGGTGACAGCGGGCATATTGAAATTCGTCCATTGTCAACGGACGAATTGACTCCTGAGACATTGGAGGCCTTTCTTGCAGTCGGTTTTACTAACCATTACGAGATATTGGCCCAAAAGAAGGATATGGAGCAACGCTTGTTCTATATCGTGAGCTGCGCAACTGGCTTCTGGAATGGCGAAAAGTTGAAATACTATATGAAAGACGACCTTTTTGCCAAGCGGGGTACTATGCCCAACAACTTTGCAACAACCATTGCAAATGTAGACTTGCGTGGCAAGGCGCTGCGTTCTTTCAAGGATGAATACTTGCTTGACTTCGTAAACATAGAGGACCCTGACGAGGCAGACGAACGTGTAATAGAACAGCAGATAGTACACAACATTAAGAACTTTATCATGGCATTGGGAAATGACTTTTCGTTTATGGGCAATCAATATCGACTTATCGTATCAGAGAAGGAGTATTTCATCGATTTGCTGTTCTTCAATCGCCGTTTACAAGCCCTGATTGCTATAGAGTTAAAACGTGGAGCATTCAAACCTGAGTATGCAGGCAAACTGAATTTCTACCTTTCCGCACTCGACGAGTATGTCAAACTACCCCATGAGAATCCTTCTATCGGTATTATTCTTTGCAAAGACAGAGATTCAAAAACGGTGGAGTTTGCATTCCGTGACATCAATAAACCGATGGGTGTAGCCACCTTTCGCACCTCGTCAGAGTTACCTAAGGAATACGAAGGAATTCTGCCTGAACCAGAAGAATTGAGAAAACTAATGTGACATATAACTGACAATAAAACGCATTCTATTTGGGAAATTCAGAAGAAACGATGACCTTTGCACTCGATGACGAGTCACAAAACGGCTGGTGACTCATCATCGGGTGTTCATTGAATGCAATTCATAGCAGAACAAGGAGATTAGAACGGTCTCTTATCCGTAACCCTCAAAATCCTCAATCTCCCAAACTGCCTTTATACAAAGAAATCCTGCAAATTCTTCGCAAAGTTACGAAAAAAGACTGTAACGAAAGACGGAATTTGGAGAATTAACGCAGAAAGCACGTAAATAAAAGGCAAGACGGGGAAATAAGTTCGCCAATTTATGGGCTAAGGTACAAAGAAAAGATGAGTAAAACGAGTTAAAGGGAGTTAAAGAGCAACTGCTTTTACGCAAAATGTTGTAACTTTGCGGCAGCAACAAACAATAAAAACGAAACTTATCATGCATCAAAGCGACAGCATAGTCATCATTCCCACCTACAACGAGAAAGAGAATATCGAAAAGATTATCCGAGCCGTCAGCACCCTGGAGAAGTGTTTCCACATACTCATCATTGACGACGGTTCGCCCGACGGTACGGCAGCTATCGTGAAAGGACTGATGGCTCAGCAGGACTTCAGCGACCGGCTGTTTCTGATAGAGCGCAGCGGCAAACAGGGGTTGGGTACGGCCTACATCACCGGTTTCAAATGGGCATTACAGCACGACTACGAATACATCTTCGAGATGGATGCCGACTTCAGCCACGATCCTAACGACCTACCACGGCTCTACGCAGCCTGCGCACCACAGTCGGCCGGGAACCCTGAGGGCGGTTACGACGTGGCCATCGGCTCGCGCTACGTCAGCGGAGTGAACGTAGTGAACTGGCCCATCGGTCGCGTGCTGATGTCGTACTTTGCGTCGAAGTATGTGCGCATTATAACAGGCTTCAAGGTGCACGACACCACGGCGGGATTCAAGTGTTATCGCCGCCGCGTGCTGGAGACCATTGAACTGGACAAGATTCGCTTCAAGGGCTACGGATTCCAGATAGAGATGAAGTTTACGGCCTACAAAATTGGTTTCAAAATTAAAGAAGTGCCCGTCATCTTCGTCAACCGGCGCGAGGGCGTCAGTAAGATGTCGGGTGGAATATTTGGCGAGGCGTTCTTCGGTGTCATGCGACTGCGCTGGGACGGTTGGACACGAAAGTATCCGAAGATAAAAGATTAAATTAAAAAGAAATGGAAGAGCACTGATCTCTTCCATTTTATGACACTACTATTCTTCCATCAGTTTCCGATAGCGTACGCGCTTGGGTTCGTCGAGACCTAAGCGCAGGGCTTTGTTGGCCTCGTACTCTGAGTAGTTGCCCTCAAAATAAAACACCCTACCCTCGCCCTCGAATGCCAGGATGTGGGTACAGATGCGGTCCAGGAACCAGCGGTCGTGGCTGATGACAACGGCACAGCCGGCAAATGCCTCCAGACCTTCCTCCAGTGCGCGCAGCGTATTGACGTCGATGTCGTTGGTAGGCTCGTCAAGCAACAGCACGTTGCCCTCTTGTTTCAAGGCAATGGCTAGGTGCAGACGGTTGCGCTCGCCACCAGAGAGTACGCCACACTTCTTCTCCTGGTCAGCTCCGCTGAAATTGAAACGGCTCAAGTAGGCGCGGACGTTGATGTCCTTGCCACCCATGCGGATGGTCTCATTGCCCTGGCTGACGACCTCGTAGACCGACTTCTGGGGGTCTATGTCCTTGTGTTGCTGGTCGACGTAAGAAAGCTTAACGGTCTCGCCCACGCTGAAGGAGCCGGCATCGGCCTGCTCCAAACCCATAATTAGCCGGAAAAGGGTGGTCTTGCCGGCACCATTGGGACCAATGACACCCACGATTCCATTAGGCGGGAGCATGAAGTTCAAGTCGGTGAAGAGTGTCTTCTCAGGATATGACTTCGCCACATGCTCGGCTTCAATAACCTTATTGCCCAAGCGAGGACCGTTGGGGATGAAAATTTCGAGTTTCTCCTCCTTTTGTTTCTGTTCTTCGTTAAGCATGGACTCATAGGAGTTCAGACGGGCCTTACCCTTGGCGTGGCGAGCCTTGGGAGCCATGCGCACCCACTCCAACTCGCGTTCCAGCGTCTTTCGGCGCTTAGAGGCCTGTTTTTCTTCCTGAGCCAACCGCTGCGACTTCTGCTCCAGCCAGCTGCTGTAGTTGCCCTTCCAGGGAATGCCCTCACCCCGATCCAATTCCAGAATCCACTCTGCCACGTCGTCGAGGAAGTAGCGGTCGTGGGTGACGGCAATGACGGTGCCCTCGTATTGTTGCAGATGTTGCTCCAACCAGTCTATCGACTCAGCGTCCAGATGGTTGGTAGGCTCGTCGAGCAACAGCACGTCTGGTTTCTGCAACAACAGGCGGCAGAGAGCCACACGGCGACGCTCGCCACCGCTGAGCGTCTTGACCGACCAGTCGGCCGGCGGACAGTTCAGGGCAGCCATGGCACGGTCCAGCTTAGAGTCCATGTTCCAGGCATCAGTAGCGTCGATGATGTCCTGCAGTTCGGCCTGGCGTTGCATCAATTGGTCCATCTTGTCGGGATCTTCGTAATATTCAGGCTGTCCGAACTTCACGTTGATAGCGTCATATTCAGCAAGGGCATCGTACACGTGCTGCACGCCCTCCATCACGTTCTCCTTGACGGTTTTCTCATCGTTGAGTGGTGGATCCTGAGGCAGATAGCCTACCGTATAGCCCGGCGCCCACACGACGTTGCCCTGATACTGCTGGTCGAGTCCGGCAATAATCTTCATCAGCGTTGACTTACCCGCACCATTCAAACCGATGATACCTATCTTGGCTCCATAAAAGAAGCTGAGATAGATGTTCTTGAGCACTTGTTTCTGGTTTTGCTGGATGGTCTTGCTCACGCCTACCATCGAAAAAATGACTTTCTTGTCGTCTACTGTCGCCATATATAGTTACTTATGTTTTGTTGTGGCGTTGATGAATTGAAAAGACATGAACGTGTTACTGTCCCTCGGACAAGCGTAGCAGATAACGGCCGTAATCGTTTTTGGCCATAGGTTCAGCCAGACGGCGGAGCTGTTCTCTACTAATCCAGCCTTGCTTGTAGGCAATCTCCTCCAAACAGGCCACCTTTAGGCCTTGGCGCTTCTCAATAACCTCGATGAAGGTGGAAGCTTCTGAAAGGGAGTCGTGGGTGCCAGTATCAAGCCAGGCAAAGCCACGCTGCAATGTCTGTACCAGCAGGTCCTGGTCTTCCAGATAACGCTGATTGACAGTGGTGATTTCCAGTTCGCCACGAGCCGAGGGTTTGATGCGCTTGGCAATGTCGACAACACTGTTAGGATAGAAGTAGAGACCTACGACGGCATAGTTGGATTTGGGATTCTGGGGCTTTTCCTCGATGGAGAGGCAGTTGCCGTTGGCATCAAACTCGGCCACACCATAGCGCTCAGGGTCGTTGACGTAGTAGCCAAAGACAGTGGCGCGGCCATCCTGTTCGGCATTCTTCACGGCCTGCTTCAACATGCCCGTAAAACCGGAGCCGTAGAAGATGTTGTCGCCCAAAACAAGGCAAGCACAATCTTGACCAATAAACTCCTGACCGATGATGAAGGCCTGGGCCAGTCCGTCAGGAGAGGGCTGTTCGGCATACGCAAAGCGAACACCCAAGTCGCTGCCGTCGCCTAACAAGCGCCGGAAGGAGGGCAGGTCGTAAGGGGTGGAGATAATAAGTATTTCGCGAATGCCAGCCAGCATGAGTGTCGAAATGGGATAATAAATCATGGGTTTGTCGAAAATGGGAATCAACTGTTTCGACACTCCTTTGGTGATGGGATAGAGACGCGTGCCGCTACCACCTGCAAGAACGATACCTTTCATAGTTTTAATACGATTTTGTTGGTGCAAATATACGAAATAATTGAGAATTGGTAGCTCATTTCCCCAAAAAATGTGGAGCGTTGCATGGAGAATGGAGATTTTTTTGTAATTTTGCAAACGAATTGACGAATAAATAGATTATTATGGCATTTTTGAATAAAATTTTCGGTAAACAAAAGGAGGAACAGAAAGTGGGCGGCATGGAGGACTTCATGACGCTTATTAGAGTATATTTTCAGGCAGTAATGGCATCAGACCTGGGCATCAGCAACCTGGCAGCACTGCCCGACCTACGCACATTTAAAGCAACGCTGAAGGTGCCCACACAAAACAACAGACTGGGACTGGCCGAGAAGTCGCGCTGCAAGAAGATGTTGAAGGACCTCTACCAGATGGATGACAACTTTACAAAGGAGATAGAGCAGAGCATTCGCAAACGCTGCAAGAAGCCACAGGACATCCAAACCTACATGTACCAGTTCTCAGGTTTTTCGCAGGATCTACTGATGCTGACAGGCAACCTCATGAAATTCAAACTCAGACTGCCCAGTTTCTTTAAGAGTGCTATACGTACCATGACAGAGAAAACGGTGAACGATATCTTCACAAAGAATGACTTCAGCGACCCTAGCGTTATGAAGGCTGTGGTGGGTATCAGACAGTATGATCAGAAACTGGGATTCTCGCAACAGTGGGTGACGGACTTCGTCTTCCGCATTGTCATGCTGGCAAAAAAAGAACCGAAACCAAAGGAATAACGTTAAAAAAAAATAATTCTCAATTGACTATTGCCTTTTGTCAATGATAATTTCCTACCTTTGTAGGATAAAGTGAAGAGAGTATGACTGCTAACGAGAAGACCTTAGCAACTTTTGAAACCCGTCTGCGCCAGATGATACTCCGTTTCCAGGAACTGAAGAAGGAAAACGGAGAACTCTATCAGATGTTGGAAAACAACGAGAAGACGGTGAAACAGCTGCAGGAGAAACTGGATCAGCAGCAGTCAGACTACGAATCACTCAAGATGGCAAAAATGATTGAGATAACCGACGGCAACCTGGAGGGGGCCAAGGAACGATTGGCAAGACTCATCCGTAAAGTAAACAAGTGCATTGACATCCTTAGCGGTGAGAACCAGTAACTCAAGGAGAAACAAGCCATGGCAGAACAAGACAAGGACAAATTACATATCACGCTGCACGTGTACGACGAAGAGATTGGAGTCGACGTCAAACGCGATGAAGAAGAGTACTACCGTGCGGCAGCAAAGCTCATCACCGAGCGCTACAACGCCTATGCACAGGTGTTTAAGGGGCGCAAAAGTGACCATACGATAGCGCTGATGACACTCATAGACGTGGCGCTAATGTATCAGAAGGAGCATGCAAAGAACGATACTGAACCCTATGATAATGTTCTGGCCAGACTGACTGCCGAAATGGAAGAAGCGCTAAAAGAACATTAACACTACATATATATAAATTAGATTTATGAACATTATTGTTGCGATTATTGCCATTACCGCTGCCCTCGTACTGGGAGGTGTGTGTGGCTTTTTGGTTTTCCGCTTTGTCATCAAGGGGAAATATAATGAGATGGTTGATGCTGCCACAAAAGAGGCAGAAGTCATTAAGGAGAAGAAACTGCTAGAAGTGAAGGAAAAATTCCTGAACAAGAAGGCAGAACTGGAAAAAGAAGTACAACAACGCAACCAGCACATCCAGCAAAACGAGAACAAGTTGAAGCAGCGCGAGATTTCGCTGAACCAGCGTCAGGAAGAACTGGGAAGACGGAAAAACGAATTGGACAACCAGCAGACTCGCATAGACAACGAGAAAAAACTGCTGATCCTGAAACAGGAGGAACTGGAGAAAATGCAGTTGCAGGAACGAGCCAAACTGGAAGAACTCTCCGGTCTCAGTGCCGAAGAAGCAAAGGCACGCCTGGTAGAGTCGCTGAAGGACGAGGCCAAAACCGATGCCCAGGCCTACATCAACGAAATCATGGACGAGGCAAAGTTGAACGCCAATGCACAAGCCAAGAAGATAGTCATACAGACAATACAGCGTGTAGCCACGGAAACGGCCGTAGAAAACTCAGTGAGTGTATTCCACATAGACAACGACGACGTAAAAGGACGCGTTATTGGCCGTGAAGGTCGTAACATCAGAGCCTTGGAAGCTGCCTGCGGTGTGGAAATCGTTGTAGACGACACTCCGGAAGCTATCGTCATTTCGGCATTCGACCCCGTGCGCCGAGAGACATGCCGACTGGCCCTGCACCAGCTAGTAGCCGATGGTCGCATACACCCCGCTCGCATCGAAGAGGTTGTGGCCAAGGTAAAGAAACAATTGGAAAACGAAATCATTGAGACTGGTAAGCGTACTGCCATAGACTTGGGTATTCACGGTTTGCACCCTGAACTCATCCGTATCATTGGTAAGATGAAGTACCGCTCCAGTTATGGTCAGAACCTACTCCAGCACGCCCGTGAAACAGCTAACCTCTGTGCGGTGATGGCTGCCGAACTGGGACTAAATCCAAAGAAGGCCAAACGTGCCGGATTGTTGCACGACATCGGCAAAGTGCCCGACGAGGATACTGACGATCCACACGCCATTTATGGTGCCAAGATTGCAGAGAAGTATAAGGAGAAGCCCGACATCTGCAACGCTATTGGCGCACACCACGACGAGATGGAAATGCAGACGCTGTTGGCTCCCATCGTGCAGATTTGCGACGCCATTAGCGGTGCCCGTCCCGGTGCTCGTCGCGAGATTGTAGAGGCCTACATCAAGCGCCTGAACGACCTAGAGGCCATCGCCATGTCATACCCCGGCGTCACTAAGACCTATGCTATACAGGCTGGTCGTGAGTTGCGTGTCATTGTTGGAGCAGACAAGATGGACGACGCTGAGACAGAGGCACTCTCAGGTCAAATTGCATCGAAGATTCAGAACGAGATGACATATCCTGGACAGGTGAAGATTACTGTCATCCGCGAGACTCGCTCTGTGGCCTACGCCAAGTAAGCATTGAAAAGTCAAAACGTTGAGACACTGAAATTTCATAGCTTTGAAACTTCAAAAAGGAACAAAGAGAAAAGAGACCTTCCGATGAAGGTCTCTTTTTCATTTTGGTAGGGACACCCGGGCTCGAACCGGGGACCTCTGCAATGTGACTGCAGCGCTCTAAACCAACTGGGCTATGCCCCTATCCTTTAGTTTGCGGATGCAAAGTTACAAATAATCTTTGATATAACAGCAACTTTCCTTGATTTTTTTATTCTTTTAATACGTTACCCTCATATTTAGCAATGGCCTGCTGTGTTTTCTGCCTGCCAATGGCTATTAACTTCTCTGACTTGTCATAGTCAAAACCACCATAACGGCTCATCTGAATGTCAACGAGTATATCAGGTTTGGTCAACTGTGTCATGAGAATAGAGTTCTGCCGAATCATCAACGAACTAGTGCGTGAAAGCACAGTGTAGTAATTAAAGTGGTTAACGTTCTGTGACTTATAGTCGTGACCACTGACGTCAACACCCATCAGGATATCGTCATTCTGACGCTTTACGCGATTCAAAGGAATAGGGTTCACCACACCACCGTCAATCAAAATCATGCCATCCTTCTGAACTGGTTCATAGAAAGTGGGAAGCGATATGCTGGCACGTATGGCCTCGAAGAGGCTGCCACTGTCGAACACAACTTCGCGACCGGCTTTCCAGTCGGTGGCTACACAACAGTAAGGAATGGGCATGTCCTCAATGGCCACATCGGGTACAAACTCCATGATGGCCTCAATGATGCGCGTACCCTTAACGAGATGATCCAGACTAAATGAGAAGTCAGTCAGCTCAAGCATCTTCTTGCGGTCAATGGTCTTCATCCAGTCGCGAAACTCCTTTAGCTTACCAGCTGCATAGACGCCACCAATCAGTGCCCCCATGGAGCACCCGGCTATTGAAGTCACCTGATAGCCCTGAGACTCCAATTCTTCGATGGCTCCGATATGGGCCAGACCTCTGGCACCACCACTGGACAATGTCAATGCAACTTTCCTTTTATTCATCATCTGTCGTAAAATGTGGATACTTCCAGTTCCGTCAAGATAGTGCCGATGGCTACTTCCACTTCAAACCCATGTTATAGAGAATGAAAGAATAGATGTCGGCCTGTTCCTCCAGCACCTTAGCCAATGGTTTTCCACCACCATGACCGGCTTTGGTGTCTATGCGAATGATGGTGGGGGGCAACGATGTACGTTGCTGCCGTTGGGACACTGTCTGACACTCCTGCAGGGTGGCAGCAAACTTAAACGAGTGAGCCGGCACCACACGGTCGTCATGATCGGCTGTGGTAACCAAGGTGGCAGGATAGACCGTCCCCGGTTTCAGATTGTGCAGGGGCGAGTAGCCTTTCAGATATTCAAACATTTCTTTGGAATCCTCGCTAGTGCCATAGTCACTAGCCCAATTCCAGCCAATGGTAAACTTATGGTAGCGTAACATGTCCATCACGCCCACCTGCGGTACGGCAACACGGAAAAGGTCGGGACGCTGGGTCATGCACGCACCGACAAGCAAACCGCCATTCGAGCCACCGACTATGGCCAGGCGATCTGGTGTGGTATAGCCCTCGCTGATGAGATACTCGGCAGCCGCAATGAAGTCGTCGAAGACATTCTGTTTCTGCTGTTTGGTACCGGCAAGATGCCATTCCTCGCCATACTCGCTACCTCCACGCAGGTTAACCTGCGCATAGATGCCTCCTTGCTCCAAAAAGGGTATGCGCATGGCCGAAAAGCCTGGACCTAACGCAATATTGAAGCCACCATAACCATAGAGATAGACTGGATTCTTACCATTACGTTTCAACCCTTTCTTATATGTAACAAACATAGGTACGCGTGTACCATCCTTACTGTGGAAGAACAACTGTCTGCTCTCATAGTCTTGCTGACGGAACTTGACACTTGGTTGCCGGTAAAGCGTACTCTCATTTTTCTCGATGTCGTAGCGATAGATGGTACCAGGCATGGTAAACGACGTAAAGGTATAGAAGCACTCCTGCCCTTTCTCGTCGCCTGTAAAACCAACGCTGCCAACCATAGGCAACTGGACTTCGTGTTTCAGACGACCATCCAAACCGTAGACAAAGGCGTGGTCGCTAGCGTTTTGGGAATAGTTCAGAATAAAATGGCGGTTGATGACGTCGACACCATTTAGCATGTCGGACTGCTCGGCCACCAACTCCTGCCATTCGCTGATGCCAGGACTGCGGAGGTTGGCGGTCATGACACGACCCTTGGGAGCACCATAATTAGTATATATATAAAGCTTCCCGCCCTCGTCGTAGACCGGCATATATTGATAGTCCATATTGTCAGTCATCTGTACAAACTGCGAGTCAGGCTGTCGAAGGTCGCGCACATAAAGGTTGTTGCCTGCCCCGGCGCCACTCTCAAAGAGATACATCACGGTTTCGTCTTCGTTGACACTGACATCATAAAACTGCTTAGGTTGCGTAGGATTATGGTAAAAAAGCACATCAGCAGACTGGGGGGTGCCCATGCGATGGAAGTAAATCTTGTGGCCAGAGTTGACATTCGAGTATTCCTTGCCCTGACGCGGACGGTCGTATGCGGAATAATAGAAGCCGTCACCATACCATGCAGCTCCACTAAACTTTGCCCACTCAATATGATCATCAGTCAGCCGACCGGTCTGCAAGTCTATCACGTAAAATTCCTGCCAGTCGCTGCCAGAACGCGAAATGGCATAGGCAACCCACTTGCCGTTGTTCGAGAAGTAGACACCCTTCAAGGCCACCGTACCATCCGGGCTCAACGCATTGGGATCCAAAAAGACATGAGGAGTACCACCCAACTTGTCCATCTGGTACAGCACGCTCTGGTTCTGTAGTCCGTCATTCTTATAGAAATACCACTTACCATGACGCTTGCGCGGAGCACCGATTTTTTCGTAGTTGGCCAACTCCGTCAGTCGCTTCAATACTTTCTGGCGAAAAGGAATGCGACTCAGAAAGTCATTGGTAACCCGATTCTCAGCTTCTACCCACGCTGTGGTACGTGCCGAGCGGTCATCTTCCAGCCAACGATAAGGGTCACTGACCTTGGTTCCAAAATATTCATCTACGGTGTTATCTTTAACGGCCTCAGGATAGACCAACCCCTGAGCCTCGACAGCCATGGTAGTCATCGTTGCTAATGCCATGATAATATTCCTTTTCATACTTGACGATTATTTTTTGGGTACAAAGATACAATATTTTCCAAAAATTTTGTACCTTTACAGCCAAAAAAAATACAAAGACAATGAATAACGTTAAGCGAATAGTACTGACAGGCGGACCGTGTGCAGGAAAAACTACCGCGTTGGTGCGTATCATCGAGTATTTCTCTAACCTGGGTTTCAAGGTGTTTACCGTGCCCGAAGTTCCCACGATGTATAGTCAGGGCGGATGGAGTTACTTGACGCCTAACCCGAAGCTCTACTATGAAGGAGAACTGGCCATACTGCAGACACAGCTAGCTCTGGAGGACTCGTTTATGCGACTGGCCGAGACGTGCACTAAGCCCACCGTCGTTATCTGTGACCGCGGAACGCTCGACATTTCGGCCTACATTTCGCCGGAAATGTGGACAGAACTATGTCAGAAGTGCGGCACCACTCCTAATGAGCTACGAGAGCGCTACGACGCAGTACTCCACTTGGTAAGTGCTGCCGACGGTGCGGAGCAATACTATACCACAGCAACCAACTCCACCCGTTACGAGCAAGCCAACGAGGAGGGTCTGCAGATAGCCCGTGACCTGGACAAAAAGGTCAACAAAGCCTGGACAGGGCATCCACATTTGCGCGTTATCAACAACCACGACGACTTTGATGCAAAACTGAACCGCGTTCTTCTGGAGATATCAAACGTGCTGGGGTTGCCACTGCCCGTTGAAGAGGAACGCGTCTACCTCATTGAACTTACCGGTGAACTGCCAGAGTGCATTGAGAGCGAAATTACACAGACTTACCTCGTAGCAGACCCTGGCATAGAGGTACGCCTGCGCCGCCGCTCATGGGGAGGAGAGGTGGTTAATGTACACAAAACTAAAAAACATGTATCGCCCACCGAGGTGGTGGAAACTGAGCGCCAGGTCAGCAATGCACTCTATGAGTCACTCTTACAGCAGGCTGACCCCTACCGTTGCACCATCCGTAAGACGCGTCGCTCGTTTATCTGGCGTGGTCAATACTTCGAAATAGACTTCTTCCATACTCCTGTCGACAATCTCATGATGCTGCAAACTAAAGGTGTGGCACAGCAGGAGAATGTAAACTTTCCACCCTTCATCAAGGTCTTAGAAGACATTACCGGCAACAAAAAATACTATAACTACAATCTGGCACTACGCAACACAGCTCACTGAAATTGTCGTCAGCGTGAATTAGAGACCCGGCATCCCTATAGATGTGGCGGATCTTCACATACGGGTCTTCACATTTAGTCAGGATTGAAAAGAAAATACGGTTTTCCCTTTGCATTTTGGCTGACTTTTCGTACCTTTGCATGCAAATTGTAACTAAGCATGAAAAGAACGATAACACTGGCTGTCATGGCACTTACCTTGCTGGGCAGCACAAAAGCACAAGAAACACAAGTGATTGGAAAAAGTAATATCCATCTCAGTAGTCGGATGATGACCCCTGAGGCACTGTGGGCCATGGGACGCATCGGCAGTTGTCAGGCATCGCCCGATGGCAGCCATATAGTTTATCAAGTGGGCTACTACAGTGTAAAGCAGAACAAGAGCCATCAAGTATTATACATGATAAACGCCGACGGCAGCGGCCAACAGTTGCTGACCAAAAGCGCCAAGAACGAGACCGACCCGCAGTGGCTGGACAACGAAACGATGGCTTACATCAGTGATGGTGAGATATGGGCCATGAAGCTGGACGGCAGCGACCGTCGCCAATTGTCTAAAACAGACGGCAAGGTGGAGGGCTTCCAGTTCTCCCCCGACCGCAAGAAGGTCATCATTCTGAAGTCGTTGCCCTTTCACGAGGTTATCAAGCAAAATCCTGCTGACCTGCCCAAGGCTACCGGTCGCCGCGTGACTGACCTAATGTACCGTCATTGGGACCACTATGTGGAGACCATCCAGCACCCCTTTGTCTATACGGTAACCGACGGGGGTACCATCGGTACCACTGCAACCGACCTGCTGGAGGGAGAGCCCTACGAATGCCCCATGGAGCCCTTTGGCGGTATGGAGCAGTTGGCGTGGAGTCCTGACTCGAAAACCATCGCCTACACCTGCCGCAAGAAGACGGGTCTGGAGTACTCCATCTCTACCGACTCTGACATCTACCTCTACGATGTCAGCACCCGCACCACACTCAACCTCTGCAAACCAGCAGACTACAAGGCACCGGCAGTAGACCCCACACGCACACTGGCCATCCAGTCAGTCAATGCCAAGGAGAACCTGAAGAACAACGTAGGCTACGACCAAAACCCGCAGTTCTCGCCTGACGGCAAGTACGTGGCATGGCTGTCCATGGAACGCGACGGCTACGAGGCCGATCTCAACAGGCTGTGTGTCTGCTCTTTGGTTGACGGTTCCAAATGGTATCTGAATTGGAAGAGCGACGTTGACGCCTTCTGCTGGGCTCCCGCCCAAACCAACAAGAAGGTTAAGACCACCGACCCATTATTCTACTTCATCAGTGTATGGCATGGCTGCAGTAACATGTATATGGTCAGCCAGAAGCGCGAAGTATACCAGCTCACCAACGACTGGGCTGACTGGACCGGATTGCAGATGGCTAACAATGGTCAGCGCATACTGGCCACCCGCCAGAGTCTGTCGGCGCCTACCGACATCTATATGGTGACGCCCGCCCAGAAAAAGCAACCCACCAAGGTAGAACAGATTACCTGCGAGAACAAGCACATCATGGACCAACTGACCTTCGGCAAGATGCAGCAGTACTGGGTACCCACTACCGACGGCAAGAAAGAGCTGGTATGGGTAATGCTGCCTGCCAACTACGAGGAAGGCAAGAAGTACCCCACCCTGCTTTTCTGCGAGGGAGGTCCGCAGTCGCCCGTTTCTCAGTTCTGGTCATACCGCTGGAACTTCCAGATCATGGCTGCCAACGGCTACGTCGTCGTGGCTCCTAACCGCCACGGACTGCCCGGCTTCGGACAGGAGTGGAAAGAAGAAATCAGTGGCGACTGGACAGGCCAGTGCATGAAGGATTACCTGTCGGCCATCGACTTTGCCGCCGACTCGCTGCCCTTTGTAGACCGCGACCGCCTGGGTGCCGTCGGAGCATCGTTTGGTGGTTTCAGCGTCTACTATCTGGCCGGCATCCACGAGAAGCGCTTCAAGGCTTTCATTGCTCACGATGGTGCCTTCAACCTGGCCGCCATGTACACAGAAACCGAGGAGAACTGGTTCTCCAACTGGGAGTACGATGAAGCCTACTGGCACCGTCCGCAGATGCCCCGTGCCAAGCAGACCTATCACGACTCTCCCCACAAAATGGTAGGCAAGTGGGACACGCCCATCCTCTGCATTCACGGCGAGAAGGACTACCGCATCAACTACACGCAAGGCATGTCGGCCTTCAATGCTGCACGCATGCAGGGCATCCCTGCCGAACTGCTCATCTTCCCCGACGAGAACCATTGGGTGCTGAAGCCCCAGAACGGCATTCTGTGGCAGCGCACATTCTTTGACTTCCTGGACAAGTGGCTGAAGAAATAACGAAATACCGAAATACCGAATCAACGAATCAACGAAACAACAATAATGACACAAGCAATTCAAAAAACACTTCGCGACAGCGCCGCCATGCGCTGGACCGCCCTGCTGCTGCTGGCGCTGGCCATGTTCTGCAGCTATATCTTCATGGACATTCTCTCGCCCATCAAGGACCTCATGCAGGAGACCCGCGGTTGGGACTCAACAGCCTTTGGCACCATGCAGGGCGCAGAGGTATTCCTCAACGTCTTTGCCTTCTTCCTCATCTTCGCCGGCATCATTCTCGACAAGATGGGCGTACGCTTCACAATGGTACTCTCTGCTGCTGTCATGTTCATTGGTGCTTGCATTAAGTGGTACGCTGTCAGCGAAGGTTTCATGGGCAGCGGACTAGAGCAGTGGTTCAACAACAACCTGAACTACATACCATTGTTCGACGAGTTGGGCGTCAGTCCCTTCTATCAGGGCATGCCTGCCTCGGCCAAGTTTGCCGCCTGCGGCTTCATGGTTTTCGGCTGTGGCTGCGAGATGGCTGGCATCACCGTCAGCCGCGGTATCGTGAAGTGGTTCAAGGGGCGTGAGATGGCGCTGGCCATGGGCTCCGAGATGGCACTGGCCCGACTGGGCGTCGCCACCTGCATGATTTTCTCGCCCTTCTTTGCCCGTCTGGGCGGCGAGATCAGCGTCAGCCGTTCAGTGGCTTTCGGTGTGGTGCTGATGTGCATCGCGCTGATCATGACCATCGTCTACTTCTTCATGGACCAGAAGTTGGACGCACAGACCGGCGAGGCCGAAGAGAAGGACGACCCGTTCAAGGTTTCAGACATTGGCAAGATTCTCTCCGACAGTGGCTTCTGGCTTGTTGCGCTGCTTTGCGTGCTCTACTACTCAGCCATTTTCCCCTTCCAGAAATATGCCGTCAACATGCTACAGTGTAACCTGACGCTGACAGAGCCCGCCGGAGACTCATTCTGGGCCAGTCCGTCGGTAATCATTGTGCAGTATGTCATCATGCTCTTAGTGGCTGCCACCGGTTTTGCCTCTAACTTCCAGAAGAAGGCCAACCTGCGCTATACGCTGCTTGGCATCTCGGTACTGGCACTCATCACCTATTGCTACATGGGCTTCATGCGCCAGACGGCAGAGAGCATCTTTGCCGTATTCCCCCTGCTGGCCGTACTCATTACCCCCATTCTCGGCAACTATATGGACAACCACGGCAAAGCAGTATCCATGCTCATCCTGGGCTCTCTGCTGCTCATTGGCTGCCACCTCACCTTTGCCTTCGTGCTACCTCTGTTCAAAGACAGCGTAGTGGGCGGTGTCATCGTGGCTTACGCAACCATCTTGGTGCTGGGCGCATCATTCTCATTGGTTCCGGCATCTTTGTGGCCTTCAGTACCCAAACTGGTTGACGCAAAGGTGATAGGTTCTGCCTATGCGCTCATCTTCTGGATTCAGAACATAGGTCTTTGGCTGTTCCCCTTACTCATTGGTAAGGTACTTGACGCTACCAACCCCGCAGGGGTCAGTGCCACAGAGCTGAACTACACCGCACCATTGGTCATGCTGGCCTGTTTGGGCGTGGCAGCTCTTGTCCTAGGCTTTATTTTGAAAGCAGTCGACAAGAAAAAAGGACTGGGATTGGAAGAACCGAACATCCAGTAACGCCTATCATTCACGACACCCCAAGAACCTATTACTAACCTATGAACAAAAACATGACGAGGATCGTTCACCGACTGTCCGCCATCCCGTTAGCAGTATGTACCATGCTGCTAACGGGATGCGCAACAGATAGCGGCATGAAGACATTATCATTTTAGAAAACACATGTACAATAATCTATTACAATGAATATAAAAAAAACTATCACGACAGAAAACACCCGAACAGAACTGTTCTGCTTTACCTGTGAGGGTGAAGTAACAGAATACCATCTCATCATTCATGCCAAAGCTGGCGAACTGAACTTCCAGCAACAGCTGGACGCCGTACTCGACAGCTACGAGCAACTGAAAACTAGCGAACTTAATGGTGCCACCGCTGTCATAAAGCGCTATTTCCTGAGCGACGTTGCCAACCAAGCCGATGCCGTGCTGTTGGCCGACAGCAGTGATTGTGCCAAGAGCATCATCGGACAGCCACCGCTGGACGGTTCGAAGATTGGGCTATGGGTTTATCTGCTGACAAACGTCAGTAGCCGACAATTGGAGAGCGGACTCTACGAAGTTGGTCATGGCCAGTTCCGCCACCTGTGGAATGCCTCAGCGCATAATACGGCCCAGAATTCTGAATACCAGACACGGCTGCTCTTTAACGAATATGTCATGCAACTGGCGCAGGAAGGCTGTACGCTGGCTGACAACTGCATGCGTACGTGGCTTTTCGTCAACGATGTCGATGTTAACTACGCCGGTGTTGTTGCTGCCCGCAATAAGGTATTTTTCACCCAGGGACTGACTGAAGACACCCACTACATAGCATCAACAGGTATTGGCGGGCGAGCACACAACGCGAAGGTCATGACGCAAATGGACAACTATGCCATTGCCGGCATTAAGAAAGAACAGGTACATTACTTGTATGCTCCCACCCATCTGAACCGCACGAGCGACTATGGCGTCAGTTTCGAGCGCGGCACCTACATCGACTATCAGGACCGGCGACATGTTATCATCTCAGGTACGGCCAGCATCAACAACAAAGGACAGATAGAACACCCGAAGGACATCGTAAAACAGGCTCACCGCATGTGGGACAATGTGGAGGCACTGCTCCATGAGGCTGATTGTGGATTTGAGGACGTAGGAATGATGATTGTCTATCTGCGCGACATAGCCGACTATTCAACGGTCTGCCACCTGTTTGACGAACGTTTTCCCCAGCACCCACGCATCATCGTACATGCCCCAGTGTGCCGTGAGGGATGGCTCATCGAGATGGAGTGTGTGGCCGTCAAGCAACAGCATGCCGCCAACATGCCAGCATTCTAAAAACTAAAGCGCACCACCAACGGCAGGTGGTCGCTGAAGCCACGCTGATAACGATAACCATTAAAAGTACGGAAGGGCTTTACTCCTCCGTACTTTTTGTCTTCTTCCAGCAGAAAGGGAGCATCGTGAATAAAGGCACGCTTCACATGCCCAGTCAACGAACGACTGACGAAGATGTGGTCGATGCTCTGCCAAAAGCCCTGATAGCGATAGGTTCCCTTAGCACCTTGTGAACCAGTAGCCGTGGCCGTCACGTTGTGCAAACCACTATTCTCTAAATGGCGTAAAGCAGGAGCAGTAGCGTCATCGTTGAAATCACCGGCTATAATGACTTTCGCCGCTGGAGGCAACAGCTGAACGGCAGCCAACAAACGGTCAGCCACCAACTGGCGATTAGCCCGTGTATGCTTCTCACCACCAAAACGGCTCGGAGCATGCACTATAAAAACATGGAGTGTATCCCCACTGAGTGTTTCGCCCTCTACATAGAGAATGTCGCGTGTAGGGTTCATCGTCGCCAATGGTTGGATGTCCAGATAGTCGTAACAGATGGGGCGAAACGTCAGGGGCTGGTAGAGCAGTGCCACGTCGATGCCACGCTCATCGGGCGACTCCGTCATCAGATACTCGTAGCCTGCATTCCTCAAAAGTGAGCGACGCGTCAGGTCAAACAGACAGGAGTCGTTTTCCACCTCTACCAGTGCCACCAAGTCGGGCACGCCTTCCTCCTGGCACGACAGTATCTCCTGTCCTATATGGTTCAGTTTGCGCCAATAGCGGGCTGGTGTCCAGTGGCGTTTACCTTCAGGCAACCACTCATAGTCTTGCTTCAGTGAGTCGTGACGACAATCGAACATGTTCTCACAGTTTAACTCGACAAAGGTTAGAAAACCCGCCAATAGTAAACTCAAGAACATGTTCGATTGGAAAATTTAAAACAATATATACCTTGCGTTAGCAAACTTTCTCCAGGCGTTTCATGATGGAGAACATGAACAGTGCAGCCAGCACGCAGAGGGCAGCAAAGACAGCCCACACCGACCACAAGGGCAGGTCGCCCCACAGGATGCCGCCCACCATGACCAGTTGGTTGCCTATAGCGGTAGACACAAACCAGCCACCCATGCACGCACCCTTATACTTCGGAGGTGCTACCTTCGACACAAACGAAATTCCCATGGGCGAGAGCAGCAGTTCGCCAAAGGTCAGGATGAGGTAGGTGCTGATCAGCCAGTAAGATGACACGCGGGGTGCAGCATCGCCCAGTGCTGCCTGTTCGTTAGGCGAAGGCAACGTCAGCGAAGCATAAAGCATCAGACAGAAAGCCACAGCAGCCACAATCATGCCATAAGCAATCTTACGTGGTGCTTTGGGCTCTTTATTACGGGCTGCTAGCCAACCAAAGATAGCTAGTGAAACGGGGGTGAGTGCAACCACATAGAAGGGATTAAACTGCTGGAAGATAGGAGCCTTCACCTCAACGCTGCCCTCCAATACGCCATAGTTATAGGCGAGGAAGCCTAGAGCGACAACAATAACAAGTGCTGCAATGCTACGGCTCTTAGCCGTCTTGCCCTGGAACAAAGAGAAAGCAGCATAAACCATAAAGATGATAGCAACCAGATTCCATACGTTGAAAGCCATAGCCTTAACGCCCTCAGCTGATTGCTCGGTAAATTCGTTGGCGAAGTAGGTCAGCGACAAACCGTTCTGATGGAATGACATCCAGAAGAAAGCTACCACTCCAAACACCAGGATGAGTGCTATCAGGCGTTCTTTCGTTTCTGCCGGTGTCAGGGTATCGACTTCTACGCTGTCGCCCTTCTTTTTCGTGCCACCTTCCACATGACGGAAAGTGCTGCGCGATAGATAATAGATAGCGATAGACAATATGAGTGATGCACAAGCCACGGCAAAGGCGAAATGGTAAGAGTCGTTCTCGCTGACACCCAGCGACTGCTGTGCCCACTCCATGATGCGGATAGCGGCCGTAGGTGCAAACAAAGCGCCAATATTGATAGCCATATAGAAGATGGAGAAACCTGCATCGCGCTTCTCAGCATACTTCGGGTCATTGTAGAGGTCGCCAACCATCACCTGTAGGTTACCCTTAAACAAGCCGGTGCCAAACCCGATGCTGACCAGTGCCACCAGCATGACGGCCAGTGCGAAACTGTCGCCGCCCAGGGGTACTGACAACAGCAGATAGCCCAGGAACATGATGATGATACCCGTGGTTACCATCTTGCCAAAACCGAATTTGTCGGCCATAAAGCCGCCAATCAACGGGAAGAAATAGACAAACATGAGGAACGAACTGTAGATGATGCCGGCAGTGCCGGGAGTCAGCCCATAGTTGGCTCTCAGGAACAATGCAAAGACGGCCAGCATGGTGTAGTAACCAAAGCGCTCGCCAGTGTTGGCTAGTGCCAACGCAAATAGACCTTTCGGTTGATTTTCAAACATAGTTATTTAATTTTAGAGTTTTTTGTTCTGACAATATCGAAGAGGTAGGTGGCCTTGATAATTATCTGTCCATAGTTGGACTTGCCGAAATAGTCGCTCTTCGAGTTTTTGAAGATGTTGCCCAATCCGTAGTAGTAACGGCCCTCCAAAATGAAATGTCCCACTTTGGGAACCGAGAACTCAATGCCACCACCGGCAGCGATACCATAGTCAAACTTATTTTGTACTGACAACGTGTCCTGAGCAACCACCTGAGAAGCACGGCTATTGGCCACGCTCCTTGTCAAATCAATATTGGACCTGACCGACTCACCCAGATAGACACCTATCTGCGGGCCAGCCTGAATAAACGCCTGCAAGCCCTTGCGCTCTCGCCCCCACCCTAGACGGGCCATAAAGGGTATCTGCAGATAGGTCAATGTGCGTTCATAGCTCAGCGGTGAGACCTTAGCAGCATCGTCAGCATAGTATACTCGTTCGTCGTTGACATCACGGATATCTTCTTTCCACCCCGTCTGCGCAATATTTACCTCACCCACGATGGAACAAATACTACTGAAATACTTCTCACAAGTATAACGAACTGAAAGTCCGGCCGTATAGCCCATCAACATTCCCTGTGGCACGTCGGGTACGAAACCTACATTACTCATCATGACACCAGCACTGCCACCAATAGCAAAATCGGTGCGGTATTCACCTACCTGAGCTGCAGCTGTAAAGGGGAGCAAAGCTAATAGGCTAAGAGACAACAGTTTTTTCACTTTTTTACTTTTCACTTTATTCGTGGGGTAGCAACAATTCACTTTTCAGCATTAAAAATTAATGGTCTCTATCTTGTTCTGAGGTGTATAGTGAACGAACAAGATGGCCCGGTTCTGCAACCCTCCGTTCCCTATGCGTTCAAAGTGCAGCGGAGTCTGAAGGGGAGTATAGCCCACCATTCCGGAGGCACCGGTAAAGTGAGTACCATACATATGCAATCCTTTTATCATGAAGTATGCCTGATCAAAGCCTGTCACAGCATAATGCTGATGGTAGGGCTGCATATCTTGATGGAAGTTCCACCGATATTTCTTCTTGAAATGCTCGGCACGGTGTGACAAGGGACTCATATAATAGGTCGATGGAATATAGGTATCGAACTTATAGAAATTGTCTAAATGCTGACGGATATACATGAGCCATTCTGGGTATCCGAACATCGAGATCTGCAAGTCGGCAGATGTCATCTTCAGTCCGTTGAGCTTGGCAAAGGCCACATTCAGCTCTTGTGAGCGACTTGTATTCAGCACCACCACATTGTGCTTGGCGGGAGAGAAGCTCTGCCTAAACTTGGCCTCGCTCGACTTCAGGTTTGTAATAGAGTAAGTAGCGCCCTCCTGTTCCAGTTTTCGCCGTAGCACCGTGGTAAAACTGCCTTTGGTGCTGGTAGAGTCGTTACAGTCGATGATGACGACATGGCTACCCTTAAAACGCTGATAAAAGCGGAATACGTAACTATTATTGGTTTGATTTCCATTCTGAAATACCTGAAAGATATTGGCATTATCGAAGAGTTCATTGGAATTGATAGAAAAAGGTATTAACAGGCGGATGTCATGCCGCAGGGCAAAGTCGCCCAGGGCCTTCACCTGCTTGGTGTATAGCGGACCGATAATGAGGTCGCAGTCGGCGGCCTTCGGGTCGTTCAGCACATGCTGCACGTCACTATGCTCTGCCAGATTCCAGGCACGGACATCGGTAGAAATGCCATGGGCACGCAGACTGTCGCAGGCCATCAGCACGCCACGATAGTACTCCACCATGCGGCGTCCGTCGCCATTGTCATCGTGCAGGGGCAGCATCACGCCAACCCTGATTTCGCGCTGCCTCATGTCGCGCTCAACGACGACCGGCTTGGTGGGCATCTGGAGTTGCTCGTTGACCGACTCCATCTCAGGGTGTGCCGGCGGAAAGGGAATTTTGATATAGTCGCCCTTACGCAGTTCATATCCAGGAGTTTTCATCTCTGGGTTGGCTTCTATTAGTTCGTCAATGGTCAATCCATTGTCACGGGCTATGCCAAAAATGGTTTCCTTACGCTTCACCTTATGAAGTTCCTTGAATTTTGGAACCTGAGACATTGCGCCCTCGGCAACGAATGAAAACACTGTCAATAGAAAAAAATATCTAAATAATCGTTTCATAAACTGCTATTTTTCACTTTTACGCTACAAAATTACAAAAAAAGATGCGTAAGTTCTACTTTTTTCCGTAATTTTGCACAAATATTCGCACAACATTATGAAAATAGGTAAATTATTAACCCTTTTTGCCTTTTGTCTGCTTGCATCAAAGGCTGCAGCCGACATCACGCTGAAGGCAACATACACCGACAAGAAAGGTGTAGAGGTGGTAGAGACCGACAACTTTGATGCCGAGGCACCACTCTACGTCGAATTTACGTCAAACCCAGCCAGCCTGGACCCTGCAGCTACCATTGAGTGGTACATCGTCAACACCTCAGCAGGCATCAACATTACACGCTACGAGGAAAACACCTCGTACACATTTACCGATGCTGGAAAGAACATCGTGACGCTGAACGTGATGCTTGACGGTGAGGCGATAGAGACAAAGTCTATTACCATCACCATCAGCGACAGCCATCTGGAGATGCCTAATGCCTTCTCGCCGAATAACGACCAGATTAACGACTTCTACCAAGCAAAGACTACCACCAAGAGCATCATCGAGTTCCACGCGTACATTTTCAACCGTCATGGTCAGAAACTCTATGAATGGACTGACTGGTCAACAGAGAAAAGCGGTTGGGATGGAACCTACAATGGCCATCCCGTCAAGGATGGTGTCTACTTCGTTTACGTCAAGGCTCGCGGTGCTGACGGCAGAGATTATAGCATTCGGCGCGATGTCAATTTGCTACGCAATTTCAACACAACGGAAAGCACTAACCAATAACAGGTTATTGTTAAGCTCATTAACCCATCATCTTCATCCACTCATGGAAAAAATACAAGTATTCGGCGCACGCGTACATAATTTAAAAAACATAGACGTCGAAATACCTCGCAACTCGCTGACCGTTATTACCGGACTCAGTGGCAGTGGCAAATCGTCGCTTGCTTTCGACACCATCTTTGCAGAAGGACAGCGCCGATATATAGAAACATTCTCGGCCTATGCCCGCAACTTCCTGGGCGGTATGGAACGCCCCGACGTCGACAAAATTACAGGACTGTCGCCCGTCATCAGTATCGAACAGAAGACCACCAACAAGAACCCGCGCTCTACTGTTGGGACCACCACTGAGATTTACGACTACATGCGCCTGCTCTATGCCCGTACCGGCCGTGCCTACAGCTATGTTACGGGAGAGCCAATGGTAAAATACACGGAAGAGAAAATCATAGAGATGGTAGAACACGACTATGCAGACAAAAAGATTCTCATTCTGGCACCACTGGTCAAGAGCCGCAAAGGGCACTACCGCGAATTGTTTGAGTCGATGCGCCGCAAGGGGTACCTTCATATTCGTATAGACGGAGAGGTAAAGGAACTCGTCCAAGGTATGAAGGTTGACCGCTACAAGAACCACGACATTGAGGTCGTCATCGACCGCATGTCCGTCAAAGGAGCTGACGACCGTTTGAAAAAGTCTATACAGATAGCCCTGAAGCAAGGCGAAGGCATCGTCATGATTATGGATTACGAAACGGGCAACATCAAGCACTTCTCGCGCCGTTTAATGTGTCCCACGACAGGCATTTCCTATAGCGATCCCGCTCCTAACACTTTTTCATTTAATTCTCCTCAAGGTGCCTGTCCAAGATGCAAGGGACTGGGGTATGTCAACGAAATTGACCTGACGAAAGTCATTCCTAACCGCAAGCGCTCTATCCATGAGGGGGGCATAGTGCCCTTGGGCAAATACAAGAACCAGATGATTTTCTGGCAGATTAGCGCCATACTTGCCAACTATGAATGCAACTTGAAGACTCCTATCGAAGACATTCCGGAGGAGGCCCTCAACGAAATACTCTACGGAACCCTCGAACCTGTACGCATCGACAAGGAACTGGTTCACACCTCCAGCGACTATTTCGTGGACTACGACGGTGTCATCAAATATCTGCGGTCCGTCATGGACGATGACGATAGTGCTACATCTTCACGCCGCACTCCCGCATTGGGCTCTGAAAAGTGGGCAGAACAGTTTCTGGCCGAGTGTCAGTGCCCAGAGTGTAAAGGTCAGCGGCTTAACCGCGAAGCGCTATCATATAAGATATGGAACAAAAACATCTCCGAGTTGGCGGCAATGGACCTCACCGACCTGCGCCAGTGGCTTAACGAAGTGGAAAACCATCTTGACGCACAACAGCACAAAATAGCAGCAGAGATATTGAAGGAAATACGTACCAGACTGGACTTCTTACTCGATGTCGGACTGGACTATCTGTCGCTGAACCGCCAGTCTGCCAGCCTCTCTGGTGGTGAGAGCCAACGCATCCGTTTAGCAACTCAAATAGGGTCGCAACTTGTCAATGTACTTTACATCCTCGACGAGCCCAGTATCGGCCTGCACCAGCGAGACAACGAGCGCCTCATCCGGTCGCTGAAAGAACTACGTGACCTGGGTAATACCGTCATCGTCGTTGAACACGACCGCGACATGATGCTCAATGCGGACTACATTGTTGACATCGGACCGCGTGCCGGACGCAAAGGCGGCGAGGTAGTGTTCCAAGGTACACCAGCCGAAATGCTGAAAAGCAACACACTGACAGCTCAATACCTGAATGGATCCGTCTGCCACGATACGCACACGACAAGAGGCCAAGCCTCAACCCCTCAAACAACACTCACCCTACATGGCTGTCGCGGCAACAATCTCAAGAACATCGATGTCTCGTTTCCACTTGGCCAACTCACCGTCGTCACAGGCGTCAGCGGCTCCGGCAAGTCTACACTCATCAACGAAACGCTCTACCCCATACTCTCCAAACATTTCTACCGCTCGCTGCAGGCGCCGCTGCCCTACGACAGCATAGAGGGAATGGAGCACATCGACAAGGTTGTCAACGTCGACCAGACACCCATTGGGCGCACACCACGCTCCAATCCGGCCACCTATACGGGTGTCTTCGCTGACATTCGCTCCTTGTTTGTCAACCTGCCCGAAGCCCAGATTCGCGGCTACAAGCCGGGCCGCTTCTCGTTCAATGTCAAGGGAGGACGTTGCGAAACGTGTGGAGGCAATGGCTACAAGACCATCGAGATGAACTTCCTGCCCAACATCCAGGTTCCTTGCGAGGAATGTCATGGAAAGCGCTATAACCGAGAAACATTGGAGGTACGATTTAAGGGCAAGTCCATTGCTGACGTGCTCGACATGACCATCAACCAGGCATGTGAATTCTTTGAAAATGTTCCAAACATCCTACAGAAAATTAAGACCATACAAGATGTAGGACTTGGTTATATCAAACTGGGACAGCCCTCCACCACCCTCTCCGGTGGCGAAAGCCAACGTATTAAGTTAGCCGCCGAACTCTCAAAACGTGATACAGGCAAAACACTCTATATCCTTGACGAGCCTACCACTGGTCTGCACTTCGAGGACATCCGCATTCTCATGGATGCTATCCGTCGACTGGTAGATCGAGGAAACACCGTCATCATCATCGAACACAACATGGACGTCATACGTCAAGCCGACTGGATTATCGACATGGGGCCTGAGGGCGGACGCGGTGGTGGCACCGTACTCACTACAGGAACACCGCAAGAGGTGGCCAACAGCGCCAGGGGTTTTACGCCCAAATATCTAAAAGAAGAACTGGAGCGTAACACAGCTACAGAGAAATGACAGACATCGCAAACGTCACCGTCACGCCTAACCATTTGCAACACAAAGCGTTAAGCGTGACACTTGTTTTTGTTGCCTCTCGCAACAAATCAAAACGAATCAAAATGAATCAAAACAAATGTTAACTCACCTGTATTTCGTCTCCTTTCAACTCGGCTGAGATAGGGTTTTCAACTCCCTGCGCACAAGACAGACCACTACCAAAACTCACTCATAATCAAAACGTTGCAAAACTAGCATGCTAGTAGTACCAATCACCCTAACCCGTCTCCGTATCACCCTAACCCATCTCCGTATCACCCATATTTGCTTCGTGCGACGGCCGTCGCACATATTTTCGATGGCCGTCGCACATATCTTCGACAGCCGTCGCACATATCTTCGACAGCCGTCGCACCAAGTACGTCAGCCTGCTTCGGATGGTTGACACACCTTCCGCTCTCTTTTCCGGATAACGCCTGGTCAGTACTTCAGCGTCTCTGTCCGTCGCTCCATCGTCTCTGTCCACTCCTACTACTCCGCAAACGGCTCCAAAAACAAGTGTCACGCTTAACGCACATGTCCACAGTGCTTTAGGCGTGACAGTGACACTTTTCTTTAGCGATACAAGCACAGCAATAATACTAAAGCTCCCTTGGGTGGGGAGCCTTCAGTGTTGTTACTTATTCTTCTAGTGAATAATAGTCTTCTGATCTTGGCGTAATAGCCGACTAAGTGGAATCGCCACCGATGTATGGCAGGAGTATGGGTAGAAGGAGCCTGAAGGCAGGCAGTAAAGAGGCAGTAAGCAGGCTACAGGATGTTTTCATAGACCATTTGTTTGACAGGGTGGGATGGGATATAGTCACATAGTTCGTCAACATCCATCCAATGCGGTGAACAACACTCTTCTTGCCTGTTCAGCAAGCTTTGGGCGGTCTTTTCCAGACTCTCCACTTTCTCAATAAGGTAGGACAATGCCCCCGGCATCTCCTCCAATGTTTTTAATCTTTCCATATAGTTTGTTATCCTTAATAAACGGCTGCAAAAGAACAACAAAAAAATAACTAAACAGGTTTTTTGCAGTAGAAAGTGCTTTTTTTAACATTTCGCGGACTAACTAAAAGGCTAAAAAAATAGAGGTAAAGTCGTTAAAAATAGCAAAATACGGCCTAAAATAGCAGATTGTTTGGGCAAAATAGAAACCAATTGAAAATAAATCACTACCTTCCGACTGAAAGTCGTATTGGTAGAGAAAAAGCGTACTGCGCGATGGCTCTCAATGCAGATGGGGGTTAATCCATCTACAGTAAGCAAGTGGTGTACTAATTCTTCTCAGCCCGATGTCGCAAGTCTGCTTAAAATTGCCGACTTGCTGGAGGTTGATATAAAGGAGCTATTGGTTAGAGAATACGAACAGTTCCTATTGTCAAAGATAAAGAATTAAGGATAAGGACTATGGATATACAGAAAATACAACAATACAAATCTGCCTTCGACTTGATAGCAAAAGACATCAAGGACGATGAAGGAAACTCTATCGAAGTATGGTATGCACGTGAGTTGCAACAAGTGTTAGGCTATGTGCGATGGGAGAATTTCGTGGTGGCCATTGGCCGTGCTTTGGAATCGTGTAAGACCTTGGGAATCAACGTTGATGACCATTTTCGTGAGGTCACGAAAATGGTAAATAGGACAAAAAGATTGCCATTGACAAGCTAAATTTGTCGCAACACAGAGGGTGTTCTCAAAAGAATAATTGTAACGGGTAATTCGCATGGTTTAC